>CAYUMH010000064.1:0-24434 GCA_964445775.1 uncultured Terrimonas sp.
GCATGGGCAATAACTCGGCTGATTTAGGCCTGTAGTTCTGAGGAACTTCTACAGTTTTTGCTTGTGTAGTGGCTAGATTTTCTTCTTTTACTGGCTGGGTTTCCTGGGCAAAGGCAACGGCGTTCATTAATAAAGCGACAGCGGTTGCATAGATCACATTTCTTTTCATATACTTCAATTTTATTTCAGATTTTGGGTTTTCATTCATACCCTTTAAAATATTATGCCAAAAAACTGTTTTGCATAAAAAAAATGGTCATTCCCGTTTAAAATGCCCGTAAAATAGTTATGCACTTTTGTGATTAATTGGTATGCAGATACCCGGCTACCTTAAAAGCCATGAAAAGGGGAACCCTCTTTTCTCACTTTTTTTAACATTTATGGATGTTGATAATAAATAATATAGGGTTTGTCTGGCCTTGTTGACAGATTTATGGGATGAGGTATAGGGAATAGGGGATAAGGAATAAGGAATAAGGTGTAAGGTATAGGGGGTAAGGGTGTAAGGAATAAGGTGTAAGGTATAGGGGTTAGGGTGGGAGGAATGGCTGTAGCCTTTAACGGTGATGGGACAGAGGGCCGAAAAGGCTGGAATTATCTTTAAAAAATGAATTAAAATGTGAACAAAGAAACCCCAAACACGGTTTTGTTTAGAAATCAGGATCGGCTTTTGGATCGTATCTTTGCAGCCGTAAGCGAAAAATAATTATGGCTAAAAGTGCGGATCAAAAAACGAACAACCAGGAAATAGCGGTGATGGGTGCCAGGGTGCACAATCTTAAAAATATCAGTCTTAATATTCCCAAGAATAAATTAGTGGTGGTTACGGGTATCAGTGGCAGCGGAAAATCATCGCTGGCTTTTGATACTATTTATGCCGAAGGGCAACGCCGCTATATGGAAACTTTTGGCGCATATGCCCGCCAGTTTATTGGCGATATGGAAAGGCCCGATGTGGATAAGATAACCGGCTTATCACCGGTGATCTCAATTGAACAGAAAACAACCAATAAAAATCCCAGGTCAACGGTAGGGACAATTACCGAACTGTATGACTTTTTCCGCTTATTGTATGCCCGTATAGGCGAAGCTTATTCATACAATACGGGGAAGCGCATGGTGAAGTGGAGTGAGGAACAGATTGTTAATGATATACTGGAAAAGTATGACGGTCAAAAAATAACCATACTGGCGCCAATGATCCGCGGACGTAAAGGACATTACCGGGAGCTGTTTGAAGATATACGCAAGAAAGGATTTTTAAAAGTAAGGGTGGATGGAGAAATACAGGATGTAGTAGCAAAGATGCAGGTAGACCGGTATAAGGTACATGATATTGAGCTGGTGATTGACCGGATGGAGGTATCGGATGAATTGAGGACAAGGCTGAGTCAAAGCACCCAACAGGGGCTGAAAACGGGCAAGGACCTCTTGTTTATATTAGTAAACGATACCAACAAACTGGTACAGTACAGTAAAATGCTGATGTGTGAAGATACTGGCATTAGTTATGAAGAACCATCCCCTAATTCCTTTTCTTTTAATTCGCCTTATGGTGCTTGTCCAACCTGCCGGGGTTTGGGTACAACTTATTCTATTAATATGGATGCGGTGATACCCGACAGAACAGTAGCCATTAAAGACGGCGGTATAGTGCCCGTAGGTGAGGAGCGGGATGCACATATTTATAAACAGGTGCAGGCCCTGGCGAAGAAGAATAAAATTCCACTAAATAAACCCATTGCGGAAATACCGGAAAAATTGCTGAACCTGATATTGTTTGGCAATGAAGGCGGTGAAGTAAGCGATACAGATTATGACCAATACCAGTATGATCCGCAGGCTCCTTTTGAAGGGGTGGTGAACATGCTGAACCGCTGGTTTCATGGCAATACCACGGAGAATATTAAAGAATGGGCCGAACAGTATATGCAGACCCAAACCTGTGAAAGCTGTGGCGGCGCCAGGTTAAAGAAGGAGAGTCTTTGGTTTAAGATAGCAGGCCGGAATATTTCGGAATTAAGTGATATGAACCTGGATAACCTGGCCGCCTGGTTAGACGGTATTGAATTACGTATCGATAACCGCCAGAAGACAATTGGTAAGGATATATTAAAAGAGATAAGGGAACGTTTGCAGTTTTTGCTGGATGTAGGATTAACCTACCTGGCCTTGAGCCGTACATCAAGAACGCTGAGCGGTGGTGAATCGCAGCGTATACGACTGGCTACACAGATAGGCTCACAGCTGAGAGGCATAACTTATATATTGGATGAACCTTCCATTGGTTTACACCAGCGTGATAACCATAAACTGATACAGGCCTTACAATCCTTACGCGATATAGGTAACAGCCTGATAGTAGTAGAGCATGATAAGGATATTATGCTCGCGGCAGATTATTTAATTGATATTGGCCCTAAGGCGGGCATACATGGCGGTAAGGTAGTAGCAGAAGGGTTGCCTAAGGATATTGTAAAACTGGATACCATTACAGCCGGTTACCTGAATGGCAGTAATAAGATTGAAACACCCGCTACCCGCAGGAAAGGGAATGGCAAAAGCCTGGATATAAAAGGGGCAACGGGTAATAATTTACAAAATGTATCGGTGAGTTTTCCTTTAGGGAAGATGATCGTGGTGACAGGTGTAAGCGGCAGCGGCAAATCGACATTGATCAATGAAACCCTGTATCCGATATTATCACAGCATGCCTATAAATCCAAACAAGCGCCTTTGCCTTACAAATCGGTAAAAGGGTTAGAGCATATTGATAAAGTGATTGAGATAGACCAGTTACCAATTGGGCGTACACCCCGAAGTAACCCGGCTACCTATTGCGGCTTTTTTACTGATATCCGGACGCTGTTTGCTTCCTTACCCGAAGCAAAAATAAGAGGTTATAATGCAGGCCGTTTTTCGTTTAATGTAAAGAGCGGTCGTTGCGAGGTTTGTGAAGGCGGTGGTATGCGGGTAATTGAAATGAACTTTTTACCGGATGTATATGTGCCTTGTGAGAAGTGTAATGGCAAACGGTATAACCGCGAAACACTGGAGATAAGGTATAAAGGTAAATCCATTGCCGATGTACTGGAAATGACCGTGGAAGATGCTGTACAGTTTTTTCAGCCGGTGCCGTTTATTTACCGTAAGATAAAAGTATTGGAAGAAGTAGGACTGGGATATATTACGTTGGGACAGTCGGCTGTAACTCTTAGTGGTGGTGAAGCGCAGCGGGTGAAACTATCTACCGAGTTAGGAAAAAGAGACACAGGCAAAACCTTTTATATACTCGATGAACCTACTACCGGTTTACATTTCGAGGATATAAAACACTTGTTACATATTTTGACCCAACTGGTAGAAAAAGGCAATACGGTGTTAGTGATTGAACATAATATGGACGTGATAAAAATGGCCGATCATATTATTGATATTGGTCCGGAAGGCGGTGATGGTGGCGGCCAAGTACTGTTTGAGGGTACACCCGAAAAATTAGTAAAGGTGAAGGAAAGCCATACGGCAATGTACCTGAAAACCGAGTTGTAGGATTGTATTAAGTCAGCAGTATCAGGGTCGTAAGAATGGCCCGGATTTTAATTCTGGGAATACTAATATTACTCCTTTATAAGAATAAAAAGAGGCTATAGATTATATAGCCTCTTTTTTATTAAATAGTTATTGGTGGTGGTCGTAACAGCAGGGAATGGGTAGTCTTTTAAATCCCGTAGGAAACAGGGAGCATCAGAAAATCTTTTCGGGTGTGGTACGGGTACCATGTTTTTCATCCGGATATATTGGATTTTGCGTGAAGTCCCTGTTAGTACGGGTCCTTAGTTATGAGAAAAAAAAGAACTACCAAAAGAAAAAATCCGGTAAAAATGAAAAGACGCTTTTAATAAAATTTTTAAAAAGAAAGACCAATAGAGAACGGATTAGGTTTATTCAACCAGGGTATCAGATTTTATTAAAGTATCGGTTCATATAATTTACCGGACAAAGTGGTTTGTGTGGTTAATACAGTATGTGCGACTTGTAAAAGGGTACCAGATTAATAAAATACCGGGCATCTCAACTGTTTGCGGGCACGTTTATTAGGTGTATCACCTTCGTTAAAACGGATACCTACCTTTAACAGTGTTGAGAAAAATGAGTCATTATCTTTCGGGTCGCCGCGTTGAACACCTTCACTGTTACCTGGGTTAGAACCCGGGGTATTGTTTAACTGGCGATAATGCATTTGTTTGGCTAATGCCGCTTTATCGGGTGATAAATAAGTATCAAAATGAATAGGGTCGATATAGTTTTTACTTACATCATCAATATAGTCAGTAAACAGCTGGCGGTGTAATAATTCCAGGCCAACGTACATTTTATCGGTTACGTAGTATTTTATACCCAGTCCCATTGGTATTTCCAGCTGGAAAAGGCTATAAGGTTTTCTGTCGGGGTATTCAGCCATTCCCTGGCCTTCGGTTTTTAATGGTTGTAATGCTACCCAGTTGCCGCTATTGTCTTTGGCTTTTGGATTAAACCTGAAGCCACCGATACCGATAACACCATAAGGTCTTAATTTGCCTTTTAAACCATCATAACGCTCCAGGAAAACAGTAGGGTATACTTCGGCCGCTACATAAGCTTCCCAGATATGCGATTTAAAATGCAGGTTCCTGTTGATACGGTAAATTTCATCTCCGCCTTTGTTAGGGGCCTGCGCATCATTGCCTTCTACCACACCATGGTTTAATGCTAAACGAAAGTTCAGCCATTCATTGGGATGATAAGAAAGATAAGCACTGGTAGCCAGTTTTGTCAAAGGGAAGTCAATGTCTTTAATAAAGCCTCTACCGGTTCCGGCAGATCCGCCGAGGTCGCCTAAAAAAAACATAGGGCCAACGCCGATGCCGGCTTCTAAATTTCCATTTTGGCTAAAAACAGACTGGGCTTTTGATTGGGGGGAATAAAAAAAGGAGCATACAGCAATACTCAGCACGCCAAGGCGTGCTTTCAAAATAGCTCGGTTCATAGATATCAGATTTTCGGTTTCTCTTATTGGTTTCGGATGCTAAATTAGAGAAAGCACTAATCCTGACAAGAATTGGTATGTTTTTTTTTACTTATTTGGCCTTTTTGTAGGTCTAGTACTTCGTTAATTTACGAGTACCGGCATGTGTTTATACTTTTTCAGGCTCAGGAGCGCAACATTTTTATATGGTCGATACCATCTTCATCATAGATATCGCTTACCTGTACAAAGCCGAAAGATTCGTAAAATTTTTTCAAATATAACTGGGCTCCGATCTTGATTGATGTGTTGCCGTGCAGTTCCAAAGTGGCGTCAATACTGCGTTGTACCAGTTCTTTACCATAACCGGAGCCTCTTATTTCCCCGGCAGTGGCAATGCGGCCAATAGATGGTTCGGTATAGGATAAGCCGGGCGGTACAATCCTGGAACAGGCAATTATTTTGTTGTCCAGTGTGGCAAATAAATGAAAACACCGGTCGTCTTTACCGTCAAGGTCCAGGTATACACAGTTTTGCTCTACCACAAAGACCTCCGAACGCAGGCGGAGTATATCATATAATTGACCGGGAGTAAGATCATTGAAGTGTATGAGTTGCCAGCTGGCCTGTTGATCAGTAGTCATATTTATCTTTCCACAGTTTTTTTAAATAGTTTCTTAATTCATTTTCCCTGGCATTGTTACCCGGATCATAAAATTTAGTACCGGCAATTTTATCGGGCAAAAATTCCTGGTTAACAAAATTATTATCGTAGTTATGGGCATATTGGTAATCGGCGCCATAATCCAGCTTTTTCATCAGTTGGGTAGGGGCGTTGCGTAAGTGCAGGGGAACGGGCAGGTCGCCTGTTTTTTGTACCATGGCCGCTGCACTGCCAATAGCCATATAGGAGGCATTACTTTTGGCCGAACTGGCTAAGTATACGGCACATTGTGATAAAATAATACGGGACTCGGGGTTGCCTACTTTATTAACTGCTTCAAATGTAGCATTAGCCAGCAACAGGGCATTGGGGTTGGCATTACCTATATCTTCACTGGCCAGTATTACTAAACGGCGGGCAATGAATTTAATGTCTTCACCGCCATCCAGCATACGGGCAAGCCAGTACACAGCACCATTGGGATCGCTGCCACGGATGGATTTTATAAAGGCAGAAATAATATCATAATGCTGTTCTCCTGCTTTATCGTACAAAGCTACTTTCCGTTGTGCAATTTTCATTACCTGCTCATCGGTAATGATGGTTTGACCTTGCTCATTAAACGGGGTACTGGTTACAACCAGTTCAAATAAGTTCAGCAGTTTACGGGCATCGCCGCCGGAGATATTCAATAAAGCGGCGGTTTCCTGTAATTGTATTTTTTTTACCCTGATATATTCATCCTTTTCCATAGCGTTATGGAGCAGGGCAATCAGGTCATCCGGGTCAAGGGCTTTTAATACATATACCTGCGAGCGGCTTAGTAAGGCGCTGTTCACCTCAAAGGAAGGGTTTTCGGTAGTAGCGCCTATAAGCGTAACGGTACCTTTTTCTACAGCCCCCAGCAATGCATCCTGCTGGCTTTTATTAAAGCGATGGATCTCATCAATAAACAATATAGCATTGTGTGCATGCCGGGCATGATCAATTACTTCACGGATATCTTTTACACCCGAGCTGATAGCACTTAAGGTGAAGAAGGGTACAGATAGTGTATTGGCAATGATATTGGCCAAAGTTGTTTTACCGGTGCCCGGCGGCCCCCATAAGATCATAGAAGGTATTTTCCCGGCTTCTATAGCCGTTCGTAAAATGCTGCCCTTGCCGACAAGGTGTTCCTGTCCGGTCAGTTCATCGAGGTGCGTGGGTCTTATTCTTTCGGCCAGGGGAGTCATTAATAATAATTTAAGCTAAGTGTAAAGGTCACATTTTTTTAGCAATCACGCTATAAAATTGCTATTAAATTTAGTTTTTCATGCTGAGCCTCTTGTTACAGCCGAAGTGTGTGACCTGCAACAAAACTGTTGGGCCACGGCGCAGGGACGATGCCCAAAGAGCCGGATGCCTGCCAAATAAAAAAGACCGGCAAAAAACCGGTCTTTTAAAATATAGTAAGGCTTGTTAAGTTAGTCTTTAGCTTTTGGCTTAACAGACGATTTAACGGGCGCTTTTGTTTCTTTACGCTCACCTTTTAAGGTAGAAGCTATTTTAATAGCTTCGTAAGCATTGATGATACCACCATTACGGCTTAATTCGCTGAAATCAACTTCTTCTTTGGTACCGGGGTCTAATACTTTGCCATTAGGTACGGTAACTGATTTTTCAATCGCATACTTAACCTGCTCGGCAGTAAGTTTAGGGTAGTAGTTCAGGATAAATGCTGCTAAACCGGCCACTACAGGCGAAGCCATACTGGTACCCTGTAAGTTGGCATAGGTATTACCACCTGGAACAGTTGCATAGATCTTCACACCGGGAGCAAAAACGTCCACTTCTTTTTTACCGTAGTTAGAGAAGTTGGCAGTTAAACCGCCTTCTTTAATGCTCAGGCTGGGTCCGCTGGCACCAACGGTGATCCAGTTAGAAGCACGCTGACCATTTTCGTAAACAGGTGTGGGGAAGTTAAAAGTAGTATCCAGGTTTTTGGCGCTGTTACCGGCAGCATGCACCAGTAATACACCTTTGCTTTGCGCATATTGTACGGCTTCGTCTACCCATTTTTTTTCAGGAGAGTACGATTTACCAAAGCTCATGTTAATGATCTTGGCGCCATTATCTACCGCATAACGGATAGCCAGGGCAATGTCTTTATCATGCTCATCACCATCGGGTACGGCCCTTACTGTCATGATCTTTACATTATCGGCTACACCATTCATACCTACACCGTTGTTACGGGCAGCAGCAATAATACCTGAAACGTGTGTGCCATGCATGGCTGCACTGTTAGATACCATCAGGTTGTTGTTGCCATAAAAACGATCATTAATATCATTGTAGTTATCGTTTACCACATTTGCCCTGTAATTGGTAGGAGGGGTGTCCACTGCTTTTAGTTTCTCCACTTCACCGGATAACTGGTTCAGGATGGCCACATTGCTGATCTCATCTGTTTCGTTCATTTTACATAAAGAAAGCAATTGTCCTTTTGCTTTTAAAGCCGCGGCATTGGTGGTGTTATAAGTAGCCAGGTCTTTACAGGTATATTCTTCCTTGCCTAATTCTTTTTTAATCACGCTGTCGCCATCCACTAAGGTTTTATACATGCGGTTTAACATCATCACCGAAAAAGCGTCCATTTCACCGGCTACTTCTTCTTTGGCTAATGCCCACATTTCATATTCCTTTGCTTCGGCGCCGGTAAAGCTGCTGGCAGATTTACCCTCGAATTTAGCTTTGTATTTATGGTATACCCTTGCTGCTTCATAGGAATCTTTATCAACATTGGTATTGTTTTTACCACCCAGGAAGTTCCAGCCATGTACATCATCTACATAACCATTGTTATCATCATCAATACCGTTACCTGGAATTTCTTTGGTGTTTACCCATAATACCGATTTCAGGTCCTCGTGCAGGGTATCGATACCCGAGTCGATTACCGCTACGATAACCGGCTCGCTTTTTAATTTTTTAGCTTTTACAAAAGCATAAGCTTTGTCCATGCTGATACCATAGTATCCACTGTCCTTGCTGTCCAGCAAATGCCATCCTTGCGGTACGTCTTTTTTCTGGGCCACCAGGTTTAAACTGAATAAACCTGCTGCAATAAATAAAGCGAATCGTTTAAATGAAATCATATTGTGTCTTTTCATGCTACAAATTTGATAAATATGCGAAATTAATGTTTACCATTCATACATTTTTACAAAACAAAAAAACCTCTGTTTTTATTTATAACAGAGGTTTTGGTTATGTTGTTGACGGAAAGTCGCCTGATTTAGTTGCTTATGGTTATTTCAACCCTCCGGTTCTGCTTACGGGCCGGTTCCGTTTTGGCAGGGTTAAGCGGTTTATCTGGTCCGTAACCCTTGCTATTCAGCCTTTCAGGAGCAATTCCTTTGCCTGTAATATAGTCCTTCACGGCATCGGCACGCTGCTGTGATAAGCGCATATTTACCTCGCGTTGGCCTTCATCGCTGCTGTGTCCATCGATCTGCAGGTGTACCGTTGGGTTTTGTTTTAATATTTCCACTACTTCATCCAGCACTACGGTAGAGCCCTGGGTCAGCACCGCCTGGTTTTTGGTAAACTGGATCTTCTTGGCAACAAAAGTCAACTTTTTAACAATTTCTTGTTTCTTTTCTTCGGCTATCGCAGGACAACCCTGTAGTTCTTTCAAGCCGGCCACCTGCGGACATTTATCTTCTTCATCATTCACACCATCACCGTCACTGTCCGGTACAGGACAACCTTTATAGCGTGCTACACCGGCCACAGTGGGGCAGGCATCGTCCTTATCCAATATACCGTCGTTATCCGTATCAGGCCATGGACAGCCATTGTTTTCTTTAGGACCCGCAACCGCAGGACATTTATCATCTTTATCCAGGATGCCATCTTTATCAGTATCAGCATAAGGGCATCCATGATTAGCTGCAGGACCTGCTTCCAGCGGGCAGCCATCTTCATTATCAGGTAAGCCGTCATTATCACTGTCCGGGCAGCCGGCAAATTCCGGTTTGCCGGGAACACCGGGACATTTGTCCCTGCTATCCGGTACACCATCTTTATCTGTGTCTTTTTCCGTTTTATTGATATCGCCCAGGTATAAACCAAGGGTGCCACCAATTACCTGGTGGTTATATTGACTGGCAGTATAGTCTTTTGGCGTAAAAAATTTATTCAGTCCCTGGCTGTAATTTGCGGTTAAGAATACCCTGCCAAATTCAAACCCTGCCAGTGCATTAAAGCCAAAGTCAAATATCTTATAGGCATCGGGTTCGTTGCCTACCTGCAGGTCTTTGTTCTCTTCTTTCTGGTAAACATCATTTTTAGCAAAAGTTTCTTTCTCGTGGCGGCCGTTGAAGAAAAAAGAGCCATAAGGCCCGGCGCCGATAATGAACTTGCTCTTTTTACCCATCGGCAGTTTGTATACAATATTCAGGGGGATATCAATATAGTTCAGTAATTGCTTGGAACGGATATTAACCACATTGGAAACAGTAGTATCAAAAAGCTGGTTGAATTTGCGTCCCTTTTGGGTAAAGAGTACACTGGGTTGAAAAAAGAAACGGGAGCCTTCTTTAAAAGGGAGGTCGGCAATAACACCTATATGTATACCGGTACGGCCCTGGTAGTATCCCTTGATCTCATCCCAATCCGGCAGGTTGTTTTTTTCTAAAATATTTGAGGAATGAGCGCCTATTTGTAAGCCTACCCGGGATTGTGCCATTACATTAAAAGCACCCAGCAGCAGACCAATAGCAACAATAGTGTAACGAATCATGCGATAAAAGTTAGTTTCAGGGATATGATTTCGGGTGTAAAAATTGCAATTATTTCGCAAACGACAAAAGTATTGCGCTAAAAATTACAGCTTATACAACTGTAAATCAACATTTTTAGTGTGATATTGCCTGTATTTATTTTTAATGGGAGGCTTTCGGCACCTGTTTTTGTTTCCGGTATTTTGCCAGGTTTATCAATAAAACACTGGTTAAAATAACGCTCAGGCCCAATACCTGCATCCAGGTGATTTTTTCATTGGCAAAAAATACACCTAATAATACGGCCACTACAGGGTTTACATAACCGTAAGTACTTACCTGTGTAACGGGCCTTACGCTCAATAACCATACATAGGCACTGTAAGCGATAATAGAACCGAAAAATACCAGGTACAGTACCGCCAACCAGGCTTTCGTGGGTACGGCCTGCCATTCAAAGCTCTGCCATTCACCGGTGAACAGGCTGCATATGAAGAAAGCAAAAGCGGCCGCTAACATTTGCCAGGAACTGTTTACCAGGGCCGAACCGCCGGCATTGTATTTTGAGTATAACGAACCGCCTGCCCAGCTGATGGTACCTATTACCAATGCGAGTAAAGCTGCAATGATGGGGCCGTTGTTGCCACTGAGGTTCATGTTGGAAAACTGATCGCCAAATAATAACAATACCCCGATAAAGCCTATTACCAGGCCTATAATGGTTTCTTTACTGGTGAAGTTTGTTTTCCATTGCGATTTATCTAATATCACAAACCATAAAGGAGAGGAAGATACCAGTACTGCGGCCAGTGAACTGGGAATTATTTTTTCTGCATAAATAACGGCACCGGTACCAATGAACAGCAATAAAAAACCGGTAACAGAAGCTATCCTTATATTTCTTTTATTCCAGAATTTTTCTCTTTGATAAAAACACCAGCCGGCCAATATTAAACCTGATGCAATAAACCGCAGAAACCCCATAATGAAAGGAGGAATATCGTGTATTGCTACCTGTATAAAAAAATAAGTGGATCCCCAAACAATATATAGAATGGCAAAAGCCAGTATCACCATGGCAGGTGAAGCCTGCGTGTTTTTTGTTGACATGTTAATAGTTATTCCCGGATAAACAAACCCTTCCTGTAAAAGTTGTAACGCATGCAAAATTAGGTTTGTCCTGTTAACTATTAATAAACATTTTAAGAGTGGTGGTAGATGAGGTTGTCCCACAGATTAACGGATATGAAATGCAGCGCAGATTTACGCAGATTAGAATTTGGGAGCTTGTATTTGCTGGGTGGTGTATTGAGTTATGTCCCGCAGATTAACGCAGATGAATATTGTGGAATAAGGGGCTGCAACGAAAAAAAATCAGCGAAAATCTGCGAAACAAATCCCCGGAAATCTGCGGGATAAAAAAAGCCGGCTTTCGCCGGCTCACTCACTATGGCAAATCCCATTTATTGCCATCCACCACCAAGACTTTTATAAATATTCACGGTTGCCATCAATTGTTCTTTGATGGTATCTACCAATTCCAGTTTTGCATCCAGTGCATCACGCTGGGTCATTAATACTTCCAGGTAATCGGCCCTGGCCGATTTGAACAGGTCGCCGGAAATAGCAATGGATTGTGTCAACGCGTCTACCTCTTTTGATTTTAATGCATAACTTTTCTGCAGGTTTTGAATATTGGAGAGGGTAGATGATACCTCCACACAAGCGGTTACAATGCTTCGTTCATACTCATACATGGCTTGTAACTGCCGGGCATTGGCGTTATAAAATTCGGCTTTAATGGCCCTGCGGTTGATCAGCGGCCCTACTAGGTCGCCTGCCAAAGAGTATAACAGGGATTCGGGTAAACGGGTAATATATGCGGGGTTAAAAGCCTGTACACCAAAGGAGGCCGACAGATCCAGCGAAGGATAGAATTCGGCCCTTGCCACTTTTACATCCAGTTTGGCGGCTGCCAGTTCCAGCTCGGCCTGTTTAATATCCGGCCGGTTGGTTAATAACTGTGCCGGTATGCCACTGTTAATGGATTGCGGTAAAAGGGTAGTGGTAAATGCGGCCGTACTCCTGGTAACGGGTTGTGGAAACCGTCCCAGCAACAAATTGATACGGTTCTCTGTTTCTGTTATTTGTTGCAGGATATTGAATTCAAGACTTTGAGAACTATATACCTCTGCTTCAAATTTTTTAACTGCCAGCTCTGTAGCTTTGCTGGCCTCTTTCTGCACTTTTACAATCTCCAGGGCATTATTTTGTAAGGCAATGTTCTGCTTTACAATGGCCAGCTGATTATCGAGGGCCAGCAGTTCATAATAAGAACCGGCTATTTCGGCCACCAGGTTGGTGATGATAAAGTTTTTGCCTTCAATGGTTGACAGGTATTTGGTAATAGCTGCTTTTTTTGCATTGCGTAATTTTTTCCAGATATCCACTTCCCAGCTGGCTACGGCCGAGAGGTTAAAGTCACCCAAAGGTTCAGGCATGGCTTTGCCGGGTTTAATATCTGTGCCGGCATCACCCGCTCCCTGGCTGGTATAACGCCCCACTTTTTCTACACCAATACCGGCCCGGTAATTTACAGCGGGTAATAATTTACCCTGGCGAAGGCCTATTTCATTGCGGCTGATCTCGATCTCCTGTAAGGTGATCAATAACTCCTGGTTATTTTTCAAAGCCGTATCAATCAGGTTGATCAACAGGGGATCAGTGAAAAACTGCCGCCATTGAACGGTTGCCGTATTCGTAGTATCATGGTTGTTTAAAAAAGCCTGGGGTACCGTTTTGTTTTCTTCCCTTTGTGTTATTGCCGGTATCTTACAACTCACAAGCATTAAACAGATACAGGCAAACAGTAAAGGGACATATATTTTTTTGTTGTACATAATATTAAAATTCTTCGGTTAATGGATTCTCGTCCTCGTCTTTTATCAGTTTGTGTTTGGCCGCTATACTGCCGAATATATAATACAGGCCGGGTATTATGATTACACCAAATATGGTACCCAGCAACATACCGCCAGCGGCAGCGGTACCAATAGTGCGGTTACCCAATTTACCTGGGCCATTTGCAAACACCAATGGAATAAGGCCTGCAATAAAGGCAAAGGAGGTCATTAAAATAGGACGGAAACGGGCTTTGGCCCCTTCCAGTGCCGCCTGTAATACGGTTAATCCCTGTTCCCGTCGCTGCGCTGCAAACTCAACAATCAGTACAGCGTTTTTACCTAATAATCCTATCAGCATAACCATGGCTACCTGGGCATAGATATTATTCTCCAGGCCAAATAACTTTAACAGGAAAAAGGCGCCGAATATACCGGCCGGTAAGGATAGTATAACCGATAAGGGTAAAATAAAACTTTCATATTGTGCGGCCAGTATGAGGTACACAAAGCCCAGGCAGATCAGGAAGATATAAATAGCCTGGTTGTTTTGCGCCACTTCATCGGCCGAAATACCAGCCCAGTCAATACCAAACCCTCTGGGTAATGTTTTATCCGCTACTTCCTTTATCACTTTAATGGCCTCACCGCTACTGTAGCCCATTGCTGCGGAACCGCTTATTTCCGAAGAGTTGTACATATTGTGACGGGTTATTTCCGACAGGCCATATACTTTCTCCATACTCATAAAGGCCGACAGGGGTACCATCTCTTCCTGGTCATTCTTCACATATATTTTCAAAATATCTTCCGGTAATGCCCTGTACTGTGCCGCTGCCTGTACAATTACTTTATACTGGCGGCCAAACTGGATAAAGCTGATCTCGTAGTTACTGCCTACTAAGGTGGATAAGGTATTCATCGCATTCTCTATCGATACCCCTTTCTGTTGTGCCAGGTCATTATCTATCTTCAGCATATATTGCGGGTAACTGGCACTGTAAAAACTAAACACCGAAGTAAGCTCGGGCCTTTTACTCAGCGCCGCCACAAACTCATTGTTAACCGTCTCCATTTTTTTATAATCACCCGAGCCTGACTTATCCAGCAGCCGGAGTTCAAAGCCGCCCGCAGCACCATAACCAGGTACAGCCGGTGGCTGGAACAGTTCAATAGTGGCGCCCGTAATATCTTTCGTCTTCTCTTCCAGTTCATGCATAATTTCCTGTACCGAGTGTTTACGTTCGCCCCAGTCTTTTAAGTTAACCAGGCAGGTGCCGGAGTTGGCGGCAGTGCCTTCTGTCAGTATCTCGTAACCGGCCAGTGCCGATACGGATTGTATACCATCAATCTCCTCGGCTATTTTCTGCACCCGTTCGGCTATTTCGTTTGTTCTTTCCAGCGAAGAGCCCGGCGGTGTTTGTATCACCGCATAAAACATACCCTGGTCTTCATTGGGAATAAAACCGGAAGGCACCACTTTATTCAGTAAAAAAGTACCGATACTAAAGCCTATCAATACCACAAAAGTGATAACCCGGCGCGATGCTACTTTCTCTAATAATTTTTGGTATTTGCCTGCAGATTTGTTGAACAGTTTATTAAAACCATCGATAAACATTTTAATGGGTGTTCTTTTGGCGGGCACACCATGATTGTTTTTTAACACAATGGCACATAAGGCCGGTGTAAGGGTCAATGCCACAATACCCGACAGGATAATAGCGGTAGCCATGGTAATAGAGAACTGGCGGTAGAACATACCTACAGGACCCGACATAAAAGCTACCGGTATAAATACAGCGGCCATTAAAAAGGTGATGGCGATAATGGCTCCGGATATTTCTTTTAATGCCCTCTTTGTTGCCTTTCGCGGTTTTAAATGCTCGGCTTCCATCTTGGCATGCACGGCTTCAATTACTACAATGGCATCATCCACCACCACACCAATGGCCAGTACCAGGGCAAACAACGTGATCAGGTTAAGCGTAATGCCAAAGAACTGCATGAACATAAAGGTTCCTACCAGCGAAACCGGAACAGCAATGGCCGGTATGATGGTGGAACGCCAGTCGCCTAAAAAGATAAATACCACCAGGCCTACCAGGATAAAAGCTTCAATCAGGGTATGGATCACTTTTTCTATCGATGCATCCAGGAAAGAGGATACGTCATAACTGATCTCGTAATCCATTCCTTTGGGAAAGGAGTTCTTTTTAATTTCTTTCAGTTTTTCCTTCACATCCTTGATCACCTGGCTGGCATTACTGCCATACGATTGTTTTAATACAATAGCGGCGGATGGTTTGCCGTTCAGGTTAGAATAAATGTCGTACATAGAGCTGCCAAACTCCACATCTGCAACGTCTTTTAAACGCAGTATTTCACTGTTTGGGGTGGCCCTGAGTACCACATCTTCATATTGTTTCTGGGTAGTAAAACGTCCGGAGTATTTTAATACATACTCAAAGGATTGTGATCTTTTACCGGAGCTTTCGCCGGTTTTACCAGGTGAGGCTTCCAGGCTTTGTTTGCTCAGCGCTTCCATTACTTCCTCGGCCGATATTTTATAGGCCAGCATCCTGTCGGGTTTTAACCAGATACGCATGGCGTACTCACGGTTACCTAATATGTCGGCAACACCTACACCATTTACCCTTCTTAATTCAGGTAACAGGTTTATGTCGGCGTAGTTAAATAAAAACTTCTGGTCGGCCTTGGGGTCCTTGCTGTACAGGTTCACATACATCAGCATGTTTGATTCCTGCCGGGTGATCTTTACACCCTCACGTACCACCAGTGGCGGTAATTTATTAACCACCGATGCTACACGGTTTTGTACGTTCAGGGCCGCCTGGTTAGGGTCGGTGCCTAAATTAAAAACAAGCTGTATAGAAGCTTCGCCGTCATTACCGGCATCGGAGGTCATATATTTCATGCCCGGCACACCGTTCAGTGCTCTTTCCAGGGGAATGATGGCCGATTTGATCATCAGCTCACCGTTGGCCCCGGGGTATTCTACTGTAACGGTAACCTTGGGCGGCGAGATAGTGGGGAACTGGGTTACGGGTAAATTATTAATGGCCAGTATACCTAAAAAAACAATAATTAAAGAAATAACTATTGATAGTACAGGGCGCTGTATAAATTTATTGAACATGTCATGATGCTATTAATAGTTAACAATTATTCTGCTTTCAATCTTAAATGCGTGATCACCTCTTCCGGTTTCTGGTACTCATATTTTATCTTCTCATCCTCTTTTACCTTTTGCACGCCTTCCAGCAGTATACGGTCATCGGGCATCAGGCCGCTGGCTACTACATAGAGATCGGGCATCTCTGTTTGAATGATGATATTTCTCGATTGCACCACGTTGTTCTTATCAATAACAAAAACATATTTTTTATCCTGTATTTCATAAGTTGCTTTCTGCGGGATCAGCAATGCGCCTTTCAGGGGTATGGTCATTAATACTTTGCCGGTTTCGCCATGTTTCAACAGTTTATCCGGGTTAGGGAATTTTGCCCTGAAAGCGATATTGCCGGTCTCATTATTAAACTCACCTTCTATTGTTTCCACCATGCCGGTATAGGGTAGTATGGAGTTATCGGCCAAACGCAGGTTTAGCTGTTGTTTATTGTCCTTTGCATGGGTTTGGTAATTCAGGTATTCGGGTTCCGAAACATTAAAATAGGCAAACATCTGGCTGTTGTCCGACAGGCTGGTCAATAGCTCACCTTCATCAATCAAACTACCTATTTTCTTGGGCAGGCGGTTAATAACCCCGCTGAACGGCGCTCTTATTTCGGTAAAGGATAAATGCAGTTTCGCCAGCGCTATTTCCGCATTGGCCTTGTCCAGTTTAGCCTGTGCCATTGCCTGTTCGTTTTTTGACACAATGTTCTTTTCCACTAATACTTTGGCATTCTGTAATTCAATATCAGAAGCTTTTGCCTCGGCCTGTGCTTTTAACAGTTCGGCTTCGTATAACTTAGGCATTATCCTGAACAGGAGCTGCCCTTCTTTTACATACTGGCCTTCATCTACGTAAATGTTCTGTAAAAAACCTCTTTCCTGGGCCCTTATCTCAATGTTGCGGATGGAGTTGATCTGTGTAACATACTCTTTTGTAAAAGAGGTATCGGTTAATAAGGGACTTGTAACGATATAAGTATTTGTTTCTTCCGGCTCATGCTTTTTGCTTTTACAGCCGGTTAAATACGACAGCGTTAATACGCATGCGTACAATATAATTCTGTTCATGGGGGAATAAATTCAGTGAGTGTAATAATATTGGCCATCGATATAAACGAGGCCGGGTATAAGTTTAAAACTTACCTGTGAATGGGTACAGGTAATATTCCTGTTTCGGAGTAAACAAAGTTTACCTGCCTGCCGCAGTATGGGTAATATACAGGTGTATGTACAACAAATCCTGTATATGCCGCAACAGGCATACAACAAAACAATAAATGCTGTGGTAAAATATATTACACGGGAATCAGATCCTTAATACACGGATCAGTAAATACCTGTCAGTAGCAAAAGACAGGGCAGGGGAAATGCATATTTCACTATCAGAACGATCGGTAAAAATTTGCGGGAGGTAGTAAGCCTGAAAGCTGTAAGCAGGTTTAACCTGTTTGTATAACTGGTCAGTATGATCCTCGTCCTCTCTTTCTTCTGCAAGAACTTCCGGGGCATTATAAGTGCTGATGGTTGTCAGCGGGCTTACCCTGGAGTCATTATGAAAAAAAATACGGGCTTGGTCGTTATGAGAAGGCTTGTGGTTATATACCGTGTTGTCGCGAACAGGCATCACACCCGCATGGGCGGTGTGCTGGCTGCCGAAAATAAGGCAGGTGAGGTATAAAAGAAATAACGACAGTCTCATTAAAAGTCAAAATTAGGAAAAGAAATTATCTTCAATAATAATTAGTATGAACGGCCAACTAAAATAAAGTTAAAATGTACGGCTGTTTATTATTGGGGGCTGTCAGCAGGAGTACTACTATCAACCCATATGCGGCTGTACGCTTGTAGTGGCCTGCCTTTCACGGTATCAACGCACCGGCCAGCTACCGCTTCCATCCGCCAGCCTTTCAGCAATAAAACAATAATGAACGTTCATTATTTATAAGCCATTGCCGGTTATTGTTGCTGCTGCCCGGCAAAGTTTTCTATGTATTCAGGAATATCTTCGCCACTTTTAACTACTCCCTGCATGGTTACATCGGTTAGTTCTTCAAATGTATGGCCATCCTCATAGCCAACCGATACATACACGGATAAGGACTGTCTTGCCGGCCCTTTAAATGTTCCTTTAACAGGGGAGCAGTCATTAAAATTACGGCCCACCGCCAGCTTTACGTGGTTATTGGTTACCCATACATTATTGGTGGGGTCAATACCTGTCCAGCCATAGCCGGGTATCCAGGCTTCCACCCAGGCATGGGTTGCACCTTCGCCGCGCATGCCGTCGGTATTGGGACATATATAACCGCTTACATACCTGCCGGGAATTTGCAGTGTATGTAATAATTCCAGCATTACGTGGGCAAAGTCCTGGCAAACACCCGATCGCAGATCCAGCATCTCCGCAACAGTGGTCTCAATATGGGTAATGCCTTTAATGTATTTAAAATTGTTAAAGATATATGCACTGCATTTTTCAACAATGGCAGCTACCGACATATCCGGTGTATAAAAAATATTTACCAGTTCCTGCAGCGGCTCCCGCAGGTCCGTTTCTTTTAACTGCGCCAGCTCAAGCAGGTTAAGGTTAAAACCAATTTCATCCCTTAACTGTGCCAGGGTTGCGGTGCTGTTCACGGGAGGGTTAGGGTTGCCCAGGGTGCGGATGATCAGTTTGCTCTCGATCACCAGTTCCTGGTGAGCAGCCATTAAATTAAACATACCTGCCTGGTTGCCCCAATAGTCCTCAACTTCCAGTATATCAGGATTGTCGGTTATGTTTAACTGGTGAAAAAGTGTTTCCTGTGTATTACAATTAAAGGGATAGATCCTTATTTCGTTTACACTTTCTTTAATAGGACGGTCGTACTGGTATTTAGTAATATGATGAATATTAAAAACTGGCATTATAACAACGAGATTATGCGTATGAAAAATAAATTCTTGTCAACTGGTTAGAAAAATTAACAAGGTCATTACGCAGATTGTACAGGTAGTGAGGTAAACTTGTTTCCTTGATCGTATTCATGTCGGCAAATTCTACTTTACTTATTATTCTGCCAAATGTTTTTTGTAATTGTTCCACACCTTCAATTTTTGCATCGGTTATAATAAACTTTAAGTACCGGTTAATACGGCTTAAAGCGTAGATCAAAGACCGGGGGAAATCCTGGTTAAAAATGATATGGTCTATTACCGAAATATTATGTTCGGCACGGGTGTATTTTTTCAGGTATAATTCGTAGCCCGATAAGGATATGAGCAGGTTACGCCAGAAAAGAATATCCTGCGATTGTTTTAACTCGTGGTTAATTTTCTGGAAATGCGCATAGGTAATATCAATGGTTAAAATGGCCCTTTCAATAAACTTACCCAGGTTCATAAAATTCCAGCCCTGTCCGCGGGGCATGGTGCTGTCGGTAACGCCGTAAAACAGGGTATTGTTCTGGTCCAGTTCATCAATTACTTCCAGTGCGTGGGAGCCGGTGATCTTTGCCGTTAAGGCAGGGTCATTGATAATATGGTATAACTGGTTTACCTGTTCCCATACTTCCTTGGTAATATTGTCCTGTACGCCACGGGCATTTTCACGGGCTCTTGAAATCAGCACCCGGATGGAGTTAAAATTTTTGGTATCATTAATTAAAAAGTGCAGGGCAGCTGTTTCTGCATTGGCTACCTCTTTCAGTTTTTCTTCCGTTGTATCGGCGCAAAGTGTTACTACGTCTTTCCAGGTAAAGGCGGCATTGGTACCGCTGTCAAAAGCCAGTATGTAGTTGGTGCGTATTACACGCATCAGGCAATCGCTGCGTTCCATATATCGGTTCAGCCAAAAAAGTGAATCAGCAATACGACTTAACATATTTTAAGAAAGTTAAAATGTTCAAAAGTTCAAATGTTTAGGGTTATTAAAACCTGTTGTGGTAATTAGTTTTACAGGATAGGCTGTAACGGGTATGCTGAATAGATCCATTGGTAATAAATTAAATCCAACCTTACCGGTTACAACCGGAGCGGGTAGCAGTACTATAGCCGGCTACATTAGAGGTCTACCACCCAGGTATCTTTACTGCCGCCGCCCTGCGATGAGTTTACCACCAGCGATCCTTCGCTTAAAGCCACCCTGGTTAAACCGCCGGGCACAATTTTAATACCGCCGGGGCCGCAAAGTGCATAAGGGCGCAGGTCCACATGGCGGGGTTGTAATTTGCCATCAATAAAACAGGGAACGGTTGATAGTTTAATAATAGGCTGGGCAATAAAATCCCTGGGGTTGGCCAGTATTTCTTTTTTTACGCCGGTCAGTTCTTCTTCGGCCGCTTTATCGCCCATTACCATACCATAGCCACCGGATTGGTTGGTGCGTTTGATCACCATTTTTTCCATATTCTCAAATACATGTTGCCGGGCATCGGCATCTTCCATGCTATAAGTGGGTACATTGGGTAATATCACTTCTTCGTTCAGGTAATACTTTATCATGGCCGGTACATAGGCGTACACGGCTTTATCATCGGCCACCCCGTTACCTACGGCATTTACAATGGCGATATTGCCTTTCCGGTAAGCGCTCATTAAACCCGGTACGCCCAAAGCACTGTTGGGTCTGAACACCAGCGGATCCAGGTAATCATCATCCAGGCGGCGGTATAACACATGCACCTGTTGCAGGCCGGCCGTGGTTTTCATATATACTTTATGATTGTCCACCAACAGGTCACGCCCTTCTACCAGCGGTATACCCATCTGGCGGGCCAGGAAGGTATGTTCAAAGTAGGCAGAGTTATAAACTCCGGGTGTTAACAGCGCCACGGTAGGGTTGGATAGCTGTTGCGGGGCAAGGCTGCCTAAAATATCATGTAATAAAAGCGGGTAATTGTTGATCATACGGGCCTTGCTGTTTCCCAGCATACCGGGAAAGATACGCTTGGTCACTTCCCGGTTCTCCAGCATATACGATACGCCCGAAGGAGTACGCAGGTTATCTTCCAGTATATAAAAAGTACCATCCTGGCCACGGATCAGGTCAATGCCCGAAATATGTACATACAGGTCGTGTGGCACTTTTACCCCGTGTACTTCACGGGTATAATGCGGGCAGGTAGCGATCAGCTCGGCCGGTATTACTTTGTCCTTTAAAATCTGCTGGTCAGAATAGATATCCTTTAAAAACAGGTTCAACGCTCTTAAACGCTGGGTAATGCCTAACTCAATATGCCGCCACTCAGTGCCGGTTAGTATACGGGGAATAATATCAAAGGGAAATATCTTTTCAATACCGGCATTATCACTGTACACTGTAAAAGTGATGCCCTGGTTCATAAAAAGCTCACCGGCTTGTTTGTCCTTTTGTAATAAAAGCTCTACAGGAAGCTGGGCAATATCATTATATATCTGCCCGTACTGCGAACGGATACCATCCTGGTAACACATTTCGTCCCAAATGCCGGAGTAGGCGCCATAGCTCTCAAACAGTTGCTTGCCAATCATAACAGTTGTCAGGTGTAAAGGTTAAAAAATAAAAAATATGCGCAAGGCCAACCGTCTGTGTGAATATAATAATAAATACTGTAAAACCAATCCGGGCTGTTTTTTATTTTTTATTAAGTGCTTTAAAACAATGTTTTGTAAACTGTATTTGGAATATTTAGTTTACCTATTTTTGTTTGGTTGGCAACTGCTAACGGTAGCCAATGTGTATTAATAATAAACAGCATGAAGGGACTGATTTTTTTTGTAGCGGGGTTATGGTGCTTGTCAACACAGGTGTATGCGCAGTCGTTAAGCATGGAAGAGAGTTATGCCCGTAATTCGCCCGGGGTAGTAATGGTGCAGACTGTTTTTTCGGGTACGGTGTATGTACGCAAGGTGGATCTGAACCAGTATAATTTTAATAAACTGGTGGACTCTATTAAAGCATTAGATCCCTTACAGAACATGTTATCGGCTTCACAAAAACTGGATTTATTATTATCGGCCTTATACCGGTCGCCAACCCGTTTTTTCTCACCTACATTTGAGTACCTGAGCCAGCGTCATCGTTTTATTGCCAACGGCACCGGTTTTTTTATATCGGGTGATGGTTATGTATTGACCAACTGCCATGTAATTGAGCGTGACAGTACCTATATCCAGCGGCAATTTATGCTATCAACCTTCCAGGAATTAACGGAAAGCAGCATTACCTCGCTGGAGCAATCCTGGCAGGTGTCTTTATCTGATGAACAACGGAATACATTATTTGATGTATATGGCTTTTTGTATTCACGCACTTCTCCTATGCAATTATCCAATGTGGAAAAACAGGTGAACGTGGTGTACAGGATCGGTAATGAAAAGAACAATGATGAAGCCAGGATAAAAAAACAGGCAAAAGTATTAATAAAAGGTGCGGCCATGCCGGGTAAAGATGTGGCCATACTGAAGATAGATGATGTACATAATTTACCTTCTCTCAAAATTGCGAGAGAGGATGTGCCCCGTATTGGTAGCCGGGCGCTGGTGATAGGCTTTCCCGACCCGGTAGGCAATCATGCTTTCCTGGCCAAAGAATCGGCCAATGAACCTACTTTAACGGTAGGGGTTATCAGTTCTATTAAAGAGTCGGTTAACAAATTCCCGGTGATACAAATGGATGCGACCATTGCCCATGGCAGCAGTGGCAGCCCCGTTTGCGATGAAAAAGGGGAGGTAATTGGCCTGGCTACATTTGGCTCTATTGAAAAAAGGAGTAATACCCTGGCCAGCGGATTTAATTTTGCCGTGCCGGTTGCCGTTATCCGCAGCTTTATTGATTCGCTTAAAATACTCCCTGATCAAAGTGATGCAACAGACCTGTACAACCAGGGACTACAGTTTTTTTATACCTCTTACTATCGTAAAGCCCTGGCAAAGTTCAAGGAGGTGGAGCGTATCAATGCCAATTACCCCATGTTGTATTCGTTCATGACAGATGCAGAACGGAAGGCAGCTTCCGATTCCGACAAACAGAATTATTTTGAAAAGTATTTCTTCCGTATCATGGCCGTGTTTCTCATACTGGCCGGTATTTATATTTATATCCGCAGGCTGGGGGCCAGGCGGGCAAAGTTTAATGTAAAAACTTAGTAAGTATAAAAAACAAAACCCCTCCATAGAGGGGTTTGTTGTGTATTACAAAAGATAATTATTGAAGGTCCAGTTTGATCTGCAGTTCAGTGAACTGTTTATCATCAATGGCCGCAGGTGCATCCAGCATTACATCCCTGCCTGCATTGTTTTTAGGGAAGGCAATAAAGTCCCTGATACTTTCGCTGCCGCCTAAAATAGAACAAAGACGGTCAAAGCCAAAAGCAATACCACCATGCGGGGGAGCGCCATACTCAAAAGCGCCTAATAGGAAGCCGAATTTATGTTGTTGCTCTTCCGCATCCATACCCAGGGCGGCAAACATTTTTTCCTGCAATTCGCGCTGGTAAATACGGATAGATCCACCGCCGATCTCGTTACCGTTTAATACCATATCATAGGCATTGGCCTTAATATTGGCATAAGGGTGTTTTAAATACTCCGCTGCGTTCTCAATCACCGGGTTATTGCCGATCATGGTGCTGATATCTGACGGCTTGGGTGAGGTGAACGGATGGTGACGGGCAACCCAGCGGTTACCATCTTCATCATACTCAAACAGCGGGAAGTCCAGTACCCATAATAAACGGAACTCATCTTCTTTTCTCAAGCCCAAACGTTTACCCATTTCCAGGCGTAATTCGCTGGTGGCTTTACGGGTTCTTTCCTCGGCCCCGGCTAATACCAGTACCAGGTCACCAGGTTTGGCGCCTGCTGCATCGGCAATGGCTTTTAACCGGCTTTCATCGTAAAACTTATCTACGCTGCTTTTATAAGTACCGTCGGCATTT
>CAYUMH010000065.1:0-23931 GCA_964445775.1 uncultured Terrimonas sp.
CGCATATCCCACCAGCGCTCACCGGTAACGGTAAACTCGCGTATGCGTTCCTGTAAAATAAATTTTGTCAGGGCTACCTGGTCATTGGCAATGGCTGGTGGAATATCAGCGGCATTGACAGAATCCTTATGCATCCGCCATTTCCTGAAGGCTACCAGTCCCGTTACCGCATCGGTAAGCTGGTTGGTTCGTGCTTCACACTCGGCCTTCAGCAGGTAAATATCAGGCAGGCTGATCCCCATATTGGTATACCGGCCGTAAGTGCGAACCATACCCGAAGGAAAAGAAATGCCAATAGGCGGATAAGGATCGGCAGTAAAAAAATTCAAACGCAGATCCGGTTTGGAGAATAGTGCGGCCGTAGCAGGTTTTACAGCTATACCGGAAAGTATATAACTGTAAAAGTTAAAAAATTGTTTCAGGTAAACCACCTCCCTGTCAATATCCAGGTTAAAACGGTTAGGCCCTGTAAAAGGATTTACTGGGAAAAAAGCACCTCCCACTGCAAACGCTCCGTTGTAGTCATATAAACCTACGGCAATGTTACCCGGTGATGCCAGGTGGTCAATGGCACTTTTCAGTAATGGCAGGGCTTTGTTAAACTGCTGCATGTACACATATACCTTACCCAACAGCGCCTCGCCTGCAGCTTTTGACATACGTCCCCTGGCAATTATTTTTGCAGGCAGATCCGGGATGGCCGTTGTAAGATCGGCAATGATCAGGTCATAGGCGGCCTGTACGCTGGCCCTGGTAAAACTTGTCTGGGTAACATCTGCCACTGTTACCAAAGGAATGCCCAGGTCGGTAGCTGCCGTTGCGGCACTAAAAGGCTTTCCATAAAAATTCACCAGCATAAAATGAACCCATGCCCTGCCGGCAAGCGCTTCTGCTTTTAATGCCCTTTTTTGTGCATCACTCCCCTCTTTTGAATCCATCACTTCGTTGATCACTTTATTGTAGGTATACAACTGCCGTTCCAGCAAAGTAAGCTCGGAGTTTTTATCAGCAGGCAGGTAAAGATCGTCCTGGTATTCAAAAGCCTTCTGATCACTTATACTGGCTATACCGGCTCCTACAGCATACAACAGGTCAAATCCCGCCAGTTCATCAGACATCACCACATGCGATGTTTGTGATACAAGGTTAAGTGCACGGTCATTCAGTAACAATTCATAATCGGATGTAGTGGTTGCAATGGCCACACCCTTCGGCACTACTTCCAAAAAATCTTTTTTGCAACCAGTAACTGCTGTTACTAATACAACGGGTATTATAAATTTTAAAAAATTATTTTTTTTATTCAACATGGTCCCTGTATTTATAAGGTTAAATGAATACCGATATTAAACGCATTTTGTCCTGTGGGCATATACCGCATACCATAACGGGCATCATGAAATTCCGGATCAATATTATCTTTATTAGCTTTCCACAGCATAATATTCGACACCCCGATGCGGAAACTTAAACCGTTTGCGTTCACCCTGTCCAATATGGCACGGGGAAAAGCATAAGACAGGCTCATATCCCTGATCTTCACATAAGAAGCATCAACAATATTCAGGTTGCCATAACGATAGTAATCCGTATTCCGTTTTAAGTTATTTGCCTGGGTCTGGTACCCGGGAATATTGGTGCGGTTCTCATCACCGGGCTGTTTCCAACGGGCTGCAAAGTCTGCATGCAGGTTACCGGATTGGAAACCCTGGTTACTAATAAAACCATAACCATTTGTAGTTTCGGCATATACCGTATTTACATCGCGGAACATGATATGCCCCAGGTTATAAACAATATTTATGTTAAAAGAAAAGCCTTTATAACTGACAGTATTGGATAGCCCCCCGGTCCAGGCCGGTTGAAAAACACCTTTGTGTAATACATCTCCTGCTTGTGGTAATGTGGTATCGGCCATACCAGTTGAAACCTTGCCATTGGCCAGTCTTACCAGCGGATTACCATTCGCATCGAGCCCTGCATAGTCATAAGCGAAAAGAGAGAATGCCGAATAATCCTGTAAATACGGTGCATCCATCTTTTGCTTACCGGTAGCAATTGCCGTCAGCAGGTTAATATTCGTAATTTTATTTTTATTGTAGGACAAATTGAAACTGGTACTCCAGCGAAAATCTTTCTGTTGAATATTGACCGTATTGATCAGCACTTCTGCACCGGTATTAGAAAGGTCGCCTGCATTACCAACAATGGTAGCAAAACCGGTAAAAGGATTTACCTCCAGCGGGCCGATGAGGTTACTGGTTTTTTTCTCATAAAAATCAAACGAACCATTGAGTCTGTAATTCAACAGGGAAAAGTCTATACCGGCATTGAAAGTTTTTGTAGCTTCCCATGTCAGGTTCTTATTACCGGCGGTTACCACCCGGTAACCCTGTCCGCCCGGTACATAAGGGTTGGCAACAGGGGCCAGCACATCTTCGCTGGCACTTTTGCCGGGCATGGGCGAATTACCACTAATGCCATAGGTAACTCTTACACCAAGGTTATTCACCGCCTGCAAACGCTGCATAAAGTTTTCTTTACTGATCAGCCATTTTGCACCGAGGCTCCAGGCCGGCTTGCGTTGTGCCGATTTGTTAATGCCAAAAAGATTGCTGCGGTCCTGTCTCCAGCTCGCATTCACCGTGTACTTCCGGTTAAAAGTATAACCCATATTGCCATAATATGACCTGAACCGTAACTGCGTTTCATGTTGCTGGAATGGCAGTTCCTCGAGTCGGGCATTACCACCCAGGGAAGGAATTATTCCGCCGGCTATGCCGGTGGAAGCCAGTGTATAATAATCTAATAAAACGGAGGTTTCTGCATTTAAATTATACCCGTACACCAATGAGGAGCCGGTTATATTTTTTTGTTCCTGCACCTCGTGACCGGCCAGTAAATTAAGCTGGTGTAACTGGTTGCGCCAGCTTTTATCATACACCAACTGATTTCTTACCGTCCAGTTCTCATCTGTTATATTGGTTACATTATATCGTCCTCCTGTATTAGGCAAATTGTATTTAATGTTGCCGCTGTTATTTTGGGCAAAGCGAAGCAATTGTACTGTCTGTTCGTAATTGGTATTATCGTCATAAGCTTCTGTTTTGTTAGTACCCCTTATATAACCAACTATACCTTCGTAACGTAACCCTTTGTAAAGAGTAACCGTAAGTCCGCCGGTAAAGCGGGCCATAAAGGCATTGCTGATGGTAAAGCCCGTTTCCTGGTTATCAATCGGGTTATAGCTAAGCTTTCTGCCCGTCAGGTTTTCTATTGGTGTTATTGCTTCATTGGGTAAATAACCCAGGTAGGGCATAGTAAGATTCTTCCCATCTGCATCACGGAACAACTGGTAAGGCAAAAAACGGTTATCCGGCGTAATGGCCCTGTTTCTCTCTGTGCGGCGATTGGTAATATCGCCAATTATATAAGCTTTTATACTTTTATTAAACAGGTAATCATGCCGCGTGTTCAGCTTAAACGTACGGTCCTTGCTGCCGGGTATATAATCCTGGTTATCGGTATACGCCAGGGATGTATAGTTGGCATATTTATCTGTACCACCCGAAACCGAAAGTGTATGATTCATCAGCACCTGCGGCCGGTAAAAAATATCCTGCATTTGTTGGTTGTTACTGATAGCAGCTAAACTATCCAGCCGGGCATCACGTATCGCTGCGGTAATCAGCCCCCGGGCATGATCCCATTGTATCTGCCTGTCCGGCGCGTATCCTGAACCTCCCGTAACAGAATATGTTGGATTATAAGTAAAATTAACCGGGTCAAAAGTTTCTCTTGAAGCCTGTATGTATTGACTGCTGCTCAATACCGGGAAATAATTAATATCGGGTTTACCCTGGAAATTAGCGAACGCATCATAAGTAATCCTCAATGCCTGCCCATTCTCGCCTCTTTTGGTGGTAATCACTATCACCCCGTTTGAAGCACGGGCGCCCCAGATAGAAGCAGCTGTTGCATCTTTTAATACAGTAATGTCCGTTACATCCTGCGGGTTAATGGACGATATGTCCGGCATCGGGATACCATCCACTACAAATAAAGGTGTGGCACTGGTATAATTGGAAGTAGTAGGCAGCGTAGTTAATCCGCGGATAAGCAATTGTTGTTTATCCGATGTAGGCGAATTGTTGATCACTAAACCCGGTACCAGTCCATCCAGGCGCTGGATAATATTATTACTGGTTACCCTGTTGGCTATTATATCCATATTAGGCCGCGCAAAGGACCCGGCACTTCTCTCTTTGGTAAGCTGCTGGTAGCCAGTGCTAACCAAAACCACTTCTTCCTGTTGTGTTACCCTGATCTTCACCGTAATAGTTATATTGGATCTTCCTGCAACAGCAATTTCTTTATGCTCAATATTTACACCTGTTACTACCAGGGTCTCATTTTCGTTCACATTCTTCAGGATAAAATACCCGTTGATATCTGTAGAAACCGCTTTTAATGAAATGGAGGTGGTACCATCTTTCGACAGGGAGGTTTTTACCGATTCTTTTACTGCCACAGTGGCCCCTTGTACAGGTTCGCCATTTTCATTGAGCACTCTTCCGCTGATATCGATATTGTCAATAACAGGTAAATCCTTACTGTTAACAGTTTGCAGGGGTTTTATCACCACCGTTTTACCAATAATACTATAAGTAAACGGATGCCCTTTTAAGCCCTGATCCAATGCTACTCTTATATCTACATCTTTTACGCGAAGAGATACCGGCAACGCCTTCCTGATCTCCTGCAGGTCATAAAAAAAATCGTAGCCGGTTTGTTTACGGATCTCCCTGAATAATTTTTCAAGAGATACCTGTTGCTGGTTAACCGAAACTTTTTGTGAGTGTATGCTGGCCGTAGCCGTTATACAACTGACAAACAAAAAGAGAAACATAAGCTTCATAACATAAAACAGTTTGGGTGGCCATTCGCGCTTGTGTACCTGGCGGCGAAAAGGTTTAAATTGCATAACTTTGCATGGTTTGGTTGATAAATAAATGATTCCCTAAAGTTTTGTTTGTTGTCCCAGGCAACTGGCCGAACAGCCGGTAAAATGGCCGGTAATGTTGCGAGCATTACCGGTTTTTTATTTCCCTACAATAATTTTTCCTTCGTTAAATTTTATATCGAGGTTACCAGCCTGTAATACTTTAATAATGTCCGACAGGCTTGAAGTATGGGATAACTGACCCCCGAATTTTCTTTCGGTTATAACACCATCATACACTACAGGCACATCATACCAGCGGGATAACTGGTTCATGATCTTTTTTACAGAAGCTCCCTCCAATTCAAAATAGCCTTGTTTCCAGGCCATCACGGCTTCTGTGTTCACATTATTGTTTACGGTAATTGCGGATGTAATATCGGCCTGCTGTCCCGGTTTGAGCAGGGCTTCTGCAGTGCCTTTATTTAGTTTTACACTCCCCTGCAATAAGGTAACCAGCAAGGGTTCCCCCTCGTATGCCGATACATTAAAACGGGTTCCCAGTACGGTGATCATCATTTCATTATTATGCACTTTAAATGGCCGGGCGGCATCGTGTTTAACTTCAAAGTAAGCTTCTCCTTTTACCGTTACCAACCGTTCTTCCCCGGTAAATATAACCGGGTAGGTAATGGATGATCCTGCATTTAACCAAACCCGGCTGCCATCAGTAAGCGTCATGTCTACAACCCTGCTCCCTTTGGGATTATGCAAAGTATTATGCAAAACTTTTTTGACAGTTTCTCCGTTTTTGTTTTGGTATACCACGCTACCGTCACTCAACTTTACAATGCGAACACCGGATTCTTCGGCTAGCAACCCGTTCATACTATCCAGGGCTACAACACTGCCGTTTTCAAACGTAATGGTGGCCTTATTTACCACAGGCGCTTTCACATCTTCAGCAGGCTTAACAAGGGTTACCTGTTCGGGTTCCGGATCTTTGCGGAGAATAATAAAATAAGAACCGGCAAGCAACAGCAGTAATATGGCCGCCGCTGCTATTCTTGTCCACAACCTGAAACTTTTTCCGGGTACAGCAGGCATAGCAATAACCTTATCGTTATTGATAATACGGTCAAACATGCTATCCCAGTCTACCTGGTTGGCCGCTGTGCCTGTACGGGAAAGTTCCCATGTTTCGCGGATGCAGAGCTGTAATGCTTCGCTGTCCTCAGCATCCAGCATATGGTTCATGAGTTCCTGCTTTTCCGCAACTGTGGCTGTGCCGGAAATATAGGATTGCAGTAAATTGGTGATTCTATCAGCTGATGGCGACATACAATTTCATTAACAGGCAAAATGAATGGGTTATTAACAGACAGATACCCAAAAAATCGTTTTGTACCAGTCTGTTTAAAAAAAATTGAATAATTATTTCCTGGTGAATAAAACAACCAGGAACATATAAAAGGCAGAGGTATTGCTTAAGTGTGCTTTGACAGATTTTATTGCCTCAGCTAAATGGTTACGTACGGTATTGGGAGAAAGCTGTAGTTTTTCTGCTATTTCATTGCGGTTCAACCCTTCCAGTTTATTCATTTTAAAAATAAGCTGTTGTTGCTGCGGTAACCTGGCAATGGCTTCATTGATCAAACGTTCACTTTCACGGGCAAGTATGGTTTGATCTGTAATGTACTGGTGGCCGGCTTCATCAGATAATGCGGCCAGTGCTTTTTCTGTTAAGGCCAGTTGCTTATAATGTTTAAATACTTGACGATAAAGGCTGGTAAAAAAATAGCTTTCGGGCTTTAAGATATCTTTCAAAGTAGCCCTGTTCCGCCAGATCTGTAAAAAGATATCCTGTACCATCTCTTCAGCGGTATAACCAGAGCCGGTCATTTTTAGTACAACTGCGTAAAAACGGTCTTTATAACGGTCAAAAAAAACACGGAATGCCTTTTCGTCACCTTCGGCAATAAGGTCCAACAATGCTTTATCAGTATATAAATGCAACAAGTTCCTGGCAGTATTAAAACGGGAAATTAGGAAAATTCAGCCTATCAAAATTTATCTCAATAAAACTTAGGGGTTTAAACGCAGTAATTTTTTTTTATACAATACAAGTAGACAAATAATTATCTCATATGGAACAATATTATTCTCCAGGGGCCTCCTATTAGCAAACCGGCAGGCCTGTAAGGCCTGCCGGATGCAATTCATTTATACGATCAATTATATATATACTTACAGTTTACTATACAAAACTATCTACTTCCCTGTAGGCCTGTACCAATCGCTCCTCTCCTTCTTTACCCTGTTTGGACATCCCATGCTCCATACCGATAACACCTTTATACCCTTTCTCATATAAAAACTTAAATACATTTTTATAATTTACCTCTCCGGTAGTTGGCTCTTTACGGCCAGGGTTATCACCTACCTGTATATAGGGTATTTCGTCCCAGCACAGTTCCAGGTTTTTAATCAGGTTACCTTCATTTTTTTGCAGGTGATAAGCATCGTATAATATTTTACAACTGGGACTATTCACCGCTTTGCAGATCTCATAGGTCTGCGTGGAGTAACGCAGGAAAAGATCGGGCGTGTCACTTAAAGGTTCAAGCACCATTACAATACCATGTGGTTCAAATATCTCGGCTCCCCTGCGTAATGCTTCCACCACATTGGCTGTTTGTATGGCCATGGGCAGGTTTTTCTCAAAATCACCCGGTACTACGGTCACCCATTTGGCATTACAACGTTTGGCTACTTCAACCGATTTGCGGCAACCTTCTAAAAAAATATCAACATGCTCCTTCTTCTTCGCAGCCAGGGTATTAGCCCCGTTACCACCTTTGGGCACCACAAACACCCCCATACGCATTCCGAGTTTAGCAAGGGTTTCTCCTATTTTGGTTTGTTGCGCCACTGACCGGCCTGCCATCCCATTATCCTCAATTGACCTGAAACCCAGGTCATGCATATGCCTGATCTGGTCAATAAAATCTTTCCCGGCACTTGCAGCAAACATGCCATCGTGCGGCGCATAATCCAGGTGAAATGTTTGTCCTTTTGTTGCGGAGAAAGTATTGACAGTTGCTCCGGCACTGGTAGCGAGGGCCAGTGAACCCGTTCCTAACAGCGTATTTTTTAAAAAAGATCTGCGTTGCATGGTTGAATATTTTCAGGGAAAATAACAAAATTTCCCCAACATGCCTGAGCAATCGTTTGTGTAAAAACCGTTCTCATGTAATTTTATATATCTTTAAACCATGTATAAAATGGTGTTGCTTTTTGCCGGTAGTTTCCTGACGATACCAGGAATTGGCCAAAACCGGGCATTTGAAAAATATGAACAGGTTATCCCGGGAAGTTCCATCAAATTTGAGATGGTACCGGTTAAGGCCGGTAGTTTTATGATGGGCAGTAAAAACTCAAAACAGGCTGATGAAATGCCGGAACGCTCTGTACAACTCAGTGCTTTCTGGATGGGCGCCAAAGAAGTAACGCACGATGAGTTTGCTTTATACCTTAACGATGAAACCTACGCAGAGAACAGCGATGTGGATGCCATCTCCCGGCCTTCCCGGCCCTATATTGAAATGACACTGGGTATGGGCAAAGAAGGCGGCTTCCCGGCCAATAGCATGAAACAACGCGGGGCCATTATGTATTGCAAATGGCTGTACGAAAAAACAGGTGTCTTTTACCGGTTGCCTACTGAAGCGGAATGGGAATATGCCTGCAAAGCGGGCTCTGCCACCGTTTATCCTTTTGGTAACGATAGCACACAGTTAAAAGATTATGCCTGGTATGCCGCCAATAGCGGAGACCGTTACCACAAAGTAGGTCTTAAAAAACCTAATGCCTGGGGGTTATATGATATGCTGGGCAATGTACAGGAGTGGGTATTGGACCAATATGATGCCGGTGCCTATAAAGAGCAGCAAAAAAACAATGTGGACCCCGTACAGGTTCCCACTAATAAACATCCCCTGGTAGTACGCGGCGGTGATTATAACGATGCTGCCGACATGCTGCGAAGCGCTAACCGTGAACAATCTGATCTTATCTGGAACAGGCGCGATCCGCAGATACCCAAAAGTAAATGGTGGAATGCCGACGCTCCTTTTGTTGGCTTCAGATTGGTATGCCCGCTTAAACAACCTTCCAAAGAAGAAATTGAAAAATTTTTTGAGCAATATTTAAACTTATAAACATATACATAAGCCTTCTACAAACAATCTTTATCAATACAAATACCCAAACTCCAAAAATGGACAATAAAACATCCCGCAGAAAATTTGTACAGCAATCATCCCTGATAGCCGGCGGCCTGATCGCTGCCCCCTTTTTAGGTAATGCCAATTTCTTTTCAGGCTCGGCCGGAACCATTAAAGTGGCACTGATCGGTTGTGGCGGACGTGGTACCGGTGCTGCCATACAGGCTTTAAGCACCAAACAAAACGTACAGCTGGTGGCCATGGCCGATGCTTTCAAAGATCGCCTGGACAGTTGTTATAAAGCTATTACCGGCAATCTTGCTGAATCGGGCATTGACAAAAACAAGGTAAATGTACCGGAAGACCGTAAGTTCACCGGTTTTGATGCCTATGAAAAAGCGATTGCCCTGGCCGATGTGGTGATACTGACAACGCCCCCGGGTTTCCGCCCCATTCATTTTGAAACGGCCGTCAAGCTGGGTAAACACGTATTTATGGAAAAGCCGGTAGCCACCGACCCGGCAGGTATTAAGAAGGTACTGGATACCGCTGCCATAGCCAAGCAGAAAAAGCTGAACGTAGTGGTAGGTTTACAAAGACGTTATCAAAACTCCTACCTGGAATTATATAAAAGAAAAGACCTGATCGGTGATATCACATCCGCACAGGCCTGGTGGAATAATGATGGCGTATGGGTAAAAGAGCGCCAGCCGGGGCAAACCGAAATGGAATACCAGATGCGTAACTGGTATTATTTTAACTGGCTTTGCGGTGATCATATTGTAGAACAACACGTGCATAATATTGATGTGATCAACTGGTTCAAGGGTGGTTACCCGGTAAAAGCCCAGGGCATGGGTGGCCGCCAGGTACGTACCGATAAAAAATACGGAGAGATATACGACCACCATTATGTGGAGTTCCATTATGCCGATGGCTCTATTATGAACAGCCAGTGCCGTCATATACCCCGTACCATGAGCAAGGTTGATGAGCTGATCATTGGTACCAAAGGAAAGATTTTTGGTGATGCTGCTGTTATAAAAGACAATAAAGGCAATACCATTTTTGCTTTTGATAAAAAAGGCGAGAACAATCCATACCAGGCCGAACATGATGAACTGTTTGCCGCTATTGCCAAAGGGGAATACAAATTTGCAGATGCGGAACATGGTGCCAAAAGCACCCTCACAGGTATAATAGGCCGTATGGCTACTTACAGTGGCCAGGTGATTGATTTTGAAAAAGCTTTAATCAGCGGACTGGATATTATGCCCAAAGAGTACAGTTTTAATGCCGCTCCTCCTGTTCTGCCTAATGACGACGGTAGTTACCCGATTGCCATGCCAGGTAAAACAAAGTACTTTTAATACCGTAATATTTTTTCTTTTACTACGTAAAGCAGCCTCCTAACCGGGGCTGTTTTATTTTTTATCATGCCCAACCGGGTATAACAGGAATCTAACTACCGTTTGTAAAATTTAATACCCGCAGTATTTTGAAAACTGCCTATTCAGATTACTTTTGTATTGGTTCGGGAGTATGGCTCCCAAGTTTCAAGTGAGCCCGGCTATTCTTAGCCGGGCGTTTTTTATATAAATATCGTGTGTTACATTACCGGTGCACCGGCTCAATAAAAAAGACTTATCCCTCTTTTTTCAAAATCCCCTTTTCCACACCTTCGTTAATCAAACCTTCGGCATATTCCCAAATAGTTGCAGAGCCTTTATTAATGGCGCTTTTTTTAGCATATACTTTTTCATAGTTTACGCCGGGTTCATTCCAGGTACCGCCATTATTGGAACTGTTTTGTAACAAAGGCTCCAGCCGGTCCATCGCCCTGGCAAACCTTGCCTCCTTTGTTTCTCCGGCTTCAAATTCCTCCCATATAGTAATCAGCTCCTGTGCCTGCGCTTCAGGCAATAACCCGAAGATCCGCTCAGCGGCTAATCGCTCTTCATCCGTATTCTCATGATTCTTTTGCATATCGTAAAGAAAAGTATCGCCTGCATCAATCTCCACTATATCATGGATCAGCACCATCTTCACTACTTTTAATATATCAACCGGTTCATTGGCATGTTCTGCCAGCACAATAGCCATTAAAGCCAGGTGCCAGCTATGTTCCGCATCGTTCTCATTCCGGTCACTGTTGAACAGTTTGGTTTTACGCTGGATATACTTTAGCTTATCAATTTCCTTGATAAAGGCTATCTGTTTTACTAATTGTGCTGACGTCATGATATGTGAAATTATGCAGGTAATATTTCATCATTAAAGATAGTTTATCTTTCAGCAATGCAGCACGGTGACTGCAATAATAACGCTCCGAAAAATTTAACAATCTGCTAAATTTTAAAACCGGTAAATTTATCGGCAAATAACTATTTATGAGATATTACACACTTGCTGTTATAGGTATTCTTTTGTTCGCTGCCAGCGTTTCCGCTCAAAAAAAAATCATCATCACCGGACAGTTAAAAGGTGTGGAAGAAGGCACTAAGTTTTTTTTAATGAAACAAGAGGGCAATGTAGGTACCGGTGTTTCAAAAGACAGTGTAGTGAACGGCCGTTTCCGGATTGAATATACCCCCGAGAACCAAGGGGTAGAACAATACTCCCTAATGGCAGACGGGAAAGGTTTTCCATCCATGAGTCTTAAACTATGGGCGAAAGCCGGCGCTACTATCACCATTGAAGGAAATGATAAATTAATATATACCTGGAAGGTTAACAGTAATATCCCTGAACAAAAAGAATGGGCATACTTTATCAATGCCAATAAAAAAGACTGGACCGAATACCAGCAGTTTTCCGCAAAGAGAAATGCCCTCATTAATCAATACAGGGATAGCAAGCTTTCGAAAGAGGAACGGAAAGCCATAAAAAAAGAAATTGACCTGGTAGATAGCCTTTCAAAAATTCCAGATTATACAATACAAAAGAATAACCTGGCCCTTTTACAAAAAGGGAAGATGACGCCTACCCGGCTGGAGATATTAAATGCTGTTGCCAGTGCCATTAAATGGAACGGGGCTGATGAGTTCAAACCTGCCGTTCAAAAGATTTATACTTCTCTTGGTGCTGATCTGAAGAACAGTGCTGAAGGCCAAAAAATTGCCCTGGTATTAAACCCGCCCAAAGTAATAAAGGTAGGCCAGCCCATGTATGATACCTTATTAAAAGATATGGAAGGCAAGAGTTATCACCTGGCCGATTTTAAAGGAAAATATATTTTACTGGATTTCTGGAGTTTTGGCTGCGGCCCCTGCCACGCATCTGTTCCCGAGATGAAAGAAATACACGAAAAATTAAAGGACCGCCTGGCCATCGTAGGCCTGAACAGCGATACAAAAAAGATATGGGAAAAAGCTACCGAGGCATTTAAAATGACCTGGTACAACTTAAGCGATGGTAATGAAGACAGGGGCATATATGCACAATATGGTGTAGACGGCATTCCCAACTATGTGTTGATCGATCCTGATGGAATGGTTAAAGCAAGCTGGACCGGGTATGGAGAAGGAAGCCTGAAAGAAAAAATTACTACCCATACTGGGTTTACATTTTCTGGTGAAACAAAACAATAGTTGTTTGTTATAAATATCTGACCTGCTGCAACAATAAAAAAGCCCTGGTAATTATAACTACCGGGGCTTTTTATGCATATTATTTGTACAACCCTGTTCTCATCGAAAGCGACAGTATAAAGCTACAAAGCTGCAGGTTTTGCAAAACGTTCTATTAAAGAACTAAAAAACTGAAGTTTACAAAGAAACAGCGGAAGGTAATTTCAAAATACGCCCATAAGCTATTGCAGCCAGGTGCACCTGCACGTTCCAGTCCTCTGCGGCATTATCATCGGCCCCGTCCGATATATATTTCAGGCTAAGAAAAGGAATACCTTCTTTCATAGCAATCATGACCAGTGCATAGGCTTCCATATCTACCACATTGTAAATGCTATCAACATGGGCCATTTCAAAACTATCCCCCGTACCGCAAATACCTTGTTGTAAGCCTTCCAGTTCCAAACCATATTCCAGCATTACCGGTAAGCCCGATAAGGGTGTTTCGTATAAAGCAAAGCCCAGCCCTCTTACATCCATATCACGCTGTACAAATTGGTTGCACCAGACAACCTCTCCTCTCTGAAAATAATTCCTGCCCGCAGACCCCAGGTTAACGATCAGGGAAGGCCTTTTCTCCCTGATACTTTTGGTCAGCTCATAGGCAGCATTCACCTTTCCAATGCCGGTAATTAAAGTATTATATGGTTCAAAAACAGCTGCTGCTTCCGATGCTAACGCAAATGTGAACAATACATCATCAATGGGAAAAGATTGTCCGCCGGCGGTAATAGTCATTCTTTACTGGGTATTTGTAGCGCAAAGATGCCATAAAAAACGTAAAAAAGGCCGGCACTGAAAACAATAAGACCGGTCCTTATTATTCGAATGGTCTTTTAGAAGGATTTAATCCTGCTCATCGAGTCAAAAACCGGCTTAATGGTCCTGGTTAGCGGCTCATTCTTATCGCACCAGTCCAACCCGTTATCAATACAATCCCGGTAGTCTTTATCACCATAGTTTTTGTCCGGATATTTTTCATTGCAGCCGTTTGTTACCCGGTTATAACAATCACCCGAACCGGCACCCGGTGCTCCATCATTGTCCTGGCAGGCCAGCAGTATTACTGTACAAAAAAGAAATACGCCTTTACATGTTTTAGTAATCATTTTTATATTGTTTAATGGTTAAAGATGAACAGGGCTTTACATTTAATTAGCAGTAACGCTGTACTGACTTTCCATTCAACATAAAGGCCCTGTTGATTGCATGTATTTATATTAAATACTGAGTTTAGCAAAATATTTTCTTTTGGCAGCATTGGGTGTATCACCAAAACTCGATTCCCACCAGTTATCAGTTCGTAATGGCCTGGGCGGTTCATCGGCGGTACGCCATTCTAATGATTCACGAAAAGAGAAATGTGAGAATAAACGCATAAACTCACCAAAATAAATATCCGCCACTCTTGTATTACCTCTTACCAGTAACATATTTTCGTCATTTTTAATGGTTGAGGCATCACTAAAATTTGCTGAGCCACAGATCACAATCGGGTCATCGCTTAACGGGTCAATTAACATGAACTTGTTATGTACATAATTCACATTACTGTTTAACCCTGTTAACCTTTCCTTCACCCAGCCATCAAACTTATTTGTCCTGATAAAATTGCCGATTGCAAAAATATTTTCCGGTTTATTTCTAAGGTCTTGTATCTCCTGTTCATCAGCCAGTTTTTCAGCCTGCTGATCCGACCTGTAGGGTCTTGTTTTTTTCTCCATCAATGCCAGCCTGAAACCGGCCTGGGAGTTCCTGTACACATCTTTGAAAGTTTTGTTCATACCAAATGCAAAAGTCATAAACAAACCATCCTTGGCCGATAAGGCAAGATCACCGTAATATGCCAGAGCATCGAGACTCTCCCGCGGGCTGAACAATACCGAAGTACCAACGGGCAGGTCCCCTGCTGGTATACTGCTTATATTTTCAACTGCTTCAGAAAGCTCTTTATGCTCCAGGTCCTGTTCAAGCGCAGCCCAATACTCCAGGAAGCGTTTTGCCACATCAGCATCTTCCACCACATGAGCTACGTTTGAATGTCCAAATATGCCCCCATCCGAAAAATTAGTACCGCCTGTCCATACGGCTACCGGTTCATCGTTCTCCAGTTTTACAATAAACTTATTATGAGAAATACCCGATGTATAGGTCGTTCTCGGTGTGCTGATCTCATCCAGGCCATAGGTATTCATCAGTTCAATATTCTTATTACCGGGCACCTCTTTTTTTGCATCATACACGATCCTTATATCTACACCAGTGTTTATTATATCTGCTATTACCTGTAACAGGGGCTCATAATTAAGTTCATACGCTGCAATTCTTAAAGCATGTTTCCCCGGTTCGCAGCTTATTATAAAATTCTCCAGCGCTTCATATAATCCCCTGGAAAGCCATTCGAATGCTTTATTATCCGGCACTTTATCAGGCGCCCTGTTACCAAACCTGCGAATATATTCCTGGGAGGCTGCTGTTCCCCTGTTGAAATAAATATCCTGGTCGCCGTTTTCGGGATCTTCAGTCGTCACTTCTACCGTACATTCAGCAAAAGCAGTAAGCGCAGCCGGTTGCCCCTTTAATGCCGTCACTTTATAAGAATAGGTTTTGCCGGGTTCAGCACTATAATCTGCCCATTGAAATATTTGAATCGGGTGTTCGTTGGACGGGTATAGTGCACCCGCCGGAAAGCCGGGATCAGTTGCTTCAAAACATTTCATGCCTTCAAGAAATTTAGCACGTCCCGTATCATCTGTGCGTAAAATGGAAAAACCCAATAAACCGCTGCATTTTGCTTTTGGCAGATCAAATCCAAGGGTTACCACATAGGTACCTGCAATGGCATTTACCTTCAGGCCATTATTTGTTTTTGAGGTTCGCATTGTAATTTAGTATTGGTTAACATGTTTAAAATAGTTAAAAGCAGGATCGATATATTCCTGGTTGTTTTTCATTAGCCATCACACAGGAGGGTCCCTGTATACGCATACAGCAACAACCAGTGTTCCGGGATATTGAAAAACAGGGACAGGAACAGGATCATCAGTCGCGAGATGAATACGGTACGTCAAAAGGTAACCTGTATAAAACTTAACGTTTATATCTATGGCTGTTCAATGAAAGAAAGCAATATAGCTTTGTAACGGTTTAATGGTTATTAATAAATGGAGTTCATATAACTTATCTGTTCCCTTAACTAAAAACAATGATACATCCCGGGAACAAATTACTCTTAAAGGCGATGAATCTTAATTAAAAAAATAAAAACAGGTTAACGTAGAAAGTACAGGAAAAGAAAGTGTTTTAATAAGGAGGATCAACTTATATAAATGAAGTTATAACGAAGTTTTGATTATTCCAATAACAAAAAGGAGTACGTAATATAATTACATCAATTAATATACGTTGGCAAATGATTATCAACCTTATATCTAAAACCCCAGCCATACACGTTTAAAAAAATACCACTTTAGTGGTATATCCTTTCTTTCAAATAAATAGATGGCCGGCCCTGTGCATTCACATGCATCGTCAAAAATGGTACACTGCGGTTATGATGCAATTAAAAGTTACCAGACCGGCTTGCAAAAGTACTTTCATCAACCAGTTGTGTGTTTAGTAAAAACCCCTATAAAAATCAATTAAACAATAATATGTTTTTATCACCGGGGTTGTTTCTTTATATTTGTCACTCTCGCTAGCTTTAATATTGAATTTCGCCAACCAGACTAACGTTATCTATTTATTTAAACCCAGCAAGCATGCAAGCCACTTCTACCCTTGAACAAAAAAAAGTACTCGTAGCCAGGTTAATTAAAGAATTGTCGGACGAAAGTGGAGAGTTAAAAGAAGCCCTGGACAGCAGGGATATTTTACTTTTCCGTTCCTTTCGGCTGGCCCATCCCCAATTATTTCAACACGAAAACAGCGATGTGCCTATTTGTCTTGATTCCCTGAAACAACATTTTAAGGAATACCTGTTAACCCTTTGCCGTATGGGTTTTTTAACCTATTATCTCGATGAGAAACAATAATCAATCATCAATATGATAAAAAAACACGAAGCCATGAACAGCCTTCGTGTTTTTTTATAACTATACCGCACCCCTCCAACCCTTTACCTTACCCCCTATACCTTACACCCTATACCTTACACCTTATACCTTACACCCTATCCCCCTTACAACATGCTCCTCCTCCTCTTTGGTATATTATTTGAAATACATGCTCATACCCGGTAGATTGATCTGCTTCGGACAATTTATTATTGGTACTCCTCATTTTGAAAAACCTGCTATTCGTATGAGTCGTAAAAAAATAACAGTCAAAGGTATCTGGGAAGTTATCAAAGAAACATTCAGGGGATTTTCTAAAGATAAAGTGACCAAACTCAGCGGCTCTCTGGCTTATTATACTGTTTTTTCCATGGGCCCTTTACTGGTTGTCATTATTGCATTATGCGGTTTATTCCTGCAGAAAGAAGCGATAGAAAATAAAGTTTATTTTATCCTGGAGGATTTTGTAGGCAGTGATACGGCCATCCAATTACAGGAGATCATCAGGAATGCCGGAGTTGGCGATAAAGGAACCATTGCCGCCATTGTGGGTATTATAGCGTTACTGGTGGGCGCCACCACTGTTTTTGCCGAGATACAGGATTCAATCAACTCTATCTGGGGATTAAAGCCTAAACCCAAAAGAGGATTACTGAAAATGCTTCGCAACCGCTTTCTTTCCTTTTCTGTTATCATCAGTCTTGGCTTTCTCCTGCTTGTATCACTGGCCATTACCGGTATTATCGAAAGCCTGAGCGCCCGTTTGCAAGCCAGGTTTCCCGATATAACGGTCACTGTATTTTATATTATTAACCTCTTACTTACTTTATGTATCTGCACACTCATTTTTGCCGTTATATTTAAAGTGTTACCAGATGCCCGCATTAAATGGAAAGATGTATTTGCCGGGGCCCTGATCACAACTGTGCTGTTCATGATCGGTAAGTTTGCTATTTCCCTGTATATTTCGCAAACAAAAGTGGGCAGTACATATGGCGCGGCAGGTTCACTGGTGGTGCTCCTGGTATGGGTATATTACTCCTCTATTATCCTTTATATAGGTGCTGAGTTTACAAAAGCTTATGCAGTAAAATATGGTGATGCCATTCACCCCAACGACTATGCAGTTACTACCAAAGAAATTACGGTAGAAGCCGGCAAAGAGACCATACAGGAAGTGGAAGGAAAAGTTTAACATGCCGGTATTTTTATTGTTGCAACATCAACTATCATACGTGAATACACTTAGGCATTGATTTATCCTGGTATTTTTTCCTGCTTTGTTTCATAGAAATGTAAAATAACCGGTTACTAATAACTTACTGGCCCGATTATTCGTACCTTACCTGTAGTTGAGTTCTCACTTTATTGTGCAACTGGTTCCTCTTCGGATGATAAAGTTACTTTGTACTTTAATTTTTATTCATTTAAAATTCAATGTATGCAAGGATCGATAACCCTCCTGGGTTTTACCCTGCTTATTTTATCCGCCTGTAGTTCTTCACCGGAATGGAACAACAATAAAAAAGCCACTGCCATTCCTGAAAACGAGTTCGCCACAATCGATACTGAAACGATAGCCAATACCAATAAATTTTTAGCTCAGATTGCTGCCTGCAGTATCAGTGAAATGAAAGCAGGACAATTGGCTGAAAAGCGGGCGACACTGCATTCTGTAAAAGATTTTGCATCCCAGATAACCAATGCCCAATATGGTGTTAATGCAGCGGTTAAACAACTGGAACAACAAATCCATATCAATATTACCGCATTACCGGTAAACGGTAATGAGCCCGACCCCATTGTATTCAATACTACAAAACACAAAACCTTTGATAAGGATTTTATGGATGCAATTATTATCAACCATAAAAAAGCTATTGAATTACTGATAAGCGCAACCGCTGAAAACATTGACCTTGATATAAAAGTTTTCATTAACGACATATTACCGCAATTACAGGTACAACTGGTACAGGCAGAAACTATTCGCAATGAACTGCTGTAAATCACCGGCTATTTTTACGGGGACCTACTCATTTTTCAAATAAAAAAGCATGACATTTTATTTTGTCATGCTTTTTTATTGTACACCTGAAAAGAAAATTATTTTTTAACGGCATCCCGCAACGCCTTTATCTCGTTGTGCGAGGCCAGTAATTCCTGTTTTTGTTTGGCGATCAGGTTTTTTGTTTCCGGCATCACGTCATCATCATTCAATGCCATCTGGTAAGCTCTTTGTGCAGCATCCTCACCGGCTTCGCAATTGCTTAACACCGTTTCCCTGTCGCCCCCGGTAAATACCGCTTTTACGTCCATCCAGGCCCTGTATAATTTACCGGCCAATGTAGAACCTTCCGCTACCTCGCCACCGTAAGCAACTACCATTGCGGCCAGGTCGGCTTTATATTTACCACTCTCGGCGATCATCTTTGTAAACAGTATTTTTAAATCGCCATCAAGGTTACCACCCAATTCATCAATTGCTTTTTCATAACCGGCAATCCTGTCGTTGTTAATTTGTATAAGGTCATTTAACGCCTCAATACATGCTGTATGTGTAGCCATAATATTTTACTTTATAAGTTAAAGAATATACTATAAAAAAACAATTAATGTGCCAGGCTGACCTATGTGAACAATAACATTGTTTTTCCTCAATTATCCGGGAAATAATTATAAGTCTATACCCTAACTCACGCACAGGAAGAAGATAAAAAAGATTATGACTTAACAGTGATCACAAAAAACTATTGCTGCAAGGTTCTCAATGCTTTTTTAACAATGTATGCAGTAGCTTTTGTATCACTTTCTTTTGTCCATTTATCACAAAGCTCTTGTACAAATACGGGGCTGGTTTTACTGGCATCATTCAGCCAGTTGCCCACGCTGTCCTGCACATATTTAGCCGGGTCATTTTTCAAAGGCTCCAGCAGCGGCAGGCCCAGTTCAGGTGATTGTTTCAATACCGCTATATGTTCGCACCATACACCACGGGGCCTGGTAGCTTCTGTGGCAAACCTCCTTATATTTTCATCCGGGTGCAGGGTCCATGCTGTCAGCAGGGTTATACTCTTTTTTAGTTCAGCTGCAATTTTATGCCTTACTGCCAGCCAGCTTATCTCCCTTACACCAAAATGTTTATCGGCTGCAAAGGGTTGTATCTGTTCCAGGACTTTTTCAATACTTAGTTTTTCATTCTTCCCAATAGTATAAGTTGCCCAGCAACGTACCAGGTCGGCCGGGTGATTGGATAATACCTGTAAAAAAGCCTTGTCTTTCTGTTTAACAGTTAACTCAAACAAACCGGTACCAATTGCTTCGTTAATGGTGTTCACCGTCTGTTTGGGTAACCGGTCAATCCTTAACAATACCGGGGCTAAATAAGCGGTCCGGTCATTTTGCTGCAACAGGTTTTTTAATAATACCCGCTGGTCCACTGCCAGCCATTCCACCAGGTTGGCCGTTTCTATCAGGCCGCTATCCAGTTGTTGTTTAATGGCGGGTGTAATATCTTTGGCCGAACGGGCCCCTTTTCTTTTAGGTACAGTCATGTTATACTTTTTGTTTACAGGTTAAAAACCGGGCCGCTAAGTTCGCGGAAAGTTATGGGTTATCGCACTATTTCCTGCGTCCAGCTTACACCACTTATATCCAGCAGCGATACTGTATAACGGCCTTTTAATTGCCGGAAAATATCGCCGGTAAAAATAAGTTCAGCCTTAGCGCCTAAAGCCAATACCAGGCTATGTTTCCCTGTTTTTACTTTAGCCACATACGCATTTTTAATCTGTTCTTCAGTCAATGCCGCCAACTGGTCCTGCGTCTGTTCAAAAACAATATTTCCTTTTTCATCTTCCAGTTTTATGCCAATCAGAAAAGAGCCGTACACATCCGCCCCTTCATCCCTGAACACGGTGAACAGCAGACTATCATTTACCATACGGGCATCATTAATGGTTACATGCGGCTTTACCGACAGGTTATGCAAACGGCCATATACCCCGCCATGAAAATACTGGTTGGTAAATAAAGTAAGCGTAATAATAACAAGCGAACCGGTCAGCACAATCCGGGATAAAACCTTTTCCCTTATTGGTAATAAACCGGAACTCATCCATACGCTCCATCGATTAACAAAAAAACCTTTCCGCTGTAACCAGGCGTCCGCTGAATACTTACCGCCGCCACTAAGAAAAATGGTAAAGCCTGCCGCTACACCCAATACCCCTATCTGCCATTCATCCAGGCAGGTAGTACCCAGCCATCCTGCTCCCAATAAAATGCCCAGGGCCAGGCAAAATACAACCACGCTCATCAACCTTGTCAATAAACCCAGCATAAACAATAATCCCACCACACCTTCTACAATGGTAAAGAGCAACATAGCCCACCAAAGACTTTCCGGGTTACTCACCAGGTTTTCTATCAGCGGTTTTATGCCTAAAGCATTGGGCAAAAAATGATTGAATTTTTCACCAATATAACCTGCCTCATCGGGGTTTAATTTATTTTCTAAAACAAGTCTTCTCCAAAAGGCCGAAAAATAAGTCCAGCCGGTTACCCAACGTAAACCCGTTGTAAACATGCCGGCTGCATGATATGTTTGCGTATGCATCATACACTGTTTTAATTGTTTGATAATAAAATACAGCCTCACTGTTATCATTCCTTACAACAATGAGGTATTACACAAATCATCAAACAATCATATCAGGTATTGCCGGTGTAGTATATAAAGGGGAACAACAGCTGCAGATGGCAGCCGGATAAAAGAGAAAGAATAAGGTACAGCTAAAACCGGTATGCTAGGGCCAATACCATTACCACTTTTTTGCAGTTGCAGTTTTTGTATACCGCTTACCGTTGTCTTACCGGTTAGGTAACCGGCAACGGAGCAGTTCAGGATTTGATTGGCTTTGTCTTCCGGCGCCATAACAGCAACCGGAATACCCAGTGCCTGTTTAAAAGCCCGTTTGGTGGTGCAGGGCAGGCATACCAATACCGCCATCCATATAAGAATGCTCCGGGTAAAAATATATTGTAACCTGCTGTTCATCGTCATAATAAGTAACCGGGCAAATATAAACCCAATCACTATCAGTACTATTGTTACAACGCAAAAACAATATATTTTAAGTATTTCTTATCGTTTGACTCAATACCTGATCACAAACTTACCAATGGTACTACCCGATTCTAACTGCCGGTGTGCTTCCTGTAAATTAGCCACGGTAAATCCGTTTAAAACGGTATTCACTGTAGATATGATCTCTCCTTTCTTTAACCATTCGGCTACCGTGTTTAAAATATGGTGTTGCGCAATCATGTCATCCGTCTGGAACATAGCCCGGGTAAACATCAGCTCCCAATGAAAACTCACACTCTTACTTTTTAACTGCCGGAGGTTTACAGGTTGTGTCGGATCGCTGATGGAAGCTATCTGCCCCTGCGGTTTTATTAATTGTACAAAAGCATCCCAATACTGGTTCACATCTACCAGGTCAATAATAAAATCAACCTGTTCAAAACCTGTCGCTTTCATATTTGCCAGCAGGTCTTTATGATTCACTACATGATCAGCTCCCATTTTTTTACACCAGTCAACCGAGCTTTCTCTCGATGCGGTGGCTATTACTGTTAGGCCCAATATCTTTTTCGCTATCTGTATGGCAACAGATCCTACCCCGCCTGCACCACCAATAATCAATATCGATTTACCTTTATCCCTTTCTGTACTCAGGCGCATCCTGTCAAACAACATCTCGTACGCAGTAAGCGCGGTCAGGGGCATGGCTGCCGCAGCGGCAATAGCTATACCTTCAGGTGCAAAGCCCGCTATCCGTTCATCTACCAATTGATACTCCTGGTTCGTTCCGTCTTTTGTAATATCACCCGCATAAAAAACCCGGTCGCCTTTTTTAAACAAACTAACCTGTTCCCCCGTTGCCTCCACTATTCCTACGGCATCCCAGCCAATCACTTTAGGTGTTTCCTGCACTTTATCTTTTAAACTGTTCTGGCGTATTTTATAATCCACGGGATTAACTGATATAGCAGCTATTTTCACCAGTAGCTCTCTTCCGGCCGGCACTGGCACCGGTTTTTCAAACAGTACAAAACTATCTTCTTCCGATATGGGTAAGGATGTTGTAAAACCAATTGCTTTCATATTATTCATGGTAAATATTCTTGTATTTATATAAAACTAACAGTAATTTATTAAAATGGTTAGCAGGATAACCGGGGGTTATGACCGGGGCGTGTCCCCCGCACCAGCTTATTAAGGCTCCTGCGTTACCAGGCTAATACAAACGGGGTCGGGCTGTACGCTGCTACTCCACCACATGCTGCCCTGCACAAACCCTCAGCGGGGTATCCGCTGCCATCCCTCACGCGGGCATGTGTAAAACAATAGCAACTATGATGTTCTACGGATGCCTCCAAACCGTATTGCAACAACAAAAAAATGGCGCAGAAGTTGATGAAAATAAAAATAAACCGCAGCAATTCCCGGCACATAAAGGTATAAGCCATTTAACCGGGTTCTGCCGGCAGATCATGACATACCGGTAAAAGTACCTGTGCTAATAACAATACCAAAACCATGATTTTAAAATCTCTCCGGCTGCAAATTGTCAATTGTGCCGGTAAAGAACATGCGACCCCTCCGGGGTCGAAAACCCGTTTTGCGGATCAATCGCTATAATCTTTGATGCCGCCGGCATCAGCAAACACCTTTCCTGTTGGTACAATTAAAACTATGTGACCAGGTTAAACCAACTGCAAAATTAAGCACCACACTGTGCAACTCTGTGAAAACCGCTGTGTAACTCCGTGGTATCTCCTGCTCATCCCTACAAACAGCAAACAATGAACGGAGTCTATTATATAATTCGGGAGGTAAAAAAAAAATTGTGAAGACAATAGCTATAATCTTTCATGCCGCCGGCATCAGCTAAACATCTATTCTGTTGTTACAATTAAACCTATATGCCCAGGTTAAACCAACTGCAAAATTGAGCGCCACACTGTGCAACTTTGTGAAAACCGCTGTGTAACTCCGTGGTATCTCCTCC
>CAYUMH010000066.1:0-1132 GCA_964445775.1 uncultured Terrimonas sp.
AAAAAGTTTCACCCGCGATCTTTGTCTCTTACTCAAAGCCTCCGGCTGCATTGCCGTATCCGGCGGTTTAGAAGTAGCATCGGACCGCTTACTGGAACTGATACAGAAAGGTATTACGGTAGCACAAGTGGCAAAAGTGAATAAACATTTCACCGATGCCGGCATTATGGTACATGCTTACCTCATGTATGGCTTTCCTACACAAACCGAACAGGAAACCATCGACTCCCTGGAGATGGTACGGCAAATGTTCAAAGAAGGTGTGCTGCAATCCGCCTACTGGCACCAGTTTGCCATGACAGCACATAGCCCGGTAGGATTATACCCCGAACAGTTCAGTGTAAAAAAAGTAACCGATGCGGTGGGCACATTTGCCAATAATGATATTGTGCATATTGATCCTACCGGTGCCGATCACGATATGTTCAGCTTTGGTTTAAAAAAATCCTTACTCAACTTCATGCACGGCATCGGGTTAAACGATCCTTTACATAAATGGTTTGATTTTAAAACACCCAAAACCACGGTAACACCTGATTTTATTGCCAAAGCTTTAAACGATCACGATATGTTATCATTTAAGCCCAATGCAAAAGTTATCTGGTTAGGCAAGCAGACCAAGACGGATTATTTTACCCAATCTAAAAAAGGGAATACCCGCGAAATGGCCACCCTGCATATTGCCACCCGGAAACAGACCCACCAGGTACAGTTACCCAAAGCGCAGGGAGAATGGTTCACCAATCTCTTACCGCAACTATCTGTGAATAATGCTAAACTGCTAACCCTGCAGGAAATAAAAGACAGTTACAATGCTGCCGGCCTGGAAGATTTTGAATTATTCTGGGATAATAAACCGGTCAGTAATATGCATAAGATGGGTTTATTGCGGTTATAAGTTATTTTTTATAAGACCAGCTGCAGTAAGTGCTATGATCGTCCCTTGTCCCCACAGTATTGTGGCGGACTCCTTTCGGCTTTTGGTTCTTTGGGCAACATACAAGCCATGGTTCGTGTCTCACGAACCAACCAGTGTACGACGTCATGCCGACGCAGGAGGCATCTCCAGGCCGTGGTTCGTATCTCACGAACCACACTAACATTAATAAAACATGCGACCCCGCTGGGGTCG
>CAYUMH010000066.1:1232-5518 GCA_964445775.1 uncultured Terrimonas sp.
TACCCTGATTTACCAATTGCATGTGCTATAAACATGTTATCCCTCCGGGATAAGTCATAGTTTGTATCTAACGAATCAACAAGGGTGACGCAATGCCATGGTTCGTGTCTCACGAACCAACCAGTGTACGACGTCATGCTGATGCAGGAGGCATCTACAGGCCGTGGTTCGTGTCTCACGAACCACACTAACATTAATAAAATATGCGACCCCGCTGGGGTCGTACCCTGATTTACCAATTGCATGTGCTATAAACATGTTATCCCTCCGGGATAAGTGATAGTTTGTATCTCACGAATCAACAACGGTAACGTCATGCCGACGCAGGAGGCATCTCCTGCTCATAAAGAAGTATTACCTGATGGAAAAGACCTCTCCTTTGTCGAAGTGACGGTTACTACCATATAACATATAAAAGCCATGGTTCGTTAGACACGAACCATGGCTTACAAATGATCAATATTTTACAATCGCTTATTTCGCAATATCAATCTTCACTTTTTTATTTTTTATTTTTTCATTTTTAATTAACCGTAAGGTCTCGTTCATCTTTATTTTTTTAACGGCCACAAAACTGAAAAAATCTTTTACTTCAATTAAACCGATATCTTCTTTTTTTAAATGAGCTTTATTACTTAAAAAGCCAACAATATCTACTTTGTTTACCTTATCCTTTTTACCGGCGGCTACAAATATGGTCGACCATTTAGGTTTTTCCGGTAAAATGGTTTCTTCGGGTAATGTAATACTTTCCGCATCCGGTACATAGGCCGGTGTTTTTTCTTCCGGGCCAATGATCAGTATGACGGTACCGCTGGCATCCATACGGGCAGTACGTCCGTTACGGTGTATAAAACTATCTTCTGTATTGGGAATATGATAGTGAATGATATAACGGATATTCGGCACATCCAGGCCACGGGCTGCCAGGTCGGTAGTTACCAGTATATTGGAAGTACCGTTCCTGAATTTGCATAAGGCGCTGTCACGTTCCTGTTGTTCCATGGAGCCATGATAAAATACATTGGTAATGCTTTGTTCCGTCAGGTAAGCACTTACCCGTTCAACCGATTCACGGTGGTTACAAAAAACAACGGTTGACCGGTTGCCTAAATAACAAACTAATTTAAACAAACTGTCCAGCTTGTCTTTATCGGTACTTTTTACCACTTTAAACGCCAGTTTTTCAGGGGAGGCTTCTTCATCGGTTAAAAAGTTCAGTACCTTTTCATCCTTCAGACCTACAAAACCGGGCACACCCACAGCCTGTGTGGCCGAGGTAAGCATGCGTCTTTTTATATTGGGCAGGGAGCTGATGATAAAAGCCATTTCTTCTTCAAAGCCTGCTTCCAGTGATTTATCAAACTCATCCAATATCAGGGTCTCAATACTATCGGTGGTAATATTTCCCCGGCGAATATGATCGGCCAGGCGGCCTGGGGTGCCTATTAACAAGGCTGGTGGTTCAATTAAATTATTCTCTTCCGTTTCCCTTAAGTGGCCACCATAACAACAGGTAACTTTAAAACCGCTGCCAAGGCTTTTAAACACTTTTTCAATCTGCATGGCCAGTTCTCTTGCCGGCACAATAATGATAGCCTGGGTCTTTTTATTATCGGGTTGAAAACGGGATAATAAAGGCAGTAAAAAGGCCAGGGTTTTGCCGGAGCCTGTTGCCGAAAGCAATACGATATCCGATGCCGTTTCATTGGCCTCTATAGAAGCCAATTGCATCTCGTTAAGCGCATTAATGTTCAATAATGCCAGTATATGTTCAAAATTGTCACTTTTATTACTCATAACCACAAAAATACGTACAAATAGGAGAGTGAACAGATTTATAAGCGCAGAAGCAGCAAAAGCAGCTTTTTTTGGCATAATAATTAGACAGGATAAGTATAAATGACCGTTATGCGTAAAAAAACTGATCCCATAAAGCAAGAAGAGGAAGTAGCTAAAAATCCCGACAAAAAGATTGATGAGGATTTTAAAGGCTTTCCGCATGGCCATGCCAGTAAAAAAATTATCAAACCCACCACCAAAACGGATAAAAAAACAGCCGGGGTAGACAAAAAGAAAAAATAAAACAGACCAGTTCTTATGTAAAACTTTTTTTTACAGCATCTTTTAAAAAGACGATTTAATTCAATTTAAAAGATATTGTATGAGTAATACTATACAACTGAGTATCCCGGAGCCCTGTCACGAAAACTGGGCCGATATGACCCCGACAGAGAAAGGAAAATTTTGTGGCGCCTGCCAGAAGCAGGTAATTGATTTCACCACTTTAACCGATGCTGAGCTGGCAGCCTTTTTTAGCAAACATAAAAATACCGGCGTATGCGGCCGTATGTACACCCAACAGGTGAATAAGCCCTTACCGCTTCCCGCTCCCAAAAAGAGAATATTGCCTTATGTACTGGGCCTTGGTTTGCCTGCACTTTTATTATCCTGTAATAACGAACTGCAAGGCAAGGTACTGGTAGGTGAGATAGATATGGTTACCGCACCTGCTACAGATACCATTACTTCAAATAATACTACACCGCCCAAAACCAGGAAGATAACCGGCAAAGTAACCGGCGCCGATAGCATAGGCATTCCACAGGTATTAGTAACCATTAAAAACACTGATTACTCGGCCATTACCAATGAAAATGGGGAGTACAGCATTGATTATGCCGGAACCAATAATAAACCGGTTATCGAGATCAGTCAATGGGGTTACAGGCCGCTTAGTAAGAAAATAAACATTAAAGCAAAAAATAATGCTGTTGCCAATATTCCTATTTGCCTCAAACCCAACGATGACAAGTCCGAAACGATAATGATGGGCTTAATTATTACACCGGTAAAAAAATAAACCGGTAGTTTTTATGTAATTCCCTAAACGGCGACATCCTCCCTGTGTTAACACTAACATAAACCCAAAATTGCTGTTTTATGGCCAAAACAATTGAACTGAGCGTTCCTGAGCCCTGCCATGAGAACTGGGATGCCATGACACCCACAGAGAAAGGCCGCTTTTGCGCTTCCTGTCAGAAAGATGTGGTTGATTTTACCAATATGGGACAGGCGGAACTGATCGCCTTCTTCAGGAAAAAAACCTCAGGTAATGTTTGCGGACGTTTTTACGAAGACCAGTTAAATAACCCCATGCCGGTACCGGCTAAACGCATTCCCTGGGCCAGGTATTTTTTCCAGATCACTTTACCGGCATTTATTGCCTCGGGTAAGTTAATGGCGCAGGGAAAAGTAGTGCCGGAGTATAAAAGCAATAATACTGAAATTACGGTATTAGCGGGATTTGCCGTGGTTAAAGAAAAGCCCTTAGGCCCCAAACAGGTAACCACAGTAAAAGGACAGGTAACAGATGAAACAGGTGGTGGCATTCCTTATGCCAGTATTATTAACAAAAAAACAAAAGCCGGTTTAGCGACCGACAGCCTTGGCAATTTCTCCCTGAAAGATGTGCATTTGCTGGAGGGCAGTAAATATATTGTATCGGCCGTGGGTTATACGCCCCAAACAATTTTTGTTTCGCGGATAGATCAAAACAAAAGTTTACAGGTGCCGCTTGTTGCCGATAATGTTTTGGAAGAAGTGGTCATTAATACCTTGTATTCGACCAGATGCACCTGGATAACCGCTGGTGCTGTTACCGTTAGTTCAAAAAGCCTCATTGACGAAGTAAAATCATTACCTGTTCAATCATTTGCTACCTTGCTCGAAGGAAGAGTACCTTCCGAAAAAAGATTAAATGTCTATCCTAACCCTGTAGCAATTAATAAATCCTTTAACATACAGGTGAATCTTGAATCTGCAGGTAAATATCAATACCATATACTATCGATAGATGGTAAACAGGTACTCTCCGGAATAAAGGATTTTATCGCAGGCGCAAACAACTTTAGTTTGCCGATTGATAACCGGTTTACTCCCGGCACTTACATTATACAAATACAGGACGAAAAAGGTAAGGAGAAGCTAAACAGTAAATTTATTGTACAACATTAATAATTCTCCTGTCACAATTACTTACAATATACTTTCATTCCATTAAAACTAAATGTTGGTAGCCATACTCTTGCCGAAGGGCTGCCCGGCTGGCAGTAGTAGCTGCAACGCCTTAGCCCTCTACCCCTGAAAAGGGGGACAGCAATGCTTCCGTTGCACTACTACAGAAGACGGGAACTGTAGCTGACCGGAGTTACTACAGTACAAAGCCCCAATAAAAAAAGCTGCACAAAATGTGCAGCTTTTTTGCGCGGTTAACGCTATTGATC
>CAYUMH010000066.1:5528-23675 GCA_964445775.1 uncultured Terrimonas sp.
TTAGTTCATTTGCTTTAAAAGTATTACCCAGGGATTGTCCACGCTGCCAATATTATCATCAACCGTAAAGCTGATCTGCTGGGTAGACTCGTACATATACCCGTTTTTGGCATTGTAGTAACGGAAGCTGAGGTTACTTTGTTCAGAAGCACTGCCATGTATCTGTACATAGAAGAGGGTAGTACCATTGTTGGTTACCTGTACTCCTTTACCACGGCATTCGGTACCGACAAACACGCCCAGCTGATCGGTAATATTGATGGTTTTATTAATGGCCTCATCAATTTTTATCACAGCGGTCATACTGTAAGGATGCAATTCCTTTTTAACCAGTACCCAGTTGGGAGTACTAAAGCTGGTTGCTTTTTTATCTTTTTTGCAGGCCATGCCCGTCAGTAAAGTAATGATGAGCAGGCTTATGATAGATAGTTTTTTCATATTTACTGTTTAAGCGTAATTACAATTTGGTTGTTTTGTATACCCTTGCTTTTTCATTTACATACACGGTAATGATGTACACACCTGGTTTAGCAGGTAAACCGTTATTATCTTTCCCGTTCCACTGCAGGTTGTATGAGTTGCCAACAGCAGTTAGTTTGCTGCCACGATAGATAAGGTTGCCGGCTGCATCATGTACCATCATCTGCAATGTATTACCGGCCGCAGTGCTTTCTTCGGACATATTTACCTGCACGGTTACCTGGTTGGTAAATGGTGTGGGGTAAATTTTATCTTCTGCCGTTACCGCAATACTGCTGAACCGGAGTACATAAGGATTAACAATAGTACCCGCATAACCATTGGCATTGTAAATAACCAGATCCTGCGCGGTGGCAATTACCTGACCGTTACGTTCCAGTGCAAAATGTAACTGTTGTGCCGTACTACCTGCAATATTGATGAACAGGGTAGGTTTGCCGGTTACCGGGTTGTTCACCGAACCAGCCTGGCCTCTTAGTTCATTACCAGCATAAGCCAGTATCTTATCGCCTGGGAGTAACTGAGTATGCTCATCTGTTACAGCTACCATGGTCATGTTTTCCGCATATTGGTAGTTATTATCTACCGGCGCTTCCAGGGTGTTTAACCTTATCCTGTTATAGCCGGTGAGAATACCTGTGATAGTGGGATATACAAAACTTACATCACTACCAGCTTTCCGGTATAACATATATCCTTTACCAGGTTCCAGGTAGGTGAGGGTGCCAACCCAGCCATTGCGGGAATCGTACATGGCAAAACCGGTCTGCGATTTAATTACATCATCATCAGTTGCCGGATAATCGGCCAGCGCTTCCTTAATGTTGATATTGGTTTGTGGTATATAACTAATATAATTCCACCTGCCGCCTTTAACCGGTATATGTATTTTATCCGTATCCACTATACCCGGTACGCTCAGCGTTTGTTCATTGGCCGTTTTTAACATGAACAGCGATGTATTGTTGAACTGCCTTAATAAACCTACCCAACCTTCGGTGGCCGAATAACTGTCAAAGCCGATCTCTTCATTCTTTACAATATCACCTGCCGCCCAGTTGCCACTGGCCAATGTACTGTTAACGCTATTCAATGCAGGACTTTTTAAACCGAATGATATCCAGTTCCAGCCTTTGTTTAACGACACATTTTGGAAGATGGTTTCGTTACCCTCAAATATTACAGGATTACGTACCGTACCATAAATGGTATCATTGATAAAGCTTACCGGCACCGATGGAGTAGCCAGGTAGGTTTTACCGGTGGCGGCTTCCCATATCCTGAACTCTACATTTTGTTTACGTACCTCATTGCTGTACATGGTTAAAAGGCTGTACCAGTTATCGTTGCTGGCAATATAGGTGCTGTTGGTAACACCAATACATTTACCATTGACAAAGGCCGCCAGCATATCTTCCGGATTGCCGGAGAATGCACCTCTTGTTTTTATTTTTCCATAAACGGTCATATTGTATTTATAATCAGCCGGGTTAACTACCCATGCCGGTTTAACACCATTTACTTTCAGGTTAATCGCCAGGGGGGCCGATTCCTGGTTATCGTTTAATAAATAAACCGTTTCATCGTAAGCACCTACATTCAGGCCTTTGTTTACGGTGAATACAAGTTTCTGGTTGCCTTTGGGACCGATAGTACCCGAAGCAGGACTAACCGTTAACCAGGATGGCAGGTTTTGCAGCCTGTAGTTTTGCATCAGGCCGCTCTGGTTACTGATCACCACTTCAAACTCCAGGTTATCGTATATTTTTTTAGACAGGTTCAATACATCATCGCTCCACCTTAAGGGGTTTTTATCAATATAAGCCGACCAGGTAACCGGTGATTTAATGGTATTACCATTTTTATCACGAATGTTTTTGGCTTTAAAAGTGACAATGGTTTTATCAATGGCCTGTCTTGGCTCAAGCATATTTAAGATGATGGCATCGGTATTGGCCACATAATCGAACTGCAGGTTTTCCACCGCACCCAAACGTTTTACAGGCGCTGTTTCCGTTGCTTCCGCTGCATTGGACAATACCGCATCGGGTACTACCACCGTAGCTACTTCCTGTATTTTACGGTCGTTGAGGGTAAAGCCCAGTTCCTGGTTATTCTGGAAAGTGAAATACTTTTCAAAAGGATAGTAGGCAAGGAGACCAAATTCATTACCATGTAAAGCCGTATTATTGTTTTGTTCCAGTATGGGCATACTCAGGTAAGTATTCCATAACCTTACTTCATCAATATAACCTTTAAAATGCTGATCCACTTGCAATGTAACAGGATCGGAGTACCAGCCCCTGGCGCCCATGAGCACCTGAGCTGAAGCGATGCCACCAAGGCCCTGCGGATCAAAGGTTCTTTTTAATACACCGTCAATAACTACCTGTCCGTTACCTGCATTACGGTTTACCGCCAATGCCAGGTGGTGCCAGTTATTATCCAGGTAATTACCTTCTACCGGTATAGCCAAACTGTTATTATTGAAGACCAGTTTACCAGCTTCAAAGCCAAGTGTGAACAGATCTTCGGATCCATCGAGGTCACTGCCGTTTCCTTTACCACTGGATAACAGTGTGGCATTGGACTGGCCAGGCTCACCTTTAAACCAGAGTTCCATGGTATAGTCCATATCTTTCAGAATAGGTGCAAAGGAAGTATTGGCTTTTACATAAGCATTACCATTTAAGCTGATGGCCCTGCCTGCAGGCATGCTCCAGCTACCTTCCAGTTTTGCATTAATGCCGCGGGCTTTGTCCATTACTGCCGTGCCCTTTCCTTCGTTCATAGGGTAGTAGGTGAGCAGGCCGCTTTCTGATCCGGATAAACGTTTCAGGCTGTTCTGCTGCAGGTTGATACTTGATACCACACCTGACCAGATACGTACACCATGCAGCTTACCGTTAAAGTAGTTGCCACTTGGTTTACGCATACTTTTACCTATTTGTATCAAGCCTGTTTCTTCATATGCATTCACTTCCACACCGGCTATCACTTCCTGGAAGTTATAGTAAGCAGATAGTTTTTTTGTTTCGGCATTTAATGCCAGGGCAATATGTGACCATTCGCCCTGGCGATAGTTAACGGGATTGGGACTCACAATAGTTTGTGTACCGACAGTTACTTCCAGTTTATTATCGGAGGTTAAAGCCAGCTCCAGCGCTTTGGCCGTATTACCATGGCTGAATAAAGTACCGTTGGCAGCAACGGTTGGCAAGGCCCATAGTTCAATGGTCAGACTTTTTGCTGCCAGGTTTTTATTGAATTCGGTTATTAAGTAATCGTTCTGCCCATCCAGCTGTACCGCTACATTATGATCGCCCAGGGTACCATTGCGTACGCCGGTTACCTGGAAATCGCTGTAGGATAACAAACCATCGGCTATCGGCTCATTGAAGTTGATACGGATATCATCATCAATGCCCAGTATGCTGTTAGCCGGTTGGGGGTTACCGAACAGTCTTGGACTGTAGGTATCTTTTATACCGGTGATCAGGTTAGATTCGGTAGTGGCAATGATCTGTGCATTGTTCATACAATAGCTTACCGCCCTTATCTCGTAGTTCTGATCGGCAAAGGCCAGGGTGTTCATGGCAAAGTTGTAATCAATTTTACCGTTCTGGGTGATCATCATTTTTTCACCCTGCGCCGCATCAAATTTTGCCTGGTCGCTATAGAAATTCATATTGGTGATCCAGGTAGCCGTAGAAGCCGGTTTATATTGCAGGGCAATATGATCGAACAGGCTGGTGTTCTGATCGAACTGGTCAATAGTTACTGCCAGGTAAGGATTATCATTATTATCTACCGGGGTATTGGTATTCACGATCCATTTGTCAACCGGTGATTTGATATTAATATCGGAGCAGGAAGGTATGAAGTGAGCAGTTATGGATACACTATCCGCGATCTGCCACTGACAGGGTGATTCCAGGATCACCTGCAGGTTTTCGTGGCTCATTACATTGGGCCCTTTTTCCAGTGTAAGGGTTTTGGTGATGGTGCTGCCATAAGGAACATAGATCTCGCGACCTGTTCCCAGTTCAGTTCCATCCATATATACTTTCGCGCCATCGGGATTGGTATCATCACCCAGGTGTATCAGGAAGCTGGCACCGGGAGAGTTGGCATTGTCGGTATTATTGGACATATGAATGACATAAGAAGCTTTACGGGAAGAAGGTACATTACTTACCACTGCCTGGTCAACCGTAATACTGGGAACCTGGGCCTGGATAGTAGGCTGGCTGATAATGGTACCTGGCTGATAGTATTGTGAAACAGTAGCTCCTTCATAAGGACATTGTGTAACACCGCCCTTGGTTTTGTATACCAGGCTGCCATCTTCCGCTTTTAATACATCCATACTGAGGTAATCCAGCCCTGTTTCTTCCAGATTAAAACCCACCGTTGTTGTGGTAGAAGTTTCGTTGCTGAAGCTTCCGCCCTGGGTAGTAGATAACCTTTCATCCATTGTTACTTTTATACCGGTTTTATTGTATAAAAATCCTCTTTCTGACAACAGACTACCGCCTACCATGATAGAGAAGCTATTGCTTTTTGTCTGTGTACTTGTAGTTTGTTCTGATGATTCTACTTTACTGCCGCCTGTAAAAGAATAATTTTTTAAAACTGTTTTTGCTTCGATCTTGGTTTTTTCATTATCGGACAGCGCTTTTGTCCAACCGGCAATATGCTGGTTAATGATCAGGATAGTATCGCTTACTGCAATTTGTGTATTAGCAGGTTCGTACATAGTATAACTAGGCCCGTCATATTTTCCTATAACTGCTGCCGTACCAAAAACAGTTGCATCATCATTGGATGCGCCGAAATTCGGGTCGGTTGGGGCTAATTTAGAAACATATACTATCTGTTTTAAATTATCTGCCCTCAGCTGCGCATCGGCCGCAGTTGTATTGAGAGGTAATAACAGGGCATTTCTTCCGCTAATAAGGTTGGGTATTAAATTCGTTTCAATATGTTTAACAGGATAAACGAAATGAGTTCCAAATCTTTGCGCAAAATCTATACCCCTGCGCTGTACAATTGAATGTGTACCGCCACCTGCCATACCATCAAAGAAGACGATATCGGAACCCGTATTTACTTCTTCATTTTTGACTACGATGAGGTTGATGGTATTACCATAACTGATATTGGTTGAGTTTCCTATAAAAACATCACCCTGTACGCCTACATATAAAGGATCGGCAGAAGTTGAATAACGTGTCAGCAGGGTTGTAATATCCTGTTTGGTATTTACACGGGTATAATTTTCTTCGTGGCTTATTCTGCCCCCGATAGTATTCATTACCTCTGCCTTCGAAGTAATTGAAAAGCCAATACCTGTTTCTGTTTGTACCTCAGCCCCCAGATAATTTGTTATTTCTATATCCCCGGCCTGGGTAGCCGTTCCGGTATATTCTTTCGTGGTAACTAATGTAGTTCCGTTTTCATAATAGGCGTAACTATTAGAACCGCCCGGATCCCTTAATACCGCTATAATATCACTGGGTCCTGCTGTTACAAAATCACTTCCGGTTTTTCTGCCACCCAGTATATAAGCATTCTGTTTGGCGCCATTATTCCATTGGAGAACCTGGGCACCGAATTTTACACTTAAGGAAAAACCTTTGCGGCCAATACCATCGCCCATTTCAGGTGTGCCGGCAAAAAAACTATAAATGCCCACACCGGTTGTATCAAGGCTTAAAGTATCAGGCGCAGTGTCTCCGTCCCTCAGATCATTGGCAATAGATACCAGTCCGTCAGTGGTAGCCACTTTATCGACACTAAAGGGGCTTAAAAGATTGTTTTCCTTATAAAAACCATACTGTTCAAAAGCCTGTATTTTAAATTTATAATTTACATTTTGAGAGAACACCGGGTAACCGAATAAATAACTGTTGCCAGCCGGGTTAAATACATTTACATTGTTAACGGTGCCATTAAACAAAGTTGTTTTAACAGTGGTATCGCCAAAGTAGGCAGCGGTTTCGTTTCGCCTGTCTAACTGCCCGACTGTAATAGTGGGGTTGTAACGGTAAATGAATTTGTACTTACCATTATAGAATACCGTATCGGTATATTCCCTCGCAAATGTGCCGCCATCCACAGTAACTGAATCTTTATAAGTATGTGTTTCCTTTTCCAGGTTAAACTTATCACTTAAGTTAACATTCACGGGGTTATTACCCATCAGGTCATTATGACCGGTGGCTTTAACAGAAACGATATTATAATTCTCAGGGATCAGGTCGGTTACAAATTCGCCGGTAACCGGGTCGGGAATGATATCAATGGAGTATGTTTTAAAATGTGTATTAGTCTTGCGTTGTGTGGCCTGCTGGTTGGTAGGGAGTAAATGATTGGTTACAGCAAGGCTGTCCGTATTGGTTTCTGAAGCATTGATCTTACGATTCTGAGCGCCTACCAGCTCCATGGTTACCGACAGCTTTTCGCCTAAATTATTTTTAGATAAAGAATGGCCCAGTGCAAATCCTTCCTGCACGCTGCCACCTGCTACACGACCGATAAACCTTACCGTGGTTTTATCGTATAATATTCTCTCGCTGACAGGGCCCTGGTAATTTAAGTTTGCGCCAAAACGATCGGTTATTTTACCCCCGTTTTCGAAACTATGATTCAGTTTAACCGCTTTTACCTCTTGCGTGCCCACCGGTACATTGATGGTGAATTTACCAAACTCATCGCTTTCAATGATCTGCCCGTTTGACTGGTGTGCATATTGACCATTGATCTGGAATTGTACGCCCTTAACCGGTATAGTACTATTGGTATAATAAATAGTACCGGATACAGGGAAGGAGGATTTATCTTTAAAGTCCACGGTAAATTCATTGGAACTGGCTGACATCAACCGGTTTACCGAAGTTGGATCGAACTGGTGTGTACCAAGGGTGGGAATGATGGTATAGGTAATACCATTATCGGTATAAGGAATACCCGATACCATATAATTACCGGATTGATCAGTGATACCTTTTAATGCCAGCTGATCGGCCGTAGGTATGGTAGTACTGCGGGTAACCTGTGTTGCATTCATGTTACCATCATTACGGTTATATTCACCATCCTGCTGGGACAGATCAAAAAACTGGTTATTGATGGTTTCATCAAAACGCCAGTAGGCCACCATACCGTGTTCATTACCCACCAACATACGGGTATGGTTTTGCTGCAGCTCGGCCACAGGCACCACGCGGTTCCATAACCTGAGCTCATCAATATTACCTTTATAGTTTTTGCCGGCTGCCTGTTTACCAATATAAATGGTGGTTGCCGGAGCGGCAGGGGAGATTGTGCCTGTTTTTACAGCCGCTACTTTTTCGCCATTGATATACAGGAAGAGGGAATCACTGTTATAACTGCCGGCTACGTGTTTATAATTGTTGCCTGTATTAATATAAGCGGCGCTTACAGTATTACCATAGGCCGAAAAATATAACTGTCCACCGGAGTTAAAGCCAAGCTCATATTGGTTTTGACGACTAAATAGTACCTGGTCAGCGGGAGCAGCATCACCCGGTTTGATCCAGGTTTCAACAGTGAAGGCAGTGTCGGAAAAATGTGTGTACAAAGAATCCAGTTTCAAATAACTGTCGGCATTACCTGTAAGCGCAATACTTTTACCACTTAAGGAGCTGCTGTTATTTTGCAGGCGTACACCTACACCTTCCACAGCCTGTCCATTTTCGTAAGTAATACGGCCATATATATTACCGGTAGGTGCTTTAAAGCCTACTACGGAAAGGGCCTGTGTTTGTCCGTTGCTTCCGCCGCAGCTATTTACACCTCTTACAAAATAGGTATAATAGGTACCGGCTAAAGCCCTGGTATCTTCGTATTGTATCAGCCCCCTGGCAGTTGACAAGGCCTGTACGGTTCCAATCTGTACTGCATTGGCTATATTACCGGTAGTGGATCGCAATACCACGTATTGTGTAAAGCCACCTTCCGATATCCATTGCAGTTCTACACGATCGGAGAAATAACCTTTACTACCCAACAAGCTCTCTATTGTACCTATTTCAATCAGCTTACGTTTACCCTCTACATTTACAGCGGCAGGTGTAGCATAGGTAGTACTGCCGGGTTGCACCAGTAAAATATAACTGTAGTCAACACAGGTACTGAGGTTTTCATCAATATATTCGCCTTTACGCAGATCAATATCTGTGAGTACAATATCAGTATAGTTGGTACTGTTGTTATCTTCCCTGCGTTTAATGGTAAATTTAGTGCCGGTTGGCCATACACCATTAGATACGCCCCATTTCACAATAATGCGGGCATTGGCTGTATCCAGGGCTATCGGCACTGTTTTCTGCACCGTTAATAATTTCATATTAACATTGATGTTATTTCCTACTTTTGTCAGCCACTCCCAGTCTGACCTTGTTTTAGTACGACGTAAACGATAATATACTGTTCCCTGTACATTTTCGCCTTTCAGATCATCTGCTATAGAATAGTTAGTAGTGGCCCCGTCAAAAGCTACGGTATATGTTTTGGTGCTACCGGGGGAGAAATCATCACTTAATGAACGTTGTATTTCAAAGTCATCTCCTTTTATATAGTTAGCTGATGATGCTAAAGCATTAATGGTCCAGCTAACTGTCATTATACCCGAAGAATCATTATAAACGGGGTTGATGTCTGACGGCCATTGGTAAGCAGGCATTTCTACGGACTGATTTTTTGTGTATACTACCAGGCCTCCCTTACCGGCAAATCTTGTCCGGAATATTACATTTCTAACCGTATTGGTCCTGTTTGTGTTGATGCTTCCGTTTGCATTGTTATTCGTATTATCGGTAACCGTTGCACTTGTATTATCATCCAGCCAGTGTCTAATGTTATAGTCGCTCCCAAAATTACCCCCTATCATACCGGTGTAACGGTAGGCGACGCTCATATTGCCGGCTGTAGTTGATACATTGGCAGTAAGATCGGCATCTAAAATCGGGTTTTGAATTGTCCTGCTCCCGATACCATAATCAAAGGAGCCTGTATATCCTGAACCGCTTCCGCTGTTACCATCTATAGAACCCATCACCTTAAAGCCCAGGTTTTGGCCCAATTTTGATTGGGGCAGATACAAACGCACAACTACTTCTGCCACATCACCATCATTATCGCCTCCATCATCTACATGATGTTCATTTCCATCGGTAAAAAAGCCTGACCATCCTCCAAAATCCTTAGCCCTTATTCTCATGCCAACAAACTCAGTTCCCCGCAAACTAAAATTAATCGTTCTGTCTTCAGCACTAACCGACCAATAATCACCACAAAAAATATTATTAACATACAGATGGCCGCTATTTATCCATCGGTTTATGCCTTGCACATTGGAAACAGGTAAATAAATATCTACAAACGCGCCATATTCATCTATGCCTTCGCCTTCAATTCTTGCACTGCGCAATTCATCCTGCGCATATAGACTCATAGTAGTGCAGGTGAAGAGTATAAAGGCCAGTATTTTTTTTCTACTGATGATAGAAAATAACTGACGGGAAAAAGATAACCAGGTTGTAGTAATAGGTTTCATAATTCAATTATAATGATTAGGAAAAATGGCAATGGCTTAAACTCGTATAAATACGATTCATTCATTCCGGGAAGAAGGAATGCTGTTGCGGGAAAATAAAATTTAATGATCCGGTCAGGTTTTTTTGTAAGGCTTTGTCACCTTAACAAAATTGCAGGCAATTGCTGCTATTGCTGTTGAAGAGGATGAGCTAACAGAAGACGATCGGTTACCGCCAAAGGCAGTAACAAGGTTTAGCAGGTTCATTTGGTTCAGTTTAAATAGTCTTTAAAGGGATTGGGAACAAGAGTATTGTGTACTGTTGCTATTTTACTGTGAACGAAAGTAGACCAGCTAGTAAGCGATTCCAAAAATAAGGGGTTACAATAGGTTACAACCTGCGTTACAAATCGTTACATAACATAATCAACTCATTTACAATAAATAACGAAAAATATTTTTATAATATATGATGGGGTGACGGACAGGTTGTCATCATTATGAGCAAGTTTTCAGGAACGGGTTTCACCTTAAAAAAAGTAGGGTTGTAGTGACCAAACAAATTACCTGACTCATCTATAAAATATAGTCAGTGTTATTGCCAACTAAAGTAAAGGATAATTATACCATGTTTGCCAGTTCTTCCATAGTAGTGGTCTCATCGTCGATATTGATTTTTTTTCGCATACGATGCCAGCTTACCCTGATGGCCTGGGGGGTGATGCCCAGGGCGGAAGCAATTTCTTTGTTGGAGAAGTTTAGTTTGGCCAGTGTTAAGAGGCGGGTTTCGGCAGGAGAAATACCAGGTATTTTTTCGGTAAGCCTTTGCAGGTAACCGGGATATACCTGTTCAAAAAGATCTTTAAAACGACGCCAATCGCTTCCCGTCAGGATAATACTTTTTTCCAGTTCGGCCAGTTTATTGGTATTTCCAAACTGTATTTCCATTTCTTCGATCAGCTTATTTTTTTCGGCAATATTGCGGGTAAAATCAGCCAGTTGTACCCTGGCATATTCCAGGTCGTTTTGTGATTTTTTAATAGCAATATCTTTTAATGCGTTTTCCTGAAGGTGCTGTTTTCTTTTATTACGATAAATGAATATGGTTACAAATAGTATGATGAGCGCAATACTTAACGCGGCATACATTTTTATATTCATCAGTTTTTTACTGTTCTCTGCATCCACCAGCCGGGCTTTTTGTTCACCTATGGCATCCTTTTGTAAGGCCCGGGCCATTAAAATACCGCTATACATCCGGTTCAGGCTATCTATTACGACAAAAGCCGAATCTACATAATTACCGGCCAGGGCAAATTGTCCCTGCACACTATACATTTTGGCTAATAAAGGATATAAATTCCGGAAATGCGGATAACCGCCCGACGCCAGCACCAGTTCCCTTGATTTAAGGGTAGCAGCAATTGCAGCCTGTATATTGTTTTGTTTAAAATAAATATCAGCCAGTATCATCTCTGCTCCGGCTGCTAAACCGGAATCATTGCCTTTTATACCCCGGCTCACACAAAATTGTAACAAAGGAATTGCTTTAGTATAGTTACCCCGCAGGTACTCATTTTTACCGATATTACCGCTGTTAATACCTATCCAGACTGAGTCACTATGCCCGGTAACATAACGTTGTAACACCTGGAAATAATGATCTGCCGAATCAAGCTGGTTCAGTTCCTGGTAAGTAGTACCCAGGTTTTCGATGGAGTGCCGGTAATCGTATTCCTGAAAATCATACCAGGGGGTAGTGGCAATAGCTTTTTTAAACATATCAATGGCTTTGACATAGTCTTTAAAATAAAAGAATGCATAGCCGATATGGAAGTATATTTTTTTCTTATCGGGATAATTTGCCTCGGTTACTCTTTCTACCAGGCGGCCCAGGGTATTATATTCCTGTAAAGCCAGTTCATAGTTTTTCAGCCTGTCCCAGTAAAAGTTAGCGATCACATCACGGATATCCAGTTCAACCGTAATAAAGTTCTTTTTTATGGCTGTTGCCAGTAAAGTATTAAATGTTTTTTCAACCTGGTCTTTGTCCGTGCTTTTATAAAACCGCCTGGAAAACACAAACACTTTATACAATGAAATATGTAAGGCGAGGGAATCGTTATTTACCCTTTCTGCATAAGTTTTAAACCGGTCGGCAATTTTGTAAGCGGTAACAGTATCCGGTGCATAATAAATAGAATCGCAGATTTTCCTGATGGTCAGTTCCCGCTCTTTACCGGAAAGACCTTTCAGCGGATCGTATTGCGCATTGACACCATATGGTAAAAATAATACCGCAAATAATAGCACCACATAGCTGACAGATAAAGAAGATCTCAGTTTTGTTCTTAAACAGTGGGGCATAGGGGGCATTTCTATAAGCCGTTTGGTGAAATAACGTTTCGGGTGTAAAGATAATGAAGCATGGCTTTTTAAAGACAGGGTATTTTATCAAAAAAAAATTGCCGGTGCCTGTACCCGTTAATATTACTGATGATAGCAAAATTAACAGCTGAAGGGCTGCCCGGCTGGCAGTAGTAGCTGCAAATTTTGATGGCATTTTGGGAGCGCTGGCTTTGCACTACTACCAAAGGCGGGGACAACAGCTGAACATTGTTACTGCAGCAGAGAGCCCCAAAAAATAGTAATAGTATATAATTTTTTGAAGAAAGAAAATGAATAACGTGATGTAAATCGTTTGCATAAATAATTTTATCACCTTTTGATAAAATACTTGCCAGTAAAGCATTTCAGCTGCTGATTATATTGTAGTTTTCTGCAAAAAAACTGACATGATTGTTTTTCGCCTGTTCTTTTTATGTTGTATTATTTCATTACCCGCCTGTTTATTTGCCCAGCCTGCTACTGTTAATCCAAAACCATTTGTAATACCTGCTTTACAATCATGGCAGGGTGGCCAGGGTAGTTTTGTATTGAGCAATAAAACAAGACTGGTAACAGCGGCGGCTCAACAAAAACAATTATTACCTGTTGCCAACCTGTTTGCCCGTGACCTGGCAGCCACTACACAGTTTAAACCGAAGGTGAGCATCACTACTCCGCAAACCGGTGATATTTATATGCAGTTGTTGCCCAATGACACAACATTGGGTGCAGAAGGATATACCATCAATATCGACCAGGTCATTACTATTAAAGCCAATACCACCAAAGGTATTGTATGGGGTACCCGTACCCTGTTACAGATACTGGAGCAGGACGCAACCCATACCCGTATACCCAAAGGCCTGGTTAAAGACGTACCGCAGTACGCAGTAAGAGGTTTTGTACTGGATGCAGGCAGAAAGTTTTTTCCTTTACAGTTTTTACGGGATTATGTAAAGCTGATGTCCTACTATAAGATGAACGACTTTCATATTCACTTAAATGATAACGGCTTTAAGGAGTTTTTTGGCAATAACTGGGACAGCACTTATGCGGCTTTTCGTTTAGAGAGCAGTACCTACCCGCAACTAACGGCCAAAGACGGCAGTTATACCAAGAAGGAGTTTAAAGCATTGCAGGAAGAGGCCAGGTTATATGGTGTGAATATTATTCCGGAAATAGATGTGCCTGCACACTCACTGGCTTTTACCAGGTTGTTTCCCGAGATAGGCAGTAAACAATATGGGATGGACCACCTGGACCTGGTGAACCCGAAAACCTACGAAGTAATTGATAATGTTTTTAAGGAGTACCTGCAGGGGCCTGATCCTGTTTTCAGCGGTGAGACCGTACATATAGGTACTGATGAATATGCAAAAAAAGAAGCGGAACAGTTTCGCAAATTTACGGACCATTATATACGCCTGGTGGAAAGTTATGGCAAGAAGGTGAGGTTATGGGGCGCCCTGACCCATGCCGCCGGTACCACACCCGTAAAATCGGAAGGTGTAACCATGAATGCCTGGTATAATGGTTATGCAGATCCGAAAGAGATGATAGCCCAGGGTTATGAACTGATCAGTACACCCGATGGCTGGCTGTATATTGTACCCGCCGCAGGTTATTATTATGATTATTTAAACCTTAAAAAATTATACCGCGAATGGACGCCGAACATGATCGGCAACCAGACTTTTGATCCTAAACACCCGCAGGTAAAAGGTGGTGCTTTTGCTGTTTGGAACGACCATCCGGGCAATGGCATTACGGCCAAAGATGTGCACCACCGGGCTTTTCCGGCCATGCAGGTGCTGGCCCATAAAATGTGGGCCGGCGCTGATACCGTTTTAAAATATGATCAATTTCATCAGCAGGCCGGCAGGATAGGAGAGGGACCACTGCTAAACCTGATGGGGCGTTATCGTTTAAAAGACTCTTTGGTGCTGCAGTATAATTTTACCAATGCCCACACACAGCAAGCCGTAAATAAACTGGCAAAGAATAAGGCCACAATTAATAAGAACGGTTTAAAACTGACTGGTGGTACCAGTTATGTGCAAACACCGTTTACAGGCATCGGGTATGATTATACCGTATCCTTTACCATAAAACCTGATGCCGGTAATAAAGCCGATGCGGTTATTTTTTCATCGGATGATGCAGTGGTAAAATTAACCCAACAGCAAACCGGTAAGCTGGGTTTTTCGAGAGAAGGTTATCATTATCATTTTAATTATGCAGTGACTCCCGGTGTATGGACAAGGATCACTATTACCGGTAACCATAAAGGCACTTCTTTATACGTGAACGGGCAACTGGTAGAAAAACTGGAAGGCGCTGTAAAGACCTTCCCCAATACCGATAAAAAAAATGCGATGGTACAGACCCTGTTTTTCCCCCTGCAATATATAGGTGCTAAAACAAACGCATTTAAAGGCAGTATACAAAAGCTGCAGGTGTTTAATAAAATACTATCGGCAGCAGAGATTGCCGGTTTACAATAATTAAGGGTAGTTTAAGCCCGTAAATTTATCTTTGCATCCTTATTGAAAATTATAAGTATGAAAGTTAACTGGTATCCGCATAATCTGCCGTTTCAGCATCCGTTCACTATTTCAAAGGGAACTAAAACCCATCAACCTTCACTGGTGGTATCGTTAGAGCAGTTTGGTTTGATTGGCTATGGCGAAGCGCCGGCCATTACCTACTACGATATTACCGTGGAAAAAATGATGGCCGATCTGGAACTGAAGAAGATGTTTGTAGAAAAATTTGCGTTTACCGAGCCCTCGCGTTACTGGCATTACCTGCACCACTTATTACCCAAAAATCCCTTCCTGGTTTGCGCCCTGGATATGGCCGCCTGGGACATGTTTGGTAAACTAAAAGGTAAACGCCTGGATACTTTATTTGCTAACGAGTTAACCCCCGTGGCCCAGCCACCTATCTGCGATTATACCATTGGCATAGATACGGTAGAGAAGATGGTGGCCAAGATGCAGGAAAAACCCTGGCCTATTTATAAAATAAAAGTGGGTACGGCCAATGATATTGCCATTGTAAAAGCATTAAGAGCACATACTAATGCTGTATTAAGGGTGGATGCCAACGCGGGCTGGGACCTGGATACCGCACTGGCGCTTATTCCGCAGTTAAAAGAGTTAGGCGTAGAATTAATTGAACAGCCCCTGGCAAAAGATAACTGGGAAGGCATGAAAGTGCTGTTTGAAAAATCGACCATTCCTTTATATGCCGATGAAGCCTGTGTATTTGAACAGGATGTAGAAAAATGTGCCGGTCATTTTCATGGTATTAATATCAAACTGACCAAATGCAGCGGTATAACCCCTGCCTTACGCATGATTAAAAAAGCCCGTGAGCTAAACCTTTCTGTAATGGTAGGCAGCATGAACGAGTCAACAGTAGGCTCAGCCGCTATTGCACACCTGATTCCCTATATTGATCATGTAGACATGGATGGGCCTTTGTTACTGGCACAGGATATTGCCACTGGTATTGGGTATGATATGGGTAAAGTGATCTACGGCAATGGACCGGGGTTAGGGATTGTGTATAAGGGAGTGATGAATGATGAATGATGAATTAGGAATTATAAATTTTTGATTATCCCCCTATGGTGTAGGGTATTGCAGCTGTTGGGTAAACAAACAAAGCGTTCATTTGCGAAAATCTGCGCAAACAATCAGCGTTATCTGTGGGAAAAATAAAGAGCTGGTTTACTAACCAATTTTAAAACAGAAATTATTATTTGTTTGTTAATAGTTGAGGAAAAAAATATAAAACAGGTTTTCAGGGGTGTATTCCCTGTTAAATAGCCCTGTAAAAAGCCCCGTTCACCCATTTTAGCATCATTTTCCAGTTTAAAACGATACATTTGTTGGCTAAAAAAACAGGTTCATGCCAGTACAGGATATATTGATCGTTTATTTAATCAGCATTCTTTTAGTTTTTTTACCATCCTACGGTTTATCTAAATTATTCCCCAAAGCAGGGCAGGAAGCCTGGAAGGCTTATGTTCCGTTTTATAATACCTGGGTAATGCAGGAGATAGCTGGCCGTCCGAAACACTGGGTGTTCTGGCAGTTTATACCGGTAGTAGGCTGGTTTATTACGCCTGGTATCTTTATTGAGTTTGCCAAAGTATTCAACCGTTTTTCTTTTTTAGAACATATCTGTGCCTCTTTATTTGCGCCGTTTTACTTTCCCTGGCTGGCCCAGAAAGTGGATGCTGCCGCAAAAGATACCGGTAAAAAATATGGCAAGGATTTTATAGCCCGTTTTATTGGTCCCGAAGCCGTGCGTAAACATAAAAAAGCCGCCTGGCGTGAATGGGTGGATGCGGCCATTTTTGCCATTGTTGCCGCAACCCTGATCCGTACTTTTATTTTTGAAGCCTATACCATTCCCACCAGCTCGATGGAGAAAACATTACTGGTAAAAGACTTTTTATTTGTAAGTAAACTAAGTTACGGTACCCGTATTCCCAATACACCTTTATCAGTACCATTTTTACATAATTACATGCCGGGCAGCAGTGGTTATAAATCGTATTCTACGGCCATTGAAATACCTTACAGGCGCTGGTTTGCCTCACCGGTTAAGCGTAATGACAATGTGGTATTTAACTATCCCGAGGGTGATACGGTGATCAACCGGCCGGATTTCCAATCGGCACAACCTTATTATGATATCATCAGGAACCTGGATGGAACCTTTAATAACAAAACACGCCAGGATATTTTAAATAACCCTGAATATCCTATTGCGGTTCACCCGGTAGATAAAACCGACAACTATATTAAACGTTGTGTGGGCATTGCCGGTGATAGCATTAAAATTGTCAACGGTATTTTATACGTCAACAATGAACCGGCTTTTGTATCACCTACTTCAGCCACTTACTATACTTTCAGTTCAGTAAATAATGTGGCTATCGGCACCGATTATTTAACGGATGCCGGTATACGGTTAAACCAGAACGATGGCATGAATGATTTTATGGGGCCACAGGGCAATAGCGCTGAGTATAAAATTAACCTGACCCTGACCGAGTTAGAGATATTGAAAAAGTTACCCCTGGTAAACGCGGCTTCTATTAAAAAAGAAATTGATCCTGACGGCATTTACGGTACTTTCCCTCATGATACTACCTACTTTAAAAACTCAAGGGATAATTTTGAGCAGATATGGATACCTAAAAAAGGTGGCAAAGTGGAGTTAACACCTAAAAACATGGCTTTATAGCGCCGCGCCACTGGTTTTTATGAACATAATAAACTGGAAGAAAGAGGTGGTAAAGTATTTATCAATGGTACGGAAGCCACTACTTATACCTTTAAAATGGATTATTATTGGATGATGGGGGATAACCGCCATAAATCGCAGGACAGCCGTTACTGGGGCTTTGTACCCGAAGACCGGATTGTAGGTAAGGCCTGGATGATCTGGTTTAGCTGGGAAAACGGGCCGCGATGGAAACGGTTGTTTAACATTATAAAATAAGTTATCTTTAACTGCCCCTTCACAGGGGCATTTTTGTCTTTTAAACCTTTGTTTAAAGTATGGAAAAAAAACAGATCGCCTTTACATACGAGTTATATACGAATAGTGAGGAATTAACATCACAGGATCAAAACCTGTTAAACCAGGCCCGCCGGGTAACGGAACAGGCATATGCCCCTTATTCACAGTTTCAT
>CAYUMH010000067.1:0-23673 GCA_964445775.1 uncultured Terrimonas sp.
GGTCCTTACAGGGAAACCAGATAGAAGCGCCTAAGCCCTGGCAGGCTACAGTCATCCAGGGACGGCCTAATGAATCCTTTGCCCAGATCCAGCCACCATCCCATGGTGCACGAACGGCTTCATGTACTTTGCCCTGGTAATAAATGGCTATATTATGCGTACTGTTCACTGCCTGATCCGGTACGGCAACATGCCAGGCATTACCTTCTTTGATAAAGGATAAACTTTTTTTACCGTTTAAAATAATACTGTCTATCACCAGGGGATTTTGCAGATCGATCTGCATGGTCTTACCGGCCGGTGCACGCAACACTTTATAACTGATAATATTTTTACCGGTGATGGTTTTGCTGTTATAGTCCGGTTTTACGGTTAAATCGTAATGCTGCACATCCCACCAGGTACGGGCAGGTAATAAACTGCCTCTTAATGTATCGGCATGGGTAAATGTTTTATCCTTTTGTGCCATCACGCATGACGACAGTAACAGGACCGTAACACAAAGCGAAATAATTTTTGTAGCCATAAAATATATGTATAAAAAACTGTTAGATGTTGTCAAATGTATCTTTTCTTCACCTGGTCAACCTGTACTATTTTACCGGGTACTAACCAATAATTAACCGGTCCGGGCTTTCATAAAGCTGTTTTTTTATTATGTAGCCAGCTGCAGTACTACTATTCCCCCAACCCCTGAAGGGGCGTCCGGTTGCGTCGCACACTTGTACGGCTGGTAATCCTATTGAGCACTATGCCTGGCTGCGGCTTTTAATAAACATTCATCATTACATTTCAAAATACTGAATCTTCTGACTATCGGTTCGTGAGACACGAACCGTGGCTTCGCCAGTGTCTTCTGCTTTTTAATACACCTTCATCATTGCATTTCAAAAAACCAACTTTCCTGGCTATCGGTTCCTGATACAAAAACCGCGGCTTCAGGTTGGTAACATTCATTACCAAATTTCCAAATTAACTAATTCTCAAATTCTCCTATCCTGTTTTCTGCGCATATTCTTTCTGGTATTGTCTCGGCGACATACCCGTTGTTTTTTTAAAAACCCGGTTAAAGCTTACAATACTGCTGAAACCCGCTTCAAAAGCCAGCGCGGCAATGGAATCATAATTACCGGCAATTAGTTTTTTAGAGGCAGCATTGATCCTGATCTCGTTTAAAAAAGTAATATAGGTTTTGCGGGTATGTTTTTTAAAATACCGGCAAAAAGCCTGTGGAGTTAAATGGGCAATGGAGGAAACTTTTTTAAGGTTTATATCCTCCGAATAATTATCCATGGTGTATTGGTACACATCATTCATCCTTAATCCTTCCTGTTCTGTAAAATGGTGATCAGTGCGGATCGTGGATAATACTTTAATATCACTGATCTCTGCAAGCTGCTGTAACAGTTCAACAAAACTGCTGATACGACCGGCCTGTTTACTATCGTGCACCTTTAACATAACGGCCGCAATTTCGGTTTGTTTATCAGGCGGTACCTGCATGCCCGTATGCATGGCCTGTACAAATTTATTGGCCGTATCCAGCTCGGGTAGCAATAATAAATTTTTTAAGGGACCTACCGGGTTAAAAAAAATGGTGAGGGCTGTAACATTTTTTTTATTTTTTTTATCGAAATAAGAAGGATCACTTTTAAAAATATGCGGCTGGTTGGAGCCGATAATATAAATATCGCCGGAATGAAATGCCTGCATGTAATTACCGGCAATCAGGGTGCCGTTGCCGTCAATGATCCAGGTTAACTGTACTTCATTATGTCGGTGCAGGTAATTATAAAAATGCGGCATTACTTCATGCTGTGCTACCACGGTATTATCGCGGGAAACCGGTATGGTAAATTGTACTACTTTCATGTGTGCCGTCTGCAATTTATTTATTATTATTTACTTTTTGTTGCCGTTTGTACTTTAATACTGCATAAACGATTGCATAACAATGGTGGCTGACCTGCCGCTACCCGCAGTGGTGAGTGGCAGGCAACACAAAAAAGCAGTGCTTAAAAAAGCACTGCTTATGATATACGCCATGAGAAAATGAATAGTTTAATTACGCACTTATCGCTTACCATGTTATGCTAAAAAGAAATACCTGTCGCAAGTCTCTCAAAGCTAGACTTACTACAGGTATTCCAATGCCTGATAATTGATCTTTATTGTTCAGATATTAACTGTGCTTATTTCCCGTAAAACCGCCAGTTGGTTGTAAAGTTCTTTTTTAACGGTTGATTGGTTAAAATGGCTCTCAGCATCTCAATAGGAATATTATTCTCTCTCAGGATGGCATCATGGTATTGTTTATAGGTCATTTTTTTAGTATCTACCAGTTCTTTTTTCAACGCATAAAACTGTAGCCCGCCGATCATATAGGCTATCTGGTACAGGGGGCCGTAGCCACCGGTAAAGGAACGGCGTACTTCACCTTCTGCATTGGCACGTTCATGACCTACACGGTCTACCAGGAAATCAATACATTGTTGCGGTGTCCATTTATTCAAATGATAATTAAGTGAGAATATGATACGGGCACAACGGTGCATGCGCCAGAACAACATGCCAATGCGGTCTTCGGGTGAACGGGGGAAGTTGAGGTCCCATAATACCAGTTCCCAGTACAGGGCATTACCTTCAATCCAGAATGGGGTTCTGAAATTGCGGTAGGTTTTGGAGCGGTTATTCATATAACCCTGCAAATGATGCCCGGCTATTAATTCGTGATGTACCGTTGCCCTGGAGAAATGCGGGTTATTACCGCGCATGCTCATCAGTTTATTTTCGTAAGACATGGTATTGGTAGGGTAGGATACAATGAGTGATTCACCACCCAGGAAAAATGGGCTTACCAGCTGGCGTTCGGGGCTCATCATATAAATACGCCAGCTTTCTTCGGCCAGCGCAGGTATGGTTAACAGGTCATGTTTCTTTAAAAAAGCAACTGATTGGTTATACAGGTCCAGCATGGCTTCGGGTTGTTGTCCCGGTGCTACATAACTGTTCTTTACTTTTTCCTGTGCCGCTTTCCAGTCGGTACCAAAGCCCATTTCTTTGGATGCTTTTAATAATTCGGCATCACACCAGGCAAATTCTTTATTGGCAATTTCTACCAGGTCCTCGGGAGAGTAAGGAATGAATTCCAGCTTCAGCTGGCGGATCAGTTCATCCCTGCCGATGGGGTTGCCAATAATACCACTGCCATCATCTTTTTGCGAGCTGGTCTGTTTCCCTTTTTTAGAAAGCGCATCGGCATATTTATTCAATTGGGCATCCAGCTCCGTATAAGTCTTAGGTACCCACCAGGTAAACATCGGATCATAGCCATTATAAAAATCAACATAGTTTTTTAAAATGCCCTGTAATCCTTTTACGGCTGCAGCAGCCATCTGGGCCTGGGGCATATCGAGGTCCGGTTCTTTCTTCAGGTTTTCTATGGCTTTCTCAACCTCCTTAATAATACTGTTCATTTCCTTGGCCACTTCTTCCCCTTTTACCGAAAGTCCACGTTTACGGGGCTTTTCCAGGTTAAATATCCTGTCAGAAAAACCGAGGTATTTGCTAACCTGTTTATACAACTGTGCTTCCTGGTTTAACTGGTACTGTTCATCTTCCAGTTTGCTTTTAAATAAAATATAATCGACCTTTCCGTTGATGCTGGTTTTATCAAAATCAGTTTTATCCAGTTCGGTTAAATAAGTATTGATCAGGGTCAGCAATCTCTCCCTGCGTTCGGGTGTATTGTAATTGCCACTGCCGCCACGGCCCCATTCGCCGCTGCTGATACCATAGAAACGGGTAATACTGCCTTTGTCGGCATTATAACGCACCATGATATCATGTATCTCGCTGGTTTGGATAAACAGTTTATCGGTAGCTGTTTGAGCCAATAGTGTATAACTAAAAAAGAAAAGCGCTAGCAGGATGCTATAGTTTTTTTTCATGCTGATAGTTTTGAGGTAGACAAATATAAGGTATCGTTGTATGATATAAAAAGAGGCTGTCTTATTCCGGACAGCCTCTCTGATTATTTGATCGGTATAACCTGTTAGCGATAATATACTTCGCTCCAGCGTAATTGATTTTTTAATTCCGATAAGCGGGTGCTGTTATCTATCTGCACATACTCAATACCTGCCATGGCAGCAAAATCCTCAAACTGGTCGGCAGTAAGGTTTTGGCTATAGCCAGTATGGTGCGCACCACCGGCATAGATCCATGCGGCCAGTGCATCATTCATATTGGGGTGTGGCTTCCATAATACCCTTGCCACCGGTAGTTTAGGCAGGTCTCTTTTGGGTGATACTGCCGTAACGGTATTTACCAGTAAACGGAAACGGTTACCCATATCTATTAATGAAGCGTTCAGTGCGGCACCGCCGGCAACATTAAATACCAGGCGTACCGGGTCGGCTTTGCCACCAATGCCTAAGGGGTGTATTTCGCAGGATGGTTTATTATCGGCAATACTGGGACAAATTTCCAGCATATGTGATCCCAATACCATTTCATCATGCGGTTCAAAATGATAAGTATAATCCTCCATAAAGGAGTTACCGCCTTGTAAGCCGGTGGCCATTACTTTCATGGCACGTACCAGGGCAGCAGTTTTCCAGTCGCCTTCGCCGGCAAAACCATAACCTTCATTCATTAAACGTTGTACAGCTATACCCGGTAGTTGTTCCATACCATACAGGTCCTCAAATGTATCGGAGAAACCTTTGTAATTACCATCCTGTAAAAAACGGCGCATGCCAATTTCAATACGTGCAGCTTCACGTAAAGAGCTGTGCTGGTCGCCCCCTTTACGTAAGGTCTCCATCACCCGGTAGCTATCTTCGTACTCCTGTATCAATGTATCAATTTCTGCATCGGTGGTTTGTTTAATCACGTTAACCAGGTCGCCGATACCATGGGTGTTACAGGAAAAACCAAATTTCAATTCGGCTTCTACTTTGTCACCGTCTGTAACCGCTACATAACGCATATTGTCGCCAAAGCGAACAAAGCGGGCTGTTTGCCAGTCGTTCCAGCCGGCAGCTACACGGGCCCATTTGGCAATCTGTAAAATTACATTGGGGTCCTGCCAGTGGCCAACCACCACTTTTCTTTCCAGGCGCATACGTGATACCATAAAGCCAAACTCACGGTCACCATGGGCCGATTGGTTCAAGTTCATAAAGTCCATGTCAATATCACCCCAGGGTATATCGCGGTTAAACTGTGTATGTAAATGCAGCAGGGGCTTTTGCAGTTTCTTTAAACCATTGATCCACATTTTAGCCGGTGAAAATGTATGCATCCAGGTAATGATGCCGATACAGTTTTTGCTGTTATTCGCGTCTGCACAAAGCGCCGTTATCTCTTCTGTTGATTTGGCAATGGGCTTAAACACGATGTTGACAGGCATATTATCTGCCTCGTGTAAAGCTTTTGTAATTACCTGTGAGTTTTGCGCTACCTGCTTCAGGGTCTCTTCGCCATATAAATTCTGACTACCGGTGATGAACCAAAGTTCCAGTTCGTTAAAATGTTTTTGCATTATTTTCTGTTTATAATGTGTTCTTTATTTTATGATATCAAATTTGTAAATGGTTGTTTGTTTGTAGGTTTCACCCGGCTGTAAAATAGTGGTGGGGAAATTGGGCTGGTTAGGACTATCCGGGAAATGTTGTGTTTCCAGGCAAAGCCCCGCATGTTTTACATATTTGGCACCGCCACGGGTATTGGTCAGTGTACCATCTAAAAAGTTTCCGGAATAAAACTGGATGCCGGGTTCAGTTGTCCATACTTCCATTTTACGGCCGCTTACACTATCCGATAGTTCAGCAATTCTTTCCAGGGCATTACCTTTTTTATTCAATACCCAGTTATGATCATAACCGCCTGTTACCTGGGTAATATCACGGCCAATTAATTTGGCGCTGGTAAAGTCCATTGCATTTCCTTTTACAGGTGTCAGATCACCTGTAGGTATCAGTTTATCATTTACTGCAGTATAACTATCGGCGTTGATCCATAAATGATGGTTCAATATGGTTGCATCCCTGCCGGCTGATAAATTGAAATAAGCATGGTTGGTCAGGTTTACGGGAGTTGCTTTATCGGTTGTAGCAGCGTAATCTATCTTCAGTTCATTATTGCTGGTCAGGGTATAGGTTACCTGTATATTCAGGTTACCGGGGTAACCCTCTTCACCGTCCTTGCTCAGGTAGGTTAATAAAAGGGAGCTGTCGCCGGGTTGCTTGGTGGCGGTCCACACCACTTTGTCATACCCTTTATTACCTCCGTGCAACGTATTGCCATTGTCGTTGGCAGCCAGCTGGTAGTTTTGACCGTTCAGTGTAAATTTGGCATTGGCAATACGGTTGCCAAAACGCCCGATCAGGGCGCCAAAAAAGGGATTGCCTTTTTGGGTAAAGCCACTCAGGGAATCAAAGCCCAGTACAACGTTCCCGTTCTTACCTTCTTTATCGGGGGTTAAAATATCGGTAACCGTACCCCCGTAATTAATAATACTTACCTGCATATTATTGGCATTGGTAAGCGTATACCGTGTAATGGTATCCTTGCCCAGCATACCATAAAAACTTTCCGCGACAGGTTTATGCGCCTGTTGCTGACCGGTATCGCCGGTGGCAGGTTGTTCAGTTGTGTTGTTGTTACAGGCACTGAATAGTACGGCAGCTACCAGCGCTAAGGAGGTGATTTTTTTTATCATGTACAATCGTTTTTATTTTATTGAGTTATAGATCGTTGATATTTATGACTGACCATAATAGGAGTCTGGCCCGTGTTTACGCTCGAAATGTTTTTTTATCAGGGAGTCTTTTAAACGTGGTGCATTGGGATTTATCTGTTGTGTTAACAAGGCCATTTGTGCAATACTTTCCAGTACAGCACTGTTGTATACCGCTTTGGCCGCTGTTTTACCCCAGGTAAAAGGTGCATGATTGCCTACTAAGATCATCTCTACCTCTTTATAATCCATTTTTTTATGGTTGAGGCAGTTGATGATCTGGTAACCGGTTTCATGTTCATAATTGCCCTTGATCATTTCATCATCCATGGGTGGCGCACAGGGAATGTCTACTGTGTTATGATCGGCATGCGTGGTGCCAAAAATAGGAATATCCAGCTGCGATTGTGCCCAGGCTGTGGCATAGGTAGAGTGGGTATGGCAAACGCCACCAATACTGTTCCATTCTTTATATAACACCGCATGGGTTTTTGTATCGGATGAAGGGCGAAGGGTTCCTTCCACCACCTTACTCTCCAGGTCAACAATCACCATTTTATCCGGTGTAAGTTCGTTATAAGGTACACCGCTTGGCTTGATGGCAAACACACCCAGGCTCCTGTCCAGCGCACTTACATTGCCAAAAGTATACAGTACCAAACCCAGCACTGGCAGTTGCATATTGGCTTCGTAAGCCTCCTGTTGTATATGACTATATTTTCCCATGTTCAATAAAGTTTCCAGATTGTTTATATTGTTCGTAACGTTTGGCATATACTGCAGCAGTGCTTTCGTCGGGGTAATAAGTTTTATCAAACCCTTGTCCCATCTGCGTCATGGCATCTTCCACTTTTGTGTATACACCGGCAACAGTAGCTGCAAACATGGCGGCGCCAGCAGCACAGGTTTGTTCGCTTTTATGTATACGTAAAGGCATACCCATAATATTGGTCATGGTCTGCATAATATAAGGCGCTTTTTGCGCCACACCGCCCATACCAATCAATCCTTTTACCGGAACCCCCTGTTCTATAAAACGATCTGCAATCGCTTTGGCACCAAAGCAGGTGGCTTCCACCAGGGCCTTAAAAATACGGGGCGCATCAGTTGCTAAGTTAATACCTTGTATACTGCCTTTTAATAACTGGTTGGCATCGGGTGTGCGGCGGCCGTTTAACCAGTCCACAGCCAGCTCATCATTTTCCTGTAAGGGCAATTGTTCCGCGGCGGCCGAAAGTTTAGCAATAATAGTATCACTTACCTGTTGTTGTATCGTTTCATCTTCAATCAAACTTAAGGGCCAGGTAAGTATATTTTTAAACCAGGCATATACATCGCCAAAGGCCGATTGACCGGCTTCCAGGCCAGTCATACCCGGTATGATAGATCCATTCACCTGGCCGCAGATACCTTTTACCAGGGTATCCTGCATGGCATCAACGGGAGCTACCAGCATGTCGCAGGTAGAAGTGCCCATTACTTTACTGAGGTAATAAGGTTCTATCTGTCCGCCAACCGCACCCATATGACAGTCGAAAGCGCCAATGCCAATAACAACGGTATTGGGAATACCTAAGCGGGTGGCCCATTCTTCCGAAATAGTACCGGCTGCTTCGGCGGCAGTATAGGTGTGTTCAAAATTCTTTTGTGCATGCCCGGCCAGTAAAGGGTCCAGCGAGGTAAAGAAATCTTCCGGCGGTAAACCACCAAATTCTTCTGCCCATAAGGCCTTGTGACCGGCACTGCATATACCTCTTTTCAGTTGGGTAAAATCGCAACCACCGGTTAAGAGAAAAGGTATCCAGTCACAATGTTCCACAAAAGAATAAACATGGCTGCGCAGGTTTTCGTTGGTGCGTAACAGGTGTAATAATTTAGCCCAGTACCATTCACTGCTGTAAATGCCACCGACAAATTGTAAATAATCGGTATCAAATTTTTGCGCATGTTGGTTGATCTCGGCCGCTTCTTTGGTGGCCGTATGGTCTTTCCATAATACAAACATGGCATCCGGTTCGTTTTCAAACTCGGGTAATAGTGCAAGCGGTGTACCGGCCTTATTTACTGCTACCGGTGTAGAGCCGGTGGTATCAATGGATATGCCCACTACCTGTTGGGCAACTGCTGCACCTGCTTTTTGTAAACAGTCTTTAATGGTATGTTCCAGCCCTTCCACATAATCCAAAGGATGCTGCCTGAAGCGGTGTGCCGCGGCATTACAGTATAACCCTTTTTTCCAGCGGGGGTAATGAAACACAGAAGTGGCAAGCTCTTCACCGTTATGGGTATTTACTAAGACTGCTCTTACGGAGTCAGTACCATAATCTATTCCAAAAACAAATTTTTGCATAATGACAAGATAATTAGTGTAAATTTAACACTTATTAATTCGAATAAAAAAATATAAGCCTACATGGTCTTAAATGATACCGGTACGGGGATCATGGTTAAAAAGGCCTGGAAATTATTTTTATAACTTTTCTTATTTAGTTTATAGTAATAAGCTCCTTTTTTGGAGCTGGTTTTTTCTTTATCAGTTTGTTTTACTAATAAGTTGCTGGACAGTACCTTCCGGTTAAAATTCCGTTTATCCAGGCTGGTATTGTATAAGGACTCGTAAAGGCCATGTAACTGCGGTATGGTGAACTTGGTTGGTAACAGTTCAAACAAAATAGGATGCAGCGCCGCTTTATAGCGTAGTTTTTCCAATGCCATGGTGATCATATCCGCATGATCAAAGATCAGCTCGGGCAATTCGTTTAAGGCAAACCACTCGGCATGATACTCTTCTGTAATTTGTTTTTCGTACTGGTGTATATCTATTAAGGAAAAATAAGCCGTGGATAATGTTCTTTCGTAAGGGTCACGGTTGGGATCGCCAAAAGTATGCAACTGTTCCAGGTACACGCCCTGTAAACCGGTTAAGGATAATAATACACGGTTAGCTGCCTGGTCGGGACCTTCGCTGGGTTGTATAAACCCACCCATTAAACTCCATTTACCCTCTTCGGGTTTAAAGCCGCGCTGGATAAGCAATACCTTCAACGTTTGCTGGTAAAAGCCGAAGATGATACAATCAACTGCAGCCAGTAGTTTTTTTTGGTTCTTGTATGATGTCATTCCCGCAGAATTGTTTCAAATCTAAGTAAACTAGTCATATAGTTACGCATTAATCGCTACAAAAAATTCATGCAATCGTTGTAATACACCCTTCTGCTAAAATAATACTGCTAATCGCTAATATTATGTCATACCGGTTGGGAATAACAAGGTTTGCCCTTTAAGTGTAAATGCTGAGCTATCTTTTTTAAGGACTTTACCGGGTATAGAAAAGCGGTCAATACGGATAAAGTGTTATTTAGACAATTATTTTAGGTTAAAATAAGGGCATCATGAACTAATTCTAGTCATATTTTAACCTGTTTTAATATTAAATGATTGTTAAGTGATAAAATAATGTAGTTTACGGGTACAACAACAGCTATAGAAAATGAAACCTCTCCAATTCACCGTTCCGGTTACTGCCGAAAAAACCATTATGGTTCAGGAAGACAAAGTGCCTCATTTTTACCCGCATTTGCACAAGCACAAAGAGGCGCAATTGGTATGGATTGTAAAAGGGCAGGGGACACTGATAGCTGATAATACCATGCATTTATTTGAACCGGGAGATATTTTTTTAATAGCCCCCAACCAGGCACATGTATTTAAAGGCAGTGAGTCGGATATGGCAGTAGCTACCCATGATACCATACATACCATCTCGGTCTTTTACGATCCGAATGGTAACTTAAGTAAATTACTGGAACTACCGGAGCTGGTACAGCTGAACGGTTTTTTAAAAGAATATAAAGGAGGGTTCAAACTTGATACTGCTTATTTCCGCCTGGTATCGCAAAAAATAAAGTTGTTGAAAGAAGCCAGTCATATGGACCAGCTGTTCCATTTTTTATCCCTGTTACGGATATTCTGTAAAATGAATCCCCGTCCCCAATCTTTATCCTCAACGCCTACTTACGAAAAAACAGGCGAGCGGGAAGGTGTACGGATGGAACATATCTATAATTATATCATGTTACATTATCACCGCGATGTAACCCTGGAGGAGGTAGCAGCTGAAGCACATATGACTTCGCAGGCATTCTGCCGTTATTTTAAAAAACATACCGGTGTAACTTTTGTTACCTTCTTAAACCAGATGCGTATCAGCGAAGCCTGCAAACAGCTTACGGTTGGTAAATACAATAGCATCTCTTCTGTTGCCTATAACAGCGGCTTTAACAGCATTACTAATTTTAACCGGGTATTTAAATCCATTGCCGGTACTTCCCCCAAAGAATATCTCGATAAGTACAAAAAAAACCTTGCTTAAGCGATTTGTAGTAATTTACAGGTTAATATTTGCACATTGTTTACTAATAAACAGGCGTTGTATAATTTATCGCTGAACGATATTTGCCTGTAAGCCGATGCCTGTATTCATGCAGCATGATAAAGGCGAAGGTGTAATATTTTGACTAATTAAACTACAAATCATCATGAGTAAAACAGCGTTATGGCACGGTGTGTACCCGGCATTACTAACACCATTTAAAGCCAACGGGGACGTAGATTATGACATGTTTCAAAAAAACCTGAACGCCCAGGTAGAAGCGGGTGTGTCGGGTGTTATCCTGGCCGGTACCCTGGGTGAAGCCAGCACTTTAACCGCGCAGGAAAAATTTGACTTATTGGTTTTTGCGAAAAAAAATGTACCTGCACATATACCCGTTTTACTAAATATTGCCGAACAGGCAACCGCAGTTGCTGTAGAAATTGCTAAAAAAGCAGAGAGCATGGGCGCTGACGGGCTGATGTTATTACCGCCAATGCGTTACAAAGCTTCTGATAAAGAAGTGGTGACTTATTTCCAGGCTGTAGCTTCAGCATCTTCTTTACCTATATTAATATATAATAACCCGGTTGATTACGCCATTCATGTTACGCTGGATATGTTTGCCGAGTTGGAAGCTTACCCGACTATCCAGGCGGTAAAAGAATCTACCCGTGATCTGACCAATATCACCCGTATGATCAACCGTTTTGGTGACAGGTTTAAAATATTAGGAGGTGTTGATACCATTTCACTGGAATCGCAATTATTAGGTGCTAGTGGTTCGGTTGCCGGACTGGTTGATGCTTTCCCGAAAGAAACCGTGGCCATTTTTAATTTAGCCAAAGCCGGTTACCTGGATGAGGCGTTAAAAATTTACCGCTGGTTTATGCCTTTGCTGGAACTGGATATTCATCCGAAACTGGTACAGTATATTAAGTTGGCAGCGGTAGCAGAAGGCATCGGCAATGAACATGTACGGGCGCCACGCTTGCCATTAGAAGGTGAAGAAAGAGCACGTGTACAAAAGATCATTGATACCGCTATTGCTTCAAGACCAGAACTGCCCGATTACCTGGCACTGGAAAGTGTATCAAAAGAAGCAGTATTGGCTTAGTTAGTGTTTTATGATAACATAAGGTTTGCAAAACTGTATTAACGGTATTCGTTAATGGCACCTGCTTACTTTTGCAACAAAATTTATAATAAGAATGAGTTTGAATACTACTATTAAAGAAATAGATAACCTCCTGGAAAAAGCCCAGGAGGCTTTTTTTATTTTTAAAAATTTCACGGTAAAACAAAGAGCGGCTTTCATGCACCAGGTAGCTGATGCAATTGAGGCCCTGGATGATGAGTTAATTACAACAGCACAGGCCGAAACCAATTTGCCGGTTGCCAGGTTGCAAGGGGAAAAAGGCCGTACTGTTGGTCAATGGCGTGGTTATGCAGATGCACTTGCCAGTGGTGTGGTATTGCCCGTGCGTATTGATACGGCTTTGCCTGACAGGCAACCGGCCCCAAGACCATCGATCCGTAAAACATATACACCTCTTGGTCCGGTAGTTGTATTTTGTGCCAGCAATTTTCCATTTGCTTTCTCCACTGCCGGTGGTGATACGGCTTCTGCTATAGCAGCGGGTTGCCCGGTAATTGTAAAAGCACATTCGGCCCATCCCAAAACATCGGGCATTATGGCTGCTGCTATTAACGGGGTTATACAAAAAGCAGGCTTGCCCGAAGGTTTATTCGGACATGTTTACAGCAACTCTTTTGAGAATGGTACCTATCTGGTATCGCACCCGGTAGTGAAAGCAGTTGGCTTTACCGGTTCGCATGGCGGTGGTAAGGCTTTGTTTGACCTGGCCAATAAAAGAGCGGAACCTATACCCGTATTTGCCGAAATGGGTAGTGTAAACCCGGTTTTTTTACTGGAACAAAAATTAAATAATGCAGCCGAGGAAGTTGCTAAACAATATGCGGCATCCTTAACATTGGGTGTGGGACAGTTCTGTACCAATCCCGGTATTTTTGTAGCGCCGGAATCACCTGCACTGGCAACTTTCATTAATACATTAGCTCAGCAGATCAGTGCCACACCGGCAGCGCCTATGTTGCATAAGGGTATTGCAGCAGCTTACCATACCAACAAAACAAATGTATTGCAACAGCCGGCGGTTGAAGTAGTAGCCCAGGCTACTGAAGGAGCAGAAGGTTTTGGCAATGCGGCCATCGCTATTACCACGGCAGCAGATTTTATTGCCAATAAAAAATTATCGCAGGAAGTATTCGGTCCCTTTGGTTTATTGGTTACCTATAAAACACAGGAGGAGGCAGCAGCAATTGCCAAAGCCCTGGAGGGACAACTGACCATTTCTATATTTGGTGAAACAGAAGAGTTAGCAAATAATAAAACGCTGATCAATATTGTTGAATCCAAATGCGGTCGTTTATTGTTTAATAATTTTCCTACCGGTGTGGAAGTATGTTATGCCATGACGCATAGTGGTCCTTATCCATCCTGCAGTGACAGCCGTTTTACAGCCGTAGGCCCTGATGCTATTAAACGTTTTGCCCGCCCGGTAAGTTACCAGAACTGGCCCGACGCTTTATTACCCGATGAGTTGAAAGATGAGAATGTATTGGGCGTTTGGCGCACGGTTAATGGTGAGCTGACGAAGGAAAATTTGGCAATTAGCTAATTAGATAATATGCTAATGAAGTTTCATAAAAAACTTAGAAAACTTATATATTGCGGGATAGTATTACGGAGCGCGGCAGTGAGATTATTTAATTCAATTCAGCTGGAAATAAATTAAATCGCAACCCTATCGGGTTACAACAGACAATGATAGTAACAATACTGATGACAAATAATATGTATGGTACCAACTGTATAGCCCTGATTGGACTTTTGTTGCGACGCTCCGTTCAACAGTAGTAATGCTATTCATCATTCATAATTCAACATTCATAACTCATCATTCAACGTTCATAATTCATAAACATAAATGAAAAAAACTTTCTCCTGTATTGACGCGCATACCTGTGGTAACCCGGTGAGGGTAGTTGCAGGAGGTGGCCCTTTATTGCGTGGTAATAGTATGATGGAACGCCGCTTGCATTTTTTAGCGGAGTACGACTGGATACGCAAAGGCCTGATGTTTGAACCACGTGGCCACGATATGATGAGCGGCAGTATTTTATATCCACCGATTGATGAAGCTAATGATATTGGCGTATTATATATTGAAACCAGTGGCTGTTTACCGATGTGTGGTCATGGTACTATTGGTACCGTAACCATTGCCATTGAAGAAGGACTGGTGATACCAAAAGTGCCGGGTAAGTTAAGGCTTGAAACGCCTGCAGGGCTGGTGCTGATCGATTATGTGCAGGAAGGCAAAAAAGTAAAATCGGTAAAACTCACCAATGTAAAATCGTTTTTACATTCAGAGAACTTAACGATTGAAAGTCCTGACCTCGGTGAACTTACTTTAGATGTGGCCTATGGCGGAAATTTTTATGCCATCATTGATCCGCAGGAAAACTTTAAAGGTATTGAACATTATACAGCCGATCAGCTGATCAGCTGGAGCCGGGTGATCCGCAAGCGTATGAATGAAAAATATACATTCATACACCCGCAGGATGCCAATATCAATGGGTTGAGTCATATACAATGGACAGGCGCCGTTATCAATGATAATGCCACGGCACGTAATGCGGTTTTTTATGGCGATAAAGCTATTGACCGCTCGCCCTGTGGTACCGGTACATCGGCCCGTATGGCGCAATGGCATGCAAAAGGTAAACTGAAAAAAGGCGATAGGTTTATACACGAAAGTATCATCGGTTCGCAATTTGTAGGTACGATCGAAGAAGAAGTACCCGATGCCTTTGGTGATGGTAAGCCGGCTATTGTTCCCGGTATTGAAGGCTGGGCAATGGTTACAGGTTATAATACAATTATTATTGATGACGATGACCCTTATGCACACGGGTTCCAGGTGATATAAAATTTACAAACAAAAATGAAACAGGATAAAGGTTCGGTACTGGTAATTGGCGGTGGTATTGTTGGCTTAAGCAGTGCGTTTTATTTAAGCAAGGCCGGTTGGCAGGTTACCGTTTTGGATAAAGAAGATTTTACAGATAGCTGCTCCTATGGTAATGCAGGCATGATCGTGCCCAGCCATTTTACGCCGCTGGCTGCACCCGGCATAGTAGCACAGGGTATTAAATGGATGTTTGACAGTAAGAGTCCCTTTTATGTGAAACCATCTTTAAGCTGGTCCATGATCTCATGGGGCATTAAATTCTTACGTCATGCCAATGAAAAGCATGTTACCCGGTCGGCCCCTTTTATCCGCGATCTGAACCTATACAGCCGGTCATTATATGATGAATTACAGAAAGAACTGGCGGCAGATATAGACCTGCATCACAAGGGTATTTTAATGTTGTATAAAAATACCAAAACACAGGACGAAGAAATTGAACTCTCGCATACTGCCCAAAAAATGGGCCTGGATATTGAAGTGCTGGATAAAGCACAGGTACAGGCTTTGGAGCCCGATGTACAGTTAGATGTATTAGGCGCTGTGCATTACCGTTGTGATAGTCATTTATACCCGCAGGCATTAATGCAGGCGCTCCTGGCAAAATTGCAGGCAATGGGAGTTAACCTGGTGAAACATGCAGGTGTTACTGATATTACGGTAAGCAACGGAAAAATTACCGAAGTTATTGGTGGAGGCAACAGTTATAAAGCCGATAAAGTAGTAATGGCCAGCGGAGCCTGGTTAGGCACACTGGCTAAAAAAGCCGGCTTAAACGTACCCGTTATGCCGGGCAAAGGTTATTCTTTCTTAACCAATGTTTTCCAGGGTAAAGTACAGCACCCTGCTTTATTATTGGAGGCCAGGGTAGCGTTAACACCAATGGGTGGTAAAGTACGTATTGGCGGTACTATGGAGCTGGCACCCATTAATCATGTGATCAATCGTAACCGTTTAGAGGGTATTGTGTCTTCAGTGCCTAAATACTATCCTGAATATACATTGCCGGTACCGGCCGAAAGCGATACCTGGCATGGGTTCCGTCCCTGCTCACCTGATGGTCTGCCTTACCTGGGTGCTTCTTCAAAAGTAAATAACCTGGTAATTGCCGGTGGTTTGGGAATGATGGGTTTAAGCCTTGGTCCTGCAGTGGGTAGGGTAGTGGCAGATATTATTGAAGAACAACCATCCCAGGTAAAAGTAGAAATTTTTAACCCCGAACGATTTAATTAGCCTGCCTTACTGATATGTTAGTAATACCGGATGATAAAGTAATAGCTGCATTAAACTATGCGGACTTAATTGCCGCATTGGAAAAAATGTTTTGTTCCGATTATGAACTGCCTGTACGGCACCATCATTTTTATACTACAAGCGAACAGCATGAAAATGCACTGATCCTGATGCCGGTTTGGAATAAAAGGTATTTAGGGGTGAAGCAGGTGATCGTAGCGCCTAATAATCACACCCGCAATATTCCCGCTATACATGCTGCCTATACTTTATGGGATGCAGTTACCGGTGAACAACTGGCCATGATGAACGCGGCTCAGTTAACCTCCCGCCGTACGGCCTGTACATCTGCATTGGCTGCAAAGTATTTAGCACCGGTAAATGCCAAACATTTACTGGTAGTAGGCGGTGGTAAAGTGGCTAAACACCTGGTGCAGGCACATAGTGCCGTGAGGAATTATGAAAGCATTGAAGTATGGATGCGTAACACGGATAAACTAAAGGCATTTATTACTGAATTGCAACAGGAAGGTATTGAAGCCATTGCTGTTGAAGATATAGCAGCAGCAGCCCGTAAAGCCGATGTTATTTCCACTGCTACCTTATCGCCTGTACCCGTTATAAAAGGAGAATGGCTGAAACCCGGTACACATCTCGATCTCATCGGTTCGCATAAACCTGATACAAGAGAAACAGACGATACAGCCATTACACGCAGTCATATTTTTGTAGACACCCGTGAAGGGGCTTTGCATGAAACAGGTGATCTTGCCATACCTATTAAAACAGGGATATTCAATCCTGCGGATGTAAAAGCTGATATCCGGGAGCTATGCCTCCAACAACATCCCGGCCGTACAAGTGCCGGTGAAATTACCATCTTTAAATCCGCCGGCCTGGCGGTAGAGGACCTGGCAGCCGCCTTATTGGTGTACAACAGTTATACCGGCGCATGAGCCGCTACAATTTTACAAGTTTAAATGAGGCTATTACCGGTTAATATGTGCTTAGTGCTATGCTGGTGCATTGGGTATATTTGGCAATAAGCTTTGCCATATATCAATTTCAACCAGAAAATATACAACTGATGCGTCATTCTTTTAAGCTGCTAAAATTTTCTATGTCACTTTTTTTTGCTTCCCCGGCCCTTGTCAATGCACAGGTACCCGCGGCATTATATGAACAGGCTACAGAAACATCCGGCAATGTGATCCAGTACTTACAGGATGTACGGGCCATTGATTATTTCTACGGCGCTATGTCCTCCGGCGGTCGCTGGGGCGGTTCTTCCGTACACAGTCCGGAACAGATCACCCGCCTGATGAAACTGAACAATGACCACCTGGCCATTTTAAAGAAGCTGGACTTTGATAAAATGAGTATCTACGGTAAATCCGATTATATTCTATTGCGTCAGAAAATTGAGAATAACCAGGTATTGCTGGTGAATGAACAAAAGCAACAGAAAGCGGCCTGGTCGTATGTGCCATTTGCCGATTCTATTTATGCCTTTGTACAAAAAAGAAGGAGAGGAACGGCTGTTGACGGCGAAATGATCGCAAACATGTTACATAAGATGCTGGCCGTGGTTAAAAAAGCAAAAGCAACAGTAGAGGCCGGTAATAAAATACCCGAACAACAGGCACAATATGCAGCCGACCTGGTAGATGATATTAAAAACCGGTTAAAAAGCGCTTATGATTTTTATAATGGTTATGATCCTATGTTCACCTGGTGGGTACCCAAACCTTATGAAGCCTTAGCTTCTTTGTTAGGGGAGTACGCAAAATCCATCCGTTCCAAATCCGATAAAAAAGTATTTAACGATGGCAGTAATATTGGCGGTAACCCTATTGGTAAGGACGAGATCAACCGCCAGTTAAAAAGCGAGATGATCGCTTATACCGCAGAAGAACTATTACGTTTAGCCGACCAGGAAATGGAATGGTGCCGTAAGGAATTATTAAAAGCCTCCCGTGAAATGGGCTTTGGTGATGACTGGCGTGCTGCACAGGAGAAAGTAAAAAACTCCTATGTACCGGCCGGTAAACAACCCGAGCTGATCATTAAACTGAACGATGATGCCATACAATTCATTAACCAGAAAAAACTAATGAACCTGCCACCTTTGGCTGAAGAGACCTGGGGCATGATCATGATGAGTCCGGAAAGACAATTGGTAAACCCTTTCTTTACCGGTGGCCGCGAGATCAGTATTTCTTATCCTACCAATACCATGTCGCATGAAGATAAACTGATGAGCATGCGCGGTAACAATCCTTATTTCTCAAGAGGTACGGTGCAGCACGAACTGGTGCCGGGACATCATTTACAATTTTATATGAACAGCCGGTATAAAACCTATCGCCAGTCGGCTTTCAATACGCCGTTTACTACCGAGGGCTGGACTTTATACTGGGAGTTATTATTATACCGCGAAGGTTTTGCTAAAACACCGGAAGAACGTATTGGTATGTTATTCTGGCGGATGCACCGTTGTGCCCGTATCACTTTCTCTATTAAATTCCATTTGGGTGAATGGACACCACAGCAATGTGTAGATTACCTGGTAAACGAAGTAGGCCATGAATATGCCAACGCACATGGCGAAGTAAAACGTTCCTTTGAAGCCAACTACGGTCCCCTGTATCAGCTGGCCTACCTGGTAGGTGGCCTGCAGTTATTCAGCATTCATAAGGAATTAGTGGATGGTGGTAAAATGAGTAATATCCAGTTTCATGATGCGGTGATAAAAGAAAATCATTTACCCATGGAAATGTTAAGGGCTACTTTGTTAAACCAGAAAGTAGACCGTAATTATGAAACGCGCTGGAAATTTTACGAGTTTAAATAGTATGGTTTTTTTGTTTACCGGCTGCAGTACAACTGGCATCGACTGTTGCGCTGAGCCCCAACAGTAATGTTGCGGGTAGCACACTTGTGCTTCAGGAATACTGATGAGCAATATGGGCTGCTTCGTATTTTAATTGGATAAACCCGGCTAACAAGTGATCTAATTTCCAAATTTTCAAATCATCAAATTCCCAAAATTGCTTTTATGCAAGAAGAGAAAACAGGTTTTAAGCCCTCTCTGCGTTTAATAGATGCAACCATGCTGGTGGCAGGCAGTATGATCGGCTCGGGCATATTTATTGTGAGTGCCGATATCGCCCGTAATGTAGGTGGCGCCGGTTGGTTATTATTGATATGGCTCATAACGGGATTCATGACCCTCACCGCTGCTTTAAGTTATGGCGAGTTAAGCGGTATGTTTCCCAAGGCCGGTGGACAGTATGTTTACTTAAAAGAAGCCTATAATCCTTTGGTGGGGTTTGTATTTGGCTGGACTTTTTTCACTGTGATACAAACGGCAACCATTGCGGCGGTTGGTGTGGCATTTGCCAAGTTTACCGCTTATCTCATACCGGCCTGGGATGAAGATGTGGTGGCTTTAACCCTGGGTAGTTTCACCATATCTTCGGCACAATTAGTCTCAATAGTTGTTATTGTTGTGCTGACTGTTATTAATACCAGGGGCGTCAGCAGTGGTAAAATAGTGCAGACAACCATCACATTTGCAAAACTGCTCAGCTTACTGGCTTTAATTGTATTTGGTCTGTTTGCTTTAAAAACTGATGTATGGGCTGCTAACTGGCACGGGGACAATGTGTGGAATTTATTCCGCTTAAACGCGGATGGTACGACCGCTAATTATACCATGTTTGCGGCGCTGGGTGCCGTTGCAGCAGGTATGGTAGGCGCTATTTTCAGCAGCGATTCCTGGCATAGCTCCACATCAGTGGCTGGTGAAATTAAAAATCCGCAGCGGAATGTGGCTTTAAGCCTGGCATTAGGAACCATACTGGTAACGGTAGTGTATTTGCTGGCCAATATCATGTATACCGGTGTTTTGACCATGGAACAAATGGCATCGGCCGAAAAAGACAGGGTGGCGATTGTTGCCGCGCAGGTGATCTTTGGGCCGGTAGGCATTACCATTATTGCCGTAATGATCATGGTATCAACCTTCGGTTGCAACAATGGCCTCATCATGGCCGGTGCAAGGGTGTATTACTCCATGGCTAAAGATGGAATGTTCTTTAAAAAAGTGGGAACCCTCAATAAAAGATCAGTGCCAGGTGTGGCCTTATGGTTACAATGTGTCATTGCCGCTTTATGGAGCTTAAGTGGTAAATATGGTGACCTGCTGGATATGATCTCGATAGTAGTGGTTATCTTTTATGTACTGGCCATTATCGGCATTTTCCGTTTACGCAAAACCCGCCCGGATATTGAACGGCCTTATAAAGCTTTTGGTTATCCTGTACTGCCATTCTTATACATTATCATGGGCATCAGCTTTTGTGTATTGATGGTGATATATAAACCCGATTATACCTGGCCGGGTATTATTATTGCGGCCCTGGGTATTCCGGTTTATTACCTGATTAAAAAGAAGCCTGCTGTTGATGCATAAGATGACTTTAATAAAGGAAGTGTATGAAAAATATATTGCCTGTACTATGCCTGCTCATGATAGGAAGCCGGTTACATGCGCAAAAAGATACCGTCCGTTTTACGGTTGATACCAGGCTGGCTGCAGAGCATATTATCGGGATAACCATGAAAGTGCCGGTTAACAATAAGGATATTGTTGACCTCAAATTACCGGTATGGTCACCGGGGTATTACCAGATAATGAACTATGGTAAATCGATACTGGATTTTTCCGTTAAAGACCAGAACGGTAAAGTACTGACCTGGCAGCAGATTGGTAATGATACCTGGCGTATCGCCGGTAAAGGTGTTAAATCATTGGATGTAGCCTATAACGTTAAAACAGAGCGGGCCTTTGTGGCTACCAGTTATATTGATAAAGAAAGAGCTTTTATAAAGCCTACAGCTAGTTTTTTACATGTGGATGGTGCTTTACAATTACCGGCTGTTGTTGACATTCCACTGCAGAACGGGTGGACAAGAGTAGCAACCGGCCTCGATTCGATAGGTAAAACAACATACCGGGCAAAGGATTTTGATATCCTGTATGATTGTCCCATTTTAATTGGCGACCTGCAGGAACTACCGGCCTTTAAAGTAAAAGGTAAACCACACCGGTTCATAGGTTATAAAATGGGCAGTTTTGATGGTGTGGCATTAATGAAGGATATAGAAAAGATCGTCGTAACGGCCAGTAACCTCATTGGTGATATTCCTTATGATCATTACACTTTTATAGCTACTGGTCCGGGAGCGGGAGGAATAGAACAGTTAAACTCCACAGCTATCGGTTTTTCGGGTGAAGGGCTCAATGATCCTGCGGGCCGTAACCGGATGCTGAGTTTTATTACACATGAATACTTTCACCATTATAATATCAAACGCATCCGGCCCATTGAACTGGGGCCATTTGATTATTCAAAAGCCAACCGCACCAATTCATTATGGGTAGGCGAGGGCTTAACGGTGTACTACGAAGACCTGATACTGAACCGTGCCGGTTTAATGAATAAACGGGAAGTACTGGATACCTGGCAAGGCACCATACAGGGTTTTGAGAACAATGCCGGCCGGTTAAAACAAACCCTGGCACAATCGAGTGCCAATACCTGGGAGGATGGCCCTTTCGGCAAAAAGGGTGAAACCATTTCATTCTATGAAAAAGGTCCGATTGTTGGCTTGTTACTGGATATTGAAATAAGAGCAGCATCGGACAATAAAAAATCACTGGATGATGTAATGCGCTATTTATATAACACGTACTATAAAAATGCGGGCCGTGGTTTTACTGAAGCGGAGGTAAGAGCAGCCTGTGAACAAATGGCGGGTCAGAAACTGGATGAACTGTTTGATTATATTTATACGTTGAACAAGATCGATTATCAAAAGTATTTAGCAAAAGCCGGTCTGACCATCAGTTTCACTGACGAGAAAAACCAGAAAGGTGAACCGGTTACAAAGGTGAGCCTGTCTGAAAGCAATAATATAACGCCTTTACAAAAAAACATTTTGGGTAGTATGTTACAATAAACTGATCCCTGGTTTAATGAAGGCCCTTTACTGCAGGTAAAGGGCTTTTTTATTTTATTCCTTTCGGGTTCTATATGGAATTATTGCTTTTGTGTATCTAATACAACATTATAACATCACTAAACCAATTTACCATGCAACTAAAGACCTGCGTTGGCGTTCTGCTATCTATCACCTTAATGTCCAAACTTTATAGCCAGGAAAAAAGCATTCAATTATCCGGACAAATAGTATTTGAAAAGAAAGTACAGATCGTAAAAGCGTATGAAAAATATCATTATATACGTCCGGAAGAGAAAGATACCCTGCCTGAATTCAAGTACAGCTACTTTAACCTTTATTTCGATGCTAACAAAACCTTATACCGCCCGGGCGGGAAAGCAACTAATTTTAATGCCTGGGAATTTCCTGCAGAGGATAATACCGTATTCAACGATCTGGCAGCATTCACTACCGTTAGCAGCAAGCGTATAGAACAACATTATTTCCTGTTTAATGAAACATTAAGAAGGCTTAAATGGAAACCAACAGGAGAAGTGAAAAATATAGCAGGCTTTGATTGCAAAAGGGCCAATGCAGCGTTATGGGATTCTGTTATTGTTATCGCCTACTACTGTGAAGCTATTCCGGTTAGCGGTGGTCCAGAGAGCTTCACGGGCTTGCCGGGCATGATACTGGGGCTTGAAATGCCGGATGAGCATACCAGCATTTTTGCTACGGTGGTTAAAAACGAAGTTGATATTACCAATATCAAAAAGCCCCAGAGAGGTGAACATGTTTCATATAAGGAGCTGGATACAAAATTACGCCCCATTCTCGCTACCTATGGTAAAGATGCGGAGTTTTACCGCAAAGGCATGTTCCTGTAAAGCAGGTGCACAATAAAGGCCGGGTAAACTACCCGGCCTTTCGCTTTTATATTCTTTACAGCATATTATTATTCATACGTAAAATGATAACCGGTTAATTTCTCGGTAGGCATTATTTTGCTTAACAGATCGTATAACCTGGTATCATAAGTACGTAACTGTTCTCTTGTTTTTAATTTGGTGCTTACACCATTGATCATTACATACATATTACAGGTATCAAACCAGGCCTGTACACCTTCGGCAAAATACTCGGCATCGTTCTCCATAGAGTAAGTGCCTGCCCATAAACCATTTGTTTTGGCATAGTTAAAGGCTGCCAATAATTCGGTAGTAAAACCGGCACGTGCTTTACGCAGGCCAAAG
>CAYUMH010000068.1:0-23359 GCA_964445775.1 uncultured Terrimonas sp.
CCCGGATATTTTTATTCGGGGTTTTTATTTTATCATGCTATTTAAGTTCCCCATGGCAATTTCTCTTTTTTTAAGTTTACTAATATCTGCTTTTTTAGGCTGGCTGGCCGCCTGGTTATGTTCCCGTTACCTGGTAAATGGTATAGTTCGTAATAAAGACAGGTTTGCTATCGGGGCCGGGCGTTTTGCTGCCCAACAAATTTCTATCGATAGTTTCCGGGATAAATTAAGTGATCCCGGTTTGCTGGAAACGGCTATGCCCACTATTGAAAAACATATTGATGAGTTTTTAAACGTAAAACTCAAAGAAGAAATCCCCATGATCGGCATGTTCATCGGCAATAAAACCACCGATCAGCTGAAAGCCGTTTTTATAAAACAATTGCAAACTCTCTTTCCCGATATCATGCAGCAATTATCCGGCAACCTGGCTGCTTCTTTTAATATAGAACAATTGATCAGTCAAAAGATCAATGCCATACCCGATGCCGCCCTCAGAGAACAATTACAAACCCCGTTACAAAAGCCACTGGTACGTTTACAGGCGGCAGGCCTTATTACCGGTGTAATTATCGGCGCCGTTAATAGCCTTATCTTTTATGTAGGGTAATTAAAATCTTTTTAAATCCGAACGGTTAAATGTCCACTCCGGTGTGTACAGTTTACCGCTGAAGTTGATGCTGTACCAGGGTGTTTTGCCTGCACCGGAAGGGTTCAGTAATACATGAATATGCTGTGCCGGCATATAACTCTGCGATAACATAAATACCGTATCCCCTGTTTGTTTATTCACGGCCATATCCATTACCGTCACAGCATGCCCGTAAGGGTCGCCGGTTTGTACCAGTACATCACCTGGCTGCATATTGGTAAAGGCAATTGTTTTCATTTGCCCGTCTAAGGACCGGGTACCGGCATAATTAAATACCAGGTCCATGTACCTGCGAAAACTCTTATAACTGCTGTCGGGGTTTGATTGTAAGGACCAGTTTGTTTTATTACCATTTACCACTACCCTGTACCCGGCTGCGTATTTATTAAAAGAACAATCAAAGCCATTGGTAAAACGGAAACTTATTTTATCATACTGTTGCTGCGCATACTGGTATTCGCCGTATAAACGCATGGCGGCATCGGCACATTGCTGCAAGTCCCGGTTGCCTATATCCATACTCAATACGGCAAACTGCGCCGATTGATTACTTTTTTTACGCCCGTTATACAAGTACACCGTATTATCCTGCTGCAACGGAAGATTTCTTAAGAAAGCGCCATATGAACCGGGGGCAACACTTATACGTTCATAACCTTCCGGTACCGGTATTTCTTTAATACTGGTATATATTTTTTCTTTAGCCTGTATAGCTACGGCTGCACTATTACTGTTAGTTGATTTTGTATGATTATTACAGGCGGTCAGTGAAAAGGTTAACAATAAACCACAGGCAAATCGCATAAGCTTTATTGCCATGATGGGGTAATTCATTGTTTCCATAAAAGTATAAACCATTTAGGAAAATGTTAACAGGCTGCCCTGCAGCTTGCTGAACAGGATTGTTGCAGCACAAGAGTGCGACCCCGAGTTCCCTCCTGAAGCATTCGGAGTCGTCGGGGCAGGCGCAACAGGCGATGCCTGAAGTGATATAGCCGGGCTCATAAATTTATACCCCGCTTTATAACAGAAGATCCGCGATTAATCTAACCAGGTAAAATCATCGGCCTTGTCCATCAGCGAAAATACTTCGTTTACCTTGGGTGGTGGTGTAGATAGTTTACGTCGGGCAATATCCAGCCAGGCCCCTTCAACCGTTAATACCGCCGAAGTTGTATCGCCGTTCTTTACAATTTCATGTACAATAGACCAGCGGGCGAAATCTCTTTTCGCTTTCAGCAGTTTTAAATTAATGGTAACGGTATCACCCAAACGTATCTCACGGCGGAAAATGCATTCCTCGCGGAATAAAATAGGCCCTATCTGTAACTGGTTCATCACCTCGGTGGATAGTCCCCTGTCCGTTAAAAAGGCGATCCGGCAAAAAGCCCCCCAGTCATAGTATACCGAATGGCGCAGGTGAATATTAGGGTCAAGATCGGACCAACGTATCTGTACTTCCTGGATAAATGAGCTCATAACCTTTCTATTTTATCAACAATATGCTAAATTACTGGTTTGTGTGTATTATAATAGGACAGCAATATTTATTTTTGCATCCTTAATTTTTATACATGAATAAAATTATTGCTGCTACAGCAGTGCTTGCATTACCATTAAGCCTGTTTGCACAAACTACTCCTAAGCCTAAACCCAAGGCCCCGGTAAAAACAACCAAACCTGTGGCTACCAAACCTGCTGCTCCTGCGGTAACGTTAAAAACCTTGTCCGATTCGGCCAGTTATGCCCTGGGTGTAAATGTTGCCAGCTCTTTAAAAATGCAGAGCATGGATAAGATCAATACAAAGATCATGGAACAAGCCATGAAAGATGTATTTGCTAACAAACCTACGCTGATTGACGACAACTCTTCCTTTACTATTTTAAATGCCTACGCCAATAAAATGCAGGAAGCTAAAAGTAAAGCGGTGATCGACTCCGGCGCTGCATTTTTAGCCCGCAATGCCAAACGCCCCGGTGTAAAAACCACCCCCAGTGGTTTGCAATATGAAGTAATTACATTGGGAACCGGCATCAAACCACTTGCTGTTGATACGGTAACCGCTCATTACAGTGGTACCCTGATTGATGGCGTTGAGTTTGACGGCTCCAGGCTGCATGGTACCGAGCCTATTTCCTTCCCTTTAAATCGTGTTATTCCGGGCTGGACAGAAGGATTACAATTAATGCCTGTAGGCTCTAAATACAGGCTGTATATACCTTATAACCTGGCTTATGGTTTACATGGCAGTCCTCCCAAAATACCAGGTGGTGCCGCATTGATTTTTGATATTGAACTGGTGGATGTGAAAAAAGCAAATGGTATTGGTAATGATTAATGCCGCTAACAGGTTATAATAGATTAAATGATCCACATAAAAAAGGTTAAGCATTGCTTAACCTTTTTCTTTTATCGCTTTTATCCACCCTAAAGCCAGTTTTAACTGTTCCTCAGGGGTGATATTGGTATTATCCAGCACCACGGCGTCTTTGGCTTGCCTCAAGGGGCTTACTTCCCGGTGGCTGTCAATATAATCACGCATCTCCAGGTTGTTCTTTACCTCTTCAATGGTAATATTGGGATTCTTGGCGTATAATTCTTTAAAACGGCGTTCTACCCGTACCGCGTTATCGGCCGTCATAAATATTTTCATCTCGGCTTTTGGAAAAACCACGGTACCAATATCCCGGCCATCCATCACAATGCCTTTTTTAGTGCCCATCTTTTGCTGTGCAGCCACGGCAAAAGTCCTTACTTCTTTAATGGCTGCCACATCGCTTACTTTTTCGGCAATTACCATGTCGCGGATCACATACTCCACATTTTCCTCATTCAGGTACATTTCGCTGGACTGGCTTACTTCGTTAAAACGGAACTCTAAATTAATTTCGGCCAGTGCGGCTTCCACTTCTTTAATATCGGTAATATCAACACTGTTACGAATAAAATATAGGGTAATAGCCCGGTACATGGCGCCACTGTCCACATACACATAATTTAACTTCTTGGCCAGTTGTTTGGCCAAAGTGCTTTTACCGCAACTGCTCCATCCGTCTATGGTTACAACAATCTTATTCATAATACTGCTGCAAAAGTAATTAATCCCTTTGCAACCCCGCAGAACCTTGGCGATTATTTTATACCAAACCATTTTCCTGCAATAACCGGTTGATGGTGGCAAGCACTTCCTGAGGGGTTTGATGCCGGCTCATTTCTTTAATGGATGTTGCACCTGCAGATTTGGATAGTTTTTCTCCTGTATGATCGGTGATAACCGGGTGATGATAAAAAATGGTGTTTAAAAAAGAGGTGTACTGCAATAATTCCGCAAGATATAATTGCATGGCAGTTGAATATAACAGGTCCTGCCCGCGTACAATATGTGTAACGGCAAAAAAAACATCGTCGCATAAGGATACCAACTGGTAAGCCGGTATGCCGTCCTTTCTTCTTACTACAAAACTGCCGGCCGCCTGGTACAGGTCAACTGTTATCTTTCCCTGTAATGCATCAGTAAAATGTATAAGTGTACCATGCGGCACTTTTATACGCAATGCCCTATCTTTTTCTGTTAAGGTAGCAACAGGGCCATTGCAGGTACAACGTCCATCCTGTTGTTCCAGTGCTTTTCGGGAGCAACTGCAGGTATATACCAGTCCCGTTGCTATCAGTTGTTGTAATGCCTGTTCATATAGCGTAATGCGGTTTTGTTGTGTGTACTTTGACTTCAGCTCTTCCGGGTTAGTGGGGCCGGCACTGGGGTGTATTTGTAAAAAATGCAGGGTATCAAAAATATCCTGTACATAAGCAGGCCTGGTACGCTCACTGTCCATATCATCAATACGCAACAATAAACCGGCCCTGGCATCCTTTGCCAGTTTTGCTGTGTACACAAAGGACATGGCATTGCCAATATGTAAATATCCACTGGGTGTGGGCGCTATCCTGAATAAGGGTGTCAATATATATTTTCTCGTTTATAATATTGGGGCTATCAGCGGTATAACAACTTTCAGCTTCTGTTCCGGCTGTTACGGGGTACCGTGCTCCGTTTTACTGCGCACCGGCTTATGGTATAAGCCGCCCTGCACATCCGGCAGCCATTCGGCAACCGTACAAACCATCAGCTTATTACTGCGTAGCAATATAGTACCCTTCTTGTAACCGGCAATAAATATAGATTTTTCTGTTTGTATATTTGGGCATGGAATACAGAAACCTGGGTAACAGTAATATCAAAGTATCAGCCATTGGTTTTGGTTGTATGTCATTAGGCACTGATGCGCAGAATGCTGCTCACCTCTTACAAAAAGCCTATGATAAGGGCATCACTATTTTTGATACGGCCGATCTGTATGATCACGGTGAAAATGAAGTTATCGTGGGTAAGGCTTTACAACATATCCGTAAGAACATTATGCTCTGCACCAAAGTGGGTAATGTATGGAATGCGGATAAAAACGGCTGGCAATGGAATCCCACCAAAGCACATATCATTAAAGCGGTGGAACAAAGTTTGCAACGTTTACAAACCGATTATATTGACCTGTACCAGTTACATGGCGGTACAATTAATGATGATATAGATGATACGATTGCCGCTTTTGAACAATTACAGCAACAGGGTAAAATAAGGGCCTACGGTATTTCCTCCATCAGGCCCAACGTGATTAGGGAATACCTGGACAAATCACGTATCAGTACGGTCATGATGCAATACAGTTTACTGGACCGCAGGCCGGAAGAGGCTTGCCTGCCCTTATTAAAAGCACATCATAAAGGTTTACTGGTACGTGGCGCCATTGCGCAGGGGCTGCTGGCCGGTAAGCCCGCAAAGCCCTACCTCTCCTATTCCCAGGACAAAATAGCCGGCTTTATTGAAGCGTTGAAAAAGGTAGATGATAATAATAAAACCATCATGCAGCTGTCCTTACAATATGTTTTACAACACCCCGTTACGGGCAGTGTAATAGCCGGGATAAGAACATTTGAACAATTAGAACAGTTTATAGCAATAACTGAATTGCCCCCTTTATCCGAAAGGGTATATGAGCAACTACAACAATTAATAGAACCGTTAACTTACCAGGAACATCGTTAAGCCGGGATGCTGGTTCGTAATAAGGCATACATCTCCAGGCTAATGAACTTACCGTCTTTTATTTCACAATCCCGCATGCAACCTTCATAGGTAAAGCCCAGTTTACGCATCACCGCTTTACAGTTATTATTCTCTGCTTCTACCATGGCTTCTATCCGGTGCAGGCCCAATTGTTCAAAAGCATAACTATGAACAAATGGCACTACTTCGGGCATGATTCCCTGGCCCCAGAAGTCCGGTAATAGCCAAAGGCCCAGTTCTGCTTTTTTATGTTGAGCGTGCAAACTGCTCAGGCCCACAGCACCATAAAACAAGGAATTATCGGGCGAAACAATGGCCCACCATATACCGGTGCCGGTACTTTCCAGTTGTGCATACCAATCCATCTGTGCCTGTGTGTCGGCTAAGCTGGTATAACTGATGCCATAATACCTGATCACGTCGGGGTGCGACAAGCCCTTGAAAATATTTTCAATATCAGTGGCTACTATCCGGCGTAACAGGAAACGGCTGGTGGTTATTTCCGGGAAATTATCATGCATCATGGAACGGATCATTAAGTAAGGAGAACAAACGACTAACTATTTTCTTTATATACTTCCCTGGCAGTTAACCCGGCCTGTAATTGTTTGTGTACATATCTTTCCTGTTCGGTCATTCTCCTGGCTTCTTTTAAAGCGGAGCATAATTTATTTTTCTGTGGTTCTTCAAAAATAAAAACAGAGTCGCGCTGAACATAAAAAAGTTTCATGCCCCTGCATTTATCTGCTTTCTGGTACTCATAAAAAAAATCCGGCAGACCCCTGTCCGTACAGGTGCAGTTCAGGTGGTTACCCAATTCACAATCCTTATACAGTTTTTGGGCATAGGCAATCCTTTTATCGCCAAAGGCTTTTTTATCACCCGTTACCAGGTGGTAGGTGTTTTCCGATTTTTCATTGGTGTACCCATGCATAAAGGCTTTGCAGGATACCAGTTGAATAGCGGTAAACAATAACAATAACAATAACAGTAAAGCTTTAAACTGTTGCATGACTCAGTATTTAAACGGTTAAAATGGTATGGTAAAATAACTGAATTACTGCAAAATAACAAGCAGGTTACAATAAGGCGGGTTTAGGGGAGATGAACAAGGCTAAACAAGGATAAATGGTAAGGCCATTGTGCAGGAAGAAAATGGTATGGAGTTACCGGCTCTGTAGCTGTACTTAATAAAATGGTGTATTGTTCAGGTGAATAATGGTCACTATATATTACATCTATCATCTGTACACCTTTTACCTGTTTATCTGTTCTTGAAAAACGGCTACTGCACACTGGACTGTTTTCACAATCTGAATTTTGTATGAGGGCAAATATTTTTTGTAATGAGATTGTATGTTGACTCTTTTACATTTTCCACTGTAAAATTGACAACAAAACAGGCATACTCAAAGTTAAAAAGAGGTGATGTTATTACAATTGTTAATAGTTATGAATGTTATTGTATTACATTTTCAAGAATGAATAAATAAAAAATCCGGTGCCTGGCACCGGATTAATATGGTAAGATTATTCTTAAATCAATCTCGTCTGAACAGGTTAATGATAATTAACAGGATGATTGCACCGGCGGCAGAGAGTAAGATGGAACCGATAAGGCCACCGCCAAAAGTAATACCTACTTTAGGGGCCAGCCAGCCACCAAAAAAGCCGCCTACAATACCTACTACTATATTACCCAGTAAACCAAAGCCGCTGCCTTTGAACAGTAAACCTGCCAGCCAGCCGGCAATGGCTCCAATTGCTAAAAAGATGAGAACACTTGTAAGATCCATATATAAATTGTTTTAAAGGTGAAACAATACGAACAGAACTTATCACATCTCTGGTATAGCAACTAACCTGCCAGTTTTTAATGCAGTTTAAAGGTTTCCAGGAATTTGGTATTGAAATCACCTTTCCTGAAACGTTCGTCCTGCATTAATTGTAAGTGAAACGGAATAGTTGTTTTTACACCCTCAATTACATATTCACTTAAAGCACGGTACATGGTATCAATAGCTTCGTCACGGGTACGGGCTACAGTGATCAGTTTACCGATCATGGAATCGTAATAAGGAGGAATAACGTATCCCGCATATACGTGACTATCAACCCTAACACCGTGTCCGCCCGGCTGGTGCAGGGTGGTTATTTTACCCGGTGAAGGACGGAAATCATTGTATGGATCTTCCGCATTGATACGGCATTCAATGGAATGCATCTGCGGAAAATGGTCTAAGCCGGATACTTTTTCACCCATGGCAATTTTGATCTGCTCTTTGATCAGGTCAAAATTGATTACTTCTTCCGTAACACAGTGTTCCACCTGTATACGGGTGTTCATTTCCATGAAGTAAAAATTACGGTGTTTGTCAACCAGGAACTCAATGGTACCCACACTTTCGTAACCAATGGCGCCGGCCGCTTTTTTAGCCGCTTCGCCCATCTGGTGACGTAGTTCTTCAGTCATAAAAGGTGAAGGCGCTTCCTCCACCAGTTTCTGGTGACGGCGTTGTATAGAGCAATCCCTTTCACTTAAATGACAGATGGTGCCGTACTGGTCGCCTGCTACCTGTATTTCTATATGGCGTGGTTCTTCCACAAACTTTTCCATATAGATACCATCGTTCTTAAACGCAGCAGCGGCTTCGGCTTTGGCGGTATCGTAGGCTTTCTCCATTTCACTCTCTTCCCATACAATACGCATACCTTTACCACCACCACCGGCAGTAGCTTTTAATATAACGGGGTAACCCATATCACGGGCCAGCCCTTTTGCCTCATCAATACTTTGCAATAAACCTTCACCACCTGGTACAACCGGTACTCCGGCTTTGATCATGGTTTCTTTGGCGGTGATCTTATCCCCCATTTTGTTGATCATCTCGGCGGTTGGCCCGATGAACTTAATGCCATGGTCTTTACAGATATTGGCAAACTTGGCGTTTTCGGCCAGGAAACCGTAACCGGGATGTATGGCATCGGCATTGGTAATTTCAGCCGCCGCCATAATATGCGGTATATTTAAGTAGGAGTCGCTGCTTTGAGGTTTACCGATACAAACGGCCTCATCGGCAAACTTAACGTGTAAACTATCCCTGTCGGCAGTAGAATACACCGCCACCGTTTTAATCCCCATCTCACGACAGGTTCTTATTACACGAAGGGCTATTTCGCCACGGTTGGCAATTAATATTTTTTTGAACATAAAATCAATGTGACAATGTGCCAATATGCTAATGTGCTAAAACACATCAATCGGCAGGTCAAAAAATTAAAACTGTTTTTGCTTAGAGGTAGATAAAATCTTATTGATAATGTTAGTTATATCACTCAATTTCTCTAACAATAGCTTTGAATCGGGATAATCTTTTGCATGCTCACAAATCATAAGCCAGTATTGTGTTTCATCAGCTTCTTTGGCTGCCAGTTTCATCTTATGTATAAAATCGGCTTTGCTTTCTGCATTCTGAGCTTCAAAACAATTGGCGCCAATAGATGTACCTGAACGAAACAATTGATTGCTAATTATAAACTTTTTTTCCTTTTCTAACTGTTCACAATACTGAACAATTAATAAAGAAAAATCAAAGGAAAGTTTAAGTATTGGGTTAGCTTCAATTAACTGCTTTTGCATAGCAAAATTTTAGAGATCCTTATTAGCAAATCAGCACATTGGCTAATTTGCTAATTATTAAGCTGGTTCTACTAAAAATAAAGGCTGGTCGTACTCTACAGGGGTAGCGTCGTCAACCAATATTTTTACAATTTTACCGCTTACTTCGCTCTCAATTTCGTTGAACAGCTTCATGGCTTCAATGATACATACTACTTTACCGGGAGTAACCTCGGTACCTGGCTCAACAAAACTTGGTTTGTCGGGGCCGGCTTTACGGTAAAACGTACCGATCATCGGGCTTTTAATAGTAATTAAGTTACCGGCCGCGGCTTCAGGTTTTGCGGCAGGCGCACTGGCTGGTGCGGCCACAGGGGCAGCAGCGGGAGCCGCTTGTGGCGCTGCATACGTTACAGGAGCAGCACTTACAACCTGTGTTATTTGATCTTCTTTTTGCTTAATCGTTACTTTAAAGTCTTTTTGCTCAATGGTTACTTCACCAATGTTCGACTTGTTGATCATTTTGATCAGTTCCTGGATCTGTTTAAAGTCCATGTGTTTCAATTTAACAGGTATTATTAGTTAAAAATTTAGAAGGCTATTTCATACAGCCCTAGCCAAAAGCAAATCAACGCTTTTTTTGCGAAATTGCCCGAAAAAAGGTTAAAAACAATAAAAAATGGCCTAAAATCGTACAATTTCAGGCCATTTTTTTATAAAATTAAAAGATTATTCTTTCACTCTTTCTACGTATTCACCGGTTTTGGTGTTTACGCGGATCAGCTCGCCTTCGTTTACAAACAAAGGAACGCCGATAGTAGCGCCGGTTTCTACGGTAGCTGGTTTCAGGGTGCGGGTTGCCGTGTCGCCACGCAGGCCAGGTTCGGTATAAGTAACCAGTAAAACAATTTTATCAGGCAGCTCTACACTCATCGGTTGTTCAGTTTCTGTATTAATTAAAACACCTACTTCCTGACCATCCTTTAAAAACTGGGGAGCGTCCACCATATTTTCATTTAAAGCGATCTGCTCAAATGTTTCATTGTCCATAAAATTGTACCCGGTGTCATCCTTGTACAGGAACTGGAAAGCCCTTTTTTCTACACGTACTGGGTAGATGGTATCACCTGAGTTCCAGGTTTTTTCAATAGAGCGGTTATTATCCACGCCCTTTAATTTTGCCCAAACTTTCGCAGCAGCACGGGCAGTTTTGTTTTCGCCAAACTCTACTACCGAGTATAAACTGCCGTCCAGTTTAATGATCATGCCACGGCTTATGTCTGAAGTATTTGCCATAAAAACTCTTTTTTTAAGGCGGCAAAGATAGGGAAACCATTTTTTACCCTGCAGAAAGCCAATTGTGTTTTTTTAGATTTTTTATTGACAGTCCTGCCGCCTGTTTTAACGCCTGAAATTAGCCTGGGGTGGTCCTTATAATAGTTTCCTGATATCTTCCGCTAATTGCCTGTCACTGGGCCTTTTGGCATCCTTATCTACTACCTTCCCATTCTTATTAATTAAGAGATAACGGGGAATACTCGATAAGTTGTATTGTTTAATAAGAGCCGCTGTTTCCGGGTTGGCCAGTATATAACTGTCGCTGTTATCGTGGATATATTTAGCTGAAGCCGCTTTCCAGGCCGAAAAAGCCTTATCCAGCGAAACGGAAATAATGACAAAGGACTGGCCTTCCATGTCTTTACCTAACTGCTCACAAAACTTCATTTCCGCTATACAGGGGCTGCACCAGCTTGCCCAGAAGTCAATATACACTACTTTACCCTTATGTTTATCCAGCAGGTTTTTAAAACTTAAGGACTCTCCTGTTTTTTCACTGACCAGTTTGTCCTTCAGCGTTTTGGTTGTCATTAAAAATTCTTTATCCCTGGTGGCATTGGATTTTAATGCAGCTAAAAAATCCAGTTTAGTTTTATCCATAGATACTGCACTGTATTTTGCCAGGCAACTATCGAAGGCTTTTTTTTCATATTCATATATTCTTAGTAAAGTCGCAAACAGTAATTTATCGCGTGTTATTCCTTTTCCTTCCGTGAGGCAGTAATTAAAAAACGGAAGATCGGATGGTGTTGTCCGGGCCTGTACTTTCTTTTCTTCCGGTAATGCTACCCCTTTTATATAAGTAGCCATATACGGCAGGTACCCGTTATAAACTAATAAGGAATCTTCAAATAAGGGAATGGTAAGACTATCGGCCGGTATAGTTTTCTTTTGCGAACGATAAAAATTAATGGCCAATATTGCTTCTTTAAACGGCCTGTCCTTAACAGCTGCTGTGAAAAAGCTGTCTGAAACAAGCTGTTTTTGGTGCAGGCTGTCCATTACACGGTAATAACCAGCCAGGCTTTCCCTGCGTGAAGTAACCGATGTAAAATCAACCGACCATCCTCTTTGTTTCTCTGATAGTATTTTAAAATACTCCATATTATCTTCATGTAAACTAAATGGCTTGTTTTTTACCACAAACAAAGGCATGTTCGCCTCACCCATACTTATCAGCACCGTATCACCCGGGAGAAACCGGTAAGCAAAGCTCCATCCTGTTATAAGCTTTCCATTTGTCATTTGTATGGGCGCATGAACCGAAATACGTACGGGCTCTGTTGCGGTTATGTCTGCTTTAAGGGTTTTATGGGCCGTTCCTAAACGATATAATTGTGTTTCCACCTGGGTTTCACTTGTCCACACGTTTAACCAAAGGCTTTCAACTTTTTTGTCGCTGGTAAGCAATACCAGTTTTTGCTGGGCAAAAACCGGTGCAATAATGAACACAAATAATAAGGTAAAACCAGCCTTTATAATATGGCCGGCAATGGTGTATGTTTGGTTTAATCGTAACATAGGTTTATAAGTTGAGGATCGTTTATAATCAACAGGAGCTTCCCTGATCTGTTACAGAGAAGCTCCTGCTTATTAAAGTTATAACTTATTGAGATCAGCTAAACGCTTATTCTTTCGATTTTATCTTTTCTACTTTCACCTCCTTGAGTGTTAGCTGGGGTTTAGTTTCAACAGTTACACCCGGCAGTTTTTTTACTAACTGAATTTCCTGCGGGTTTAGTTTTTTAACGGGTACTTGCGTATCATTTAATTTTACATTATCAATTTTTACTTCTTTGAGTTCAAGTCTCGGCGTGTTTTCAATAGCTACACCCGGTAATTTTTTTACCAGTTCCAACTGTTCGGTATTCAGCTTTTCAACCGCAATTCTTTTATCATCTACTTTTACATATTCCAGCTTTACTTCAGAAAGTGCAGGCTTTTGCTGATCCTGTACCGTTACAGCGGGTAGTTTTTTTACCAATTGTAACTCCTGTACATCCGCTTTTTTCAAAGAAACTTTAGGAGGAGTTGGCGGTGTTGGCGCTACCGTTTTAGACTGGTTTTTTGGAGTTGCAGGAACCGAAGGCGGCATTGGCGGTGGTGGCGCCTGTACCGGCAGTTCACCATATTTATCTTTAAAGCGCTGCAGATCGCTGTCGTTGTCCAGGTCATACTTTTCAATATTACCATTTTTCAAGGTCAGCTTAAGTTCATTTGCATGATCATTGGTATTACTGATCACTTTGCCGTTCTCTGTATGCTTGGCTTTACTGCTGCTGTGCATCCAGTCAATATTACGTACCTCGGGGTGACGTTTAATAAAACTGTCATGCGCTTCTCTCCCATCATGCACCCAGGTAAGTGTATCAGGGTATTTGTTGGTGTTTCTTTTATTTTGCAGCTTTTTTGAGCCAGGTACAGTATCTGTTAAAGCGGTGGCATATTGTGTAAAAGAAGGGTTATCGTTGATCATGATCACACCATCGCCGGCACTCTTGCCCCATATCCTTTTGCTGTTTTCTTTTGAAAAGAAATAAACCTGTTTTGCATGTACTTTACCTGCCAGTTGTTCTTTGTAATCACGGGCGGTGTACATTTTATCAGCATAGATAACAAAACCTTTGGGTTTATCTATTATTACATGAATAGTATCGGCTGTTATAAACATGTCGTCATCAGGTTTGTTGCCCGACCAGCCCATAACTCCACCGCTGGCTTCGGCCCTGATATTGCCCTGCGTTACGCTTTCAGGTTGTTCCTTTACCTCAGGCTGTTCAGCGTAACTTTTACTCCTGGTGATGGCCTGCTCCAGGCTGCCGTCCCATTCCATGGCAATGGAGGAAGATAATACTTTGTAGGCCGAACCGTTTTGTGCTGCTTTTACCAATACCAGGAAGCTTTTACCGTCATCGGCACTACGGCTATAAGTGAAGTGCACAGAGCTGGTATTCCCGTCCAGGCTCAGTTTATGGTCAATTATCTTGTCAGTAGCTTTAAAGCTGAAGAAACCGTTTTGGTCGGTAGTAACAGTGGTACCACTGTTCAGCTCCAGTACTTTTACATGGGCCATTGGCTGCCCGGATTGACTGTTAATGACCATACCACCATAGGTAAAGGAACTGTTCCCGGCGTCGGCAATTTTACTGCGGAAGGCCAGTAATACACTTGCCATCAGGGGCAGGAGAAAGAGAAATTTTAATACATGAACTTTGGATGTTTTGAGTTTGTTCATCATGGCTATACGTTTTTTAAGTGATGAAAAATTAAAAGGGGTTGCTATACTGAATTTTTGATTACCTATAACCTTCAATAAAAGGTATTGGTATTCTTTTTTGTTAATGCCGTTGCGCAGCACGGTATCATCGGCTATGTATTCCAGGTTTTGCCGCACGGCTTTACGGATAAGCCAGGCAAACGGGTTGTACCAGTTAAGAAAACAGATGATCTCGCTGCAAATAATATCGATGGTATGTTTTTGTTTTACATGCACAAATTCATGCTGGATAATTTTTTCCAGTTCCTGCGGAGCATGCAGGCTGCTGTTGATATAAATGTTTTTGCCAAATGAAAAAGGAATAATGGGTGCGTTAACCTGGTAAACGTGAATATCGCCGGAGGGAATGAAGGTGGCCTTGCGTTTTATTTTGCGAAAGGATAAAACCTGTATGGCTAAACGGCCCAGTAAAAACACAATACCGGTAATAAAAATGCAAACGGCATAATCCCAAAACTGCCAGGTATTGACTGTAACTGCAGTTTCAGCGGCCTGGTTAACCGGAATGGGTGTTGCCGATAATTGCTGTACTGTTGGAAAGTGCTGCAGCCAGGTAAATGTTGCCGGTGTGTTATTGTTTATAAATGACGTAATATCAACGGCCGCAATAAAAAAACTAAGCAGGGAATAACCTAACAGGTACCAGCGGTTATAGGTATAAAAGGTTAAACGCCTCAGTACAAAATAATAAAACAGGTACAGTATGGTTAAGCTGATACTTAATTTAAGCAGGTATTGAAAAACCAGGGGCATAGTTATTAGTTAAATGAATGAGTGTAGTTAGGTATAAACGGGCAATTACTTTTCATCACCTTTTTCGATCATACTGATGATCTCCTTCAGTTCCTTTGCTGATAATTTTTTCTGTTCCACAAAAAAGTTAACCAGCTCTTTATAGGAGTTGTCAAAATAATCCTGCACTACATGGCCCATAAATTTCTTTTTATACTCGGCTTCTTTCATGGCGGGTTTATACATATAAGCATTGCCAAATGGCCTGCTGGTGAGGTAGCCTTTTTTCTCCAGGTTTTTAACGGTGGATGCTACCGTGGTATAAGGCGGCGGATCGGGCATGTTTTCCATAAATAGTTTAATAAGTCCCTCACCAGTTTTCCAGATGGCGAGCATTACTTCTTCTTCCTGTAAGGTTAAACGAACCATGACTACGAATTTTTCGTAAAGTTTACGAAAAATTCGTAAATAACAAAATAAATTAATTGTTTTAGAAAAGATTAACGTTTTTAAACAGCTGCCGCTAAAAGTTATATGGCTGAAAGGCTGCACCGCTTAGGCGAAAATACTGGCGGCCTTATAGCCGGCAGATTGCAGCCGGGCGGTGGACTACAGCTGATAGCAGTACCCAGGCCCACAGCCCCTGTTATTAAAAAAAATAATAGTGAATGCTTTTGTGTGCCTGTTTTATCCGCTGTATACATGCAACTATTTAAGGCATTATTTCGTTACTTTGTTTGTATGAAGCAATTAAGTATTTTATTGGGGTTATTAGTTATAACAGTTAGTAATGTAGTTGCACAGAATGGTAACGCCAAACAATCGCCTTACCAGCAGTTTCCGGATAACCCGCCGCTGAACATATTGCTGGTGGATAGTGCCACCACTTTTACCAAGGATAAGTTTAAAAAGAATAAACCTGTTTTTTTAATATTGTTCAGCCCCGATTGTGATCATTGTAAACATGAAACGGAGGATATTATCCGCAATATAGATAAACTGAAAGATGTACATATTGTAATGGCCACCTCGCAGCCATTTGAAAAGATGAAGGAGTTTTATAAACATTACCAGCTGGAGAAGTATAAAAATATAACCGTAGGCCGTGACAGGCAGTATATGCTGATCTCTTATTTTGATATCAGCAGTTTACCGATGATTGCCATTTATGATAAAAAACATAAGCTGGTTAAACGCCATGAAGGCACGATGACCGTGGCAGATATGCTGACTTATATAAAGTAATTACTGTTTATTTTTTACTGCTTTTTTTAGCGGCCGGCGCTTTTTTACGGGCATATACTCCATTAAAGGAACAACGCAGGTCGCGTTTGGCGCCGCAGCCTTCCACCTCGGTAAGGGTTACCGAATTACCCGAAAATTTAAATTCCAGTACACAGGGATCGCCCCCTACGCGGTACTCGGCCAGGTTGGCCGATTTTAAAGTAGCCTCCCCTTTTAATTCGCCGGTGCATTCGCCATTATCCTTATCAATATGTATGAAGAAAGTAAGTTTATTCTCACGTCTGCCATCGCGGATAGATACCAGGTTGTTTTTACCCGTGCCGTAATCCGCTGTATGTTTTTGTTTGCGGCTGAAAGTATCAATAGGGTTAATTAAATCAGGCGCTTTATTATCCAGGGGCTGGGTCATTACCAGGGCAAAGGAGGCCGTAGCTTCATCAAATGCGTAAGCAGTCTGCCCCTGGCTTACCGATTCATCCGCATTTTTCCGCGTAATACCTTTGAATATGGATTTGGCATTGCGGTCAAAACTCACCTGCTGTTCTGTATTGGCCAAAGCATCTAAAACCAGCAGGGGCATACCGGCCAGGAATTTATTCTTTTTATCAAATATCAGCAGGAAACTGGCTTTCTTCTTAGGGTCAATGGCATTGGCAATTAAATACTGTGCTTTATCCTCGTTATACATTTTGGCGTAAGGATAAAATTTGGGTTTTGCACCTTTACCAAAAGTGCCGGCAAAAATACTGTCCGGTATAAACTGTGTAACTATTTTATTGGTGATGCGTAAGGAATCGTATTGTTTTTGTGTTAATACCGAATCGGCATAACGGAAGGGAGTAGCCGTTTCAGGAAAAGCTGCCAGGAATTCCTCTACCGTAGCCGTTTCTGCTTTACTCAGGTCCACTGTTTTTGTTTCTTCCTTACAGGAGGTAAACAGGCAGCAAGTATATACCAGCAGAAAAAATACCAACGGCTTACAATGCATAGATAATTATTTATGGCGACAAAGTAAACATTTTTTAGCGGCATTGCAACTGCATTTTGCAGCCTGCAATTATTTATTTAGATTTGTCTAAAAATATTATTCCGGGATGCCAAATTTTTCTATCAGCGAAGAGAATCATATCAAAGCCATTTATCACCTGCAACATGGCGATCAGTCGGTAAGCACCAACCAGCTGGCGGCGGAATTAAATACTAAGCCTGCTTCCATTACCGATATGATGAAGAAGCTGAAAGCCAAAAAGATCATTCATTACGAAGCATATAAAGGATTTAAACTTACCCCTGAGGGACGCAAGACCGCTTTAATGATCATTCGCCGTCACCGTTTATGGGAATATTTTTTGTCAGAAAAACTACAGTTCAACTGGGATGAGGTACATGAAGTGGCCGAGGAACTGGAGCATGTAAGCAATGAAAAGCTGATCAACCGCCTGGACGAGTTTTTGGATTTTCCCCGTTTCGATCCGCATGGCGACCCTATCCCCGATGCATCGGGTAAAATTGAGATCAGCCGGCAGATCGCTTTAAGCGAACTGGCTTTGAATAAAGCGGCTGTTGTATGCCATGTAAAAGATCAGTCGGCCGATATGCTGGACCTCCTGGATCATAAAGCCATTGCCCTGGGCACCCGCCTGGAAGTAAAAAAGAAATTTGATTTTGACGGCTCCCTGGAATTAAAAATTGGCAAACAGCCCCTTATCTATATCAGCCGCCAGCTGGCTGAGAATATTTACGTGAAAATATAACCACCATGATGCAAAGTATTGAGCAGTTCTTTATTGAAATAGGCCCGGTATATGCGGCCCTGATCGCAACCACTTTTACCTGGCTGGTTACGGCAGCGGGTGCATCGCTGGTTTTTTTCTTTAAAACATTAAGCCGTGGTATACTCGATCCCATGCTGGGTTTTACCGGTGGTGTAATGGTGGCGGCCAGCTTCTGGTCGTTACTGAACCCGGCCATTGAAATGTCAGAAAAAATGTACCCCGGTTATAGCTGGGTGCCGGCAGCCGTGGGCTTTTTATTAGGCGCCCTGTTCATTTATTTTTTAGACCGTGTTACGCCCCACCTCCATCTTAACTTTGGTATAAGCGAAACCGAGGGCGTAAAAACCAAACTGCATAAAACCACATTATTAATACTTGCCATTACTTTACACAATATACCCGAAGGACTTGCCGTGGGTGTATTATTTGGCGCTGCAGCTACCGGTATGGACGGTGCATCGGTAAGTGCGGCTATTGCGCTGGCTATTGGTATTGGTATTCAAAACTTTCCCGAGGGTATTGCGGTGGCCATGCCCTTGCGCAGGCATGGCGTAAGCCGTAAACGGAGTTTCTGGTACGGCCAGTTATCGGCCATTGTAGAGCCTGTTGCCGGTGTGGTAGGTGCTATAGCGGTAATTTATATGCAGCCTATCCTGCCCTTTGCCCTGGCATTTGCAGCGGGTGCTATGATATTTGTGGTGGTAGAAGAAGTGATACCCGAAACGCAGCGGGATAAATATACCGACCGGTCGGTGCTGGGTTTTATTGCCGGCTTCCTGATTATGATGATACTGGATGTATCGCTGGGATAACCAACTTTTTTTGCAGGGGCTTTCGGCTGTTGTACTGGTATCAGCCCATATGCGGCTGTACGCTTGTAGTGGCGCCCTCCCACCCGGCTTTGCAGCCAGCTACCGCTGCCATCCGCCAGCCCTTCAACAGCAGTACAATTATCAGCAATAAACAAATTATTACTCATACACTAATGAATTGCATGAGCCGATTAGCTTTGCTAATCGGCTCATTTTTTGCCGTTTTTTGAGCCGAATAAATTTTTAATCGGCTCAGAAATGTTGTATATTTGAGCCGATTATGGTTTGTAACCGGCTCAAATAATTTAGTTTAATTATAGTATACAGTCATTTTATGGCATATAACTGGCAACATCAAACCTGGCCACAGTTTAAGTACAATGCGTCTGTTATTGAGGCAACGGCTTTGTCATTGTCAGCCATTACCGGCCAAATGACCGGGATACTGCAAGCCTTAAATACAGCGCAGCAGCAGGAAAACGAACTTAATTTAATGATGTCAGAAGCATTAACTACATCGGCTATTGAAGGCGAAATGCTTAATCAGGCAGATGTAATGTCTTCTATCAGGAATAAACTGGGGATCAATCAACGGCCTGAAATTGTTAAGGATAAAAGAGCGAAAGCCATCACGGCCATGCTGATCACTGTAAAAAAAAATGTTCAAAAAAAGATTACGCTTACCGAAATAAAAAAATGGCATCTTGAGTTATTTGCTGGTTCTAAATACATTCATGCCGGAAAATGGCGTACAGGTAAAGAGCCTATGCAGGTGATATCCGGTGGCATAGGTAAAGAAATAGTTCATTTTGAAGCCCCGCCAGCTGGCCGGGTGGCAAACGAAATGAAACAGTTTGTTGCGTGGTATAACCAATATGAAACAAACAATAACACCATTCAGGCTATCATTAAAACAGCCATTGCGCATTTGTATTTTGAAACCATTCACCCTTTTGAAGATGGCAACGGCAGGATTGGAAGGGCTATTGCCGAAAAATGTCTTTCTACATCTCTTGGTTATCCGGTTTTATTAAGTATATCCAGTGTTATAGAACGTAATAAGAAGCAATATTATGCTGCATTAAAAGACGCACAAAGTACCATGAGCATTGATAACTGGTTGGTATATTTTGCAGGAGTTTTGGTACAGGCACAACAGGAAGCGGTAAACATGGTTCAGTTTACTGTTAAAAATAATAACCTGTTACAACAGTTCCGGGATGTACTGAATGAGAGAGAGTTGAAAGCGCTTAAAAAAATGCTTGCGGCGGGGACCTCAGGCTTTCAGGGTGGCATGACTGCTAAAAAATATATGAGCATTACCAAGGCTTCCAAAGCTACCAGTACCCGGGATCTGCAGCATTTACATGAACTGGGTATATTAGCTTTAAAAGGAGCCGGAAGAAGTACTTTTTACGAATTAGTGATGTAGTCCACTTATATAAAAAAAGAGATGAGCTTATGCCCATCTCTTTCATCTAAATACTCTTATCTAAAATCTATATACTAATCTTACTGCACATTCTCAATCACCATAGCGCTGGCTCCTCCTCCTCCGTTACAAATACCGGCCGCACCGTAACGTGCATTATTGGCTTTAAGTACGTTGATGAGGGTAACCACTATCCGGGCGCCGCTGCAACCCAAAGGATGGCCCAGGGAAACGGCCCCGCCGTGTACATTTACTTTTTCAGGATCAAGCTGCATTCTCCTGGAGTTTTCAATACCCACCACAGCAAAAGCTTCGTTCAATTCCCAGTAGTTAATATCACTCATTTGTAAACCGGCTTTTTGTACCGCTTTGGGTACGGCTAATGCCGGTGCAGTGGTAAACCACTCCGGCGCCTGTTCGGCATCGGCGTAGGATAATATTTTGGCAATGGGTTTTAAGCCCAGTTCTTCCGCTTTTTCTTTGCTCATTAATACCAGGGCTGCCGCACCATCATTTAAGGTTGATGCATTGGCCGCGGTAACGGTACCACCTTTTTCAAAGGCGGCAGGTAATGTGCTTATTTTATCAAACTTCACATTATAGGGTTCTTCGTCTTTGGCAAATACTACCGGCTCGCCTTTACGCTGGGGAATGGATACGGGGATCACTTCATTATCAAATAATCCTTTTTCCCAGGCTGCCTGCGAACGTTTATAGCTGTTAATGGCAAAATTGTCCTGCTCTTCGCGGGTAATGCCACATTCCCTGGCACATAATTCTCCGGCAAAGCCCATGGCCTTACCATCATATACATCGGTTAACCCGTCCTTTACCAGGCCGTCAATAAAAGTAGCATTGCCATACTTATTGCCCCAGCGCATGCTGTCGGCATAAAAGGGAATATTGCTCATGCTTTCCATTCCGCCGGCAATTACAATATCGGCATCGCCCAATAAAATGGACTGTGCCGCCTGTGCAATAGCTTTCATACCGCTGGCACATACTTTATTTACGGTGGTACAATTAACATCATCGGGCAGGCCGGCAAATTTTGATGCCTGCCTGGCAGGCGCCTGGCCCAAATTGGCCTGTATAACGCAGCCCATCAATACATCATTTACCAAAGCGGCGTCCACACCTGCTTTTTCCAGTGCCCCTTTAATGGCTGCAGCGCCAAGCTGGGTAGCAGTTAACGATTTTAACGAGCCTCCGAAACTGCCCATAGGCGTACGTACAGCAGAAATAATATACACTTCCTTCATATAGCTTCTTAATTATAGAAGCGCAAAGATAACGATTGTTAGTTATAACTCTAATGCGGTTGAACGTACACCGGAAAATACCGGACTGATAACGGTTTTTAACTCTTTTTTTAGCAAAATGCTGCCACTGTTACTGGCTTCCGGCGATTGGGTTAGCAGGATGGTCAGCAGTAATAAAGTCAACCTGGTGAAAACAGTTTTTTTCATTGTAACGGTTCGTTTGGTTTAGGGGAGCAGAACGATACCATTACATCGTAAACAGGCGGGAGATGTCATCATTATAAAAACAAATGCAAAAAGAACTATATATGATACATTGTGCCCAATGATAAATAATTCCCATTGGGCTGCATAATAAATAGAATAAGAAATCCTAATTTCACTTATTGCTATAAGTATGAAAAAGCGCTTAGTGAATTACACTGACCGGGAACTACTCACCGCCATCCAGGAAGGGGATCAGCATTCTTTTAAAATTATTTTTGATAAATACTGGCATGATCTTTTTACGCTAGCCCTCCAGAAACTTCGTTCACCGGAAGATGCAAAAGATATTGTACAGGATGTTTTTTTATCCTGCTGGAACAATCTTTCTCATATTACCATTGATGATTCATTAGCCGGTTATCTTTATACGGCATTACGTAATAAAATATTCAATCATTTTGAGAAGAATAGTAACCACCTGCGTAAACTGATGGAATTGCCATTTATACCGGTAGAGCATGAATCAGATGTTTTTAAAAAATATTGCTCCAAGGAGCTGAAAGATTTTATTAACCGGCAGGTAGCCCTGATGCCTGAAAAAATGCGTAATATCTATTTACTTAGCCGGGAAGCCAATTTCAGTAATAAGGAAATTGCCGGTTTGTTACATCTTTCCGAGCAGACGGTTAAAAATCAATTACATAATGCGCTTACCAGGCTTAAAAAAAGCCTGACGAATGAATATTTCTTATTGCTTCCCGTTCCCGCCTGCCTGTTTTTATAATTTATTTTTCCGTCACATGGTACTACCTCCTTGTTTACCTGTTATAGGTAAGAAAAAGGTGTGGAAACAAACGCATTAATACAACTGATCAAAAAATATAATGCCGGCCTGTGTACCCCTGAAGAAAAAAGCTGGCTGGAACAATGGTATCTCTCTTTTGAGTGGGGCAAATCCCAGGAGCTCCCTGCAACTGTCATCCAGGAGTTTAAAGATACCGTTTGGAATAATTTACAGCTGACCATCGGTAATCAGCCAATACAAAACAGCCCGGTCAACACCGGGTATAAGCCCGCAAAACGCTGGTGGTATTATAGTGCCGCCGCAAGCCTCCTTATACTCATATCCATATCACTGTACCTGTATATGGATAAGAAACCTCAAAATAATCCGGCCATTACTGGTACCGGTGAAAATATTTCGCAGTTGACTGTTCTTCCCGGAACAAGCAAGGCTTCGCTGGAAATGGGCGATGGCTCTGTTATTACACTGGATTCAGCGGCTGTAACAGAACTTACAACGGATGACGGAACCATTATTGATAAACAGCATGGCACCATAACCTATAAAAATACGACAGAGGCTGCCGATAAAGTAACTTATAATACCCTGCGCATTCCCAGGGGGGGCGAATACCAGCTGGTATTGCCCGACGGAAGTAAAGTATGGATGAATGCGGCTTCTTCTTTAAAATTCCCTACCCGGTTTGCCGGGAAGGAAAGAATCGTTTACCTGACTGGCGAAGCTTATTTTGAGGTTGCCAGCAATGCCCTGCAGCCATTTAAAGTAATGGTTGAAAAAGAGATGGAAATACAGGTGACAGGCACACAGTTTAATGTAATGGCTTATTCTGACGAAAGTGCCATTAAAACAACATTGGCCGAAGGGAAAGTAAATATCAAAACCAATACAAATTCAACGTCGCTGGTACCGGCTCAACAGGCGGTTTTACACAGGGGATCACAGCAAACGGAAGTTAAAAAAGTGGATATTGATAAGGAGGTTGCCTGGAAAAACGGTATGATCGAATTTTATGATGATGATCTCCCTTCCATTATGCGGCAACTGTCAAGATGGTATGATGTAGAGGTAAGTTTTGAGAGC
>CAYUMH010000069.1:0-8472 GCA_964445775.1 uncultured Terrimonas sp.
AGTGCGCAGGTTTTTTTTGACAGCAAAAGGGACACGCCCAAATAGTCTACTGAATACAATCATTATAATACAGCGTTATGATAAAATAATGTAGCCTGGTTTAATAACCCGGGTTTTGATCGGATGGTTTTAAAGAACGGTTAAATTCAAACTCACGTGACGAAATAGGTAACAGTAAGTTTTTGTCAGTGATATAAGGCGCTGCATCCGGGTTATAGGTTTTTGTTTGTTGTATCAGCTTGCCTGTACGTTTTAAATCGCACCAGCGCCAGCCTTCAAAGCCCAGTTCACGCATACGTTCTTTTAAAAGCTCATCGCGTAATTCCTGCTGGCTGGGCGTATGTCCCAATACGGTTTCCCAATTGGGAAGGGTAGCCCGGTTCCTGATCTTGTTTAAGAAGGGCAGGGCTGTTCCGGTTTCACCGTTTTCGTTCAATGCCTCGGCATACATGAGTATGGCATCGGCATAACGCAGGTAGTATAAATTGCGGGAGGACAGGCCGCTGTTAATGGATTTATCTTTTGTGATGTCAAATTTTTTAACATGCGGTTTGGTTACATCGGCCCACCACCAGTAATCCACTTCATTACCATTGGCATCGTAAAATTTATAACGGATGGATGCATCACGGCGGGCATCATTGGTCTCAAAGCTATTGCTGTAATAATCGGTAGGGATCACTACATGACCGCCACCGCCGGGATAGGTATTGGCAATATGCCAGCCGCCCAGGGTGTTGGCATGACCGGTGGTATTATTGTTTTCGTTGCTGAACTGCACTTCCAGTAAGGATTCTATATTGTTTTCTTTTTCTTCATCAAACAGATCGGCATAGATGGGTAACAGGGCAACATTGGTTGCCGTCATCAGCGGCTGTAAAGTGGTTTTGGCATTTGGATAATCTTTCAGGGTGAGGTATACTTTGCCTAACAGGGTAGCTGCTGCCTCCTTGTTGGTATGCCCCACAGCTGCCGTGCCTTTCGCTTTTAAATGTTCGGCTGCAAATTTCAGGTCATCAATAATTAATGCATATACCTCGTCAGCACTGCTCCGTTGTTTACCACCGTTGGCATCGGCAGCGGCATCTGTTGCTTCGGTAGGCAGCGGAACGCCGCCAAAGAATTGTACCAGCCTGAAATAAAATACGGCCCGGAAGAATTTTGCCTCGGCCAGCAGTTCATTTTTTACCGCATCGGATGCAGAAGAAGAGGGGATGAATTTAATGGCTACATTGGCATTGGTGATGCCTTTGTAACAGGCGCTCCACAAGCCCTGTACCAACTGGTTTTGCGCGGTTAATAAGCTGTTGTAACTGTTAATACCATCGTAGTGCTGCCAGTAGCCGCCCCAGGTAGGTACAAAGGAACTGGTCTTGCCTTCGTCGGTACCCACAATACCCACAAAGTAATAATCGCCGCTGTTCAGTTCCATAAATTTCCGGTAAATACCGGTAATGCCGGAACGGGAACCATTCTCATCCTTATACACTTCTTCGGGCGATAAAAAAGTTTCGGGTGTGAATTGCAGGTCTTTTTTACAGGCGGTAAATAACAGGCCTGTAAACAAAGCAGCGCTTATTGGGATATGTTTAAATAATTTTATGGTAAGCATAATGCGTTGTTTTAATAATTAAAAGCTTAATTGAATGCCCAGCAGGAAAGTACGGTAACGCGGGTAGATATCGTATTGGTTGGCACCGATCTCCGGATCAACACCTTTGTATTTGGTGAACAAAAACGGCTCAACTACCTGGGTATAGGCCCGCAGGGAATTGATCTTTGCTTTGGCTAATAATTTGGAAGGGAAGTCGTATGCCAGTGTGATATTCCGGATACGGATAAAGTCGCCTTTTTGCACCATAAAGCTGGAAGTGCCGCCAGGTAAGCCTCTCAGCGAACGGCCGAATTGGTTGGGGCGGGGAACATCGGTATTGGTATTCTCCGGTGTCCAGTAGTTCATGCCCTCTTTAATGGTACGGGTAGCTGTACGGCTGGAATAGTATAAATAATCCTGGTAAGCTTTATTATTAATATCATGTCCGTATGTGTAGTTAGCAAATACAGTCATGGATATTTGTTTGTAACGCACATAGTTCCAGATACCGCCCCAGCCTTTGGGTATGGTACGGCCCACAATGGTACGGTCGTACTGGTTAATGATGCCGTTTTTATCCAGGTCAACCACGCGTACATCACCGGGACGGGCATCGGGGTTTAAAGAGAAGTTATCACCTTCCTGGTAAAGGCCATCATAGATATAATCGACAATTAAACTGTTAGGCGCTTCACCCACTTTCAGGTAAGGGCTTAATGAATCCACACCGGGCAATAATTTCCTGATCTCTGTTTTATATTTTGACCAGTTAATGTCCAGCTGCCAGTCAAAGTTTTGTGTTTTAATAACGGATGCTTTAAAACCAAGATCAATACCGGCTGTATTCATTTTAGCCACATTGATCCACTTGAAATCAAAGCCCTGTGAAGGTGCCAGGTAGTTTTGCAGCAGCAGGTCACGGATATCTTTATTATAATAATCGAAAGTCAGTTGCAGGCGTGAATTATATAAAGCCAGGTCAAAGCCTACATTGAACTGGTTTTGACTGGACCATTTTAAAAAGGGATTACCTTCCTGGCCGGTGCCTAACTGGAAGCCGGCTGTCTGTGTATTACCGTTAAAGGGATAGGCACCCGGGATCATTTGCATGAAGATGGCATCAATAGGAATATCCTGGTTACCCACGGTACCATAACCAATGCGTATTTTGGCATCGCTGATCACCGAACGGGTTTTTAAACCGATAAAAGGCTCATCAATAATACGCCAGGCCGCACTTACCGAGGGGAAATAACCATATATATTCTCCGGGCCAAAACGGGAAGATCCGTCGCGGCGTATAGTGCCGTTAAGGATATAACGGTTTTTAAATTTATAGATCACACGGGCTAACAGCGAGCCTACGGACCATACATCATAATCGCTGGCAATAACATCCCTGTTACTGGCCAGGCTCATGTTTTTATACGTTAATTTATCGGTAGGGAAGCCGGATGCTTCTTCGAAATTCCACTCCTGCCGGCGTTTCTGGTAAGTAGCACCTGCCAGCACATCAAAAGCATGATCGGTACCCAGGTTAAAATTATAGGCCAGGGTGTTTTCCCATAAATAATCGCGCCAGCCGAAGTTCTGTACCTTGGCAATACCTTTTTTACCAAAGCCGGTGCTGGTGGTGCGGGGATAGTATTCAAAGCGCTGGTTTCTGTACACATCAATACCAAAGCTGCTGCGGAATAAGAGGTTCTTTAAAATTTTGTATTCGGCGTATATATTCCCGATAAAACGGTCATCCACATTTTGCTGGGGGGCCAGTGTAAGTGTAACCGGGTTATTGAATAGTAAATTACCGCTGCTGGGATCGATATTGGCCGAAGGGTTACCTAAGGAATCGTAAATAGACATCAGGGGGCTGATGGTTACGGCCGTATAAAAAGCTTCATTACTTACCTGGTTGTTTTTTATATGCGAATAGTTGGAGTTAATGCCCACTTTTAATTTGGTACTTACTTCCGACTCCATATTGGCTTTAACGGAGATACGCTCAAAGTTGGAGCCTTTGATAATACCATCCTGGTTAAGGTAGTTGCCGCTTAAATAGAATTTGTTTTTACCAAAGCCGTTAGAGACACTGAGGGTGTGACTTTGCTGTGGTGCTACGTGGGTAATGGCACCAACCCAGTCGGTCCAGTGCCCTGCAGCCATATTGCGGCGTTCATCACCATTAAATAAAATGGTATCCAGGTCGGGTGTCATGGGCCAGGCAACAGGATCCTCATCGCTTAAACCCTTGCGGCGCAGGTGTACATAATCATCAATATTATCTACAAAATTATAGGTGTTGATCCTTTTCTGCAGGCCATAGTAAGCATCATAACTTACGGTGGTTTTACCGGCACTGGCCCTGCGGGTGGTAATAATGATAACCCCTTCGGCTGCCCTTGAACCATAAATAGCGGCTGCGGATGCATCTTTTAATACATCAATGGATTCAATATCGTTGGGGTTGATCTCCCTGATATCATAAGAAACGATATTGCCGTCCACTACATAAATAGGTCCGGAGCTTTCATTAATGGCATTCACGCCCCGTATTCTTACATTAGTACCTGCGCCTGGCTGGTGACCGGCGGAAGTAACCTGCATACCCGGTATGCGTGCCTGTAAAGCGCTGTTGATATTGGTAACGGGCAGCTCCCTTAACTCCTTGCCGGAGATGGACGAAATAGCGCTGGTAACATCTTTTTTCTTTTGTTTACCATAACCAATCACCACCACATCATCAAGAGAACCCGCATCACGGGATAATAATATCTCGATATTGGTATCGGTTGGTAAAATGGTTACGCTTTTGGAGACGTACCCCACGTAACTGACGATGACAATGGTTTTTTCTTCTATGGTAATGCTGAAATTGCCCTGGTCGTCGGTGGTCACGGCATTGGACTTGCCAACGGGACTGATGGATGCAGGACTTAAAGGGGTTTTGGTTTCGGCATCGAGTACCTTACCCTTTATGGTTTTTGACTGTGCGGCAACATGCAGCAGCAGGCTTAACATCATGCCGGTTAACAGCAGGATCTTTTTCATGGCAATCGTTTTACTCATTTGTAGTATGGTTGACAAGCTAATTAAGAAACCAAATGTCGATCAAAGAATAACCAAACAGAATAGCGATTTTTACGAAAATGATGGATTATTTTATGGTTTCCCTAAATTGCAGCACCGGATAAATTGTTTGCCATGAAATTAACGATCAAAAAAAGAGCGGGCTTTGACGGGCAGCGTTTAATTGTGGTGCCTAAAAAGATCGGCACCGATTTTTTAACCAAAGACCCGATTACCAAACATATCTATATCACCGATATAGGGTATTATCCCAAGGCGCATCATCATTATGTTGACCGTACCCAGGGTGTGGCACAGCATATTATTATATACTGTGTGGAAGGTGAGGGCTGGGTGAGCCTGGATAAAAAAAGAGTGAATATTTCGCCTTCACAGTTTATTGTGATCCCCGCCAATAAAGCGCATAAATATGGTGCGGACGAAAATAATCCATGGACAATTTACTGGGTACATTTTAAAGGACATATTTCAGATTATGTGGTAGGACTATTGCAACAGCATCTGCAGAATTACCGTCCGCATATCAGCTATAACGAAAACAGGATAAAGCTGTTTGAAGAAATATATAATAACCTGGCCAACGGTTACAGCAGTGATAATTTACGGTATGTGAATATGACCTTTTATCATTTCCTGTCATCGCTGATCTACGAGGACAAGTTTAACAACAATGCGGCTACTACGGTTGCCAACCCGGTTAATATTACTATTAAATACATGCAAAGTAAGATCCATGAGCTGATCACTTTGCAGGAGCTGGCCCAGGCTGTTAACCTGTCCGTTTCTTATTTCTCCGCTTTATTCCGGCAGCAGACCGGTTATTCACCTATTGAGTATTTTAACCACTTAAAAGTACAGGAAGCCTGCCAGTATTTATCCTTCAGCACCCTGTCGGTAAAGGAGATGGCTGCCAAACTGGGTATAGAAGACCAGTACTACTTTTCAAGGATGTTCTCCAAATTAATGGGTATGTCGCCTACGGAATACAGGAAAAAGAATGGAGCGATGGCAGGGGGGTAATCAGACAATGGACAAATGACAAGTGACAGTTGAGAATGGACAAGTGACAATGAGCAGGTAAGTATGAAGGGTTGGTGAGCGGAGATTGTATCCGACCCTGAAGCATGAATCATGTTATGTTTTTCGTTTGTAACTACCAGGTATTAGGGCTTATCCCAATAGGTGTTTACAATATGTTTTAATATACCGGTATATGATTTTAAATGTACAGGCTGACTAAAAGTATAGAACTGGTCGTGGGTAGTATGAAAACCCATATAAAAAAGCCAAAACCCCAGCGAAAGATAAGGTACTGCTGCTAATTCCTGTTCACTAACAGCACGTTTTTCCCTGTATCCTGTAAGGAACATATGATAAGCGTTATCGGCTGCCTGCTGGGTCATCCGGCCGGTATATACATCTAAAGCCAGGTGTTGCCAAAAGGTCATTATATCATTAACCAGCCAGCCATAACCCATAAAATCAAAGTCGAAAAAGGTAACGGCATCATCCTGAAAGTGGAAATTTTTCGGAAGAAAATCAAAGTGGCAATATCCTTCGGAAAACGCGGATGCAGGAAATTGCGATAATTTTTCAGCCGCATGCGCTGCTACCTCTTTTAACCAGGCATAGTCTTCCGGATTTTGTGCAAAGGGGTGCTTGAGCTTTTCTAAAGGCTTGAAAAGGGTGGTGTCAGAATCGAAACGCCACCTGGCATCACCTGATTTGATGGTAGAAGATACAGTATGAAAACGAGCCATTTCATGGCCAAGGTTGCGCAGTTGTGTTTCATTCAATAACCTGACCACTTCACCGGGCGCATAGCTAAACAGCACTGCGTATCTTTCTCCTTCAGCAGCTTCCAGTGTGATTATTGTCTCTCCGGAAATATCAGCAACGGGATATGATACCGATACACCGGCCTGTTTCAGGGCCTGTAATAACTGCACTTCCTCTTTTATTTGTGGCAAACTTCTGTGGGTAGTACGGTAGACCCTCAGTATAAAACGGGTTTCCGGTGTTGTTACCAGGTAAGTATCGCCCACGCCCCGGACCAGGAATTTGCATTGGACATTTTCCAACGGGTATTTTTCTGAGATGAATGCGGCTAATGCCAGCGGGCAAAGGGTAGAATAAGTAGCCGGGAAAACAGATTTCATGTGGTAAAATTAACTGAATAGTTTATTTAGGGCCGGTTGTCTTTCCAACTTTACTCATCATTCGTTGAATTCGTCTCTATAATAAATAATGTAGATGCTGTTGATGGCTATTGATAGCCTGTTATCCGTTATCTGTTGCATATTACCTGCTGCTTGGTAATATCTTTTGGTTTTAATTATTCCTCTTAATTGTCAACTGTCACTTGTCCATTATCAACTGTCCATTGCCAGTTGTATGCCGTTCATAAAATGTGGATTGTCTTCTGCGGCTAAATTCATACTTTTAAACTTTAACATTTCCGAAGGATTTCTGAAAAAAAGTAGTCTAATACGTAAAAAAAATCTGCAAATGAGAAAAATCAGTCCTCGCAGTAAGTTTTTCTTTGCCTTTCTAAACTTGCTGTTGATCCAGTTATCGATTGTTGCGCAACCCACGTTCCCCGAAAACGGCGTGAATGATGCCCGTCATGGTTACTATGCATTTACCAATGCCACCATTGTTAAAGACGGAACTACTACCATTTCCAATGGTACGTTGGTTATTAAAGACGGTAAAATTGTACAGGTAGGGGCTGGTTTAGCTGCCCCGGCAGGCGCCGTAGTGGTAGACTGCAAGGGTAAGTTTATCTACCCTTCGTTAATTGATATTTATGCGGATTATGGTATCCCCGCTGCCGAGAGACCCAGTATTGCAGGTGGTTTTGGCCGTACTGCCCAGATGGAAACCAATGTAAAAGGCCCTTATGGCTGGAACCAGGCATTAAAAACGGAAACAGACGCTTACCGTGTTTTTGCTGTGGACGATGCCAAGGCCAAACAATTACGTGATGCCGGTTTTGGTACCGTACTTACCCATGTTAAAGATGGTATTGCCCGTGGTACCGGCGCCGTGGTAACACTGGCCAGCCAAAAGGAAAACCTGGTAATTGTAAAAGAAAAAGCTTCAGCCCATTACTCTTTCAGTAAAGGCACTTCTTCTCAAAGCTACCCCAGCTCCATGATGGGAACCATCGCTTTATTACGTCAAACCTTTATGGATGCGCAGTGGTATAAATCTAACCCTGCCAGCGAAGGTTTAAATATTACCCTGAAATCCTGGAACGACAATTTAAGCCTGCCCCAGGTATTTGAAGCCAATGATAAATGGAATAACCTGCGTGCAGATAAGATCGGTGACGAATTTGGTGTACAATATATTATTAAAGCCGGTGGTAATGAATACCAGCGTATCCAGGATATGAAAGAGACCAATGCTTCTTTCATTGTACCCATCAACTTTCCCCAACCCCAGGATGTGGAAGACCCCAATGATGCGGCTTATGTATCATTAAGCGATATGAAACACTGGGAACTGGCGCCTACCAATGCGGCCGCTTTTGAAAAAGCGGGTATCAACTTCGCATTGACTACGGCCGATCTGCGCAGCCCGGCCCAGTTCTGGAGCAGCCTGCAAAAATCTATTCAATATGGCTTATCCGAAGCCAAGGCTATTGAAGCTTTAACTAAAACACCTGCCACTTTAATGGGTGTATATGATAAAGTAGGTAGCCTGGATGCCGGTAAGCTGGCAAATTTCCTGATCACTACCGGACCCCTGTTAAACGAAAAAACAAGTATTTTATATAACTACGT
>CAYUMH010000069.1:8482-10812 GCA_964445775.1 uncultured Terrimonas sp.
TACAGGGTATTAAATACGAGATCAAGCCAGATGTGTCGCAGATCACCGGCCTGTATAAAGTAGCCGTAACTACGCCTAATGGTGTAGAAAACTACAACTTAAAAGTAACCGGCACCAATGCTGCCAGTTTATATGCCAAAGACACCCTGAATGCCCGTTTCAGCTTTGATGGCAAGCAGGTTAAATTAAATTTTGCACCGGCAGTTGCCCGTCAGCGTCCTGCTGGTGAAGGTGCACCGGGTGCAGGCGCTCCCCGTGGCGGTGGCCGCGGTGGTGCCCAGGAATTACCGGTTACCGCTACCAAATTATCCGGTTTTGTAAGTGGTGACGAGTGGAATGGTGTTGGTTCAGATTCTTTAGGCAATCCTTTAAGCTGGACTGCCTCCCTGGTAACCGCTGAAGCTCCCAAAGCAGATACGGCTGCTAAAAGAGCCGCCGCCCCTGCCTTAGGCGCTCTTACTTTCCCGCTGGAGCCATTTGGCTGGACAGCAGATCAAAAACCAAAACAGGAAACGATCCTGATTAAAAACGCCACCGTTTGGACCAATGAGAAAGACGGGGTGTTGAAAAATGCCGATGTATTAATTAAGGACGGTAAGATTGCCGGTGTAGGTAAAAACCTTGCCGCAGGCGGCGCCCGTGTAATTGACGGTACCGATAAACATGTTACTGCCGGTATTATTGATGAGCACTCGCATATTGCTGCCGCTTCTATTAATGAAGGCGGACAAAGTGTAACTTCTGAAGTACGTATCGCCGATAACCTGAATCCTGATGATATCAATATCTATCGCCAGCTAAGCGGTGGTGTAACCACTTCACATATCTTACACGGATCGGCCAATGTAATTGGTGGCCAGACCCAGTTAATTAAATTACGCTGGGGTGTGAATGCCGAAGACCTGAAGTTTAAAAACTGGATCGGACAGATAAAATTTGCCCTGGGTGAAAACGTAAAACGTTCCAGCAGCACAACCGGTAATGTTCGTTACCCCGATACACGTATGGGTGTTGAGCAGGTACTGGAAGATGCATTTACCCGTGCCAAAGATTACCAGAAAGCCTGGGCCGCCTATAACAATGCAAAAGATAAAAAAACAAGGGTAGCGCCACGCCGCGATATTGAGCTGGAAGCCCTGGTTGAAATTTTAGAAGAGAAAAGATTTATTACCTGTCACTCCTATGTGCAAAGTGAAATTTTAGGTTCTATTGATATGGCCAATAAAATGGGTTATAAATACAATACGTTCACCCATATTTTAGAAGGGTATAAAGTAGCCGATAAAATGCTGGCGCATGGTTCCAATGCCTCCACTTTTGCCGACTGGTGGGCTTATAAAGTGGAAGTAGAAGATGCAATTCCTTACAATGCGGCTATTATGCAGAAAGTAGGTTTAAATGTTGCTATTAACTCGGATGATGCCGAAATGGCCCGTCGTTTGAACCAGGAAGCTGCTAAAGTGGTAAAATACGGGGGCGTAACCGAGGAAGAAGCATTAAAAATGGTAACTTTAAATCCTGCCAAAATGTTACATGTAGATGACAGGGTAGGTAGTATTAAAGTAGGTAAAGAAGGTGATGTGGTGTTATGGAGCGATCATCCTTTGAGTATCTATGCAAAATCTTTGTATACTATTGTTGACGGTACTGTTTATTTTGACCGTGCCAAAGACGAACAATTACAGAAAGATGTAGCTGCCGAGCGCCTGCGTTTGGTTCGTAAAATGAATGGTGAAAAACGTGCCGGTGTAGCCGTTACAGCCGCACAACCCACTTACACCATCATGCATAGCTGTATGGATCATGGTCACGATCATGGTTTATTGGTAATTGATGCGGAAGAATTTTAAACGACTAAACTTATTTACAATATGAAAAAGTATTTCATCATATTATTGAGCTTGTTTTGTACGCAGGCTTTTGGACAGGCAAACGTATTGCCGGCCAAAGAACAATCAAAGCTGGTTGTTATTAAAAACGCAACTATCCACGTAGGTAACGGCCAGGTAATCAACAACGGCGTTATTATTGTTAACAAAGGAAAAATTGAAAAAATAGGCACCAACCTGGACATACCAGCGGGTAGTGCAGAGGTAATTGACGCCACCGGTAAACATGTTTATCCCGGTATTATACTGCCTACCAGCAAAACAGGCTTACTGGAAACAGGTTCTATCCGTGCCAGTAACGATGTACGGGAAATTGGCGACCTGAACCCCAATGTACGTTCCATCGTTGCCTATAACTCTGATTCAAAAGTGATCAATACACTACGTTCTAACGGTATCTTATTTGCGAATGTAGTACCACAGGGTTCATTACTGGCAGGT
>CAYUMH010000069.1:10822-23355 GCA_964445775.1 uncultured Terrimonas sp.
TACCTCTTCGGTAGTACAATTAGATGCATGGAGTTACCAGGATGCGGCCTACCTGACCGATGGCGGTATGCACCTGTACTTCCCATCCCTGATGGCCCGACCCAGCTTCCGTGGCGGTGGTGGCCGTGGCGGTCCCAATGCCGGCGGACCTGCACCTGACCCGGTAAAAGAAGGTTTGGAAACACTGGAAAAAGTTAAAACCTTTTTCAGCGAGGCCAAAGCTTACCTGGCTAATCCCACAAAAACAGAGACCAACCTGAAGTTTGAAGCAACCAAAAATCTGTTTGCTAAAAAACAAAAACTATATGCGCACGCCGATACCGAAAGGCAGATACTTGCAGCTATTGATTTTGTAAAAGAGTTTGGTTTTGACCTGGTAATTGTAGGCGGCAGCGAAAGTTATAAAGTAACCGACCTGCTGAAAAAATACAATGTAGCGGTTATCCTGGCCCAGGCCCACCGTTTACCTACCATGAAGGATGATGATGTGGACCAGCCTTACAAAACAGCGGCAGCTTTACATAAAGCAGGCGTGCTGTACACCTTAACCGATGAGGACGACCACAACCGTGGCCGTAACGTTATCTTTAATGCCGGTACTACTGCCGCTTATGGTTTAAACAAGGAAGAAGCCTTACAGGCCATCACTTTAAATGCGGCCAAAGTATTGGGCATTGCCGATAAAACCGGTAGCCTTGAAGTAGGTAAGGACGCTAATATCGTGATCAGCAGCGGTGATTTACTGGACATGCGTACCAGCAATGTAACCGAAGCCTTTATCCAGGGCCGTAAAATTGACCTGGATAACAAGCAAAAACAATTGAATGACCGTTACGTAGAAAAATACCAACTGAAAAAAGCATTCTAAAAAAACAGATCATATATAAAGCCGGGAAGTGTTCCCGGCTTTTTTATTCTCCCCATGATAATCTTTTACAGTCCATATACTAATATCTACATACTAACATCTATATACTAATATCTTTATACTAACATCTACATACTAACATCTGTATACTAACATCTACTTCAAATGATTTACTTTTATAGGAATTTTTATCATCCATGCGATGGTAATGAATAAGCGGCATCTCTAAAACTTAAGTATATGAAATATGTATTCATGGTGGTATTGCTTTGCTGTCAGCTGTTGACTCAGGCGCAGCCCAATACCGGCAATAACTTTTTTAAAGACAATTACGAGGAACTGAGTTTTCACATTCCCATGCGCGATGGCATCAAACTATTTACCATTGTGTATGTACCAAAGGATAAAACCAAAACCTATCCTTTCCTCCTCAACCGTACGCCTTACAATGCTTCTAACTATGCCAATTTCCGGGGCGGTAATTATCCCTCAAAATACTTAATTGAAAGCGGGTATATGCTGGTGTACCAGGATGTAAGGGGCCGTTATAAAAGCGAAGGCTTATATAATAATATGACGCCCAATATCCCGGGTAATAACCCCAAGAATAAAAAGGATATTGATGAGAGTTCCGATACCTGGGATACTATTGACTGGCTGGTGAAAAATGTAAAGGGTAATAATGGCCGTGCGGGTATCTATGGTGTGTCTTACCCCGGCTTTTACAGTGCGGCGGCTTTGCCTGATGCACACCCGGCTTTAAGGGCCGTATCGCCGCAGGCACCGATTGCCGATTTCTTCTTTGACGATTTTCACCACAACGGTGTTTACCTGCAAAGTTATACCGGCGCTTTTGCGGTATTCGGGTACCAGAAAAAAGACACTACGTCTAAAAACTGGTTTGATGAGGAACTGGGCCGTTTCTTTAAGATCAATGCAAAGGATGGTTACCAGTACCACCTGGCACAGGGTCCGCTGAAAACCTTTACCGAAGGTATTCACCATGATAACTTTTTCTGGAAACAGATCATCGATCATCCCAACTATGATACCTTCTGGCAAAAGCGCAGCATCCTGCCGCATTTAAAAAATATAAAACCGGCTGTATTGACCGTGGGTGGCTGGTTTGATGCGGAAGACCTGTATGGCCCCATAAATATTTACAAAACCATTGAAAAAACAACGCCAGCAGCAAAGAGTACGATTGTAATGGGCCCCTGGGCGCATGGCGATTGGGCAAGGGAAACCGGTAAATCCATTCACAACCATATTTACTTTGGCGACAGCATCTCTACTTTCTACCAGGTAAATATTGAAAAACCCTTCTTTGAATATTATTTAAAGGATGTAGGTAATCCGGAAATACCCGAAGCCTATATGTACGATACCGGTATTAAAAAATGGAAGAAATTCAAGCAGTGGCCGCCCACTGATATTCCCCCGGTAAACTTATACTTTGGCAGCGATGGCCGTTTATCGGTTAACAAACCATTGGATAAAAATGCGGTGTTTGATTATATCAGCGATCCGGCTAAGCCTGTTCCTTATACTTCACAAACCGAAGCGCTTACCTTTACACCACGCCGTTTTATGAGCGATGACCAGCGCCAGGCAGCAACCCGCCCGGATGTGCTGACTTTTGAAACCGATACTTTAACCGACCCTGTTACCATTGCCGGTGAAATACTGGCTAAATTAAAAGTAGCCATCAGCACCACCGATGCCGATTTTATTGTAAAGCTGATCGATGTATACCCGCAGGATCATCCTAACTACGAGCATAACCCGGCCAATATCAGCATGGGCGGTTACCAGCAACTGGTACGTAGCGAGGTATTCAGGGGCCGTTTCCGTAACAGCTTTGAAAAGCCGGAGCCTTTTGTACCGGGGCAGCCAACGGATGTAAATATCCGCCTGCAGGACGTATTACATACTTTTAAACCGGGTCATAAGATCATGATACAGGTGCACAGTACCTGGTTCCCTTATATTGACCGTAACCCGCAGAAATACGTGGACAATATTTATAAAGCCGAGAAAGAAGACTTTATCAAATCAACCATCAAGGTCTTCGGCTCATCGGAAATAAGCGCCGGAGGCACCCAAAGTACTGAAACACGTAAGGCATTTTAATGAGGGATAGTTCATAGTTGATAGTTCATGGTTCATAGTTGACAGGTACACTAAACATGGATCAATGCGAACTATACAACTTGTGACAACAACAGCGCATTAAAAAAGCAGACCAGGTGCGGTCTGCTTTTTTAATTTTCGACTTTTAATTATTCATTCATTACCCTAGAGCAGCTAAGCTTTCGGTAATTGCTTTTATCTTCTCCTCGGCGTCGGCTTTCTTCTTTTGTTCCACCGCTACTATTTCAGGTTTGGCATTCTGTACAAACTTTTCGTTGGATAGTTTTTTCTCTACCGAAGCTAAAAAACCTTCGTAATAAGCCAGGTCTTTTTGCAGCTGCTCTTTTTGTGCAGTAGTATCAATAGCCGTTTCGGTAGCAATATAAAAAGTGTTTTTATGTAACACCACGTTTATACACTCGGGCACCAGTTGCGATACAAATACTACTTCTTTAGCATTTACCTGTTTGGCCAGTATGGTCTCAAATGCTTTGAAATCTGCAGGGGTATCCGTTTGAATGTTCAGGGTAACCGCTTCTTTCTGTTTTAAGGAAGCCTTGGTACGGGCATCGCGGATGGCCGTAATGCTTTCTTTTAATAACTCTCCCTGTTGCAGTACAATAGTATCAGCCTTTGTGGTAAATGTAAACTGTTTTACACACAGGTCATCCTGTTGCGGTTGTAACTGGTGGTATATCTCTTCCGTAATAAAAGGCATAAAGGGATGCAGCAACTGCATCAACTCTTCAAAAAAGCTTACGGTCTGCTGGTAGGTTGCAGCATGTATGGGCTGTTCAAAGCCGGGTTTGGCAAACTCCAGGTACCAGCTGCAGAAATCGTCCCATATCAGCGAGTAAATAACTTTCAACGCTTCACTTAAACGGAACTCTTTGTATAATTTTTCTACCTGTTCCTTGGCTTCGGCCAGGCGACTGCTGAACCAGTCAATGGCAAATGCTGCTTCATTTTTGTATTGCTCATCTGTTGTCTGGCGGCCTTCCCACATTTTCACCAGCTTCAGGGCATTCCATATCTTGTTGTTAAAAAACTTACCCTGGTCACAGCTGCTGGCATCAAATAACAGGTCATTACCGGCAGGGGATGATATCATAATGCCAAAACGAACCGCATCAGCGCCATAATTGTCAATCAGCTCCAGCAGGTCCGGTGAATTACCCAGGCTCTTACTCATCTTCCGGCCCTGTTTATCACGTACCATGCCGGTAAAATATACATCGCTGAAAGGTTTCTGGTGTTCATACTCCATACCCGCCATGATCATCCTGGCTACCCAGAAAAAGATAATATCCTGGCCGGTTACCAGTACCGATGTAGGATAGTAGTATTTTACTTCCGGGTTACCGGGGTTGGATATGCCCTTAAATACTTCGGTAGGCCATAACCAGGAGGAGAACCAGGTATCCAGTACATCTTCATCCTGTTTCAGGCTATCCGGGGTAAAGCCATGCTCGGTGGTAAATAAAGCTTTTGCATCGGCTTCGGTAGCTGCTACCACAAACTTGCCGTCTGCATCGTACCAGGCAGGTATCTGCTGGCCCCACCATAACTGGCGGCTGATGCACCAGTCTTTTACATTCTCCAGCCAATACTTATACGTTGCTAAAAATTTATCACCCGGGTGAATCCTGATCCGTCCTTCCGTTACTTCTTTCAAAGCCGGCTCGGCCAGGTCCTTCATTTTTACAAACCACTGGGTACTGATACGTGGCTCTACCACCGCATTGGTACGTTGTGAGTTACCAACACGGGTGCTGTACTCTTCTTCTTTAATTAAACTGCCGTTATCACGTAAAAAATTCACCACCTGTTTACGGGCTTCAAAACGCTCCAGGCCAACAAAATGCTCCGCAGCCGCGCTGATGGTACCGTCTTCATTCAGGGTATCAACAATCGGTAACTGGTGTTTCAAGCCCAGGTTATAGTCATTAATATCATGTGCCGGGGTTACTTTCAGGGCGCCGGTACCAAATTCCTTATCTACATATTCGTCAAAAATCAGGGGTACGGCCCGGTTCACGATCGGCACAATGATCTTGCGGCCTTTAAATGGCAGGTAACGTTCATCCGTGGGGTTAACGCACACGGCGGTATCGCCCATAATGGTCTCGGGGCGCTGCGTGGCAATTACAATATATTCTTCCGTTGGCTGATCGTTGGCATCGGCCACGGCATATTTTACATAATACAATTTGCCCTGTATATCCTTGTATTCTACTTCCTCGTCGCTGAGGGCCGTTTTAGCAACAGGGTCCCAGTTAATCATACGGGCGCCACGGTAAATCAGTCCTTTTGTATACAGGTCAATAAACACCTTGATCACCGCTTTATAATAATCCTCGTCCATGGTAAAAGTTACCCGGTTCCAGTCTACGCTGCAACCCAGACGTTCAATCTGGTTATAAATAATGCCGCCGTATTTATCCTTCCATTGAAAAGCGTATTCCAAAAACTCCTGGCGGGTCAGTGTATTTTTATCAATATTCTTCTCCTTCAGCATTTGTACCACTTTGGCTTCGGTAGCAATGGAAGCATGGTCGCTGCCGGGCACCCAGCAGGCATTAAAGCCGCTCATACGGGCTTTACGCACCAATATATCCTGTACGGTCTCGTTCAGGGTATGGCCCATGTGTAAAACACCCGTTACATTGGGTGGGGGAATTACCACGGTAAAAGCAGGCCGCTCGTCCGGGGTACTGTTAAAATATTGTTTCGCCTTCCAGTGCTCGTTCCACTTGGTTTCAATAGCACCGGGTTCAAAGTTTTTGCTTAATTCCATAAGGCCGCAAAATTACCACTTTTTCGCATTAGAAAGCGGGAATATTGCCAATTTACCGGCAGGTTAATGTACTGATTCCCTGTGAAATATACCCAATACCGAAAAATCAGTATTCTGGAGGTAATTCCATTTAAAACTTTCTCATTTCCAAATTACCAAATCGCCAAATTGGCTAATTGTTTTTGGGACAAAACAGGACCCAAAATATTATTGAAGAGATCGGTTTATGTCATTGACAGAAGAATTAAATTCGTACAACAGCGAATCATTAGCCTGCTTCGGCATGAAAATGAATAAGCTGTAACTATAAAATCACAGGCAATACAACCGCTATGGAAACAAATTATACTGGAAATAAACCCGGCTCAGTACAGGATATCTACGCTCAAACCTTTTATCACGGCACCAAAGCCGATTTGAAAGCAGGCGATCTGATTGGCGCGGGTTTTAACTCTAATTATGGTACAAATAAAAAAGCGGTATATGTGTACCTGAGTGCCACACTTGATGCGGCTACCTGGGGCGCCGAACTGGCCCTTGGTGAGGGGCGGGGCCGGATCTATATCGTGGAGCCAACCGGTACCATTGAAGACGATCCGAACCTGACGGATAAAAAATTCCCAGGCAATCCCACCAAATCCTACCGTTCCAAAGAACCGCTCAGGGTTATTGGTGAAGTGAAGGACTGGCAGGGACACCCGCCTGAAGTATTGCAAAAAATGAAAGATCACCTGGAGGAACTGAAGCGACAGGGGATTGAGGCGATTGAAGATTGATGACAAACTGATCAGCTTATTAACTGGATATATTCTAAAGAATCAACAATAGTTTTAAACTTATGGAAAATAAGAATTACTCTATGAAAAAGCCCACAAATCATAATGATACTCTTCAACTAATTGAAGAGTATGAAAGTTCCTTTGATGAGGGTACTATCATTGATGGCGTTATAGATGCTGAGAGTTACTTAAACAGTAAAATAAAAATTGCCTGGTTTTTAAAAGAAGCATATTCAAATGAAACAGAGGGCTATTTTCTGAGAGAGCATCTGGAAAAGGAAAATGCTTACAATAATTTTTTCAAAAACATTGCTATCCCAACATGGCACCCGATAATTTATGCCAGTTATGGGGTACTTAATGAGTTTGTTTTGTATGATGAAATGGAATGGATAAAGAATAAGCCGGAAATGTGTGATGTGGTTCAAAGTATTGCTATTATTAATGCAAATAAAATGCCCTCTAAAACTGGTACGTATACCTTGCATAAAAATCTAACTGACGGATTTGGCTCTTTCAAAAATCTTATCCAGAAACAAATTCAGGTTTTACAACCGCAGGTTCATATATTTTGTAATACATTTCACTTGTATAAAGATTTATTTAATTTGACAGATAGGGAAATAATCCCTCAATCAGATTATCTTAAAAAATGTACCGTATATTATAAAGAGGATAAATTATTCTTGGATGTTTATCACCCCGCAAACAGAATTTTAGACAGAGAAACTTATGTGGACCAAATTATTAAAGCCATAAAGGTTTGGTATTTAGAAATAAAAAATCAATAAACTAAATTAACGCTAAACATAACTCCCGGTGGAAAACCAAACTGCTCCCAAATTTTATGGACTCGATCATCTGCGAGCCCTCGCCATCATCCTCGTTTTTTTATTTCATTATTATATTTTAAGTGGAGGGCAACCTGGCTGGTTACCCGATGTCGCTTCCTTTGGCTGGACAGGGGTAGACCTGTTTTTTGTGCTGAGTGGCTTTTTAATTTCCTTCCAGCTTTTTACACAAATAAAAGCGGGGCAAACCATCGTCTTTAAAACCTTCTTCTTAAAAAGATTCTTTCGCATTGTACCAGCCTTCCTGGTAACCGTAGCCCTTTATTTCTGTATCCCGTTTTTTCGTGAAAAAGAAAGCCTGCCGCCACTATGGAAGTTTTTAACCTTTACACAAAACCTGGGGCTTGACCTGCGGGTAAACCGTACCTTCTCTCATGCCTGGTCACTTTGTGTGGAAGAACATTTTTACCTGTTCCTGCCTTTGATCCTGATCCTTTTCCAATCAAAAAAAATGATGGGAAAAGCTTATTGGCTGCTGATCGCCCTGTTTGTCCTGGGTTTCCTGGCCAGGTTGTATAGTTATAACGCATTGTACCTGCCTGTCAGTGAAGAAGAATACAGTTGGGCAACCTGGTATAAATACATTTATTACCCTACTTATAACCGGTTGGATGGCCTGTTGGTGGGTGTGGGTATTGCGGCCATATACCGGTTTGCTCCGGGAGTATGGAGCAGGCTGGCAGGATATGGGAACCTGTTTATTATTGCCGGGCTGTTAATACTGACCGGGGCGTATTTTGTATGCGAGGACCAGATGACCTTCCGTGCCTCCGTATGGGGTTTCCCGCTTATTGCCCTGGGTTATGGATGCCTGGTAATGGGTGCGGTTAGTCCCGGTAGTTTTTTATATAAATGGAACTCAAAAACCACCACGGCTATTGCCACATTATCTTACGCTATTTACCTTACCCATAAAGGTGTGATCCATATGACCCACCGCTTACTGGACAATTTTAACCTGGATGCCAACCTGCTGCTGGTGATCAGTATGGTTGCTTGTGTGTTGTTTGCCTGGGTGCTGCACCTGCTGGTAGAGAAGCCTTTCATGCAGCTACGGAAAAAAATCGTAAAGTCCTGATACCTGTAAAAAGTTACTTCCGTTCCTCACAAAAATTAGCTGGGATCTAATACTTGTGATAATTTTAATACAGAAAGCAGCTATTAAAAATTACTTTCAACAACTCATAACTTAAAACACTAGAACCATGGCAACTGTTAATGTTTACCTCACTTTTAATGGTAACTGTAAAGAAGCATTTGATTTTTATAAATCGGTATTCGGCGGCGATTATCCCTATGTAGGTACGTTTGGTGAAATGCCACCCGCCGAAGGCAAGACCATGCCGGAGGAAGATAAGGACAAGATCATGCATATATCCCTGCCTATTTCCAAAGAAACCATCCTCATGGGCAGTGATACCGGCGGCGAATGGGCTGCACATTTTAACCAGGGTAATAATGTTTCCTTATCCATTAACACCGAATCCAGGGCAGAGGCTGAGAAAATGTTTAACGGTCTTTCTGCCGGCGGGCAGGTAACCATGCCACTGGCAGATACTTTCTGGGGCGCTTATTTTGGTATGTGGACCGACAAATTCGGTATTAACTGGATGGTAAACTATGATGATCCTGCAAAAATGCAACAACATTAAAATAAAGACTGCGGAACAAGGGTTTCGCAGTTTTACTTTTAACCCGCAGAGAGCCGGAACCAAATGAACTTTATTTTTTACCGTTGTAAAACAAAATAACATGGATATAGATAAAGCCACCCAGACGATGATTGACAACCTGCATAAAAATACAGGTAAAACCCTGGAGCAATGGATCGCCATGGTGAATAAAGAGAACTTTGTGAAACACGGTGAGATCGTCAAATTTTTAAAAGAAAAACATGAGCTTACCCACGGTTTTGCCAACCTGGTAGCACATAAAGCAAAAGCCACTGATGCAGGCTCGGCCGAAAACCCCGACGACCTGGTAGTGAGCCAGTATAAAGGAAAGGAAAACCTGAAACCGATCTACGATGAACTCATGTCAAGGATCGGGACTTTTGGGAATGATATTGAAACTGCACCCAAGAATGCCTATGTAAGCCTGCGCCGCAAAAAACAATTTGCCACATTAGGCCCCGCCACTAAAACCAGGTTTGAAATAGGTATTAACCTGAAAGGGGAAGCAGCAACAGGCAGGTTGGAAGCCGAAAAGCCTAATGCCATGTGTTCTCATAAAATTAAAATTACCGATATATCGGAGGTTGATGGTGAAGTGATCGGGTGGCTGAAAAAAGCATATGAAAACGCAGGATAGGTGGTAACAAATTAATCAGTGTAAAATAGTTGAATATGAGTGCAAATAAAACCACGGCCACGGAGGTGGACGTAGCCGCTTTTATCAGGAGTTCAGACCCCAAAAAAGTGGAGGACAGTTTTACCCTGGTAACATTGATGGAACGCCTGTCCGGTGAAAAAGCCACCATGTGGGGACCTTCCATTATTGGGTTTGGTAAATACCATTACAAATATGCCAGCGGCAGGGAAGGGGATATGTGCCGCATAGGTTTTTCGCCCCGCAAGGATAAGTTTTCCCTCTATGTATTGGATTGTGATGAGAAAGACCAGCTGGCATTGGTGAAAGACCTGGGAAAAATAACCATGACCGTCTCCTGTATCTACTTTAAAAAGCTGGCTGACCTGGACATGGATGTATTGGAAAAACTGATCAGGTTATCATTGGAACGGACTAAAATAAAATGGGGCTGATATGAGTAAGGCAAATAACTGGCTGGAAGAAATTGAACTGGTGATCGCTGTTTTGGATAATACGGAGATGGAGAAGGCCGTAAAATGGGGAGGCGATGTGTACACCATCAATGGAAAAAATGTAGTGAGTTATGGTGGCTTTACCAATCATTTTTCCATCTGGTTTTATAACGGGGTTTTTCTCAGCGATCCGGCTAAAGTACTGGTGAATGCCAACGAAGCAAAGACAAAAGCTCTGCGCCAATGGCGTATCACCGATATAAAGGAGCTGGATAAAAAGCAACTGCGGGCCTATGTGCTGGAGGCGATTAAAAATGAAAAAGAAGGAAAATCCTGGAAGCCTCAGCGATCGGCCTCATTAACTATTCCTGCCATTTTGCAACAGGCTTTTAAAAAGAATAAGGAGCTAAAAACAGCTTTTAATGCCCTGCCTCCCTATAAACAGAAAGATTATATTGAACATTTTACCACGGCAAAAAAAGAAGAGACGAACCTGGCCCGGGTAGAAAAAAGTATTCCGTTAATTTTGCAGGGCATCGGCCTCCACGATAAATATAAAAAGTAAGGGTACAATGAATGTAGCGACCACCGATCCGGTAATAAGATTAAGAAAAGCAAATAATGAAGATAGTGCGGTCATCTGGACCATCCTGCAGCAGGCGATTGAACAGCGAAGACTGGATGGCAGTTCCCAATGGCAGGATGGCTATCCTAACCCGGCAAGTATACAGGCCGATATTGATAACGGATATGGATTTGTGCTGGTAACCGGTGATGATATTGTTATAGCTTATGCAGCTATTATATTAAATAACGAGCCGGCTTATGAAGCCATAGAAGGCAAATGGCTGACCAATGACGATTTTTTTGTAGTGCACCGGGTGGCGGTTTCCAATACTATAAAGGGTAAAGGTATTGCTACCGAACTGTTCCGTTTGCTGGAGCCTTTTGCTATCGCACAAAATGTATTCAGTATTAAAGTAGATACCAATTTTGATAATGCACCCATGCTGAAAATACTGGACAGGCTGGGTTATACCTACTGCGGTGAAGTCTTTTTCAGGGGTAGTGCCAGGAAAGCTTTTGAAAAAGTTTTAGGTAAATAAATTTATAGCGGCTTTCTTACTTATTGCATGGCAGCTTTTATTTCATTGCACAGGTATCGGCTGCCGCTGTTAATGGCTTCTATAGCAATCAGTAACTCGGTGGCAATGGATGTTTTGGTTAAAAAGCCATTTGCTCCCAATTCCAGGAAGGCCTGGGCATAGGCAGGGTTATTATGCGAGCTGAACGCAATAATTTTGGTATCGGGCAGCGTTTCTTTTATCCGCTTCGCTACCTCCAGGCCGCTAACCTTTTTCATCACTACATCCACCAATAAAAAATGGGGCTGTAATAATATGGTTTGTTCAATGGCGTGTTCGCCGTTTTTGCAACTGGCCACAACCTGTAAATGGTTGTACTGGGACAGTATTTCTTCAATGGTGGTACGCATCAGGTCGTGGTCATCGGCCAGTACAATGCGTATGGGAGCTACAGTAGTCATTGCCTTAATTTTTACCGGCTATTCAAGGATAGGAAACTGTGACAGTAAAAATACTATTTAGCTAAGGTATAATTACTTTTTATAATACGCTAGTATTTTCCTGTATTTGTTTGTTTATTTTTTTAAAATGTTTATAATTAGTTAGTTATAATTAAAATAAACTAAGTAAAAACTAGTAAAAATACCCGTTTTAAAAACGTTGTTTTACGCGTTTGTATTGTGGCGGCAACGCCAATAAAAATTAAAACTTTAGTTGCCGGTGCTCAAAGGGTGTCATGTTTTTTACCTATATTCAGGCATAACATAAAAACTAATGAAAAGAGAATTAACATCATGGTATAGTCCGTCGCTTAACAAGGATATGCCTATTGCTACTTATGGAGATTACGGATTTGCTTTACTACTTGTACCTACTGCAGCAGCCGATTACCTGGAATATGAAAGGTTCCAGCTGATAGATGCCCTTGCACCATTTATTAATGCCGGAAGGATAAAGGTTTTCTCCATTGACAGTATCAATAACGAAAGCTGGTTAAATAATCATATGGACCCCTGGCAAAAATCGGTTCGTCACCAGCAATGGAACAATTATGTATATAACGAAGTTATACCTTTTATTAAAAATAATACCAGTGCCGATACGCCGATCATTGTCAGTGGCGCCTCATTTGGTGCCCTGCACAGCATGAACCTGTTTTTAAAACGCCCCGATTTAATTAACGGCGTAATAGCCATGAGCGGTGTATATGACCTTACAGAATATACCAAAGGACATTATGATGATAATGTATACTTCA
>CAYUMH010000070.1:0-23316 GCA_964445775.1 uncultured Terrimonas sp.
CTGAGTCCTTTGTTCAGTGTCTGTGTACAATTTTCGCTTTCTATTTCCTGTAGTGGATTATGTAAAACATCTTCTGCCATAACTGTTGTTTTTTTTTGATACAACAAAGTTATCCAGGCCGTGAGGTGCGGCTGTTATACAATTATGGTTATGTGTTATAAGATTTACAACACAGGGGATCGGAACTTATATGAGTGGCAGCAGGCCTTGATTTAAACGACTTGTTATTAACTGGTTGTCATATGTTTTCTGGTAATAACCGCTTTAATCTCCATGTTGCACAAACCCATATTTAATGGCTTTGCCTATCAGTAAGGCCGTGTTTTTTACATCAAATTTTTCTAAAAGGCTTTTACGGTGTGTATTCACCGTTGGCGTACTTATATATAATTTTTCAGCAATTTCCGCATTGGTAAGCCCTTCGGCTATCAGTAATAATATTTCTTTCTCTCTGCGGGTAATAATGGGGAAATTCCTATCCGTTTCTTTAATGGCAAATGCGGCTTCAATGCTTAAATATTCTTTTCCCTTTAATACGGTAGCAATGGCTTCCATTATTTCTTCCTTCGAGGCATTTTTTAATAAATAACCCGAGGCGCCGTTATTCATCATATTCCTGATAACAACCTGCTGGTTAAAAGTGCTAAGTCCCAGCACAAATACTGAGGGATATAGTTGTTTTATCTCTTTACACAGTTCTGTTCCGCTTTTATCGGGCAGGTTAATGTCCAGTAAGATAATGTCAGGCTGCTGCAGTTTTAAAAAGCTAAGACAGGAGGCAGCATTGGTGGCATGCCCCATCCATTCTATCGCACTTTCATTTTGCAGTAAAGAACGTATGCCTTCTATTACCATATAATGATCGTCCACTATAAATATACGTATTGCCATTATATATTAATTTCAATCATTACCGATGTTCCATTTCCGGGTACAGACTGTACATCCAGTTTTCCTTTTATAAAATCTACCCGGCTTTGAATGTTTTTCCATCCTATTCCCGTTGATTCGCTCAAACTATTTACGTTAAAACCGATACCATTATCTTCCACGGTTAGTGCCAGCAGTTGCTCCTGCTGATGCAGGTGTAGCTGTACAAGTACCTCGTCGGCCTTGCCATGTTTAATGGCATTGTTCACCAATTCCTGCGCAATCCTGTAAATAGTAACCGATATGGTTTGGTTAATCTCAGCATTATTTGTTTCAATGGATTGGTAGTTCACTTTTGCCGCACCGCTTCGATTGATCTCGTTACAAAACTCTTTCAATGCAGTATCCAGCCCATATTTTAACAGCATTTCCGGCATCATATTGTGCGCCACCCTGCGCATTTCATTGATGGAAGAATCGAGCATGTCGATGCTTCTTTCAAAAGCCTGTGCATTATCAGGCGTCATAATTAAATTTTCTTTCATACTGCTTAACGAATGTTTTATACCACTAAGCATACCTCCTAATCCGTCATGCAAATCCTTTGCTAAACGGCTTCTTTCCTGTTCTTCTCCTTTCATTACTGCTTCTGTGGCGGTGAGTAATTTTTCTGTTTCAAGCTCGTCAATTTTGACCTGTTGCAATTTTTGTCGGTGTTTGTAGTTGCGGTAACCAAGTAATGAAATGACAAGCAAGGCTATTGAGCCGGCGATTAAAAAATAGTTGAGTGCCGATTGCTGTCTTAGCTGTGCTTTTTGTAGTTGTATTTGTGATTCCTTTTTTTCGGTTTCGTATTTGGTTTCAAATTCGGTGGAAATTTCTTGTAAGTTATCAGCATTGATACTGTCATTCAGCGCATCTTCTTTATCTTCAAATTCACGTGCCGATTTTAAATCCTGGCTGGCATAAGAAATATCTGCCAGCAAGTTGTATAATTTGAGCTTTTGTTTACGATTATCATTTTTTACAGCAATAAGCAATGCTGAATCTGCAAATTGACGGGCTGAACGGTAATTCTTATTTTCCAAACTGTACATGGCCATTCCCTTCAATGCAATAGTTTGGGTTTCCGTCAAGTCCATTTCTTTTGCAATTAAATAGGCCCTATCATAATTTTTCTTGGATGCCTCCAGCCTGCCATATTTATAATGTATATCGCCCAGGTTAAGAAGTACGGCGGATTCGGAGTACTTATCGCCTATGCTTTGGCTGATTTGCAAAGCCTTTGTAAAATAAACTTCGGCCGTATCATACTTTTTCAGGTAATTATAAACAATGCCAAGGTTACTTAAACAATAGGATTGATTCAAGGGGTCATTCACTTCCCGGTTAAAAATATCAAGTCCTTTCCTGCCATATTCAATTGCTTTTTGATACTGGGTTAAGTCTGTATAAATATTTTGGATATTACTGTAGGCAATACCCAGCATACGTTTGTTCCCCAGCTTATCCAGTATGGGTAAAGCCTGCATATAGTGATACAGCGCCGAATCGTGTTTTGAAATCATGTGAAACGAATTGGCTGTATTTAAAGTAGTTTTTGCGATCATTAATTCATCTTTCAGCTGTTTTGCCAGATCTAACGCTTTTTTGTTCAGGATCAGCGACGAGTCAAACTTTCCCTGCATATTCAGTACAGCGGTATAATAGGAGGCATATTTGATTTCGCCGGGCTTATAACCAATCTTTTGACTGAGTTGTAATGATTGCTGATAGTATTGCTTGGATGTTTCCGGCGTAAATCGCTCGTATTGCTCCCCGATAGATAATAATAATAATACTTTATTGCTGTCTTCTTTTGCCGTTTTTAATGCGCTAAGCAGGCTGTCGATATTTTGCTGGGCAGTAGTTTTTGTGGTGCAACATAGTAGTAAAACTATATAAACAAGCCATTTGTTCATTACATGATCATTTTCAGTTTCTGCAAATTAAAACATTAAGGTAGCTTTTCCCGCTCATACTTTTTAATGATTTTTTAGCATAGGGTTTAAAAATCATCTTTTTTGACGATAATAATAATAATAGCATGCCGGTACTTTTACCCTATAAAAATGCAAACAATGAGAAATATTTTCGCCTTCATCTTTTTGGGATTCGGATGTTTATCCTGCTCAAAAAACGATACAGCGTCGCCATCGGCTATCGACTACAATCAATATAAAATTAAAACAGCCACTCACTCGCTAAGGAATTACTCAGGTACCACTTCTTCCATATCATTTGATACCACGCTTTACATCTACGATGGCACCACTTGTAAATATACACGGAAACAAAACAACAATACCGTGGAATACATTGCTACCCTTAGCAACGGGCTATACACGCAGGTGTCATATGTCAATGGTGTTCTTTCTTCCCAAAAAGTTTATTACCAGCTAAACGCGGCCGGATATATCGATTCTAATTGGATTACCAATAATACTACCGTTGCTCAAAGCTCCAAAAATCATTACAATGCCGATGGTAGTTTGGCTACTGCCATCAGTTATTATCAGACTTATACCAACAGGGTACAGTACAACTATAAAAATGGCATAGCAAATTATGCGCATAGCCAAAGAATTGCTCATATTCCATCTATTACCAATGCCAGCGATTCTGTGGTGTACGAGTACACCAACCTGCCCTACCGTGCCGGTTTTTACAGCACCGGCCTGCCTGTTTCCTTTACTGGGAAACCTGCAAAAAACCTGCTCCAAAAAACCACTTACTACGATAAACTTAGTAATAATGCAATCAGGCAAACAATCGAATACCAGTATCAGACAAATGAGATTGGCCTGGTAACCCGGAGGGTATTGAATATACACACACAACCGGGCAATGCTTTGATACAGACTGATACGACTGCCTATACTTATTATGGCAAGTGATAACTAAAAATTAAAGCGATGAAAATATTAGTATGGGGTTTCGCTATTTTGTTTTATTGCCATAATGTGCCTGCACAGGTTAAAAAGATAACAGACCCGCTAACCCCTTGTCACGAAACGGCGGATGCGGTAGCAGGAATTTATACGGACCATACTAATCCAAAATATGGTTCTCACAGTATCAAAGGTGACGCGACCATAAAAGCTGCCATGCTGAAGCAGCTCATAGCTATTGAAAAACTGGAGGAAGCAAGCCGGAAAGATTTTAAACTGACCGGGTGTGCGGCCAGGGTAAGTTTTTCAGGCGGAAACTATAATAATTATGGCAAAATTGCTTACCCCGGATATGGTTACCAGTTGGGCATTTATAGATATGTTTGTCATATTACCCAACATATAACCAAAATAGTCAGCGAATACCTGACCGTTCTCCGGGTAGATGTGAATCCATATATGCCTGCAGGCGCAAAAGCAGGTGGAACCGGTGAGTTTGCCATCAATGGCATTCGCTACTCAATTCCGATAGAAGCCAGGGAAGGCCCGGATCATGTTAATATGGCAAAAAACAATCCCAGCAAGGTTTCGCAGTACATTTCAGAGTCGATGGTACTCGCCAATCGCTCCAATGATTATAAAAACACGCATACTGAATTTTTAAAGATCATTCATGGTGACGGGTATACTGAAAACTGGATACGCGGCGACCGGTATAAGCCTTCGTCAAACAAATACCGTTTTATAGACAGGCGTTACTTAATTACCAAGCCGGGTGTGCCGTTGCTTATTCCTGTGAGCAGGAAACAATACCTGGAAGATATGCTGGAATACCTGGAAATTGAAACGGCTAATTTTTATTTTGACCATGCGGCCAGGGTAAAAAATATTGGCAACAGCATGTCTGATGGGGCAAAAAGAGATCGTGCTATCCTGGAAAAAGACAAGAAAGACTATCCAGGAATTTATGAAGCCCGGAAAACAAAAATTAAAGAACTGCTTGCAGGCCAAAAACAGGCATGGTTACAAAAGCCTGCGGTAGTTGATAATAATAACAAAACCTACGATGCGAATAAACGCCTTGAAAACCTTGGTAAGTTTTATGATGCAGAAGATGAATACACGTCGGCTTTATACATTTTAAATCCGGCCTATTTTACCGCTCCGGATGGCCAACCGGCTAAACCGATGTTTATGGAAGTGCAGATGCGATACGAATTAGCTGAAGACAAAGGTTTTTCTGAACGGTATTTTAATAATTTTTTGAAAAGTTTTGATATGACTGCGTTGAGAAAAATGCTCCAATAAATTTTTACACTTATCAAGAAGGCAGAGTCATACTTTTTTCTGTCATTCACCGCGTCAGCACAATACCAACGATGGCGAACCGAACAGGAACACCGTGCTGGGTTGGCAATATTACCTGGTTTAAAAATATTGATGAAGTAAATTAAAAATGATGACAACGAAATTTTTTTTCTTAGCATATCTGGCGATGGCAGGTATACAAAGCAGCTATGCGCAAAACTGTAAAACTACTGCAGAATTAGATATTGTACCTGGCGAATATCTTACAGCGGCACAGCACCCGTGGCCGGCGGCAAGGGCTGATTATTTTAAGGAACTAAAAACTGCCGCTGACAAAGCTATAGCGAAAAAAACGCTGGAGCAGATTGAAAAGGCCGAGCAGCAAAGCCGTGCAGGTTTTAGCCTTACCGGTGGTAATTGGGAAAATACTTTTTCTGGTAATGGCTACGAATACGCAGGTAGTGTGAAACTGGGGAAATATTATTTGCAGGCGGGGCATTATGAATTCTTTTGCGCCGCCGGGAAACTAAAACGGAATACTGAATACGGTACTGTGTTGCGTATATACGTAAACGCCATCCCGGTTAATACATTAGAACGTTTTTTGCGAAACCCGTTTGGCAGAAGCTTTGGAAACTATGATTTGGGATTTGAATATGCAGATTGGAAAAATCATAAACTTTCCGACCCCGGTGATAAGCTGATTAAGTTGTTTACGTATTTCTCTTGCAATACCCCCTCGCTGCTGGAAGCCATTAATACCGGGCAGGATTATTTTCAGGATGTAGCCGAAAAGGATGTAAAGCTCAACAGCCGGGTTCCACATATATACCGGTATTGGTTTGTGAAAAAGAAAAACATGCCTGTATTAATTCCTGTAAGCCGTAAAGAATACCTGGTAAGTTTATTGGAATACTATGAGCGGGAAAAACTATACTTTACAAAACTGGTCGCAAAATTAACAGCAGACCGTGATAACAGTGTAAAACAATACGATGGGTGGGAAACGGTGGTGAACGAAAAAATTGAACTTGTAAAAAATATACTGGCCACTCAAAAAGAAGATTGGCTGGGTGCACAAGCCATTATTAACCGGAGTGAAGATGTCTACCAGAACAACAAGCATAAATTAAAAGAAAAAATTAACTATAACCGATTTTGGCGTTTTTACGATAATGAAAAGAAAAGTGAGCCATTGTATCAATACAACGCAGGCTATTTTAAAACTGCAGCAACCGGAGCAGCTACACCACAATTCATCACAGTAGCGTTCCGGTATGTTACCTTGCCCTCATCGCTTCGGTTATTACAAAATTTCACCGATAAGTTTGATTATCCGGCCTATTATAAACTGCTGCAATAGATAAAATCATGCTTTTAAGGGATACCCGATACTACCTGCCGGGATTAATTTTATCTTAAAACTAATACAATGAAAAGTGCAATCATATTATTATGCTGCTATGTTTCTTTTTTAAGTACAGCGCATTCGCAGGTGACTACTACCACGCCAGTTATTAACCCGGGAGTAAAAAACAGCGGAGCAGATAAAATAATTAATAATAAAGTTATCAAAGCGAATGCGGTGCTTCCTCAACAAACACAGGGTAAGGATCTTACGATAAGGATAAATAAAATTGATGATATTTCATCAATAGATAAGAATACCTATAAAGTACAATACACAGTTATCAATTCCGGTACGGAAAATCTCACCTTAAATTTTCCCATTTTAATCAAAGCCAGTTTTAGCAAAGATCAGGGAAAGTTCTATTATCCTGCAGAATCGACAAACCTGTTGGTGAATTCAGGTGGATTACTTCAATCCGGAGAAACTATTCAAGGCACATTTACTGTAACTGGTCCGCATTTGTATACAGGCAATGAGTACAAATTAATGCTTATGGTAGATGAACAAAAGCGGCTTACGGAAGCCGATGAGAATAATAATACAGCTGAGGCTCCTGTTACTGCAAGGGCTATAAAAGATGCTGATTTCTATATTGAATCCGCAAAAGTTACCATTCACACCGGCAATGATAATAAGGAGGCAAATAATTCACGTGTGTACTTGTACCTGGGTGTTGCTAACTACAATGAAAACGGATTTTCCAGTTTAGGGGAATGGGTAAAAGGGACGGGTTATGCTCCTGAGATGAAAGTTAATACTGCAACTGATTTTTTTCTTACCAATAGCACCTATTATCTTACACAAACTTCCCTTTGCAACCTGAAACAGAAGGGGCTTGCCTTAACTGTTATATATGATAATAAAGCCTGGGCCAGTGATGCCTGGAAGATAAATACGGTTTCCATTACGCTTTATTTTAAAGACCGTAATGGTAATGCCTACCCTCATCCGTCATTTGCTGCTAAAACAATCAACTTTAATGTGTTCGGTTTACTTGGTTACAGACCGGGTGATGATATAACGAGTAATAAAAACCAGCTACGTATACTCACAGTGGGCACCGATAAAGATTTTAACCCTTTACCTCCGTCATTTAATAAAATCGAATCGACTGGCAGATTCACTACGCTGTATCTGCCAGGTTCGACAACTTACAATACAGTTGTGAGAGCGTGTTATTAAAAACAACCTATTCAATTCATAGTCTGGTGTTAACGATTTTGAATGAAGATTATTGTAAATGGTTTTCATATTCGGGATGTTTGGTTTTTATGAAACAAAAAATCATGTTTTTATATGATAATAAAAGGGATGGCTACTGTGTATTTTTAGTTCATAAATTTTAAAAGCAATGAAACGTTTATTGACTATTGTCAGTGCCTTGCTTATTACGGCAGGCTTAAAGGCCCAAAACAGTAACGTACAAAAAGAAACTACTCCGCCCGTTACAGCTATTAATACTTCCGCAAAAACGACTAAGAGTACTACTATTAAAAAAACTACGGTAATTAAGAAAACTGATGCAAAAGATGCGGGGTTTAAAAATGCAGCAATAAAAAATGTCGCATTTAAAAATGCCGAAATTAAGAAGGCGGATGTGGTGGCAGATAAAGCAGTTCCTGCTAAACAATAAATATTATACAAATGAAAAGAATTATATCTGTTTTAAGTACTCTGTTGTTTATTACATCGCTTAAAGCACAAACAACCAATGCCCAGAAGGAAACCCAAAAACCCGGCAGTAGCCAGGCTGCAGGTACTACCACCACTTCAACCGACCCCAAAGCCGCAAACCCGGCAGCAACAAAGGATGATGTAAAAGCCAAACAGGCAGCGGCGATGGAAGCCGCTAAAGAAGCTGCACATAAGAATAGAGCTAAAGACAATACGGTGTCTTATTCTAAAGAAGCCGCCGTAAAAGAAGCCAAAGAAAAATGGGAAGCCGAAAAAAAAGCGGCAATAGCCAAACAGGCTGAAATGGAAGCGGCCAAACAGGCCGCACATAAGGATAAAGGCAAAGAAAACACAACACCTTACTCCAAAGAAGCCGCCGTAAAAGAAGCAAAAGATAAACGTGAAGCGGAACAAAAAGCCGCTGCAGCCAAACAGGCTGAAATGGAAGCAGCCAAAAGAGCGAATACAAAAAAGGATAACTAAAGCAAACCCGATAAGTCCTATGTTTTTTTTTAATAAAAACATTGTTCAACCCACAAATATTGAAGTGAAAGAAAGCCCGTTGCATGGCAGGGGTGTATATGCAAAACAGAGAATTTTTAAAGGCAGCCTGATTGAAAGAGCTCCCGTAGTTTTTTTATCGGCAGAAGCAAAAGAGGCCTTGCGTTATACCAAACTATTCAATTATTATTTTTTAATAAAGAACCAGGAAATGCCTGCTGCTTTTGGTTTTGGCTATGCATCGTTTTATAATCATTCGCCCGAAGCTAATGCGTTTTATTCGTTTTCAAATAAGAGAAATACCCTTAATATTTATGCCTATAGAACCATTGAGCCGGGTACAGAAATAACGATTAATTATAACGGACACCCCCTCAACAGGGAAGCAGTTTATTTTCCCCAACAAAACAAGGAATGAAGCCATATTTATACCTGAAAGAAGTGCAGGGCAAGGGGAGAGGTGTTTTTTGCAACCAGGATATTGCAGCGGGAGATACGATTGAAGTTTGCCCTGTTATTGTTGTACCTGCTGATGATTTTGTGCTGCTTAACAGCACGCCACTATCCGGTTATTGTTTTTATTTTAACAAAGAAGAAAATACCTTATCGCTGGCAATGGGCTTTGGTTCTATGTATAACCACCGGTTGTATCCCAATGCCCTATATATATTGGACCGGGACGAAAAGCAGATGATATTTACCGCTCATGAGCCTATTCCTGCCCATACCGAAATCTGCATTAATTATGGTGGTGCTTATGGCGAAGATTACAGCAAGTGGTTTAGAGACAGGGATATTACTCTTTTGTAAAAAATCATGCTTTTATAGGATAACAAAAGGGATGAACGGAACGTATTTTTATCTCATAAAATTTTATTAACATGAAAAGAATGATGATAACCTGCCTGATGCTGCTATCACTGTATCAATTAAAAGCGCAGGAAACTTTTGGTAAAGCGAGCTTTACCGTACCCGCCGGCTGGCAAATGACAAAAAACACCGAAACGGTAACATTGGAGAAGGCCTTGAAAAAAGGTGTTGTTTGCAAGATAATTATCTCGGCCACTGAAAAGGGAGCAGTTAATACCGATGCCGATTACCTGGCTTACCGGACAAAAAATGGAGGTAAGGGCATCAGCTACTCAAACCAAAAAGGAGCTGTTATCAAATACGAAGCCGATGGGTTAATAAGCTTTTTTTCAAAAGGTACTACCATCCAAAAAATGGATAAGATACATAGCTACTTTTATTCGTTAAGCAATGGTAGTCAAACTTTGTATTACCAACTACTTACCAATAATAACGATTGTATCAGCGAGTTCAACCAGTTTATGACAACACTGACGATGGAACTGGAGAATGCGGGTTCTGCCAATGCAAGAGCAAGAAAAGCGGCACCAGCGGCACCGGCTGCACCTGCCCCTATGATGTAAAGTATTGTTGTTGTTTATAAATGTATGATCATGCAATTGTTTAAAAAATTACTGGTTTTTCATTCGGTCATATTCATGAGTTTAACTGCCTGTACGCAAAAGCAAAGTTTTGATGTGCTAAGTTATGCTGCTCCCAAAGGCTGGCAGCAACAACAACAGGAGAGCAGTGTGCAACTGTCCGTTTCAGATAGTAAAACGGGTGCTTATGCCCTGGCCCTTATTACCAAAGCCACTGCAAGTAATGCCGGTGCTGCTGATAATTTTAAAACCGATTGGGATAAGCTGGTAAAAGCATCTGTACAGGTAAACGATGCACCCGCCATGCAGGAACCAGTAACAGAAAAGGGCTGGGATATTATTTCCGGAACAGCCAATTATACAGATAATGCTCAAAACGGATTGGCAACATTACTAACTGCTACGGGAGGAGGACAAATGGTAAGCGTGGTATTGATGACCAATACACAGCAATATGAAAAAGATTTGCTGGGTTTTATTAATTCACTGGAACTAACCGATGCGCAAGAAAAAAGGAATACTAATATCACAACATCAACTACTAATAATTCCTCCATTGTGGGTTTGTGGGTTCGCTACACTATAGAAACAAGCGGCTATTCAAATGGGTTTCCACAACCCTCGGGCGGATATTTTAGAAAGGAATATGCTTTTTATGGTGATGGCACTTATTTGTTCCGCATGAAAAACTGGGCCGTATTTGTAAAGGAAATAGAGTTTGTGTATGAAAGCGGTAACTGGAAATTAAATGGCAATCAACTTACTATTACACCCCGCCAGGGTAAAGGCGGATGGTGGAGTAAAGCTGCCAGTAACAGGACCAGCGAATGGGGTAGCCTGGTTAGATACGGAAGCTGGAAATTAGAACCTGTAACTTATACAGTTGACCTGCATTATTTTTCAGGTTCAAACGAAACACAGCTTATGCTCACCGCCCCTTCGCAAACAGAGCGTGATGGCAAACAGGATAATAATACGTTTTCTTTCGCTCCCCGCGCTTTAGATAAATCGCTTATTGATAATCCACCGGGATTGAAAACGGGGTTTGAACGCAAAGTTTTAAATACCCCGGCCGCTAAAACTAACTAACAAAGCAGTTGCAGACAACTGAAGTTTTTTGGTTGCTGAAAGGTTTATTTACCAATACAGAATTTACCAAAAATAGTACCCAGTATATCCCGGTCCACTTCAATACGGCCGGTTATTTCAGACAGATAGTGCAGGCAACGGCGTATATCCAGTACCAGCAGATCGCTGGTAAGGTTTTCCTGCATGCCGGCATCTATGTCCTGCAGGCTTTCATGTATCTTCAGCAGGGCCGCATGGTGGCGGGCATTGGTAATAATGGTACTCTCGGTATTGATAGTGCCGCCTACGGCAATATCATATAAAGCCTGTTTAAGCTGCTGTATATTGGTTTTGTCTTTGGCTGACAAAAAGATAATATCATTATGTACATATTCCTCCTGCAGGTTTGCAAGCGGTTTGCTATCGGCTTTATTACCTACGGGTAAATAAATAAGCCCGTCATTTTCTAACAAGTTGATCTGTTGCCGAAAATCTTCTTTATTGGAATCCTGAACATCAAACAGGTAAACCACTACATTGGCTTCCCGCATTTTTGCCAGGCTGCGGCCTACGCCAATTTGTTCAATCACATCGGTAGTGTGCTCTCGTATACCGGCAGTATCTATTAAGCGGAACAATACGCCATTAATATTCAGTGTTTCTTCAATAGTGTCACGGGTTGTGCCCGCAATATCACTTACGATGGCCCTCTCTTCGTTCAGCAAAGCATTCAGTAAGGTGCTCTTACCGGCATTGGGTTTGCCTATAATGGCTACACTTACCCCGTTTTTGATCACATTGCCCAATTTAAAGGAGCTGACCAATTCGCTGATCTTTGCTTTTAAACTGGTGATCAGTTCCTGTAAGGCCGTACGGTCGGCAAACTCCACATCCTCCTGCGAAAAGTCCAATTCCAGTTCAATCAGTGCCGCAAAGTTGATGAGTTGTTCCCGCAGGTTATCAAGATCATGCGAAAAGCCGCCACGCAACTGGCGCATGGCTGTTTGTTTCATGGCTTCGGTATCGGCAGCAATCAGATCGGCTACCGCTTCGGCCTGTGCCAGGTCCATTTTATTATTTAAAAAAGCACGTTGGGTAAATTCACCCTGGGTGGCCAGGCGTGCACCCTGTTGTATACAGGCATATACTACCTGTTGTAAAATATAGGGCGAGCCGTGACAACTGATCTCAACAATATCTTCACCGGTGTAGGAGCGGGGAGCTTTATATAAGGATACCACCACTTCATCCAATACCGTTTCCCCTTCCTGTAAAAAGCCGACATGTAAAGTATGGGAAGGCTGTTTGGTTAAATCTTTTGATGGAAAAAGTGCATTTACAACGGCAACCGCCTCACTGCCACTCAACCGTATAATGCCCAATGCGCCTAAGCCCGGCGGTGTTGCTATTGCTACTATTGTGTCCGTCCATTTTGTAAGCCCTTTCATACGTCAAAATTATGACTGTTTGATGGGTTTATGGCGGGGTAGCCCGGTTTATTTATTGGGTATTATTGGTGAAGGGTTAATCGTTAAAAGTTCCGCGATTTAATCAGCTATCGGAGCATTTTTTTGTTTGCTGAAGCTGAAATAAGTAATGCTGGAGCAGAGGTAGCTCATGCATCCCATAAAAGTAAGTAACAGCAGTACGGCCACGTTGGGATTTTTGTATTGCACTTTCAGGGCAATCATTAACACAATACCGTTGATAACAAGAATACTAGCGGTAGTTATAGCATGCCCAAAGCCTTTATTGGTAAAATAGTGATGTAAATGCGTCCTGTCGGCCACAAAAGGTGAGCCTCCTTTCCAGATACGTTGCAGGAATACCCTGGCCGTATCAAAAACAGGGATTAATACAATGCCCAGGGCTACAATACTTTCCTGTACAGCTGCACCGTTGGGTAATATAATATTGGCGTTCATGAGTTTGATGGTCAGTACCGCGATCACAAAACCAAGTAAGAGGGAACCGGTATCACCCATGAAAATTTTAGCCGGGTCTAAATTGAAATATAAGAAACCCAATACACCGCCTGCTAATGCAAAAGCCAGTAAACTGCTGGTAGTATCGCCGGCCAACTGTAAAAAAATACCCAGGGTTACCAGGCCCATAAAGGCAAGGCTGCCGGCCAGGCCGTTAATACCGTCAATAAGATTATAGGCATTGGTTATACCTACGATCATAACAATGGTGCAGCTGTATTGTGCGGCCAGTGGTAACTGGTGAATACCCATAATGCCGCCAAAATCCTGGATACGTAAACCTGATACAGCTAACAGGGCCGCCACTGCAATTTGTATGAGAAATTTATACCGGGCCGGTACATCTTTCATATCATCCATCATACCTACCATTAATAACACAACAAGGCCCAGTGTAAAACTGATATTGATGGCATCCCAGGTAATGGGTACCCATAATAAATAGCTGCATAAAAAGCCAATGGCTATGGCTATACCTCCCATGGTGGGAACGGGGGTATGATGCTCTTTTCTGGCGTTTGGTTTGTCCAGTAACTGGTAACGTGTTACCAATGTTATGAGTATAGGAATAAGCAACAGTGAAATAATGAAGGCTGTGATAAAACTTTGAAGTGATAAGGTAAAATCGCCTGTAAAGGAAAAACCGGCCTGTAAAAAAATATAGGAATAGGGCATGGATAAGTGGTTTTGGCTGAAAAGTTCTTTGGTTTTCATATTAAAAATAATATGCAGTTTTGGATTTTGCAAGTGTTACATCAAGAAAACCGGGATTGACATACCAGGTATAATCTCGTTGCTGAATGCTTATTTTTGTAAAAAAACTTTTATCAGCAATCCGCCGTATATATTACAGACTCCTATCGCCTATATTAAAGGGGTAGGGCCGCAACGGGCCGAAATGTTGCAAAAGGAGCTGAATATCTTTACTTATAACGATATGCTGCAGCATTTTCCGCTGCGGCATATTGATAAAACAAAAGTTGCCTTTATTAATGAAATTAACCCCGCAACCGATTATATACAGGTAGCCGGTGTTTTAATGAATGTAGAGGTAGTGGGAGAGAACCGTGGAAAAAGACTGGTAGGCGAAATAAGGGATAAGACCGGCGTACTGGAAGTAGCCTGGTTCCAGGGCATTACCTGGGTGCAAAAAGCGCTGGAAGCGGGTAAAGTGTACCTGGTATTCGGGAAAGTGAGCTTTTTTATGGGAAAGCCGCAGATTGTACACCCTGAACTGGAATTATGGGTACCGGCAAAAAAAGATGGCCAGGATGTGCTGGAGCCTGTATACCCGTCTACGGAAAAACTGAAATCCCGTAGCCTGGGTGGCCGGCAGCTGAGTAAACTATCACAGGCCATTTTTGCCCAGTTAAAACCGGCAGATATTCCTGAAAATATTCCGGAAAGTATTTTACAGCAACTGAAACTGGAAAACAGGTTCCTGGCTTATAAACATGCCCATTTTCCGCCCAATATGACGGCCTACAACAATGCGATACGCCGTTTAAAATTTGAAGAGTTTTTCCTGGCCCAGGTAAGGCTTAATTTATTAAAGCTGGACCGGCACAGGTATTCCAAAGGCGTGGTGTTTGAAAAAGTGGGTGGCCTGTTTAACGAGTTTTATAATAATTATCTTCCTTTTGAGTTAACAGGAGCACAGAAAAGAGTGTTGAAGGAAATTCGCCAGGATACGGCCCGTGGTAAACAAATGAACCGTTTATTGCAGGGTGATGTAGGTAGCGGTAAAACCATGGTGGCACTATTAAGCATGTTAATTGCCCTGGATAATGGTTACCAGGCCTGTTTAATGGCACCTACCGAAATATTAACGAAACAGCATTACGAAACCATCAGCAAACAGTTGGAAGGGCTGCCGGTGAAAGTGGGTTTATTAACCGGTTCTACTAAAACCAAAGCCCGGCGGGAAACCCTGGCACAACTGGCAGATGGGGAGATCAATATATTAATTGGCACACATGCCATTATTGAGCAGGCAGTGGTATTTAAAAACCTGGGCCTGGCTATTGTAGATGAGCAACACCGTTTTGGCGTAGAACAAAGGGCTAAAATGTGGAAGAAGGCCGCCGTTCCCCCGCATGTACTGGTAATGACGGCCACTCCCATACCCAGAACCCTGGCAATGACAGCCTATGGCGACCTGGATTACAGTATTATTGATGAATTACCGCCAGGCCGTAAAACAATTACTACAGTTCATCGTTATGAGAATGACAGGAGCCGGGTAATGGATTTTTTAAAGGCCGAGATAGGCCTGGGACGGCAGGTGTACATTATTTTTCCCCTGATTGAGGAAAGCGATAAAATGGACTATGAGAACCTGATGCGTGGGTATGAAACGGTAAAAGGATATTTTCCTGAACCCAAATACTGGATCAGCATGGTACATGGTAAACAACCTGCCGAACAAAAAGAAACCAATATGCGGCGGTTTGTAGAGAACGACACCCAGATAATGGTATCCACCACCGTGATTGAAGTAGGGGTAAATGTACCCAATGCATCGGTAATGGTGATTGAAAGTGCGGAGAAATTCGGTTTATCACAGTTACACCAGCTGCGTGGCAGGGTGGGCCGGGGCAGTGAAAAAAGTTATTGTGTACTGTTAACCGGTCAAAAACTGGGAAATGACGCCCGTGAGCGCATCAAGATCATGACGTCTACCAATAACGGATTTGAGATTGCGGAAAAGGACCTGGACCTGCGCGGACCCGGTGATATAGACGGAACCCGGCAAAGCGGGGTGCTGAACTTTAAACTGGCTAATATCATTAATGATAAACCCATTTTAGACACGGCAAGAAAGTTTGCGGTACAATTATTGGAGGAAGATAGTTTACTGGAAAAGGAAGAAAACCGTGTACTGAAACAGTTCTTACAATCGCAAAAGGGAAAAACTTTGTGGAGTAAAATATCTTAACATAAGTTTTGAAGCTTTTGCCTTTAAAATTCGTTATTTTAAGGAACGTAATTCAAATACGCCATTGAGAAATTTACTGTTAGTTATTGCAAGCTTTGTTCTGCCTTTACTGTTGAAAGCGCAGCAGGAGTATGGTATGATTGACTTTGTGGAAAACAAAGGTCAATGGGATGATCGTGTAAAGTTTAAGGGCGACGTGAATTTTGGCAGCTTTTTCATTCGTAACGGCGGGGTGACCATCCTGCAAAACAATCCTGAAGATTATAAAAAAGTAATGGCCACCATGCATGGTCATGAGTTTATGGGCCAGCAGGCTATGCGCATGACCGATAAGATCGTGATGCGGTCACATGCCTATAATATTGATTTTGTTAATGCAAATACCAACCTGAAAGTGGTTCCTTCCAAACCACTCGATACTTATACCAACTATTTTTTAGGTAATGATGCTTCTAAATGGGCCGCTAATTGTAAAGTGTACCAAACTATAGAAATGAAGGACGTGTATCCCAATGTGGATGTACGTTATTATACCCATAACAATCTGCTGAAGTACGATATTATTGTAAAGCCCGGTGGGGATGTAAAAAAGATTGCCCTGCGGTATGATGGGGTGGATAAATTATCTGTACGGAACAAAGAATTAGTAACAAATACCTCCCTGGGCGATTTTGTAGAAACCTATCCATACAGTTACCAGAGTGATGGTAAACAAATGAAAGAGGTTGCGGTAAAATACGTGGTGAAAAACAATATTGTCACTTTCGATGTAAAGAACTACGATCCCAACGCAACACTGGTTATTGACCCCACGCTGGTTTTCTGTTCGTTCTCACGCAGTACCGGCGATAACTGGGGCTTTACCGCTACTTATGGTCCGGATGGCAGTTTTTTTGGTGGCGGTATTGTATTCAGTGCAGGCTTTCCTACTTCTTCAGGTGCTTTTCAAACCTCCTTTGCAGGCGGGGTTAGTGACGGCGGTTTGCAGGGGTTTGATATCGGTATCATTAAATTAAACCCTAACGGAACAAACAGGGTATATGCAACTTATATTGGCGGCAACGGCAACGAACAGCCGCATAGTTTAGTGGTAGATGCGGCAGGTAACCTGGTGCTGGCCGGAAGATCTAATTCAAATAATTATCCCTCTCATATCAGTGGTGTTATTGGCGGTGGCGGGCAGTCACGTAACTATGATATTGTTGTTACAAAGCTAAACGCTGCGGGTAGTGGTCTCTTAGGCTCTGTAAGGGTGGGGGGCGCAGCCGATGACGGCGTGAACATCAGTACAAGCCGGTCGCCTAATTCTCTTAGCCGTAATTATGGTGACGACGGACGTAGTGAAGTTATTTTAGATGGCGGAGGCAATATACTGGTGGCTTCCAACACAAAATCGGCCGGGTTATCCTTTACCGCAGGCCGTTATCAATCCACTTTAAGGGGAAGCCAGGATGCATTAATACTCAAATTCGATCCTAATTTAAATAACTTATTATTCGGTACTTATTTAGGTGGTTCGCTCAACGATGCGGCTTATGTATTAAGTGTAGGGCCAAATGGTAATATATACGTGGCAGGTGGTACGGAGAGTACGGACCTGTTTGCCGGTCAGAGTGCCGGAACCGTTAACCCCGCAAAAAGCAATACGATATCCGGTTATGTGGCCGAGTTGTCACCTGACGGTAATACCCTGTTGCGGGGAACTTATCTTAATTCAAATGCGACGGGTGCCAATACTTTTACGCAGGCATATGGCATCCAGTTCGACAGGAATGGTTTTGCCTATGTTATGGGTACTACCAACGGTGCATGGCCACTGATCAATGCCAGTGCTTTTGGCTCCAGTTCTCAACAATTTATTGTAAAACTACAGTCCGACCTTTCGGCTTATGTTTATTCCACCACTTTCGGAAGCGGGGGCACCACCCCTAATATTTCACCTACTGCCTTCCTGGTAGACAGGTGTGAAAATGTATATGTTTCCGGCTGGGGCGGTGTAATGGAAGGTTATGCGGGCGTATTAACCGGTACCACCAACTCCATGCCTACAACGGCCAATGCGGTAACGCCTCCGGGGCGTAGCGGCCGACAAACGGACGGTTCCGATTTTTACTTTTTTGTGATGCGTCGTGATGCGATTGGGCCTGAACCTTTATATGCCAGTTTTTACGGGCAGAACGGAGGTTTCCCGGATCACGTAGATGGTGGAACCAGTCGCTTTGATGCCAATGGTATTATTTACCAGAGCATGTGTGCAGCCTGCGGACTACTGGCTCCTTATCCTACTACAGTAGGTGTATGGGGCTCTACCAAACCCGGCTCTGCCAATTGTAACCTGGGCATGTTAAAAATACAGCTTGATCTGGCCGGTGTGGGCAGTAATGTATCCTCCGCTATTGGCGGTGTGCCTAACGATACGGCCGGTTGTTTTCCTTTAGAAGTAACTTTCAGAGACCAGGTATTGAATGCAACGGAATATATCTGGAACTTTGGTGATAACGGCTCCGGTCCTATAGATGCTTCTGACCCGGCTTATTCAAGTTTTAATATTGGTCCTTTACCGGCCAGTACGGGCTATATCCAATCTCATACATTTAATACGGTAGGCACTTACCGGGTAATGATGATCGCTATTGATCCTTCGAGCTGTAATATCAGGGACACTTCTTATATTAATATCCGGGTAGGTGATCTCAGGGCTAATCTTGCGGCCGATATTGTGAAACTGGCTCCTTGCGAAGCCTTTAACTACCGGTTCGACAACCTGTCTACCACCGATCCGTCAAGACCATTTACCGATACATCCTTTATATGGGACTTTGGTGATGGCTCACCACGGGTTATTGCAGGTTTAAACTCTTTAACACATGCTTATGCCAATCCCGGTTCTTACGATGTAAAACTAATATTACGTGATACGGCGTATTGTAATAATCCGGATTCACTCACTATCACCGTGCGGGTAGCTGCTAATGTAGAAGCTGCTTTTGATACGCCTCCGGCGGGCTGTGCACCTTATACGGCCAGCTTTACCAATACTTCGATAGGTGGTTTAACTTTTGAATGGCTGTTTGATGATCCGGCTTCGGGAACTGATAATACTTCCACGCTGGTTAATCCCACGCATACATTTAATAACCCGGGTACTTACAGGGTAAGGTTAATTGCCAACGATCCTAATACCTGTAACCTGGTAGATACTACCTATTTCACTATTGTGGTAAATGAACTGCCGGAAGCATTGTTTTCATTTACGCCGGTAACGCCACAGGTTAATACACCTACGGTGTTCAGTAACCAGTCATCCACCAATGCGGTTCGTTTTGTGTGGGATTTTGGTGATGGCGAAACACTGGCCACCACTTCACGTGCCAATGTATCACACCAGTATAACTCAACCGGTACGTTTAATGCCTGTTTAATAGCTTTTACCAATACAGGTTGTGCCGATACTACCTGTTTACCGGTAAGTGCTATTATTGAACCTGCATTGGATGTACCCAATGCCTTTACACCCAACAGCGGTGATGTAAACAGCATTGTAAAAGTGCGTGGCTTTGGAATAGCGAAAATGAGGTTTATTATCTGGAACCGCTGGGGCCAAAAAGTATTTGAAACAAATGACCGGAATATAGGTTGGAACGGAAGGGTAAAAGGCGCTGTACAGCCAATGGATGTATATGCTTATACCCTGGAAGTGGAATTCTTTGATGGTACAAAAGCATCGAAGAAAGGGGACATAACACTGATAAGATAGTGCCGTACAACAATAACAAAATATTTCATATTTATTATGTAGTTTAGTTATGGTTGTCATCTGTAGTACTACTGGCATCGTTCCTTGCGCTGTGTCCCAACAGTATTGTTGAAGATCGCACATTTGGAATAACCTTACCCGGCAGTTAAAAATGGACGATAAATTAGTTGGTTGAAAAGCATGAATATAAAAACATACATACAAAAACAATGGATCGGTAAATCACTGGCAACCTTGCTGGTATTATTATCGGGCACTGTTATGTATGCGCAGGACCTGCATTTTTCTCAATTCATGAACTCCCCTTTACTCACCAACCCGGCCAATACCGGTTTTTTACCCGATGCTGATTACAGGGTTGGGGTAAACTACCGTAACCAATGGTCATCCATTATGTCGATGCCCTATAAAACCATGAGCGCTTTTGGTGATGTACAATTGCTCAATGATGAGAGTCGCGACGGCTGGTTGGGTGTAGGTGGTTTAATATTAAGAGATGTGGCCGGCAGCGGCAATCTTACCTCAACCAGGGTATATGGTTCGGTGGCTTATCACCAGACTTTAGGATTGGGTAGTTTGTTAAGCGGTGGTTTTAATGTTGGCTGGGCCAATAAACGTATCAATGTAACCAACCTTAAATTCCCCGACCAGTTTGACGGTAAATTCTTTGATGCCAATATGCCTACCAGCGTGGTACTGGCAAATACCAATATCAATTACCTGGATATACAGGCCGGATTGAATTACGCTTATTTCCCTAACGAAAATGTTTACCTCAATATCGGTTGGTCATCCCATCACCTGAACAGGCCAAGGGAATCCTTCTTTAACGAGGCACCGGGTATTGATAACCGTATACCGATGCGGCATACTGCCTTTGTAAACGGTAGCTTTAAACTAAACGATCAGTGGATCGTGAACCCGAATGTTTATTTCTCGCTGCAAACAAAATCCACCGAAACAGTGGTGGGTGCTAATGCCCATTATAACTTATCCGGCGATGGCGAAACCATCCTGATCGGCGGGGCTTACTACCGTCACCAGGATGCTATTATACCTATGCTGGGTATTGGTTTTAAAGATTATGTGGTTACATTTAACTACGATGTTACCATTTCTTCATTAAGTAACTACAATGGCCGCCGCGGCGCCTACGAAATATCCCTGGTAAAACAAGGCGCTTACGATACATTCAAAGGCAATCGCCGCCAGACACTTTGTCCTACGTTTAAGTATTAGTCCGGTAGATGGAAAGTTAATAAGTCCGGAAGTATTATACTGGCCGGGTAATGATAACTTATTTTCCCTTTATAACTTCAATGGCTTATAACCCAAAACTTATAACTTAGCACTTCCAACTTATTCGTATATTTTTGCACTCATGGCAACAAAAAAGAAAGCAGCTAAGAAAACTGCTGTAAAGAAAAAAAAGCCCGTAATACTTATTGTGAACGATGACGGTATCACGGCACCGGGTATCCGGAACCTGGTAGAGGCGGTTCGCGACCTGGGTAAAGTTGTGGTAGTGGCACCAGATAAGCCACAATCAGGAATGGGACATGCCATCACCATTGGTCACCCGCTGCGTTTACACAAAGTAGATCCCTTTAATGGCATTGAAGCCTATGCCTGTACCGGTACACCTGTTGATTGTGTAAAACTGGCTGTTGATAAAGTATTACACAGTAAACCTGATATCTGTATCAGCGGTATTAACCATGGCGCTAATCATAGTATCAATGTGATCTATTCCGGTACCATGTCGGCCGCAGTAGAAGCTGCTATTGAAAACATTCCTTCAGCCGGTTTCTCTTTACTGGACCATAGCATTGATGCCGATTTTTCAGGTGCAAAGGTTTTTGCCCGTAAAGTGGTGGAGTTGATGTTAAGCACCAAACTGGAAAAACATACTGTATTAAATGTAAATATCCCGGTTTTACCGGCCTCGCATATCAAAGGCATTAAACTGTGTAAGCAGGCTTATGCTAAATACGAAGAGGACTTTATTGAACGTACCGATCCCAACGGAAGGCATTATTACTGGCTTACCGGTGAGTTTGTTAACTTCGACAAATCAAAAGATACCGATGTATGGGCCCTGGATAACGGTTATGTGAGTGTGGTACCTGTACAATTTGACCTGACTAACTATTCGCTAAAAGAAAAACTGGAAAAACTGTGGTAAACATATTTAAGACCGATAATTTTAAGTTTGGTATACTCATCGGCTTTTTAGGGCTATTTATTGGCCTGGTGATCATTTATTTTATCAAAAGCACAGGTTTCAGCTTTGGAGAATTTCTGCATTATTTCTTTACGCAAAACCAGATGCTGACCTCTATCGGGTCGCTGATGTTACTGGCTAATATTGCTTTGTTTACTTTATACCTTAATACCAACAAGGATAAAACGGCCAAGGGCATTTTTACTATTACAGTTATTTATGGTATTGCCGTGTTGTTGTTGAAAGTAGTGTAGTTGATAGGGGGGATTGACAATGGACAATTGACAATGGACAAATAGTTTAGTATCCACCGGAAATAAATTAAACTTCAACCTGATAACATAAAAACGATAAAAGCGCCACAGGCGCTTTTATCGTTTTATATCAATTCATAATTCAACATTCATAATTCATCATTCTTCTACAACACCTGCTTCACAATCCCGTCCACCCATTTAACAAAATACAGCTTTTTGTTTTCCAGGTATTCCAGGGTCATGGTCTCGTTATCCAATACCGGCTGAATATCAAAATCGGTAAATAACTGGTAATTCTTACTGGTCAGGTTGGCATTAAAATCGTTTCCGTACTGTTGTAATAATTTGGCAAACTTCCAGGTTACTTCAAAGCCTCTGTACACCATATCGCTGGGGCGGGCAAACATTTTTTGTGTAAAATACTGGTTGATATTCTGGCTCAGCTTATCGGTTTTAGCATTATGGAAAGGGTTGCTGTATACTATTTCCACACCCTTGTATTCCGGCTTGCTCAGGCCTTTCAGGTTTTCCCAGGTTGGCATACCCACGGCTACTGATTTATATTGTTTGCTGAAAGAGGCTAGTTGTTTGATGACCCTGTTACCAAAATTTACATCAAAAGAACCGACAATACAGATGTTTTGCTTGGTACTATCCAGTTGTGCTTTTAGCTGGTTAACAGTAAAACTGTCTATCAGGTCAATATATTTGATCTTTACAGCACTGCCCGGTGTGTTTTTAATGGCATCCTCAAACATCGTTTTGATGGCCGTTTCGGAGTTGTTCTTCTTTTTAAAGAATACAATTTGTTTATTGCTGCCGCTGTAATTTTTTTTGATGAAATCGTACAATCCCTGGGTCTGTGTTTTGAGGGTAGGGTTTAGTACAACAAAATAAGGATTGTTGCTTACCCCTCCGTCGTTAGGCAGGTTAACATTAATA
>CAYUMH010000071.1:0-22878 GCA_964445775.1 uncultured Terrimonas sp.
CTTTGATAGTCACATGGAAGGCATCGTTTACGCCGTCGCCTGCAGATGCCACTACCTGCTGGTAAGCTTCTTTGGCAGATTGATTGCTGATCGCTACTACTTCAAATGCCTTATTTACTTTAACCGAATCAGGGTGCTCACAGTGTACGCCCTTCCAGTTATCGGCCGTTACTTCGGCAGCCCCTTCCATATAGTTACCGGCAACATAAAATTGTCCATAGGGTGCGCTGGGATTTACAATACGTGCTTTTACATTTTTTGAAACCGTTGCCGAACCGGGTATATAATAGTTGTTCACCATATTGTACCTTCCTTTTTCTCCGCCATACACACTGTTGCCCGCCCAGTTAAAAATGACATTATTCCTGAAATCCACCAGCTCCCCTTCCGGGTTCACCGTAGTGGAAGAGCCACTGAAACGCGGGTTACGACTGGTATTGCTGGCAATAAGATTATGATGAAAACTGGCACCTTCACCACCCCAGATACCACCATATCCATGATTACCCTTGGTATGCACCGAGTTATTCAGGCTTTGGGCAATCAGGCTCCATTGTAAGGTAAACCCGCTGTTCCGGTAAAAGGAAGCACATTCATCAACCGACCAGGTCATAGAACAATGATCGATGATGATGCCCTTGTGATTAGTACCGTTCAGTGCATCATCCTCCTGTTTGTTTTCTGCACCCAGGCGAAAACGCAGGTAACGGATGATCACATTGTCCGCACCGATATTGGTATTATAACCCTTGATACAAATGCCATCACCCGGAGCGGTTTGTCCTGCAATAGTGATATCGTTGTTTTTGATCACCAGCCTTGATTTTAGTTCAATGGTACCGGAAACATCAAAAACAACAATGCGGGGCCCCTTTGCCATTATGGCCGCACGCAGGCTGCCGGGGCCGTCATCATTTAAGTTGGTTACTTTAATTACTTTACCTCCCCGGCCACCGGTGGTGTATTTACCAAAACCTTCCGCCCCGGGAAAAGCAACTGTTTGCTGTGCCATACCAGTCATACTCATCATGGTAAACAAACAGGCTACTACTGCTTTTATTAGAATCTTTTTCATGTTTGTGTTTCTTGTTAACTTATTACTTACAACCTACAACTCATTACCGGTTCAGTTATAATACCTGTTTCGTAATTATTTCCTGTACTATACTGTTTATATACACTTCAATATTATCATAGACGTTACTCAGCGCTCTCCCGTTGGCATTGGCTTTAAAAGGATCCAGTTTATTTTTTACCTCCCATTCATCCGGCATGCCATCACCATCTGTATCTTTTAATGCGGGCAGCGATTGTAATACAGGCCATCCGCCGGCATCCAGATGCGAATCAATAATACCCTTTTTACTTCCCCTGGATCCTTTTGTTGAAAAAGTGCCGGTACGTGTTTCTTCTGCAATGCGTTTGTCTATCAGATCCCTGCTGTAACTGGCTCCCGCATACTGCAACACCTGTTCGTAAGCTTTTTTTGCCGGGTAGGTAACCATGTTGTTATTGATATTGTGAGGCGCTTTCATACGCATTTTCACTCTTTCACTATCGGTAACAGTACCATAACTGCTATGAAAATGTTTGTACACGCCATTAGCCCAGTTATCTTTTGTTGAGACATCACTCCCCTCCACCACATTACCATCTATATAAAACTTACCCCAGGTATTGTACACTGCCTTATCAGGAAATTTATTCTTATCAGGTGAAAATATCCTGTCACGGTTTATAGAGGCAGGGCCGGGTTTATAATAATTGTTGACAATGTTTACGTTCATGGCTTCGGCACCGTAAGTACTGTTATGCCCCCAGTTATAAATAACATTGTTACGCATATCGGTCAGGTCGGTAAGGGCATAAGCACTGCCCGCTCTTTCGCCCAGGCGGGGATTACGGCTGTCATGATGCGCCAGCAGGTTGTGGTGAAAGCTTGCATACTTTCCGCCCCAGATAGCACCATAACCATGTGCCCCTTTAAAATGTACCGAAGCCCGCAGGCTCTCCGAAATGATACACCATTGTACGGTCAGGGAGTCGTTGTTATAAAAAGATAAACATTCATCCGTACTCCAGCTTACAGAGCAATGGTCTACCATAATGTTTTTCTGTAAAGTGCCGCCAACCGGGTCGCCTTCTTCCATTGCCGCATCACCCATACGAAAACGAATGAAGCGGATAATAACATTGTTGGCCTTTACCAGCACAGGGTAATGGGTTATCGTAATACCATCACCGGGAGCGGTTTGCCCGGCCACCGTAATACTGTCATGTAAAAAGTATAGTTTGGATTTCAGTTCAATATTGCCCGACACTTCAAACACTACTATCCTGGCGCCTTTTGCTTCTATCGCTGCCCGCAGGCTGCCCGCTCCCGCATCGTTAAGATTGGTCACTTTTATTACCCGCCCGCCACGGCCACCGGTAGTGTACCGGCCAAAGCCCTCGGCTCCCGGAAATGCATCTGTAACCGGCTGGGCATTTATATCATTCGCAGCAATCAATATTGCCAATAATACGGTGGTAAGCAATCTTTTTATATACAACTTTATTTGTTTTGATTATCCGTTATCTGTTTTACCAGGCTATTGATATACACTTCTATATTATCATAACCGGTGCTTAAATCCCTGCCATTCGCATTGGCTTTATTAGGGTCCAGCTTATTCGCTATTTCCCAATCATCCGGCATACCATCCCCATCGGTATCTTTTAAAGCGGTTAAAGACTGCAATACCGGCCAGCTTCCCACATCAGTCTGCGAGTCAATAATACCTTTAAACCCTGTTTTAGAACCGTTATAGGTAACTGTCCCGTTTTTTACTTCATTACAAACACGTGTATCAACTGCATCCCGTTTAAAACTGGAACCCGCATACAGTAACACAGCATCATAAGCCTGTTGTGCTGTATGTGTGGTAAGTACTTCGCTGGCAAAAGCCACCTGTTTTTGCACCATGGTTTGTGTTACACCGGAAGGATAGTCAACACCACCGGACCAGTTATTTGCAGTAACTGTCGCATTTCCGTGTACATAATTACCTGCAATATAAAATGTTCCGTAGCCAGGTCCATACGTTACTGTGCTGGCATCCAGGGATACCTGCATAATGCGTTTATTCCTGCTGGCCGGTGTGGCCGGTCCGGGTTTGTAGTAGTTGTTCACCATATTGTACTCGCCGTTCTCACCGCCGTAGGCGCTATTGCCCATCCAGTTATAGATCACATTATTCCGGTAGTCTACTTTATCAATACCAAAAGGACTGCTGCCGGTGCCTGAACGATGCCCGCCGTCAAAGCGTGGATTACGGCTGTTATGATGTGCTAAAAGATTATGATGGAAAGTAGCGGCTGAACCACCCCAGATAGCACCATAACCATGATCGTCTTTTTCATGAACCGATTTATTAAGGCTCTCTGATAAGATGCACCATTGCATGGTAAAGTTTTTATTGGCATAAAAGGAAGCGCATTCATCAATGGACCAGCTCATGGAGCAATGGTCAAGTATAAGCTGCTGGTTATACCGGCCCCATACCGCATCCTGTTCGTTCCTGGCCAGGTCGCCCATACGGAAACGCATATAACGGATGATCACATTATCAGCGGCAATATTCAGTTCATAGTTCTGTATACAGATGCCATCACCCGGCGCCGTTTGCCCGGCAATAGTTACATCGCCGTTCCTGAGCTGTAACCTGGATTGTAATATGATATTACCGGATACTTCAAAAACAATGATCCTTTTACCCGATTCAGTAATGGCAGCTCTTAAACTACCCGGGCCGGAATCATTAAGGTTGGTTACTTTAATTACCCTGCCGCCACGGCCGCCGGTAGTTACTTTACCATACCCTTCTGCGCCTGGAAATGCTATAGCTGTTTCCTGTACCGGTATTGGCCCGGTTGGTTCTGGCTCCGGTGTTGCACCACCGGAAGAACCGGATTTAGAACAGGCCAGTACGGTTAAGGCAAATAAAAAAAAAGTGTGGTTACGGATAAAGGTATTCATTGTTTATAAACATTTTTAAACGTCAAAAAAGGGACCATGACGTAACATGATAAAAAAACGGCTGACTGAATTTGGTTATTCAATCAGCCGTTATCGTTATTAAGTATTATCTCCACCGTGGGTCGCCTGCAGTACTCCTGCCAACGAAACCGGCATCTTTAAAACTAAACACACCGTTTGCGGGGTCGGTAAATAAATCGGTAGCCGGGTTGGCATAGGCTGTAATACCTGCAATGGCATTACCTGCAAACACTACATCCGAAGCCTGGTAAGAATTAGTTACCTGTAAAGCACTGATATTACCGGAACGTATTCCTCTTGCAGAAGCTGCAGGAGATAATGTTTTTGCTATGATATTGTTATTGAACCGGAAGCTGGCGCTGATGGATTGTGCGTTAAAATCAATCAGGTAACGGCCGTTTCCAATTACATTGTAAAAAGTATTATTCTCAACAATCACATTTTTCGATGGCGCATTGGAACTTAAAATAATACTGTACCCCACTTTATACAAAGTACTGTTGGTAATGGTTATGTCATCAATTAAACCCGTACCGGCATTTACACCATGGTGTATAAAAGCATAAGTACCGTTAGCGTTATTATCACCAATATCATACACGATACATTTGTTAAATGTAACGGCCTTTACATTGATACCGGTACCACCCTGGGTTCTGAAAGGTGTATTTACAAAATTTCTTACAATACAGTTTTCAAACACAACAGCTTCTGTATTAGTGGTAGTACTTTGGTTAAATACATAGTTTCTTTTGGTAGACGCCGGATCGTTGTCTTTATAACCGGTAAGATCAATATTCTCAAACCTGATCGTTCCTGCCGTAGCAGGGAGTGTAATGCCGTTAAAAGCCAGTACCGGCTTCTGCGGACCATCCTCGCCCCATATAGTGATAGAGATATTATTAGGCAATACAACCACGTTATCGGTTTTGTATACACTGCCCTGTAATAACACATAGGTTTTCCCGTTTTCAGCAGTAGCAAGCATAGCCGCAAGGTCGTCTGTTGCGCCTACTTCTATTACATTAGGCCCGGTAGGAATATCGGCTTTGGTTGAAAAACTCTGGCTGCCCCTGATAGCGGTATTATTATACAATAAAGCGGTGTAAGGGGTTTTAGGCGCCAGCCCTTCTATTAATTTCTCTCCGGCCGTTCTTTCCCCTGCTGTAATATCATACCTGGTTGAACCAATCATGATATGTGTAACGGCATTGGGTATAATCCATTTTAACTTTACTGATCTTGGTGTTATATCGGCAATATCAACAGCGTACATAATTTGTTCTGTAGCCGTTATAAAAGTTGCAGCAGCCCATTCAGATTCTTTCATCTCTGTACTTACTGCTTTTATCCTGATCGAGTAACGTGTTAATGCATCCAGCGGATCGGGAATATCAAAAAAGATACCTTTATCGTCTGTAGTAGCCGGTACATCTTTATAGGTATACACAATGTTCTGGAAGGTTAAACTATCCTTGCTCACTTCTATTGTATAACTTTGCGTAGATGGTTTTGGCTTCCAGCGCAATTTGGCCTGTACTCCGTCTACTTCGGTAGTGAGATCTGTTGGACGGAACAAACGGCTATAACTTTCATCCACTCCCCAATCATTATACTTTTTACAGGCCCCGGCTGTCAGTACCGCTATTAAAAGAAATAGCAGTGTTATCTTATTCGTTTTTATTGTATGGCTCATGCTAATCGTTTTTAGCAATTAATTTAAATGTGATTAAAACCCGTATGCATTTTTCAGTTTACCCTGCGATTCTGCAATAGTGGAACTATGTATAGGGAACAAATGCCGGTTTGGTGTAACACTATTCAAACCACTGCTGAACAGGTCTACCTGCTCCAGGTAAGTTGTTTTATTGGCGGCCGTATAACCCGACATCCAGTTAACCCTTGTATAACCCACAATCGGATCAACTCCTTTATCGGTATAAAAGTTAATATCCGGCTTGTCCAGTATTTCGTTATTCGGTTCGTATTTATAATATAAAAACTTAGGAACATTATTATAAGGCGCTTCCCCGTTAAACAGTTTCCTGAAACCATCCCGCTGCTCCTGAATCTTAGCGCTTAATAAATTCCATCTTACCAGGTCATACTTACGCACGGCCTCGCCGCCAAACTCCCAGGCTTTTTCGTTCACGATGGCATTAAAGAAAGCTGTTTTGCTGGCAAGTGATTCTACATAGGCTTCTACCTTATCTGCCTGGTCCGCTGTTGCAAAAGCCCTTCTTCTTACTTGTTTTAATGCCTCTTTCGCTAAAGCAGTAGGGCCATTTATTTCATTCTCGGCCTCCGCAAACATTAATAATACTTCGGCGTAACGCATGATCACCCAGTTAATGCCATAGCCAAATTTTCCGTTGGCGTTTAAATTCATATTTAACCAGGTACTGTTCATCCTGCGCTGGTCCCATTTGGTAAAGTTGTAAGACAGGGGATTTGTCTGAAACACTTCCTTAGCATCACCGGAACCATTGCCATACATATAATACGCTACTGTCTCGTCACGTCTCAGGTCTTTCTGATCAAAGGAGTAAAAATAATAGGCCGTGGTATTAACTACGTTGGCATTATTACCAAAACCATATTTCGCATTGGCGTAAAAACGTATCCCGATTGAATAACCCATCTCCCCGCTTCTTCCCAAACCATTGGCCACTTCAAATAAAGGTTCGTTAAACGTTGCGTCCAGCTCATGGCTACATAACTTCTGCCATATCGATGCATAACTGCTGTTCAGTGTATGCGTACCGTTGTTCATAATATCAAGACATGCTTCCCGGGCAATAGCATAATATGTTTCCCAGTTTGAGCCCCTCTCGGTTGGAAAGCCTGCTTTATTCCGGATAGAATATCCACCTCTTGTTAAAGCTATTTTCGCGATCAGCCCTTTTATAAATCCTTTGGTTATTTTTTCTGTTGATGTATAGTTAGCCGATTTTACCCAGGGAACATATACACTGGCTTCCTGCAGGTCACTGAGCAATACCTCCATAATACTATCCCTGTTGGTTGGGGGCAGGTATACATTGGACAGGTCAAACTTGGTTGATTCGGTTTTAAAAGGTATATCGCCCCAGTTTTTTACCAGTTCAAAATACCCCAGGGCCCTTAATGTCAGTGCCTCACCCAAAAAGCCTTTCATCCTGTTGGAGTCGGCCGTACCCATTAAAGGACTTTGCCTGATACCTTCAATAGCCAGGTTGGCCCTTTCAATCATTTTATAAATGGTTGTCCACTCCCGCTGAATACTGGAATTATCCGGTGTACCCAGGTAGTTGGACAAACCCCTGTTGGTATTCTCCCGGTAACTTGTTGCATTGGCGCCCACAATCTCTATATCGCTGTTGGTAGCATAGTTAAGTGGCAAACGGGCCGAATACAACTGATCCTGGGTTAACAGCGCATAAATGCCGGTTAAGGCAAAGTTTGTATAAGCAACAGAACTATACACTACTTCGGGTGTATACTCTGATGGTGAAGAGGTAGAAAGAAAATCTTTTTTACAAGATTGCCAGCTAAAAGCAAGCATCGTTCCGGAGATGATTAAAAATATTTTTTTCATAGCAATCATTATTAAAAAGTAATATTAAGACCAGCAATGTAAGAACGGTTTTTAGGGTATGCCGAAAAATCAACACCCGGTGTAATCGGCGGGTTTCTTCTTGTATCCACTTCCGGGTCATAGCCTGTATAGTTGGTAAACACATGCAGGTTATAACCTGAAATGTAGGCTCGTACATTTTTAACACCTAACTTATTGGTCCATGCGCCTGGTAAAGTATAACCCAGCGTAACGGTATTAATACGTAAAAAAGATCCGTCTTCAATAGCCCAGGAATGTAAAGGCGTTACGGTCATGATCGGGTGCCAGATGGTAGCATTCTGGTTCAGCTCCTGCAAACGCTGCGGGTTGGCATTGGCACCGTAGTATATATTTTGCCCGGTTAAAGGATCAATTGTAGTAAAACGATGCTCCAGGCTCATATCTTCCACCAGGTTCTGGTACTTCCTGGTTAACAGGTAAGCCGAAAAGTCCATCTTATTGGCATTGTAAATATCATTACCAAAACTCCAGTTCAGGAAAGTAGACAGGTCAAAGTTTTTGTAGCGGAACTGAAGGTTCAGACCACCAAAGTTTTTGGGATTAGCATTACCAATAACAGTTTTATCATAATTATCAATAATACCATCCGGTACGCCATTAGGTCCGCTGATATCTTTAAACTTCAGTGCCCCGGGTCCAAAATAACTACCGGTTGAGGTTAAAGCGCTGTTATCAGGTACTCCCTTAGCAGTATTTAATACCCATCTACGGGTAGTGGTATTAAAGGTAAAATCGTCAAAAGAATACATACCATCCGTTACAAAGCCATACATCTGGCCAACCGGTTGTCCTTTCCTGATGATATAGTCTTCCAAAGGTTGTGCAGTTCCGTTCCAGCCCGATGTATAGGCCCTGAAATCAGCATCGCCGTTTTTAAAATTCTCTACACGGTTTTTATTAAAGCCAATATTAAAAGAGGCGGTGAACGAAAAGTCTTTTTTATTGATGATGTTGGCATCAACGGTAAATTCTACCCCGCGGTTGGAAGTTTTACCAAAGTTCTGGTACTGTCCGCTATAACCTGAGCTGGCAGGTATTGGCACATCCAGTAATAAGTCTTTTGTAGTGTTATAATAATATTCTATAGTACCACTTATCCTTGAGTTAAAAATACTGTAATCTAATGCCACATTCCGGGTGATCATTGTTTCCCATTTTAATTCGGGGTTATACAGCCTGCTACTGGGAATAAAATTAGGCGCTTCCATTTCATTAGGGAAATAAGGCTTGTTTTCGTTGTTTGTACCATAGATCAGCTGCCAGGCATTAGGCGGTATCCTGTTATTACCCGCAGTTCCTATACCGCCTCTCAGTTTCAACTGGTTCAGCCAACCTGAATATTGGTCCATAAACCCTTCTTCCGATATATTCCAACCCACAGAAACAGAAGGGAAATAACCCCACTGATGACCAGGGGCAAATTTACTCGAACCATCAGCCCTGAAAGTAAAGGTTGCCAGGTATTTGTTCAATAAAGAATAGCCAATCCTGGTGAAATAAGATTCCATTTTTTCATCAGGCGCTTTATAGGTAACAGTTGGAATAGGTGTACCAAAATTCATATTGGTCAACACCGCATCGGCCTTCATATCTACCGGGAAAAATCTTGATTCATTCACGGTGGTATTAAAGCCTGTATTGATCACCTCCTGTCCGGCCACTATATTCAGTGAATGTCCCGGCAGGAAATTTTGTTTGTTAAAGGTTAAGTAATTGGATATTCTCCAGGTAAAGCCTTCCCTGGTGGCAATATTACCAATCGGCTGTCCGCCGTAGTTACGTGACGGGCCAGTTGAAGGGCCCCATACATTATCCGTTCTTTCATTTCTGAACTCGTATCCAGCTTCCGAACGGAATGATAATGATTTTAATATCTTCCAGGTTAAGCCTGCATTTAAGTTAGTGTTTAAACGTTTTTGCTTTTTGTATTCTTCCAAAGCAGATTGAACAGGGTCAAATAACAAACTCGCCGATTCGGGATTATTGGCATCATCATCGTCAATAATACCCTGGCTAAATTCTCTTAAACCCCTGGTAGGTGCATATTTTACTGAATTACGCAGGCGGCTGTTGGCGCCTGCACCTGTATTAACACCGGCACCATCAATCAGCATATAAGATACACGGGTATTAAAATCCACGCTTAGTTTATTATTAATATCCGTATTCAGTTTAAAGCTTAAGTTATTTCTTTCATAACCCGATCCCAACATCACACTCTCTTCATCATTCCTGGTAAAGCCAAGGTTAAACCGGGTGGCCTTGGTACCGCCACTAATGCCAACATTGTAATACTGCTGAATGGCTTTTCTGCCAAACACCCCTTTCTGCCAGTCCTTGCCTTTTACCGATTTATAAATATCCAGGTCACGAAAATCACCGTAATAATCGGTGAAAGTGCTTGACTGGTCCAGCTCATACTGATACATCACATACTCGTACGGACTCAGTACATCCAGCATTTTAGATATTTCGCGGTAACCCAGGTAGGTATTGGCAGTTACGGCTACTTTACCAGCCTTACCTTCTTTGGTGGTGATCAGCATTACACCATTAGCACCCCTCGATCCGTAGATAGCTGTTGAAGAAGCGTCCTTCAAAAAAGTAACCGAAGCAATCTCCGATGCCGCAATATTATTGATATCGCTTACCGGAAAACCGTCAACAATGATCAGGGGCGAATTGTCTTGTGAAATAGAACCGCCACCGCGTAATCTAATTTTAATTTCAGCGTCGGGCGAACCTTCTGTGGTAGTAACCAATACACCTGCTATTTTACCGGTCAAGGCTTCAGCAGCATTGGCCACCGGTGTTTTCATCAACTCACTTCCGCTTACCACACCAACCGATCCTGTAAGATCACGTTTTTTCGATGTGCCATAACCCACTACCACCACATCATCTAACGATGAAATGTTCTTCTGCAACTTTATCGAGGACAGGTCCTCATCCGATTTTACTGTTAATGAATTATAACCGGTGTAACTGATAACCAGTTCAACAACCCCTGTTGCGGGAATATTAATGGTAAATTCTCCGTCTGCATTGGTAAGGGCTGTCTCTTTTTTGTCTTTAACCTGGATGGTGACGCCCGGTAGCGGCAACCCTCCATCATCAGCAACCTTTCCTTTCAGCGGTTTTGTCTGGGCAAACAAATACAAAGATGTCAACGCAAAAAGAACGCTCAAAATGAGTTTTTTATTCATACAGCAGTATTTTAAAATGCAATTGTCGTTAGTCAAATGCTTAACAAGTCTATGCACATTTTCTAACAAAGCCGACAGTACAGGATAGTTTTATTTACGCAAACGTTCCCGACATCGTTGTCGTTCAGCCTGTAATCCAATTAGTTAGTCATCCTGCACCGTCCTGAACCGGTAATTATGGTATTCCATATTTTAATTTTTGGGGCTTTCGGCTGCAGTAACTCCGGTCAGCTGCTGTACACCGCCCGGCTGCAATCTGCCCCCGTTTCAAACGGGGGCAGTATTTCCGCCTAAGCGGTGCAGCCCTTCAGCAGTAATACCCGCATCACCAGTTTTACTTTTTTATACTCATCAGTTTGTTGCTACTTTTGGCCCATGCAGCTACTCATGAACAGTTTAACTACTGTTGAAAGACAGTATTATCTACAACACGTTATTGCTCCACGGCCTATTGCTTTTGCCAGCACCATCAACGCACAGGGTGAGGTTAATCTTAGTCCGTTCAGTTTCTTTAACATGTTCTCCTCCCAGCCACCCATTGTCATCTTTTCACCGTCAAGGCGGGTGCGTAACGGCACTAACAAACATACCCTGCATAATGTACAGGAGGTGCCCGAAGTAGTCATCAATATTGTTACCTACCCCATGGTACAGCAAATGTCACTGGCCAGATGTGAGTATCCCACGGGCATCAACGAGTTTATAAAATCAGGCTTCACGCCCATACCCGCTACCAGCGTTAAACCGCCGCTGGTAAAGGAGAGCCAGGTACAGCTGGAATGTAAGGTGATAGAAATTAAACCCCTGGGCGAAGAAGGCGGCGCCGGCAACCTTGTTATTTGCGAGGTACAGGTAATGCATATTGCCGATGAACTGCTGGATGAACACCAGAAAATTGACCAAAGAAAAATAAACCATGTAGCCCGCCTGGGTGGCGATTGGTATTGCCGCGTAAGCACGGATAACCTGTTTACCGTAGCCAAACCCAATACCCAGTTAGGCATTGGTGTGGATGTATTACCCCCTGCTATCCGCAACAGCAAAATTCTTACAGGTAATAACCTGGGTCAACTGGCCAATGTGCACGAAATACCGGTTATTGATGCCACTTTTCACGACGATCATTTAAAACAGATCATACAATACTACAGCATCAGTCCCGATGAAATGGAGAAAGAGCTGCACCTGTATGCACAGCAATTATTACAGCAAAATAAAGTGCAGGAAGCCTGGCAGATACTGCTGGCCACTAATTAACCGGCCTCTTTAAAATACAATAAGGTCCGGCTTTGCCGGACCTTTATTCGTTTAGTATTGTCAAAAATTTATTGCCCTTCTAAGTACCTGTAACACGGATAACAGGTGCCATTAACCAATAACTACTCTATTAGCAATTAATACGGCTTAACATGCTTGCCTAAAACTTAAGCAACAACCCTATCCCTATCAGCGATTTTAACTGCAGGCCCGCCGATGTTTTGTTTTTACCAAATAAGCGTACATCATCATCATAAATCAGGTCCAGGCTATAAGTAGCCGATAACACTTTTGATAATTTAATGTTTAACACATTCGACATGGTCAGGTCCACATTCTGGGGATTTTTCTTATAATTAGAAAACAGGTCCAGGCGGCCTTTATACGATAAAATTTTACTGAAGTTCTTAATATAACTGATAGAGGCAAAAGCGCCTATTTCATTTGCACTGTGTTTACTGGAGTCTACCCCATACAGGCCTTTGGCAGATAAGGTATCATCCATTACAAATATCCAGCGTGAAGTAATGGGCGAAACAAAAATGCTCAGCCCCTCTACAGGTTTATAATCCAAACCCACACTGGTTAACAGGTAACCCGGCGATAAAAAAGCAGAGGAAAATGTTTTATTATTATCACCGTCATAAGTAAAGCCGTCAAAAAACTGGGTGCGGAAGTTAACCAGGCCGGCAATATTTAATTTAGGCGCTATTTCATATCCATATTTGGACAGTACGTCAAAACGGTCATCATTTTTGCGGCCTCCCAGGCTGGTGGTATTCACATAACCCAGGTTAAAGTCCAATGTATTATCCCAGCTATGTTTACCGTTTTTGTAAAAAGCAAACAGGCTTAACACCGAGTTCACCGAAAGAGAGAAATCGTCACCACCTGCAGCCCAGTTATTCAATGAACCCTGGGAAATATTAATGCCATACAAACCGCCTTTTTTCCACTTTTTGGCTGTGGTATCGTTTGCGTCTTTGGCAATATTACGCTCTGTAGATGATCTTAAATTCTTTACGGTCTGGTCCTGCGCCGATGCGGTGATTGTTGCACAAGCTGCAAATAAAAGAAAGAGGTACTTCATTGGTTCAAATAATTAATTTGCTGCCAAAGGTAAGCACGATTGTACTGAAGGAGGCCATTTAATAGGTAAAATTGCCGCGGGAGACGATGAATGGGCAAAAAAATACCTGTACGTAGATACATACAGGCAAGAAATCGTCACATGAGAAAAAAAGCTGTAGGGGGAGGGGTCGAACCTCCACGAGGCGGTTAGCTATAGCACAAAGTTCAGTGGTCGACCCTGGTCGTTAAAGTATTGCTACCTCAACGGCTCTATGCTACGTTTATTCCGTTATCCCCACCCCCGAGACAAGAGGGCATGTCTGCCAAAAAATTTCATCACCCCACAGTGTAAACAGGCCGTTAACAGGAATAATATTGTATTTTGCTGTTAACCCCTGATAAAATTTGTTTGCTAAAGAACTTCAACAGCACAAATATATAACAAATAGCATTTTCGTTCCAAATTATTTAATGTTTTTTTATAAAATATAGAAATTATTCAAATTTGTTGTAATTTAGTTAGATAATATAAAATCAATACGATAAAATGGCGGTAAAACTGAATTTAGATAAACTGGATCTGCAGATCATCCAGCACATGATGGAGAATGCCGAAGTTTCCTATGCCGACCTGGGCAAAAAACTTTATGTATCCGGCGGTACCATTCACGTACGTATTAAAAAGCTGGAAGAAGCCGGTATTGTAAAAGGCACCCGCCTGAATGCCGATTTAAAAATGCTCGGTTATGATGTTATTGCCTTTATTGGTATTTATTTAAAGGAAAGCTCCCTGTACGATTCGGTGGCCCGTGAATTGCAAAAAATCCCGGAGATCGTACGCCTGAACTATACCACCGGCAACTATAGCATGTTTGCCGAAATAGTATGTAAGGATATTTCACAGTTACGGTATGTATTGCACGACCAGCTGCAAAAGATCAAAGGTATTGAGCGTACAGAAACCTTTATATCACTGGAAGAGAGTTTCGTACGCAATGTAAAAGTAGTGGGCAGTTAATCAGCCGGCTTAACTTCACCGCAATAAAAAAGGCAATCAGTATTGATTGCCTTTTAATATTGCCAGGGGTTAATTAAAACCCTGCCTTCTCGGTGCTGTTGAATTTTTGTAAACTGGTGCATTCGCCCGAGGTTTCCTTGTCAATCATAATATAGTAGGTAGGTACTTTAGTTTTCAGCCATTTGTCAAGGGTCAGCCCTTTCTTTTCCTCTAAAGCCTCGTTCGATATCTTACTGTAATCGTCCTGTATGTTCATGATATGCGGGTTGGAACGGGATTTTAAGTAAACCAGGCGCACCCCTTTCTTACCTTGTTCATTGGTAAAGGCAATAGGTTTGGTTATTTCACCCACTTTCATTTTACTGATAGTGCTTACCATATCCTTATCCAGTTCATCAATACGCACATAAGGCGATCCGTCACGGGTACTTAAAACAAAGGGGCCATTAAATTTTACCGATTCGTCATCACTGTTCTTCGCAGCCGCATCGTTAAAGGTAATTTTTTCTGCCACAATCAGGTTACGCACCGAATCTAACTTATTGGTCGATAAACGTACTTCCTCATCGGTAATGGGTGGCGTTCTCAATATCATCCTGATCACCGCTTTGTCCCCTTTACGTTCTACCATTTGTATTAAAAAGAAGCCGAAACGGTTACTTTTTACCGGTGCAGATATTTCACCGCTTTTTAAACGGAAGGAGGTTTGCAGGAAAACAGGGTCCCACATACCTTTATCGTTACGGTCAATCTCGTACATACCACCACGGTCACGGCTACCAGGATCTTCAGATACCTTCTTCGCCAATGCCTCAAACGTTATACGCCCGCTTTCAATCTGGCGTTTGTAGTTCTGCATTTCCGATGCAATGTAGTCTTCCAGGTCGCTGGAGGCTTTGGGGTAGGAAATGATCTGGCCTATTTCCAGTTCACTTTCAAAATAAGGTAAACTGTCTTTCGGAATTTTATCAAAAAACGCATTTACTTCCTGGGGGGTAATGCGTACGTTTTCTACAATCTTACGCTGCATGGCTTCTGCCAGCTTTCTTTCTCTTACCGACTCACGGGCATCGTCTTTGATCTGGTAGATTGATTTGCCGGCCATTTCCACCAGTGCCTGCTCGCTACCCAACTGGTTTACGTAGTAACGTATCCTTTGATTCAGCTCCGCCTCCACATCTTCATCAGAAAGCGGTAAGGAGTCTTTCTGGGCCTGCAGCATCAATACTTTTTGTATTACCGCCTGTTCCATCATCATACAACTGGCATTGGCCGGTACTTCCTGGCCCTGGCGTTTTGCATCATCAATGGAGTTGTAAATATCTGAACGCAGGATAATTTTATCACCTACTACAGCGATTATTTTATCGGCGATTACTTTCATGCCGGTGCCCTGTGCCTGTGCTGCAAAACCAGTAGCAGTAAGCAACCCAAAAGCAAAAGCTAGTTTTTTTATACTTTGCATAGTTCTCAAATGTAAAACTTCCCTTTAGTTTTTAGCCAAAAGGGAAGTTGTATTTAACAAAAGTTTGATGAGTACCCCTTCCGGGTCTACCAATCGCCATTTAATTTTTCTACCGGAGCTGTTTGCGGCCTTTGCTTTCAGCTTTATGCATTCAGCTCTATGCATTTAGCCTTAGGCTTTTAGCATTCCGCCTTCAGCCTTTTACAGCGTCCGTTTTACTTCTTCTTCTTCAATCGCAACAATGGTATCGCCTACCTGCAGGTCAGCAAAGTTTTTAATGGTCAAACCGCATTCGGTATTATTGGCCACCTCTTTTACATCGTCTTTGTAACGTTTCAGGCTGCCCAGTTCGGCAAATCCACCTTCTGTACGCGGGTAAATCAACACGCCATCGCGATACAGACGTATTTTGGCGTCGCGTTTAATTTTACCTTCCTGTACATAACAACCGGCAACGGTTGCCTTGTCAAACTTGTACACTTCACGTATCTCAACGGTGGCAACCTCTTTTTCTTCAATTTTAGGCTCTAATAAACCTTCCATTGCCGCTTTAACATCGTTAATAGCGTTATAGATAATAGAGTATTGTTTGATCTCGATACCTTCCTGTTCTGCCAGGCGGGAAGCCTGTAAGTTGGCCCTTACGTTAAAGGCAATGATAATAGCATCCGAAGCGCTTGCCAGGGTTACGTCGTTCTCACTGATGGCACCTACCGATTTCAGGATCACGTTTACAACGATCTCCTCAGTACTTAATTTCTGTAAGCTATCGCTCAGGGCCTCAACCGATCCGTCCACGTCACCTTTAATAATTACATTCAGCTCTTTAAAGTTACCCAGTGCCAGACGACGACCGATCTCATCAAGGGTAATGTGTTTTTTGGTACGCATACCCTGCTCACGTAATATCTGGCCGCGTTTGTAAGCCACTTCTTTCGCTTCTGCCTCATCCGCATATACTTTAAACTTCTCACCGGCCTGTGGTGCGCCGTTTAAGCCCAGCACTACTGCCGGTGCCGAAGGACCTGCTTTTTCAGCTTTTTCGTTCCGTTCGTTGAACATCGCTTTCACACGACCGAAATATTGTCCGCTCACCACCAGGTCGCCCTGCTGTAAAGTACCATTCTGTACCAGTACAGTGGCCACATAACCACGGCCTTTATCCAGGGTTGCCTCGATAATGGTACCATTGGCTAATTTATCAGCATTTGCTTTAAGGTCTAAAATTTCAGCTTCCAGTAATATCTTCTCCAATAACAGGTCAATATTCAACCCTTTCTTGGCACTGATCTCCTGGCTTTGGAATTTACCGCCCCACTCCTCTACCAGTATGTTCATACCGGAAAGTTGCTCGTAAATTTTTTGTGAGTTGGCGCCGTCCTTATCTATTTTATTAATAGCAAAGATCATGGGTACGCCTGCTGCCTGTGCGTGGCTGATGGCCTCCTTTGTCTGGGGCATCACCGCATCGTCCGCAGCAATTACAATTACCGCAATATCCGTGATCTTGGCACCACGGGCACGCATTGCCGTAAAGGCTTCGTGACCCGGTGTATCCAGGAAGGTGATTTTTTTACCGTTAGAAGCAGTTACCTGGTATGCACCAATGTGCTGGGTAATACCACCGGCCTCACCCGATACCACATTCGCATTACGGATATAGTCCAGTAACGATGTTTTACCATGGTCAACGTGACCCATGATGGTAACGATCGGTGAACGGGCTGATTGGTTCTGGTCATCGCCATCTTCATCATCCTCTTCCAGTTCGGCTTGTTTTTCCATATCAATAAACTCGATATCGAAACCAAACTCACTGGCCACCAGTTCAATTACCTCCGCATCTAAACGCTGGTTAATAGATACCATGATACCCAGGCTCATACATTTACCAATTACCTCGGCAAAGTTTACGTCCATCAGGTTAGCTAATTCACTAACACTGATAAACTCGGTCACCTGTAGTTTACCATCTTCTGCCATTCCTTCTGCCGCTTCGGCTTCCTGGCGTTTTTCACGACGTAATTTGGCTTTCAATCCACGACCACCTTTATTACCACCACCCGAAAGTTTGGCCTGTGTTTCGCGGATCTTATCCTGTATTTCTTTTTCGTCAATCAGTTTATCCTCACGGCGTTGCGGTGCACGGCGATTACCACCCTGTCCCTGGCCACCGCCACGGTTAAAGCCTCCGCCCTGCTGGCCGCCGCGGTTAAAGCCGCCTTGCTGACCACCACGGTTAAAGCCACCCTGCTGACCACCCTGGCCACCACGGTTAAATCCGCCGCCTTGCTGTCCGCCCTGGCCGCCACGGTTTTGCGTGTTAGCACCCTGGCTGGCGTCTTTTTTCTCAATAGGGATACGCTTACGCTTACGCTTCTCGTCTTTTTTCGGACGGGTATCACTATCCACCGGAAGTTCAATTTTACCCAGGATCTTGGGACCTTCCAGTTTATCAGCTTTTATATTTTCAATTACTTCCGGCGCAGCTTTATCTTCTGCAACAGGTTGCTGTTCTTCTTTTACAGGAGTTACTTCGGGTGCTTTTTCCTGTACAGGAGCAGTCACCGCCGGTTTCTCTTTTACCACTTCAGGCTCAGGCTGCTCCGTTTTAGCGGTTACCTCAGCATCCTTTTTCTTGATCGGCTTTTTAGGTCTTGTAGAGGAATCAATACTGGCAAGATCTATTTTATCCAATACTTTAGGAACCGCAATTTCCGGTGCAGTAACTTTTGTTACTTCCGGCGCGGTTTCTTCTTTTGCCTCCGGCTCCGCTTTGGGCTGGGGCTCGGTTACCGTTGGCGTAACCTCTGCAACAGGTGCAGGTGTTTCCGTTTTAGGTAATTCGGGTTTATCTTCCACAACAGGTTGTTCCGGCGCTGCTTTTTCTTCAACAACCGGTGCTGCGGGCTTTTCTTTCTTTTTAAAAACCAGCTCGGCCTCTTCTTTTTTCTTCTTAGGCTCGGCTGATATGGCACCTTTGGGCAGGTCAACCCTGTCGCTTTTTTCTTTGGCAGCCTTATCACTCTGAAAGCCTGCCTGCAAAGCAAGGTACATGTCCTCGGTAAGTTTTGAGGTTGGCTTTAAGTCATCCTTATTAAAGCCCTTGTCGACCAGGTAGTCCACCAACGTTTCTTTCCCGATGTTGAACTCTTTGGCCGCAGCCATTAATCTTAATGTTGGTATTTCTGACATATAATTTTTATCCCTAATTCCCTTATGGGTTTTAGTTTTTTTCAGCTTTTCTGCAAACAACAGGTAACCTGTGTTTTATTTGTCCCTGTCTTTATGCAAATAACTGTTTTATGTGACGTGTAAGCCCCTTAGGGGTAAGGCTTACTCGCTATCAAATTCTGCTTGTAATACTCTTCTTACTTCCTGGATGGTCTCAACCTCAAGGTCGGTACGACGCTCCAGTTCTTCATTAGTAAGATTCAGTACGCTTTTCGCCGTATCACATCCAATACGTTTCAGCTCTTCAATTACCCAGGTTTCAATCTCGTCGCTGAATTCTGCCAGGTCAACGTCGTACTCCTCCTCTTCTCCTTCATTATCGCGGAACACATCCAGTTCATAACCGGTCAGTTCACTGGCCAGTTTAATGTTTACACCACGGCGGCCAATAGCCAGTGATACCTGGTCAGGTTTCAGGTAAACGCTTGCACGTTTAGCTTCCTGGTTAATATCCATACTGGTGATTTTTGCCGGGGTTAATGCCCTTTGTATCAGCAGTTGGTTATTACTGGTATAGTTGATCACGTCAATATTCTCATTCTTCAGCTCACGAACGATACCGTGTATACGGCTACCTTTCATACCTACGCAGGCGCCTACCGGATCAATACGATCGTCATAAGACTCTACTGCTACTTTCGCCCTTTCACCCGGATCACGAACAATTTTTTTGATAACAATTAAACCATCGAATATTTCCGGAACCTCTATCTCCAATAATTTAGCCAAAAACTCAGGCGCAGTACGGGATAAAATGATCACGGGGTTATTGTTCTTCAGGTCTACACGTTTTACAACTGCACGGGTATTTTCTCCTTTCTTAAAATAGTCCTGTGGTATTTGTTCGCTTTTCGGCAAAATTAGCTCATTGCCCTCTTCGTCAATTAATAATATTTCTTTTTTCCAAACCTGGTAAACTTCAGCGCTAATGATCTCGCCAATACGGGTTTCGTATTTTTTAGCCAGTACATTTTTCTTCAGGTCACCAATACGGCTGGCAAATGTTTGTTTTGCCGCTAAAATGGCACGACGTCCAAAGTCGTAAAGATCTATTTCTTCATAAAGATCCTCACCTACTTCAAAGTCTGGTTCAATCTTAATGGCCTCTTTATAACCAACCTGCGCCAGGGGGTCTTCTACTTGCCCGTCCTCTACAATGAGGCGGTGACGTACAATCTCCAAGTCGCCTTTCTCGGCATTTACGATTACGTCAAAGTTTTCATCACTACCGTATTTTTTGCGTAAAAGTGTTTTAAATACATCTTCTACAACCTTCATCATGGTAGGTCTGTCAATGTTTTCCGCGTCTTTAAAATCCTGGAAAGCTTCAATTAAGTTAATACTTGCCATAATATTTGCTTTAGCAAGCTACGGGCTTTTGACGATGTAACACTATTTTTAGTTGTGTTGCCGTCCAGTGCCCAAGCTGGTTAAAATTTAATTTGAATTTTTGTTGTCTTTATATTTGAAAATGCTACAATATGTTGCACGGTTTCTTTCTTTTTTCCTTTGCCTTTTTCCTCTTCCAGTGTTATTTCGGTTTCGGTAACGGTTAATAATTTACCATCTACCTGTGTACCGTCCAGCAAAACTACTTCTACAAAACGGCCAATGTTTTTCACATACTGGCGGTGCAGCTTTAAGGGTTCGCTTAAGCCGGGAGATGATACTTCCAGTGAAAAATCACCTTCCGGGAAAATGGCCATCTCTTCTAACTGTTTGTATAACTGCCTGTTATAAGATACCAGGCGGTCGATGCCCACACCATTGTCACCATCCACAAATACCTTAATATTATTGGTGGGCTTTATCTTAATGTCAACTAAAAAAACCGTAGGATTATCCTGGATGATCGCTTCCAGTTTTTGTGTGACTGTGCTTATAATTGTTTCGTTGTTCATATCCGGTAATGAAAGAAGGGAACATCCGCTGTTCCCTTCTTACTATCTTTTTCCGCTGCAAATGTACGTATTATTTTAATATAAATAGTGCCTTGTATTGAATTTTGTAAGCTTCATTTCAGCTAACATCAATATAGCCTGTTTACACAGCACCTCTATCTATTATATACAATGCCACAAAGTCACCGGGTATCGCCGGGTATAAGAGCCATCGGCGGGCTGCAAAAGCAGCCTGCCATACAAAACAGTCATAGTGCATGGTGACCAGCTGTGTACAGGGTTTCATCCCCGGCCTGCAAACCCAACGCCATTACTATTGTGTTTTTATTGTACTGCTGAAGTTTTCGCAAAACCGGTACCGGGCATTGATATGACCGTTCATATCCAGGTGGTATAAGATTGTAAGGAGTAAGCTAAAAGGTAGAGCAGTAAGGGACATATTTTACCTGGTACACGCTTTTTCGCTGCAAACTAATACCCTAATTGTGGCCGGAAGAGCAGCGGACAACCCGTTTTTAGCAGAAGTGTTGTTATTGGCAGCTACCCGGAAACTAACCACTGTTAGTGTTTATAAGTTGGTTTTATTTTAACGATTTAAGTATTATTTAACCGTTCGGGTTGCTTAAATTTGCTATCCACTTTTATATCCACAAGAACCGTGAAGAAGGACCCCTCGGAAGGATTTGGGTTTTGTTCTACCCGATTACAAAGTATATAAAGGTATAAGTATTTGTTTTTCAATTACTAATATTTTAAACGGCAGATATTTGACCGTGTTTATTAGTAACATATAACGAAAAATGAGTACCTTAATATGCTAACACCTATTCAGGTGTGAGTGAAATTTTAGAGTAATGGCTACATCTACAGCAAAAAAAACGGCGGTGAAAAAAACCGCAACAGTAAAGAAAGAAACCACTGCGAAAGTTAAGAAGTTCGACCTTCACCAATCGTTACAGGAACACTTTGGGTTTACTAAGTTTAAGGGTACGCAGGAAAAATCGATAGAATCGTTATTGGCGGGTAAGGATACTTTTGTGATCATGCCAACGGGTGGCGGTAAGAGTTTGTGTTACCAGTTGCCGGCACTGATCAGCGAAGGCGTTGCCATTGTGGTATCGCCCCTGATCGCGTTAATGAAAAACCAGGTGGACCTGGTGCGTGGTTACAGCAGCAATGACAGTATTGCCCACTTTTTAAACAGTACGCTTAATAAAAAAGAGACCAAGGAAGTACATGACGACCTGTTAAGCGGTAAAACAAAGATCTTATATGTAGCCCCGGAAACCCTGACCAAACAGGAGAACCTGGAGTTTTTTGCCGATCTGAAGATATCATTTTTTGCAGTGGACGAAGCACACTGTATATCGGAATGGGGCCATGATTTCAGACCGGAATACCGCCGGTTAAGGGAAATGATGACCCAGATAAACCCCGATGTAGCGGTAATTGCCTTAACCGCCACCGCTACTCCTAAAGTACAGAGCGATATTGTAAAGAACCTGGGCTTAAACGCGCCTAATATCTTTATCTCCTCGTTTAACCGTTCCAATTTATATTACGAAATACTGCCCAAGATAAAGAAGAACCAAACCGATGAAAATATTGTAAGGTTCATTAAAAGCATGGGTAAGAAAAGCGGTATTATTTATACATTAAACCGCAAAACCACCGAAGAGCTGGCTGCTATTTTAGAAGCCAATGGTATTAAGGCGGTGGCTTACCACGCAGGACTGGACAGTAAGATACGTGCCGACAGACAGGATAAGTTTTTAAGCGAGGATGTGCAGGTTATCTGTGCCACTATCGCTTTTGGTATGGGTATTGACAAGCCGGATATCCGTTTTGTGATACATTATAATATTCCTAAATCAATTGAGAACTACTACCAGGAAACCGGCCGTGCCGGCCGCGACGGACTGGAAGGAAAATGCGTATTGTATTACTCGCACAAGGATGTTTCCAAACTGGAGCACCTGATGCGCGACAAGCCACTGAGCGAAAGGGAAGTGGGTGCACAACTGATTGATGAAACAGTGGCTTATGCCGAGAGTGCGGTATGCCGCCG
>CAYUMH010000072.1:0-22029 GCA_964445775.1 uncultured Terrimonas sp.
CTTCCGATAGGCGGACAGGCTGCGGTAGAAGGCAAAGAACTCGGGATCCTGGCCATTTAACCTTTTATCTGCATGAATGATCCACAGGTTATTTGCTACAACTGCTACAGAAGCATTGGCTACGCCAACACGTTTGGCCAGCGACTGAGACAGGTTATAACCTAAAGCAATATTTGATAATTTGATATAGTCACCTTTGGCAATACGCTGATCAGAATAGTTATACAGGTTGTATGGATATACTGAACTTACCTGCGCACCGCTTGCGTCTACGATCTGTAATTGATATACAGGGTCCATAATACCCGGAACAGAAGTTCTGGTTTCATCACCAGGCATCATCCACCTGTTTAAGGCATCTCTTGTCATAGAAGCCATATCGGTGTAGTTAGCTGAGATTTTTGGAGCCAGTCTCAGGTAGTTGCCGTATGCAAATTTTATTAAACCGGATAATGTAAAGCCTTTATACCTGATCTGGTTGTAGAAACCACCGGTAGTGATAGGATCAACTGGGCCGATATACTGCAGGTTAGCGATATTATCGCTTTGTAAGTTAATGTAAGTAGTATTAGCTTTCGGATCACCAATACCCACATAAGTAGGATAACCAAAGTAGTGGTTCAGGCCGGTAAATTTAACCGCGTATAAACCTCTTTGTGGTTTACCGATAACAGTTCCGCCGTTCGGAGATACCAGGGTCCAGATATTAGGGTTAATATCCAGTTTGGTAATTTTATTCTTGTTAAAGGAAAGGTTCATACGTGAGGTCCAGCCAAAGTCTTTTTTCTCTATCACTTTAGCATTTAAAGTAAACTCCACACCATTTGATTTCATGGTAGCATAGTTACCAATTTTAACAAACTGTCCGCCGATACCGGAAGTATTGATCGGGCCGATCAGGTCACGGATACTCCTGTTATAAAAGTCCGTTACAAATAAGATCCTGTTGCCGGGTAAAAATCCTAATTCTAATCCGATGTTCAGGTCATTTGTTTTTTCCCAGGTCAGTTCAGAGTTCTCCAGACTGGAAATAAAGGTTTGTGTTTCCTGGTCATTCAGGTAAGGTCTGCGTGCGATCTGGTTGTAGAAAGTAGCGGCTGAGTTGGTAGCATTACCAATGTTCGCTACTAAACCATAAGAACCTCTCAGGATGGCAGTGTTCAGGATGCTGTTTTTCCAGAAGAATGATTCACTGTGAATATTCCAGCTACCGGAAACGCTCCAAGTTGGTAACCATCTTGCAGTCCTGGTTTTTCCCATTTTATTAGAACCATCATACCTGAATGTAGGGGTAATGGTAAACCTGTCGTCGTAAGTATAAATACCCTGGAACATATAGGCGATATAACGGTCAGAGCTTGGTTGCATACCGAAATAAGGACGGCCCTCTTCACCGGCTCTTTTAAAGTACATATGGTAAGGATTAACCAGACCACCGTTACCATATTGGTAACCTACACCATCAAAGAACTCGTATTGCCTTTCCGCATTCCTTACTTCCATACCGGCAAATGCCTGTACGTGGTGTTTACCAAAGTCTTCCATGTATTTCAGGTCATGACGCAGGAAGTAGCTTTTAAGATTGTTCATGTTCACATTATAAAAGCCACCGCTTGGTAAAGTAACAATGGGGTATTCCCAGGTATTATCGGGGTTGCGGTATAAGTATTCGTTACTACCTAACACGGTAGGGTCATAAGCTGCTTTGTATGCCTTTACCATGTTTGAGTTCTCCATGATATGCACCTGGTTTTCGGTTTTGGCATAACGGTAAGCACCGGTAAGGTTATAGTTGATCTTAGGTGTGATCTGGTAACCCAATGAACCCTGTACCCGCAGCTCCATTACCTGTAATTTCATGTAATTAGAGTTCAGCTCGTTTAACACGTTGAACGGCGCAAAATCACGGGTAAAATACTCCAGGCTTCCGTCTTCGTTATAAGGAGTAATTAAACGGCTGGTGTTCATGGCATAGTTATACGGGTTAATATCAAAACCGCGGATATAACTACCGTATACAGGCTCTGACTGTACGTTCTGTGTACCCGGCGCCCTTTGGTTCCTGATAGATCCGTTGGTTAAAATTTCACCGGTTATTCTTTTACCCATTTTAAAGTTAGAACGGAAGTTACCGGTAAACCTTTCCACATTGTTACCTAATGCCTGTCCGTCATCTTTTAAATAAGAAGTAGAAGCATAGGTCTGGAATTTTTCAGTACCGGAAGAAACGCTCACAGAATGTTCCTGTAAGAAAGAGTTTTTAAACAGTATATCAAACCAGTCAGTATTGGCATTGGCATACCTTTGCAGGTATTCGTTCATACTGGGTTTGTCATTTCTTAATTTATAAGTATTGGTTACAGGATCATAGTCCATGATATCCCTGTACATTTTATTAAAAATACCACCATTGGCACCATTGATCATACCGGGCATCTGGAAGGAACCTTTGTTCCACATTTCCATTAATACACCCATCTGGTCAGCAGAGTTCAATACGTCAAACTCTGAATAGTTGGGTTTAATGTAACGTGAAAAATTACCGGTATAAGAAATCCTGGGCTGACCTGAAGTTTGTTTACCTTTTTTGGTAGATACAACGATCACACCGTTCATCGCACGTGCACCATACAGTGCTGTAGCGGCGGCATCTCTTAAGATAGTGATGTCCTGGATATCATCGGGGTTTAAACCTGCAACAGAAGAACCTAATAAGGTACTCATATCACCGGTAGATAAAGCTTCGTTGGAAATATTCACCACATCTTCCAGGATGATACCATCAATTACCCATAATGGTTTGTTATCGCCCGAAAGAGAAGTGGCACCACGAATCCTCAGTTTTGGTGCGGCTCCGAATGTACCCGAAACGTTTTGTACCGATACACCGGCAAACTGGCCTTCAAGCATTTTTGAAATATCAGGTAAACCAGCCCTCTCTACATCCGAGGCATTCAAACTGGTAGCGGCACCTGTAAAGTTTTTCTTTTTAATGGTCTGCAGACCTGTAACAATAACCTCTTCCATCTCTTTGGTATCTTTTTTCAAAGTGATGGTAATTCCTGTAGCGGCAGTAGTTACTTTGTATTCCTGCTCTAAAAAGCCTATAGCCGATACCACTAATACAGTGCCGGCAGAGACATCGCTTACTTTGAATTCGCCCTTCGCATCGGTGTGGGTTCCTTTACCCGTTAAACCTTTTACCTGGACACTGGCATTACTAATGGGTTCACCGGCCTCATCCAGTACCTTACCGGTAACATCAATAAAACGGGAAAAGCCATTATACTTTTCCTTGTCATAAAATCCTGGCTTGCCCGGGTTACCATTTGCCTTTGCATCGGCACAAGCCACAAAGACAAATAATACCATAGCATGAAAGGCCGTAAGTTTCCTTACAACGGAATTTCGCTTTCTGAAATCCCGTGATCTGAAGTTCAAAATCATACAGTTTAGTTGTTGTTTATTAATCAAAGCAGTTTCGGAAAAAACAGTTGTTATATTATTTAAAATATCAGTAATGTTCTGGCTGGTGTTTACATAAGTTCGCCTGTACACTATCAAAAAACAACACCTATACGTCACTTATACTAAAAGCTACCTTTGTTGTAATATTTTATCACTTTCAAAACCTGCATCATTATCAATCAGCGCCGGGGTTAATGGAGAAAAGTGCGGAAGCAGGTGATGTATCAACTCGTCTAAAACTATTGACGCATACTTATACTGCTGTATATCATATATTTATAAAAATGGAAAGGGGGCAAAAAAGAGTCGAATGAAAATAAATCCCACAAATCGGAACTGTTGGGGCTATTTGCCTTCATGAGTAATTTTTTTAAGCAGTTAAATATGTTGGTAAACCAAATATAGGGCTCACGCTTTGCGTTTCCAAAACTCATTTTGACCAAACCTTGATACAAAATGATGGTTTTTACTTAACAAAAACTCCAAGAATGAACAAAAGCAGGCTATAAAAGGACCTATTTTGTTTAGTATAATAAATATTAAATATTATATATTATCATAATATATAAATTAAAAAATAAAATTTCAATCGTTTGCATTAATTTACTATCGCACATAAAAAGAGCCGCCCTGATTATGGCGGCTCTTTTTATGTCTGCATCCCAACAGGCAAAGTTATTCCCGTTCTAAAACACAAAACCCAGTTTAAAGGCCCAGCGGCTAAAACGTGACCGGATGTATTCATTCATATTATCACAGGGAGGATTGTTACAAACCCCGGGTACTTCAAAACGCTCTTTAAAGTTTTTATAGGAGTAGTAAGTTCCAAATATGACCCCCTGTTCAGGATTTTTGGTTTCGAGCCTGAAGCCGAAGCCGGCTTCTGCAAACAAACCGGGAAAAGCTCTACTATCCAGTTGATTCCACAACCGGTTACGTTCACTTTCCCCCCATACAAAATTGGGGCCCGCGTTTACATTTATAAACAGGTTATTTTTTGGTAAAAGGTACCTGGCAACAGAAAGAATTACCGGGACAGAACGGTTCCGGTAATCATCCACCCCTGTTCCAACACCCGCATACCATGATTGATAACTTACCCCATGTGTAGTGAGTACCTGGTAAGCGGATTTACTGTTACCAATGGCTATACCAACGGTATTAAAAGACCTGTATGTTGGTTTTACCTGTGCCTGTACCTTTATGAAAAACGTTATGATAAACAGTAAACACAATAGTCTGTTCATAATGATTAGTGTTTACCGATCCTGCTTAATTCAATAATTTTTTCGGGATCATTTGTATCAAACTGTACAATACCTTCTTTGGCGCTAACAATAATTTTGCCATCCAGCGGTATTACATCATACGCTTCCAGGTTTTTAAACTGGTATTTAACGTTCATCTGCAGCGGATTAGTGGCATCGTACACTTTTAAGCCGGCCTTACCATCGCAAACCCATAACAGGTTGCCGGTTTTACCTAAGCCATAAGGGTTATCCAGCAGATAGGTTTTGAGCAGCGTTGGCCTGGCAACATTTGTTACATCCAGTACCTGCATCTGGCTATCCGTTGTACCACCGCATACAGTGCCTGCACGTAAGGTTACATACGCATACTGACCATCGGTAATGACAGGATCGCACCTGCGGATATGTGATACGTTACTCACATATGCCGGAGCAGCCGCATTACTGATATCAAAAATAAACATGCCGGTAGATGAACCGATGAACAATTTATCACGGAAAGGATAAATGGTTTCAATTTCCCAGCCCACCGGAACAGTATTCACTTTTGCAGGATTAGCCTGGTTACTGATATCAAAAACAACCAGTGAGGATTTGTTTACTGCGTATAAATAGTTACTTACAATATTAAAGCGTGACATGGAACCCGCAATACCCGCCGTTGCCTTCGCCATGCTTTGTGCAGTGGCATTGCTGAAAGCAGCCATATCAAACCAAAGCCCGCATCCCCTGCATGGCGTGCCTTCAAAATCTACAGTAGTATCTTTCCTTACCCAATCAACAATATATTGAGAGTTATCAGCCACGAAACCATTACCATACTGGCGCTCTGGAAAAACGCTCCTTGTTACTTCCGTCACTTCTACATCCAGGGGATCGGAAATATCAAGTGTCAGCATATCCGTATAAATATCGGCGTAAAGTGTATTACCTCTTACCGCAATATCCACATTACCCGGGATATTGATGAAACGTTTGTTAACCGGAGAAGCGGGATTGCTGTTATCAATCACATGCACACCTTTATTGATCTCATTGACAAATAAATAATTGCCGTATACATAAATTTTACCGGGATTACCCAGGCTTTTTGCCGCAGTACTTCCCACTTCACTTAATACTATTTCTTTGGATTTGTACACCGGCTTCAGAAGGGTGTAAGTATGGGTTACTTTGTCTTTTAAACAACCGCCTAAAAAAAACAAAGCCGCTATAGCAGGCAGCAATCTGGTAATACGTTGCATAATTTTGGTTTTGCCATACTGACAACCTTTCAGGTGCAACCATTGCATGCCCGCCAGATTTTTTTTATTCCTTCTAATCCTCAGGAGACCAGGTATTTATTAGGGATATTCGCCGGGTAATACTCCATTCCCCATTGCGTTTTTAAAAGAATAGAGATGACAGCATAAATATCCCGTTCGGAACGCTGGAACTGCGGTAATAGTCCCATCATGGCATAACTAATAACATTGACCGCCGGAATAAAGGTTTCCCAGGAATACCCTTTACCCCAGATCAGCCCTTTTATGGTGATATACAATTCTGCCCCGTGGGCCAGTAACAAATTCATTACATCAATAGACTTATTGTTATGCTGGTTCACTGTATGAAATATGGGTGTATGCCCGCCAAAACCATGTTCATCAATACCTGCCTTTGCATTTACATCGGCACCATGTTTTAACAAGGTTTCGGCACAGTAGTAATGATTGTATTCTGCACAGATATGCAAAAGGCTTACCTCGTATAAAGGGGTAAAGGCACAACTGAAGGAATAGCTACGGTTAATAAGGGATTTATCTTTTTGCAGGTAACTATCCAGGGTAGCTGCATCATCCAGTAATACGGCCAGCAGTATTTTATCCTCAAAATCAAGTCCGTGATCTGCAAATACCCTGATGCAGGATTTAAAATCCGGGCCACGGGTGTACATGTTAATAAGCTCCTCTATCAGCGGCTTATCCTTATACACCATATTCGGGTCAATGCCGTTTTCAAAACACCATTTTATTTCATGTGCGGCATGTAACTCAAACGCTTCTATGATCTTTTGTAAGGGGTTCATGCTGTGCTTTGTTGTTTTATAAAAAATAAAGTCCGGCGTTAACCGGACTTTATCGTTTCTTTTATGGACTATGGTAATATTCTTACCAAACCGGCTCCATTGTAGGAGTGATACTCTCCGTTATACATGGCATCGGCACTAACCGGTCCTTGTTTGTATAAGCCGGGAGATACCGCCCGTACTGCATAGTAATAGGTTTGTTTATTGTAACCGGCATTTACAAAGAAATGTATCCGGTCGTCACGTACATCCAGCGCATCCGGAGTACTGCCGTCTTTGATCCAATCCATACCCGGTATTTCTTTGGTACGCGGGTTTTCAATTTCAAAGCCGGCGGGCAACAGGTCAGTTATAACTACGTTCTCCACTGTTCCGCTATAATTTTTTTCCAGGGTTACCGCAATAATGATCAGGTCATTCTGTTTGAAGCTGCCACCCTCTATAGCCTGGCCAAAGCGATTGTAGTAACGGCGTCTTACTTTCAGGTAACTGTCTTCTTCTTTGTAATCGCCGGTAGCACTGATACCTTCGGCCTGCCAGAAATAATACAGGTTACCACTGCCCTTGGTCACTATTTCAATATTAGTACCCTTGAGTGTAGCTTTATCACCACGCCAGCTGCCACCGTCTACTTTGGCAATTGTTTTACCATCGCTTTTTATTTCGGCAGTCACCGTTGACTGGTTAGCCAGTTTAGCATGTTTACCCAGGGCCAGGAAGGCAAAAGCACGTTCCTGGGTACTTAACCATGACCTTAATTTGAGTTTATCACTCACATGTTTTACCATGGTACCTACCTGTTTGTTACCGGGATCAACATCTATTAACGCGTTCAGCGCAATGGCCTCGTCACGTACATCAGAGTAGAAACTGCCACCGGTTTGCGGTACCGATTCCTCACCACTGAAGGCCGGTGGTAACAATGCGGCAAATGATTTTTTATCACCTGCAATAGCATAAGCTGCCGATAGTAAGTAACGGCTATCCAGGGCCAGTATGGCGGGATTGGCTTTGTAATAGTTCATAGCCGGTACATTGCTGCGACCAGCCAGGGCCAATACATATAAACCATAAGCTACTTCCTTAGGTGCTATTTTTTTATTCTGCTCCCGGTTGTAATAATAAGTAATCAATTCACGGTTACGCAGTTTTAAAGTAATATACGTAAGCATGGTTTCAATTAAACTATTGTCCACTTCAAAACCTGCTTTACGGGCTTCCAGTAAGAAGTGTGCCGCATAAACGGTGGTCCACCAGTTTTCATAACCGCCGCCGTCCCACATGGTTACCGCACCATTGTATAACTGGCGCATTTTTATTTTACGTATTGCCTCTATCACATTGGTATTGGCATTGGTATTTTTATTCAGCTTCATCAGGTCGGCCAGGTCGCCATAATATAATTGCGGGAAGGCTGCCGATATGGTTTGCTCGGTACAACCATAAGGATATTGTACCAGGTACTGTAACTGGCTGCCCAATTCAATTACCGGGGACCGGCTCACTACTAGCTCATAGTTAACCGTACCGGGAATAAAGTCGCTCAGTCCCGCACCGATTTTTTTACTGCTGCCGCCCTGCACAGAACCGGCATCCGTACGTTTTTGCAAAGTAGACGGCGGCCTCACCGAAATATCGGTAGACTCAACAAATTGTTCGCCCATACCATCAACGGTTACTGAAATATTCTCTACCCCAATCTTAGGATCAGCCACCAGGTTAAATAATACACGTTGTTCTGCTTTTGGTTGCAGCGATACGGATTGTTTGGCATTACCCATTACTTTCACTGTACCATTTGCTGTTTTAATTGCCGCGGTAACATTGGCTGCTTTTTCCGTGGTATTGGTAATGGTAACCGGCACCAGCACCGTATCACCGGGACTTAAGAATCTTGGTAAAGCCGAACTGATCACAATAGGATCAGCAACCGTCATAGTGTTTTCGCCGGCGCCAAAACTATTGCCTTTATAGGCCACAGCCATTAAGCGCAGCTCACCGCTGAACTGGGGTATTTCTACATCAAAACTTGCCTCACCGCTACCATTGGCTTTTACAATACCACTCCAGAAGCTTACAACTTTCACCCTTTTGGCAGGCATAGGATTGGTACGCTTGGCCATATCCAGTTCACCATCACCACCGGTGCTGCTCATCTTGGCACGCACTTCGGCAAATAACAGAGGATACAGATCATAAGCGGTTACCTGCAATGCTTTTTTCTGGTAGAAATAATCGTAAGGGTCAGGTGTTTTAAAGTCAGTGATCTGTAATACCCCATTATCCACCGCCGCTAACGTAACATAACTGCCCGGTGTAGCTTTTACTTTTATTTTTTGTTTTGTTTTTGACCGCACCGTTTTTGAACCCTGTATCTCCACATTTATTTTCCTGTTCTTTTCCGTAACGCCTACATTCATGAAACCATGTGCTACGGTTAAAGGAATATCGGATACCTCATGTGGTTTAATGAGGGTGGCTGTGATATATACATTGGGTACATGTTCGCCGGAAAGTTTCAGGTTAACACTGGCACTGCGGTTCTCTACAGTTACATATTCATGCCCGATCACCTTATCGGTTTCGTAAGTAACCAGCATACGGCCGCTGAAAGGTGTTTTAAACAAGGCTTTTACCGTTTCACCGGTATTGTAGGCCTTTTTATCCAGCTCAATATCAATATTGCCCTCGTTGTTTACTTCAAAGGAATTATAATCGCCGCCATAACTGCCGTAGCTATAGAATGTTTTAGCCACATAACTGTTAGAACCCGGTATATACACCCGCACTTCATAATCGCCGGGTGAACGTGGTACATAACTGTACACCGTATTATTAGATACCTGCACATTACCCTCTATCATTACTTTTTCTTCGCGTTGCGATGTATAACGGAAGTAGCTGCCGCTTTTGGCCAATACGGTTTTATATTCCTGCTTGATTACTTTTACCAGGGCAGTGGTACTTACCGCATTCCCCTCTTTATTAACCGCCACAATATTGGTTTTAACGGCCTGGTTCAAAGGTTGATAGTAATACCAGTCACGCTTGATACCAAAGAAAACGGATTGTGTATAAATATCGGCGCTGGCTCCGCGGCTAACCGGGCGACCGGTTTCATCAAACACCGTAGTGTAGAACGAAGCCTGTAAGGCCCCCATATTGCTGTAAGAAGCAGGTACTTCGTATTGCTCATTGGCATTACCGCCATCATCGGTTTTACCTTCACGGAATACTTTGTCAAAGAAGCTTTGTTTGTTGCTTAAACTAAAGTCATAATCACTAAATTTTTCAGCAGTAAAGTATTTTTGTTTAACCTGCACTTCCAGTTCATAATTACGGTTGGCTGCAGGCGGACCAAAGAAGTTGGTAGCATTAATAGCCAGTGAAGCCGTTTCACCCGGACGTAAAGAAGGTTTATCCAGTTTAGCGGCCACTTTAATTCTGTCCGGTACAAATTCTTCCACCGAGAAGGTTTTGGTACTTAACAGGATATCATTACTGGTATACACTTCTAAATTATAAGTACCGGTAATGGCCGATGTGGCCAGGTCAACAGAAGCTTCCAGCGATCCTTCCTCGTTCAGGTTTTTCCTGAATGATTTAAGCTCCTTACCATTAGGCATTAAAAATTTAAGCTTTAACGGTATAGCACCCGGCGTTTCCCATTTACTGTTACGCAGGATAAGAGAGAAATTAATTTTTTCGCCCGGCCTGTATATATCCCTTTCAGCATACACAAAAGCATCAAAGCCGCTGGGGTTGGTACGTTTACCGCCTACTTCAAAACGGGATGTATTAACGCGGGTATTATTAAAAGGCAGGTAGTTAAAATCAGTAGCCGTTTTAGCTATCACCATGGCGGGTTTAAACCCGCCGATATCTTTTTTGGTATAAGCTACTTCGGCCACACCATCGGCATTGGTACTGCCGGTACCCAATAACTGGTTATTGGCCGCGTACACCATTACATCCACGCCTTTTTCGGGCATGGCTGTTTTTAAGGAGTTGGCAAATACCAGTATTTTATCCTGGCCTTCCTTGGCTATCAGGCCCAGGTCGGATAAGGAAATGAAACGGCTGTCACGTACCCAGTATTCCTCGGTAGAACGGATCATAACATGGTATACGCCTTTAAATTCCGGCAACCGGTCTTCAAACTGGGAGAAGTTCAGTAAACGCCCGCCACCCGATTTGGGTAAAGTGCGGGTATCTATTTCTTTTTCAAAGATCACATCGCCCAGGGTGATATCACCACCGCCATAATAGTCGCCATCATAATATTCGCCATCATAGTCGCCCCTGTTATTATTACTGGTTTCCTGCGGGTAGTAACCATAACGTTGTGCCATTAACAGGTTGTTCTCGTAAATTTTGGAAACCACTACTTTTATTTTCGGCACACTGGTAATACGTATTTCCAGGTTTTTACCGCCCTGTTTGGACAGGTATACGGCTTTGCTATTGGTAAACCGGATATCCGCTTCCAGCTGACCGAAAGCTACATTGGTTTGAAAATCTTCTTTCAGTACACCGCCCAGTTTACCGCGTAATCCTTTTTTAAACGTTACGCTGTAAGCATTTTCAACATTGAATTTATCGCTGCGTAAATTAAAACCGGTTTCTGTATAATCAACCGTATAGGCAATAGCGGGGTCAAAGTTTACATAAGGACGTATATCCAGGCCGGTAACCTGTTGTGAAGTACTTACCCTTACAATACCTTCGGTACCATCATGCTCGGATTGTACATCCTGTATGGTAAGCACATAGGGCGAAGGAATGGATAGGTTATTGGTTATATCGCTGCCGGTACTGTTACTGCCGGTTTCAGGTTTCAACCCTTTGCCAATCGTAATTTTTGTTTCGTATTCTTTATCCTCGGCTTTCAGGCTGGCCAGGCGTACCGATATTTTGGTATCGGGTGATACGGTTACCAGGGTAAAGTCCTGCTTTTTACCATCTACCTCGATGGTGAGTTTATCTTTTAAGGAATTAGGATCTACTGCATAGTTAAATTGCATATCTACCTGTGGAATAGCGCTGGTAGCACTTTCGCCCTGCCAGATCACCTGTGAGGCAACCAGGGCCAGGTCGGGAGTATGAAATTTAATATCATCGCCACCGGTCACTTTATCAAACTTGCTGAATTTTAATACCGACTTGTTAACCGTTGCCGTATAATTAGTGGCCGGCGCCAAAGGCTGGGCAGGTGAAAACACCAGCTCATCCGGGCTTTGCCACCTGAATTTTCCTTTAATGGCAGGAGAAAAAGTTACAAAATCGGTACTGTCCCAGATATTTAACAGGGAGTCGGCCATTAAAGGCTGGTTAAACTGGAACACAATGTTGGTGAGCAGCGGCATCTCATCTTTGGCATTGGTGTAATCCAGCGATACCTTGTTGGTTTTACACGATGTTAACACTAAGGATGCCACGATGGACATGAAAAGAAGCAAGCGATAACGAATACGCATATTGTTGGTTTGTATGTTGCGGAATCAGTTTTCTATTAAAGGATACAATTTGAGTACGAATTACATAATTTTTGTTGACAGGCTGGTGTATGTTGGTCCCTTTGCCGGAACATTATAAAGGCAACCAATGATCAATTGGTACGCGGTGTTCATTATAACCCGGCCATTATTGCCCGGCAATACCAGTCAGCATGTTTATAACCAGGTGCAGCAATAGTGTACACATAAAAGCAATAGGTTCGGATGGGTGGTTGGTTTGTTGATGTTGCTTTTACGGCTATGGCCGTCACAAATAATTAATACTCAAAAATCTAATTAAAAACTAAGGTATCAAAAAACCTTGTATTAGTACCAAAGCACCGGTAAAATTTTATATAATGATGACATAAATTTTCTATACCGGCTGTAAACATGTTTTTAAAATTATTGAATGGCAAGCTGCCGGTTTTACGGATATTTGTCTGCAGATGCAGGAAATGGCTCTGATCTTGTTCATAGGCATTACTACAGTTGAAGTGCAAGACGCAAGGAACGATGCCGGTAGTACTGCAGCTGATACCATAAATAATAACATTGAAATTAAGGATAACCAGGAAAACAGTTGTACGCCGCCTGCGCCAGGCAGGTATGGTATTGTTGGGATTAGTGTTGCTTTTTTTTATTCTTAACTGGATATTTCCCGTACCGGATAAAGTGGAGTATTCTACCGTGATCACCGATAATAAAGGTGAGCCTATTCATGCTTTTTTAACCCGGGACGATAAGTGGCGGATGAAAACGGAGCTGGACGAAATATCGCCACTGTTACGCAAGACCATTATTGCCAAGGAGGATAAATATTTTTATTCGCATCCGGGCATTAATGTTGGCGCCGTATTCCGGGCGCTTTTTAAAAATATCATCCGGTTTAAACGCACCAGCGGCGCCAGTACCATTACCATGCAGGTAGCCCGGGCTTTGGAGCCAAGGCCCCGTAATCTGCTGAGCAAGATCATAGAAAGTTTCCGTGCCTTACAACTGGAGTTAAAGTATAGCAAGAACGAAATTTTACAATTGTACCTGAACCTGGTGCCTTATGGCGGCAATATTGAAGGCGTAAAAGCAGCGTCCCTATTGTATTTCAAAAAAAATCCGGACCATTTATCATTAGCAGAGATCACGGCCCTGAGTATTATACCCAACCGCCCTTCTTCCCTGGTAATAGGCCGTAATAATGACCGCATTATTACCGAACGTAACCGCTGGTTGCAACAATTTGCAGACGAAAAGATATTTACCCAAAAGGAGATTGCCGATGCCCTGGCAGAACCATTAGATGCACAAAGGGGCCAGGTGCCCCGGTATGTACCGCATTTGTCCAATTTATTCAGGCATACAAAAGCACCTTTAATTGAAACCACTATTGACCTGAATGCCCAGCTAAAGACCGAGAAACTGGTGGAAGATTATATACGTACACAGCGTTTGCGGAATATTAAGAATGCTGCCGTGGTAATTGTTGATAACCGTACTCATAAAATTGTGACCTATGTAGGCTCTTCCAATTTTTATGACAGCCTGGATGGCGGCCAGGTAAACGGTGTAAAAGCCATCCGCCAGCCGGGCAGTACTTTAAAACCTTTGCTATACGGTGTTTGTTTTGATGAAGGCCTGCTTACACCCAAAACCACCTTAACCGATGTACCCATTATGTATGACGGTTATGCACCGGAGAATTATGATAAAAAATTTCATGGTAAAGTAACGGTGGAATATGCCCTGGAACAATCCCTGAATATACCGGCTGTAAAAAGCCTGCAGCAGTTAACACATGAAAAGTTTATCCAGACCTTAATACTGTGCAATTTTAAACAGGTACAGAAGGACCAGCGTAAACTGGGCCTGTCATTGATACTGGGTGGTTGTGGTACATCGCTGGAAGAGTTAACAGGGCAGTTCTCCATTTTTGCCAATGATGGCCTGTATATTAAACCCAGTTTTTTACAGCGTGATTCGGTATACTCAAAAACCCGCATATTAAGTTCGGCCGCCAATTTTATGGTGAATGAAATTTTATCAAAAGTTAACCGCCCCGATTTCCCCCTGAACTGGACTGCCACCGAGCGTATGCCCAAAATAGCCTGGAAAACGGGTACCAGTTATGGCCGCCGTGATGCCTGGAGCATTGGTTACAATACCCATTACACCATTGGTGTGTGGGTGGGTAATTTTTCAGGCGTAGGCGCCGCCGATCTGAACGGCTCCGGCATTGCTACACCCCTGTTGTTCAAAATTTTTAATACCATTGATTATAATAATGATAAGGAATGGTTTAGTCCGCCGGCAGATATTGATTTCCGTACCGTATGCAGTGAAACGGGTTTAACGCCATCGGCTAACTGTACAAACCTCGTTACCGATTATTTTGTACCCCTCATATCCTCTACCAAAACCTGCGATCACCTGCGGGAGGTTGCCGTAAGTGTTAACGAAAAAATTTCCTACTGCAAAGCCTGTGTACCGGAAACCGGCTTTAAGAAGAAGATGTACAAATATGCTGAACCGGATATGATTGCCTGGTACGAAGAAAATAAACTGAACTACGATAAAATACCTCCGCATAACCCGGAATGTGAACTGATATTTAAGGGCAGTGCCCCGGTAATACAATCGCCGGTAAGCGGAACAGAATACCTGATCAGCAAAAAACATCCCGAGCCTTTACAGCTTTCCTGTAAAGCGGCCAATGATGTTACTACGGTGTATTGGTATGTAAATAATAAATTCTTCAAATCATCCCTGGCCACCGAAAAACAGTTTTTTATGCCCGAGGAAGGAAGTAATAAGATCAGTTGTACGGATGATAAAGGCCGTAACAGGGATATAAGGATAACGGTGAAATATGTTGATCTGTAGAGTAGTTCATAGTTAATAGTTCATTGTTCATAGTACTGTTTCGCCGCCGTTTTCTCTTCATTAGCTAATCAGCACATTATCACATTAGCTAATTCTCTTTATAGTTAATTGTTCATAGTATTGTTTCGCCGTCGTTTTCTCTTCATTAGCTAATCAGCAAATTATCACATTAGCTAATTTTCCCTCCCGCTTCTTCCCCCGTATTGATCGCTCCTTCCATAAATCCCTGCCAGTCGGCCAGGTGTTCGCCCGCAAAATGAGTATGTATATGCGATCTTTTCAGTATGGGCATTAAGCGAAACCACTGCCCTACCCCATACAAGGCATAAGCCCCTTGTGAATATTCATCATGGCCCCAATAATAATTGGTTTGCCCCAACAGCATTTTTTGTACATCGCCAAAAAAAGGCTGCAGGGTTTGTTGTACCGTTTGCGCCCGCCAGGCATCACTTTGGTTGGCTATTACAGCTGCCTTATCACCAATGGTATAGGATAAGAGCACGCCTTTTTTATTAGGTTGGTTTTTGGTGGCATGATAAAAATAATGGGGTGTCTGATCGGTAATCAAATCAAAATTCTCCCGCTGCCAGAACCGTTCACTGAACAGCAAAGGGTTTTTATTAATGCGGGCATATTGCAGTTCATTCAGCGCATTCACCTGGTCGGCAGGCAGTCCGGGCTGCCAGTTAATTTTTTTAACGGCAAACGTAGGGGCTGTGCAAATAATTTTATCGCCGGTAAATTGTTTACCATTATCACAATATACGGTAACGCCGGTCTTCGTTTGTACAACTTTAGTAACGGCATGTTGCAATAAAATTTTATCGCGGCCAATTTTATTGGCCATTTTATAAGCCAGCTGGCTGTTACCACCTTTAATCTTACAATCCATCTCGTTTTTATCACTGCTTTCGGCGTATTCGGCCAAAGCGGCAAAGGCCGAAACATGGCGGATACTTTCGCCAAAGTCAGTACTATCCAATAACTCTCTTAACTCCAGGTCGCGGCCGGTACAACCGTTGTTTACCAAAAAACGCCACCAGTCCATCTTGTCTAAACGAAGTTTATCGGCCTGGGTCAGGTTTTTATACTTATGAGTAATGGTCTTGAATTTTGCTTCCCATTCCGGGCTGTAAGCCCATTCATGGGCTTTTGTATGTTTACCGGTATAAATCAGGTCGCTTTCAAACTGGTTATCCTCCAATGCCAATCCAAAATCATAACACAGGTTCTGTACCCTTTCGTGTGAGTTGCCTACCCATTCCGCACCCAGTTCCACCACCAGGCCATCACTGTTGTCCATGGTATGCGAAAAAACCCGGCCACTGATGCGGTTCCGGGCTTCCAGTATAATAAAATCAATTTTCTTTTTGTGCAGGTAATTGGCTGCAGCCAGCCCGGCAAAGCCGGCACCAATAATAATGACTTTGGGCTTGCGGGAAATAATGATATTGCTGAAGGCAGATGTACCAACAAGCACACCTGCGCCGGCTAACACCGACGTTTTAATAAACTGCCTGCGCGAGCTCATATAGATAAGGTTTGGTTTAATGGGAGGCGGAAAGCGGAAAGCTAAAGGCTGAAGGTTGAAGGCTGAAGGCTGAAGGCAGAAAGCTAAAAGCATTCATCACTCATCATTCAACATTCAACATTCATAATTCATCATTCAACATTCATCATTCAACACTCAATCCACTTTATTAATACTTCCTGCACCACTGGCTTCCTGTTTCACATCAGTAGCACCGCCTTTGTATTTCACATGACTGGCACCATCAGCTTCCGCTTTAATACTTACGCTGGCATACACTTCGGCCGATGTTGCTCCACCCAGGTCAACCGTTGTATTTTCCGATAACAATTCAAAGGCATTGATCTTCGACGCACCACTACCATCAATATTCAAGGTACGTGTTTCCCCGGCAATGGTAACGGTAGATGCGCCGCTGGCCTGTATATTTACAATGGGCGATTTAGCCGATAATTCAATCTGCGAAGCACCCTCCAGGTCAATATCCAGCTGCGAATTCACAGTAAACTGTCCCTCAGCTATTAATTTAGTAGCGCCCGACAGTTCAAACTTTTTTATAAAAGGGGCTGTCACATATACAGTTATTCTTTCTTTGGTGCTAATAGAGGTATTCTCTCTTTGCTTAACCAGTAATTTCCCGTTCGTCACCGATATCTCAATATACTCCAGCAGGTTTTCATCTCCTTCCACTTTTACACTCTGTACCGAGTCCTGTTTTAAACGTACCATCACACCGCCGTTCATTTCAATCTCATCAAAACTTTCCACGTTCCTGTCCTGTGTAACCACATTACCATTACCCCTTACACTATCATGATCTACCAGTCCGCAGGATGTAAAAACAAAAGCAGTTAAGAAGGCTAAAAAGATATAACGCATTGTATGTAATTTAAACATTAAAAAATAATCGCTGTAAAGTTAGAAAAATGTTAGCCGAGTTTCCAAACACATTTTAACAGGGGCTGTCATCGCCGGTAACTCCGGTCGGCTGCAGCTCCCGCTGTACGCTGCTACTCCGCCACACCCCCTGTCCCCCATAGGGGGAATCCTAAGCACAAACCCTCAGCGGGGTATCCGCTGCCATCGGGCAGCCCGTCAACAGCAAAATATGTCCGGTCACTATGACGCCGGTATGAAAAAACAGGTTACATTTTTTATTATACAATCAATGATTCAAGGGTATAACTTTGAAATAATATTAGCATAACCTTCAAACACAAAGTACCATGGGATTTTTCAACAACTTATTTAATAAAGAAAACAAAACCACTAACCCGGCCATCCAGCAGCCGGAAAACACTACGGCATATAAAACAGAACAGGAGTTAATAGCGGCCTACGGAGGCATCGCCCTTGAAAAGCAAATGGACCTGGGCGATGTGATCGGCAGCAATAGCTGGAATGCCGATATAACAAAAGGCACTATCAGTTTTGGCGAAAACCTTACTTTTCCCATCCAGGTATTGGGTACCTATTCCCATTCCTCGCAAACATGGCTCTGGGCATGGGCCAACGAACAATCAGGACTACCGGCCAATATCATCCAGCAATCACTGCAATTAAAAAAATATGGCGATGACAATGGTATTGACCTGTTAACCAACAGCAGTTTTGACTTTAATGAACAGGAAATGCATTTGATTGGCCTTATTGCCGCCGGTATATTTAACACAAGCGGTTATTATATTGCCGACTATGGTCAAGGCGCCATGGTTGTTACCATAACCAGTAATATTATCGACGATGCGCGGAAAGATCACCACCATCGTATACCCACTGTATTCCCTCAACTGATCTCGTTATTTGACATGAACCATAAAGAAGCGTTAACCGCCTATTTAAACGCAAAAAAATATACAGTATCTATTAACAATGACCAGGTTACCGGTAATAAAGACGGTAATACCATTACTGCAAAATTTGATACCCTTAACAGGCTGACCCAACTTAATGGTTAACCAACCAATATTAAAAGCCCTTTAAACCTTTATGTATGGCAACTTACAAACCCGTTAACTACAACTCACTTTCACCTTATTTAATTGCTGATAATGCAGCGGAACTGGTAACCCAACTGACAACTGTCTTTAACGCCACCGTTTTACGGCGTTATGACCGGCCCGATGGCAGTATCATGCATATTGAATTGTTACTGGATGATTCCGTGATCATGTTAAGTAACAGTACCGCCGAATATCCTGCCCATAAAACCATGCTGCATTTTTATGTGCCCGATGTATTTGCCACTTACCGGCGGGCTATTGAAAACGGCTGTACCGCTATCAGCGAGCCGGTAAACCAGCCCGGTGATCCGGACACAAGGGGTTCCTTTTACGATGCTGCCGGTAACCACTGGTCGGTAAGTACACAACAATAGTTAAGTCCTAACATTAAAATCACATATTAACGGCTGTACCGTTTATTCCGCCCCTGCTTTTCACATCAATGTGTTATTGTCTGCCACTGCTTTTCAGGACAATTTTACCTCCTGATTTAATAATTAAAAAATAGCAGGGAATGAATTGTAAACTATTGATTATGGCAGCAGGGGCACTTCTCTTTTTTGTGTCCTGTCAAAAAAAAGAAAAATTATGCAACGGCATTCAGAAGAAAACTTATACCAATACCCTGTTTGATAAAATTGCAATCAGCTCGCAATTGCAGCTGAAAGTAGTACAGGGAAGTAGTTTTTCCGTAGAAATTGAAGGTTGTACCAATGATCTTACTAAAATGAAGGTAGAACAGGATGGCGATGTTTTACAGGTCTGGAAATCTGGCAATGAAAAGCCGGCAGATCCCGTTTATGTAAACATTACCATGCCCGAATTGAGCGCTGTTGAAATAAATGGCGCTGTTACCGGCGAAATAGGCCATTTTGCTACAGCTATCCCAAGGGTATTACAGGTTACCGGTACTTCAAATATTACATTCAACGGTAATAGCGCCGAAACAGTTGTTGAGGTTGCCGGGGCCGCCGTATTGACCATGGCCGGCACGGGCAGCAGTTATATGGCCCATGTATCGGGCACCAGCCGGCTTTTAAATGTTAATTATAAAGTGGATCAGGCCACTATTTACCTGACGGGGGATGCCCAGGCCCATGTGTACACCTATAACAGCCTGGTGGGGGAGATCAGCGGAGCCAGTAAATTGTTTTACTGGGGGCATCCGCCGCAGGTGGAAGTAACCCGTAGCGGGCAGGCTACCCTTACCGAGAAGTAAGCGATCCTGGCAAACAAGTGTTCCGGCGGAACACTTGTTTTGTTTAGATCGGGCCTGCTGCCAATTTTTCTTATCCCGGTTTTTGCTACCTTCGCAGCACTATGACGGAAAAAATTCTGATTCTCGATTTTGGCTCTCAATATACCCAGCTGATTGCCCGCGCTGTAAGGGAAGCAAATGTTTACTGCGAAATTGTCCCTTTCCATAAAAATGTACAGTTCGAACCCGGTTTAAAAGGTATTATCCTGTCAGGATCACCCTTTTCGGTAAACGACGAAAACGCCCCGGATGTTCCGGTAGCCGATTTTATAAAAGAACTGCCGGTTTTAGGCGTTTGTTACGGCGCCCAGCTTACGGCTAAAAAGTTTGGCGGTATTGTAGCTAAAAGTAATAAGAGAGAATATGGCCGTGCTATATTAAAACAACAGCAACATGATGTGCTGCTGAATAATATAAGCGCCGAAAGCCAGGTATGGATGAGTCATAGCGATAGTGTAAAAGAAGTACCGCCGGGTTTTGAACTGCTGGCTTATACCGACAGTATCCCGGTAGCAGCCTTTAAAAAAACAGCTGCGGCCGGTGAACAACCTTTATATGGTGTACAATTTCACCCGGAAGTGTACCACTCCGTAGAAGGTAAAAAACTGATCAATAACTTTTTAGTAGATATATGCGGCTGTAAACAGGACTGGACACCCGCCCATTTTATTACCGATACGGTGGAAGCCCTGAAAAAACAGATTGGCGACCGTAAAGTGGTAATGGCTTTAAGCGGCGGTGTGGATTCTACCGTTGCTGCCACCCTTATACACAAAGCCATCGGCGACAGGCTGTATGGTATTTTTGTTGACAATGGCGTGTTACGTAAAGGCGAATTTGAAAGTGTACTGGAATTATACGGTAAACTGGGCCTGAATGTAAAAGGTATTGATGCCCGCCAGCGTTTTTATGATGGCCTGGCCGGTAAAACTGACCCGGAAGCCAAACGTAAGGTAATTGGCAGCCTGTTTATTGATATTTTCCAGGAAGAAGCAAAAGCTATTGATGGAATAGGTTTATTAGGCCAGGGTACTATTTACCCCGATGTAATTGAAAGTGTATCTGTACACGGCCCCTCGGTTACCATTAAATCGCACCACAATGTGGGCGGTTTACCGGCACATTTACATTTAGAGCTGGTAGAGCCGTTACGTTTATTATTTAAGGACGAAGTACGTAAAGTAGGCCGCGAACTGGGTATTCCTGCAGACATGATCGACCGTCACCCTTTCCCCGGTCCGGGCCTGGCAATCAGGATTTTGGGCGAGGTAACTGAAGAAAAGGTACGATTATTGCAAGATGCTGACCACTTATATGTTAAAGCGTTAAAGGATACCGGTTTATATGCAACTGTCTGGCAGGCAGGTACCATCTTATTACCGGTAAAAAGTGTGGGTGTAATGGGCGACGAAAGAACCTATGAGTTCACCGTTGCACTGCGGGCGGTAACCAGTGTGGATGGTATGACCGCGGATTGGGCACATTTACCCTATGACTTTTTAGCTAACATTTCGAACGAGATAATTAATAACGTAAGGGGAATTAACCGGGTGGTGTACGATATCAGCAGTAAACCGCCGGCTACTATTGAGTGGGAGTAACCATCCCCCGACTAAACACTTATTCATGAAGCAATTCATTGCCGTTGTTGTTTTTATTTTTGCCGGCCTTAGCCTTGCACATGCGCAGCAGAACGGTAAAAAGAAAATAGCCATTTTTGCGCCCCTGTATCTTGATTCGGCTTTTTCGGCCGATGGCGAATACAGGTATCCCAGTAACAGCATGCCCAAGTTTATAACACCGGGGCTGGAGTTTTACCAGGGTGCGCAGCTGGCATTGGATTCCCTGTCACAAACCGGTGTACAGTTAGATGTAACCATTTATGATACCCGTGCCCGCTGGCAAAATGTAGATGCCCAGCTGGATAAAGCCATACAAAACGGCACTTCCCTCATCATTGCCCATTGCAGTAATAACGAGTTAAGAAGTTTTGCCGATAAGGCCCGGGAAAATAAGATCCCCGTTATTAATGTTAACCTGCCTAACGACGGAGGGGTAAGCAACAATCCTTATTTTGTT
>CAYUMH010000073.1:0-21879 GCA_964445775.1 uncultured Terrimonas sp.
GCTTTTGCTGCACATGTTTACAGGGTATGTACAACCACTGCTTGCATTAAAAACACGATAATTTATGTTATTAAAAAAGAATATTCCATTCAAATATGTGTTTGGAAAAGTGAAATACGAAATACTGTTTATCGCCTTATATGCAACTACTATAGCCGTATTGTATGATGCCTATCACTTTACACGTATTTCCATCCCCATTGCCGTACCGGCCATTTTAGGTACTGTTATTTCACTGCTGTTAGGCTTTAGAAGTAACCAGGCTTATGACCGCTGGTGGGAAGCAAGGCATATCTGGGGCGCTATTGTAAACGACTCCCGCACACTGGGCCGCCAGGTAATGCACTTTACCGTACTTACCCATGAGCCCGATGAGCATATCATGGCCTTTCAGCAACGCATGATCAAAAGGCAGATAGCCTGGTGCCGGAGTTTAAGCAGGCATTTACGCGGACAAAACCCCACCAGGGGCCTGGATAAGTATTTATCCAAACAGGAACTGGCCTATGTTAAAACCGTTGATAATGTACCTGCCGCTTTGATCGATATGATGGGTAAGGACCTGAAAATAGCGTTGGAAGAAGGTATGATCAACCGTTTTCAACAGGTAGAAATTGACCGTACCCTGTCCAGGTTATGTGATGCCATGGGTAAGTGTGAGCGTATTAAAAATACCATCTTCCCCAGCACCTATAGCTTATACATTCACCTGGCTTTGTTACTGTTCATATCCCTATTACCATTTGGCCTTATTGAATACTTCGGTTTATTTGAAGTACCATTGGTAGTAGCTATATCGGCCTGTTTCTTATTAATTGAAAAAATGGCTATTCATTTGCAGGACCCGTTTGAAAACAAACCTACGGATACGCCAATGACCACCATTACCAACAATATTGAAAAAAACCTGACCCAGTTGTACGACCTTACTTACGAGCATAAAAATGTAACTTATGCTGAAGTGGTGACCACAGGGCAGGATGAAAACGGTGTAACAAAAACCAAACTGCGTAAAGCAGCACAGGTGGTTGACCTGGACGACTGGATGCATGATGATGTAGCCCCCAGGTACCAGCAGCAAGGCAAAAAAGCATACTATGTATTATAATTGAATCATTGCCGTCTGAAACTAAAAAGCGGGTTCTCCAGGGAACCCGCTTTATTTATATCATCATTACCACACTAAATTACTTCCCCTTCCAGGTCATAATCGTATGCTTTGGTAATTTTTACATTATAAAACTCGCCAATCTTTAATTTTTTATCTGCAGTAATCACTACTTCATTATCCACTTCCACACTATCAAACTCTGTACGCCCCAGGTAACGGCCCGATTCTTTTTTATCAATCAGTACCTTAAACACTTTACCAATTTTTTCCTGGTTCTTTTCGTACGATATTTCCTGCTGTACTTCCATTATCTCCTGTGCCCTGCGTTCTTTTTCTTCGGCCGGTACATCATCAACCAGGTCATAGGCCGATGTATTCTCTTCATGTGAATAGGTGAAGATCCCTACCCTGTCAAAACGCATTTTTTCTAAAAACGCTTTCAACTCCTCCACATCATCCTGGGTTTCACCAGGGAAGCCTGTAATCAAGGTAGTACGCAAACAAATACCCGGCACTTCTGCCCTGATTGCCGCCACCAGCTCTTCCATCTCCTCGCGGGTGATCTGGCGTTTCATGGCCTTCAGCATATTATTGGCCGCATGCTGTAAAGGCATATCCAGGTAATTACAAATATTCTCCCGCTCACGCATTACCGGTAATATCTCCATCGGGAATTTTGAAGGATAGGCATAATGTAACCTGATCCACTCCAGGCCCTTCACATCCGCCAGCCTGTTCAACAGGTCGGGCAACATCCTTTTTTTATAAATATCCAGGCCGTAATAAGTCAGCTCCTGGGCAATTAACATTACTTCTTTTACGCCCATACGTACCAGGCCTTCCGCCTCTTTCACTATCTCTTCTATACTCTTGCTTACGTGGTTACCACGCATAAGGGGTATAGCACAGAATGAACAGGTACGGTTACAGCCTTCCGAAATTTTTAAATAAGCATAATGTTTTGGCGTAGCCAGTAAACGTTCGCCAATCAACTCGGCTTTATAATCCGCTTCCAGTTGTTTCAGCATCAGGGGCAACTCCATGGTACCAAAAAAAGCATCCACTTCGGGTATCTCATCCTCTAAATTATCCTTATACCGCTGGCTTAAACAACCGGTCACATATACTTTCTCCAGTTTTCCTTTCCGTTTCAGTTCTACCTGGTCCAGTATGGTATTAATGCTCTCCTCTTTTGCTTTATCAATAAAACCACAGGTATTCACCACCACTATATTATGGTCCACCTTCTTATTCTCATGTACCACCGCAATATCATTAGCCAGCAACTGGCCGCTGAGCACTTCACTGTCCACCATATTCTTGCTGCACCCCAGCGTAATAATATTTACCTTGTTCTTTTTTAACGTTTTTGTCTTCATAAACGCTGCAAAGTTAATGCATTAGCACTTTAGGCCACACAATGGTTTTAAACAGTTGTAAACCTGTTGTTTATCAGCCAGGTAGCTATCAGGGGCTAGCGGCTGTGGTAACACTTTTCAGCTGCAGTCCGCCGCCCAACTGCAACCTTTACACAGCCTCCCGCCGGCCCCGCTTCGTGTAAAGTGTTTCCGCCTAAGCGGCGCAGCCTTTCGGCGCCACCACCCTGCCCGGCTGCCATCCGGCTCCACGGCGTATACCCCCTTAACGGTATTGTACATGCTATTGCTTTGAGGTTAATTTGTTGCAACAATTAACTTTATGAAACAGGTACTAACGCTTATAAGTATACTACTGCTGCACAGCATGGCAGGCGCCCAGACAGCCGAAGCTCTTTACGAAGAAGGAGTGAAACTAAAAAAAGATAAAAAAGTGGTGGAGGCCCTGGATAAATTTAAAGAGGCCATTAAACTAAAACCCGGTTATACAGAAGCCCTGTACGAAAGCGGCTGGTGTTATAACGACATGAAAGAGTATAACAATGCCCTCACCAACCTGAACAAAGCAGCCATCACCTGGAGCACTATGCCTAAGGTTTTTTTTGAACGTGGTTATGCTAACCAGATGCTGTACAAACATAAAGAAGCGCTGGACGATTATTTCAGGGCCAGGGAACTAAAACCCGATTATACCAACATTAATAAAAAAATAGGTGAGGTTTATTACCAATCTGAGGACTACCCCAATGCCATCCTGTACTTTGAAAAACACGAATCAGTGAGTGCCGCCGAAATGCTGGAAAAAGATTATTTATACTGGTATCGCCGGGGTTTTAGTTACAATGCCGAAAAACAATACGAAAAAGCCATTACTGCACTGGATAAAAGCCTGGCCACTAAAAAAGACTACCTGTCCACCTACCTCGAGCTGGGCTTTGCCTATACCAAATTAAAACGTTCCGATGAGGGCATTGCCCAGTTCCGGAAAGCCATTGATTTAAATCCCAACGATCATGTTGCCTACAATGGTATTGCCGAAATATACCGCGATAATATTAAAGACTGTGATAAAGCTATAGAATGGTACAATAAAACATTAAGCATAAAGACCAATGAACGTAAGGCCAACTTTGGTATTGGTTATTGTTTAAACAGCAAAGGCAACTACACCGAAGCCAGGACCTATCTTAAAGCGGCCATTGCCGGTGAGCCTACTTATACAGCAGCTTATATTGATCTTGGTTACAGTGAATACATGTTAAATAACTATACAGAGGCATTAGTGCAACTAAACAAGGCGCTGGATTTAAATGAAAGCAGTATCAATGCCCTGTACTATAAAGGACTGGTATATATTGCCAAACAGGAAAAGCAAAATGCCCTGGCAGTATATGAAAAATTATATGTTATTACCCCAACAACGGCTGCCAAACTAAAAGAACGTATTGATAAACTATAATAGTAAGCATATTTAATTGTTGCCAGCAAAAGCCCGGTTAATAATATATACCGGGCTTTTTGTGTAATTGAATAAAAATTATATTTCGCCAAAACTAACTTTTTTTAATAGTTTTGGCGAAGTATAAAAACAATACGTATGCCAAAACTCATTGGCCGGGATCATGAAACAGCACTGTTAAAAGAGGCCTTACTGAATAACAAATCGGAGCTGATAGCCATTTACGGACGCAGGCGTATTGGTAAAACTTTTTTGATCCGCGAATTCTTTGCCAGCCAGATAATATTTGAAGTAACCGGTTTATATAAGGGTAATATGAAGGACCAGCTGGATAACTTTAGTAAAGAGCTGCGGCAAAAAACAAAAAAAACAACAGCCCCCGCTAACTGGCTGGAAGCATTCGGACTATTGGAACAATACCTGTCCAAACTGAAATCGGCTAAAAAGAAAGTCATTTTCATTGATGAATTTCCCTGGATGGCCACGGCCAAATCAAAATTTTTAATGGCCTTTGAAAACTTCTGGAACCGCTATTGCACTACCCGCAATGACCTTATCGTAGTGATATGCGGCTCGGCCGCCTCGTACATGATACAAAAGATCATTAAAAATAAAGGCGGGTTACATAACCGTATTACCCAACAGATCAGGCTGCTGCCCTTTAACCTGCACGAAACCCGCTTATTTCTTAAAAGCAGGGGCATTAGTTATACCCCCTACGATATTATACAGCTGTACATGGCCATGGGTGGCATTCCGCATTACCTGGAAAAACTGCAAAAAGGAAAAAGTGTGGCACAAAATATTGACCGTTTATGTTTTGGAAAAGACGGGGTTTTAAAAACGGAATTTACCCAGCTATACGCTTCGTTATTTGACGACTCCGATAAACACCTGGCCATTATTAAAACACTGGCCGATAGCAATAAGGGTATTACCCGGCAGGAGCTGATTGACAGGAGTAAGATCAGCAGCGGCGGCGATTTTTCATTAAAGCTGGAAGAGCTTACGGAATCGGGCTTTGTAAGCGAATATGTTTATTATGGGAATAAAAAACAACTCACGCTTTACCGGCTGTCCGATGAGTATTCAAAGTTTTATATAAAATTTATCCGCAACCATAAAAACAGCGGGGCCGGTACCTGGCAGCGTTTACATAAAAGTGCCGGTTATAATGCCTGGGCCGGCTTTGGTTTCGAAACCCTCTGTTTAAAACATATTGACCAGATAAAACGCAGCCTGCGCATAGACGCTATTTTTTCTACCAACAGCAGCTGGTTTAATAAACAGGCCCAGGTTGACCTGCTGATTGACCGCGATGATAATATTATGAACCTGTGTGAAATGAAATTTTATAATGCTCCTTTTACCATTACCAAACAATATTACGCTAACCTGAAAAATAAAATAGCCTCCCTGCAACAGGAAACCGGCACCAGGAAAAACATTTTTTTAACCATGGTAACAGCCTTTGGCATAACAGAGAATGCCTATAGCAAAGAGCTGGTACAAAATACCATTACCATTGATGATTTGTTTTTATCGTAAAAATTATAAGTCGCCAAAACTCACTTTTTTTTGCAGTTTTGGCGAAGTATAAAAACCGGCTTTTATTTTATTTTATTTTTTATTGTTGTTATTACGCTCAAAGGCTGCCGGATGGAAGCGGATACCCCGGTGAAGCCCTGTGTAAGGCGGCCCCTTTTAAGGGGCTGTGCCGGAGTAGCAGCGAACAGCCGGTTATGCAGCCCACCGGAGCGGTACAGCCGGGAGCCCCTTATCAAAATACCCCCGCAAATTGTTCATCCGCTTTAATGACCATTTATCCCATTTAAAGCCCTTTTTTAACTTGTCATGAAATTGTCAGCAGGTTTGTAGCTAATTGCACGTCTAATGGATGCCTTAACAGGCCTAAAACACACACTAATGAAAAGATTTTTGGGAGTATTGACTGCAATGTTGCTAACCGTTACCGCCCTGGTAGCACAACCCGGCGGGGCTAACCGCGGTGCCGGAGGCAGTATGACAGGTGCATTTTATGGGAAAATAATTGATTCAATTACAGGAAAAGGCCTGGAGGCCGCATCGGTACAATTATATACCAATAAGTTTGACAGTGCCACTAAAAGCATGAAAGAAGTGCTGGCCAGCGGTATGCTGACAAAAGCGAACGGCGATTTCAGGCTGGAAAATATAGCCGCCATGGGCCAGTATAAACTGGTGATTACGGCCATTGGTTTTAAAGAAGTAAGCATGCCCGTTGCCTTAATTGACAAGGCCATGATGGAGAAAATGCGCAGCGGATCGCAGGATATGAGTGCCATGATGGGCGCCCTGGATAAGGACCTGGGCAATATTAAGCTGGGTATTGACCAGCAGATACTGGGTAATGTAACGGTGGAAAGCACCAAACCCCTGGTACAACTGGCCATTGACCGTAAAGTATATAATGTTGAAAAGGACCTGGCAGCAACCGGAGGCGGTACAGCGGCCGATGTAATGAAGAATGTTCCTTCCTTAAATGTGGATATTGACGGTAATGTAACCTTACGTAACAGCAGCCCGCAAATATTTGTAGACGGCCGCCCTACTACCCTGACCCTGGACCAGATACCTGCCGACCAGATAGCCAGCGTGGAGGTAATTACCAACCCATCGGCCAAGTTTGATGCCTCAGGCGGTACCGGTGGTATATTAAATATTGTATTAAAAAAAGCCCGCCGTGTAGGTTATAGCGGTAATATACGTGCCGGTATTGATATGCGTGGCAAGTTTAATATTGGTGGCGACATTAATGTACGCCAGGGCAAGATTAACTTTTTTGCCAACGGTAACTATGGTCAGCGTAAAAGCATTTCGGACGGTACTACAGACAGGTTAACCACTATTAAAGCACCTAATACCAATATGCACCAGGTAGATGAAAGTATCCGTGACGGGTATTTTGCTTTTGGCCGTGCAGGTTTTGATTATTTTATTAATAACAGGAACACCATTACTTTATCGGGTAGTGCCGTACGCGGACAGTTTAAAAATAAAACGACCAGTGATATTTATGTAGATACACTGTTTGCCGTTGATCCGAAACGTTCCTACACACAACGTTATTCTGATGGTGAAGGTAATTTCAGGAACTATGGCGGCGCCCTGGGTTATGTACGTAATTTCCAGAAATCCGGCCACCAGCTTACTGCCGATATAAATTATAATACCAGTAAGAACGATAATGTAAGCCTGGTAAGTAATAATATTTTTCCAAACTTCCCTACCGGTTCTTATATGTACCGCTACCGCCAGCAACAGGTAGGCGATGGTACCAACCAGCAGATCACTATTCAAACAGACTATACCAACCCTTTAACCGATAACTCAAAATTAGAGGCCGGTATCCGTTACAACCAACGGAATAACGACAGCCGTAACACTTTTGGTGTAATGGATGATAACGGTAATGTATCGGTATTGGCGCCCTTAAGCTCTAAATTCAAATACACTGACCGTATTTATGCAGCCTATTCCAGTTATACCGGCCGTTTTTCCGAAACCTTTGGCTATATGGTAGGTTTAAGGGTAGAGGGTTCTAACTACTCGGGACGTGTACACAGCAGTGTGAAGGATGGTGCTTCTTTTAAAGACACTTCCAATTCATACAGCATATCCTACCCCATCAGCTTTTTCCCAAGCCTGTTTTTATCTAAAAAACTGAAAGCTAACCAGGATCTGCAGCTGAACTATAGCCGCAGGATCAACAGGCCTAACTTTTTCCAGTTATTTCCGTTTACCGATTATTCCGACTCACTTAACCTAAGTCGTGGTAACCCCGGTTTAAAACCCGAGTTCACCAACTCTATCGAGCTATCTTACCAGAAAACATTCCCTAAAAACAATAGCCTGTTAATATCGGCTTATTATAAACACACAACCGACCTCATTACCCGTTACCAGGCGCAGGAACAAAACCCTATCAATGATTCGGCAGTGTTTGTAAATACCTTTATTAATGCCAATTCAAGTTTTGTGGGTGGTATTGAGTTTGTGGCTAAAAACCGTATTACCAAATGGTGGGATATTACCAGCAATTTAAACCTGTATACGTCTAAAATTACCATTGATGATCCGGCTATTGAAACAACCGATCAGCTGTATAGCTGGTTTGCCAAAATAAACAATAGTTTTAAACTACCTAAAAACTTTACCCTGCAGTTAACCGGTGATTATACTTCTAAAACCGTGTTATCACCCGGCGGCTCATCGGGCCAGGGTGGCGGCGGTGGCGGCGGCTGGGGACCTACCGTTAGTGGTAACTCACAGGGTTATACCAAACCCAGTTATAGTATTGACGCCGCTTTACGTTTTGAGTTCATGAAAAATAAAGCTGCCAGTATTACTTTAAATGTGAGCGATATTTTCCGTACCCGTATTAATGATGTGTACACACAATCGTCCAGCTTTTACCAGCATTCGGTGCGTACCCGCGACCAGCAATTTTTTCGCTTAAACTTTAACTACCGCTTTGGTAAGTTTGATGCTTCTTTGTTTAAACGGAAAAATATCCGTGGTGAACAGGAGAATATGCAGAACAGTATGCAAGGCGCACAATAAAAAATCAGAGCCCCTCTCCGGAGGGGTTTTTATTTTAACAGTGTCTGTTCAACCACAGCGATTTTCAGGTGTACCGGGGTATAATAAAACTATTGGCAACTCCGTTCATGCCATGGTTCCTGTTTTCCAAACTATGATCTATGAACCATGATCCATGAACTGATCATGTTTACCACAGCGTAGCACAGAGGGTTTTCGCAGCCGTACACGGAGTATTATATTCTTTTAATAACGCCCCTATTCCATACCCTGCTTTCCTTACTATGATCTATGAACCATGATCTATGAACTATACCCCATGAACTATCCTCCTAAAACTTATTATTTCTCCTTCTAACTATTCATTATTTTTGTTTATCTAAAAAGTAACCCAAACAGTTCCTGCATGAAACATATACTTGTACCATTCGATTTTTCGCAAAATGCTGAAACAGCCTTATTGTATGCTAAAGGTATTGCCGAAAAAGCCGGGGCTGGTATTACGGTGTTTCATATTGTAAATATTCCTTCCAATGTGTTGGCACATGCCGCTGATGATGCTGCCAAAGAAGCTATTATTGAAAAAGAAGAGGCCAATAAGCTGGCAGCTTTACAGGAAAAAATTGCATTGCTGTTGGGAGATGTTAACCATGGCATACAAACCCGGGTTGCTTTTAGCCAGCTGATTGTAGAAAAAACACTGGAACTTGCCCACGCTATTAATGCCGATATTATTATCATGGGTACCCATGGCGCATCCGGCCTTTCGCAGTTTTTATTTGGTTCCAATACTTCTACCATGATCTCCAAATCACCGGTACCGGTACTGGCCATACCACCGGGTAGCACCAATGTTTTGCCTAAAAATATTGTATATGCTTCTGACCTGGAACATATACCCGGCGAACTGCAGCGGATAAACGTTTTCGCCAGGGCCTTACAGGCATCGGTTACCTTACTACATTTTACTACCAGGGACCTGCAGGCGACAGAAGAAAAAATTGCTGCACAGCTACCTGCTGATGCCGGCATTAACTTACAGGTAGTGATACAACCGCTGCAAATTGGGGTTACTTTATTGTCGCAGATACGCCATTACGTTACCACCAACCCAACCGACTGGGTAGTAATGGTGACGAAAGAAAGAGGATTCTGGAGTAAATTATTAGGAGGCAGCAAAACCGAGAGTATGGCTAATGAACTACCGGTTCCTTTATTAAGCCTAAAAAAATAATCAGCCTGCTACCAAACATTCCTGGGGCAGGTATCTCCATATTTATTGCCGATTAAAAAGCCCAGCATTATTTCGTGTGTACCGCGGGAATAAGTGTTTAAGCTGGTCCGCGTAAAATCGTAAGAGTAACCAACGTTAACTGCATTGGCTATATTCAGTCCCAGCATAGCCGCAAAACCATCAAACTGGCGATAGCTTCCCCCTACCCATAACAGGTCGCGAAACTGTAATTTTAAATTACCTTCAACCTGGTAGTTATCTTTAAACGCTCCGCTGATATATTTCACCATCACTGACGGAGTAGCATTAATGTCATCGGTAAGCAAATGGCGATAGCCTGCCGTTAAAAATAAATGCGGCACCAGTTTTCCGGTGGTCTGAAAACTCTGGTCGTTCACAAAACTTAATTTTTGCGGAATAACCTGCTGGGCCGATAAGCCTACAAAATAATTGGAACTGTATAACCACAGACCAACATTCAGGTCAGGTTTTATTCTTCGCAGCTCACCCATGGCATTATTACCGGCAGCAGGGTCGGCAGGGTTTGCCCCGAAGAAAGCTTTCCCGTCTGCATTTAAACTGGTGCTGGTAATACCAGCTGCCACACCGGCCGATAAATTGGTAGTGGACGATAATCCTAAATGATAGGCATAAGAAAGATTGGCCGTGAACCGGTTAAAATTCCCGGTCTTATCATTTAATATACTCATGCCCACCCCATGGTGCGGCTCAGAAGCTGTATAATTTTCCCAGTAGGCCTGGCCTCTCGGGTTTTGGCCGGGCACCTGGTAGGAAGTGGCACTTGTTTTATAATCCTTTTTTCCCAGCGGACCATGCACGGTTGCATAAATGGTACGTGGTGCGCCATTAATGCCTACCCACTGGTCGCGGATGCTCAGTTTAACATCGGTGTAGTTTTCAATACCGCTTAAAGCCGGGTTAAGTATATAATTGTTTAAGATATACTGCGTATAGTGCGATTTTTGCTGCCCCCTGCTTACCTGCATACAGGCAACACATGCTAACAGCAGGCATATTTTTTTATATCCTATATAGTTTTTACGCATTGTTCCTGAACATGGTTGTTATTACTAACGCAAAATGATGTTTTATTGCTTCCGGGGCATTTTGCCCTTTCTTTCAGTTTATTCTATCTTATAATATCCACAAACCCTTTAATCGGTGGCCGCCCGTTTTTAGGATCTATAATATAATAATAGGTTCCTATCGGTGCGTCACGCCCGTTGATACGGCCATCCCATGGACTGCTGTAATTAACGATCTGGTGCACCTGCTGACCATACCTGTTAAATAGCTGGATGGTAACACCCGGGTAGGTATCCAGGTAAGGTATCTCCCAACGGTCATTAATACCATCACCATTCGGACTGAATATATTGGGGATGACCAGGTTTTTCATCAGGGTAACTTTTACCTCATCTGATGTGGTACAGCTTTTATCCGATGTAACGGTCAGTGTATACACAATATCTTCAGTAGGTTTTACCACTATGGCGCCTGCAATCCGGGGATTATTTAAGAACGTAACCGGAGCCCAGTTATAGGTGACAGGTATATTATTAATAATAGCCGGCGTTAAAATTGCCTGGCCTCCTTCCATTACAAATTTATCGGCACCGGCATTGGCCACAGGGGTTGGGTGTACCGTTATTATTTGCTGTACACTGTTACTGCAACCATTCTCGGCCAGTAAGGTATAGGTAATTGTATGTTCGCCGGCGCCCGCATCTCGTGGAGAGAACAAACCAGCGGTACTTACACCGTTGCCGCTAAAAGTTGGTGTACCAGAAATATCGGCCGCATTTACCTGGCTGGCCTGGGTTAACTGGAAGGCCGGTTCGTTACTGCATATGGCATTAACCGTATTAAAGTTCAGAATTGGTGTAGCCAGTATGGTAATATCCTGCTCATTTACCTGCATACAGGTTGTGCCCGAATAGGCTTCGTAGCGGATACGATAGGTTTTACTGGCCGGTGTACCAAATTCGGGATATTTATAAGTATATAATTTACCGGTTTGCGGAGCATTGTCTGTTATTAGATTGGCCGGATCACCCAGGTAATCCCAGTAAACTACTATTTTCAGAATATTGCCCACATCTACCGTTGCTTCATTTTTAAGCGTGATGGCATTGCTGCTACAGTAAGGTGCATTACTGGTAATGGTATAGGCCGGCACAATGGCATTGCCGGAAATGCTGATATTTTTTTGCAGGCTGGCGGAGCAGCCATCATTATTGGTAGCGGTTAAGGCAACAGTATATTCACCCGCAACGGTAAAGTGATGCGTAGGCGTTTTGATATCAGCCGTGTTCGGGTTAGCCGCTGTGGCATTGGCATCACCAAAATTCCAGTCCCAGTTGGTAATGCTTCCACCTTTATAGGATGAGGTATCGGTAAACAGTGCCGCAACATCGTTCACACAGGCTACCGGCAGGATAAAGCCGATGGATGGTAATCCTTTTACGGCGATCTGTTTCCGGACGGTATCACTTTTACAACCTTTATCCGATTCCACCGCCAGGCCGATCTCGAAATTGGTTTCCTGTGTAAACTTATAGGTGTAAATATTGGTGCCTGCTTCATTGCCCATGGTAACCGGTGTGTTGTTGCTTAACCAGGACCATTTAGTAATGGTATTACCACCACCTACTGTGGAAAGATCTTCGAAGCTCACCGGCTGTTCAATACAAACCGCTCCGTTAACATTAAAATTGGCTACCGGCTTTTCATGGATAGTGATGCTTTTTTCTAAGGTATCGGCCAGACAACCGATATCGGTGATCAGGGTCTGTTTTACCGTATAGGTTCCCGGAGCCAGGTAAGTATGGTTCAACGTACTTACATCCGTTACTTCTGTATTATCGCCCAGGTTCCAATACCAATGCGTAACCGGCCGGTTGCCGGTATTGGCGGTGGCAGCAAAGGCGGCAGTGCTTTCCAGGCACCCGGTTGAGGTGATGGTAAAAGGCGCCGTTGGTTTACCGTAGATCTCCAGTTCCACATCAATTTCCTGGGTGCCGCTGCATCCGTCCGCAGTGGGGTTTAGTGCCAGTATTTTGATGGGATAGGTTCCCGCAGCTGTTACATTATAATTACCCGGAAGGGTGTATTTATATAAGGTACGGTTGTTTACTACGCTGGTGGAAGTGTAAACCGGGTTGGTTAAAGTAACATCGGCAAACAGGCCATTGAACTGCCAGGTAATTTCATCCGGTTCATAAGGAAATGTCATAGATAGTTTAAAATCGGCATTTACACAGGCCGCCGGGAAGTTCACACTGGCAAATTCATTATCTACAGAAGTATATTGGTACAGATCCTTGATATTGGTACCGGCCGAGTAGCCATAAGATTCGGCATCTCCCATTCCATAAGTAATGGCATTGAACCCTTCATCTGAAGTCAGCCGGAAGGATTGCTGGTTATCCGGCAGCTGCATAGTGAGGTATGAATAAGCATTATTGGAGGGCATGGGAATAAAATTAACCGCCGGCACCGCCCCATTTATTTTAAAACTCGCCGCATCGGTGGTTTTTAAAAATACATTCAGGTATTTGGCCCGGATCACCTGCAGGTTGGACGAGAAGATATTAATGTCATTGATATTCTGCTCCACCGGGTTAAGGATGATCATGTCGGGGTCGCCCTGGTCATTGGTAGCACCTGCGGGCCGCGGAGCGCCGATACAGTTTGAGCTTAACATGAACTGCGCCACCGAAACCGGTTTATCGGCACTGATGGTGAAAGGTTTTGCATACACCGGAGCGGTACGGGTGTTGGGATAAAATTCACCGGCATTGAGTGTTACGTTCTGCCCTTCAATATTAACCGTGGTATTATCCTCAGAAGCAGTTACCCTGATATGAAAACCGGAAGGATTATTGGCCAGCGGCACTACCCCAAATTCCTTACCCCAGGTATTAACGGGATAACATTGCTGGAACAGGGGGTCGAAAGAAGTACCGGTACACCAGGCCGAGCTGATGGATAAAGAAGAGCTGCCGGAAAAGACAGCAATTTTGTTACAGCCCCCGCCGGGTAAAGCCACCGATTCTATAACCGAGCCGGTAAGGTCAGCATCGTCCTGTATCTGTAATACATCGCCGGCATTGGGTAAAGTGGCGGTTTGTTCGGCCAGGTCCAATACCCCATCTCTTCTTAACTGGTATTTTACCTGCGTATTGGGTGCAGTGGCAATTACCTGGAATTGTGACTTAGAGTTGGCCGTACTGTTTTGCCAGAAACTGGTTGCATAATATTTACGTCCCAGGGTTGCCACCGGTAATATTAAAGATGCCTGGGACCGGAAGCCGGCATAAATATGGGCAAAGACCACCACCGCCGGCTTGCCGGCATCAACCTGCACATGAATACCCTTATTGGTTTTTATGGGCGGGGTAACATTATTAAAAGCCAGGTGTGCTTCGGTGTAAGGAATATTGAACGGACCAGAAACCTGGTTGGCCGTTACCGAAAAATTAATGGAATAAGCACCTACCGAAATTGTACCCGAAGAGTTTTTATCGGAGGTAATAAAAAGAGCCATCTGGCCCAGGTTACTGGAAGGGGTATGTGATGGAAAACATAACCAGAATTCTTTTCCCTTATTGGAAAAATCCTGGGCCGATAAAATGGTGCTAACACTTGTCAGTAAAACTGCTATTGATAGGCATAATACAAATTTTCTCATAAGCCGCTACTAGTCGTTCTAGACGTATCGCAATTTAACTTAATAAGCTCATAAAATCAGGAAAAAATAATTTTTCAAAAAAGTGACATTTCGTCACAAAACTACTCATCCCAAAATTTGCTGCCCGAAGCTTAAAACCTGAAAAACCAGTTTTAAAACGGTTTGGAAAGGATAATACATTAAAATATTTCATAATTAATTAAGATTACATCTATTTAATTGTAATTAATCATCACTAAAATTTGATAATCAATTAATTAAATTAAATAATTAAAATAATATTTCTTACAACGGATTATGTAATTTTAATACATATTTTTCTATAATTTTAACTACTTATAAATTAGAATAAAAACTTACTATAAACTAATAAATAAATATTTATAAAATTTATTCTAACTAAAAAAAATAGTAGATATATTTTTAAGAAAAATGATTGATTTACTAAATATATTATCTAATAAAAAATATTAATTTGTTTTTGACAGCTACTCCACCCCATTTTGCCGGAAAAAACAGCTCATTCGGGTCTCCTGGTTATCTGACATTAAGTCCTGAATATTTTTTACGGCTTTAACAGCCCGGTGTGAAAGAATTTGCTCCCGCCCTATTAAATTGCAGGCATGATTATTAAAAAAACAGCCCTCCTTTTTTTATTGCTTCCGCTATTTTTTTCCTGCGGCACCGGTAATTTAAAAGACCCGGAATTTGTGAAAGTGGAGAATGTGACCATCCAGCAAGCAAGTTTGCAACAGTCAACTGTACGGCTCGACCTGCAGTTTTTTAATCCCAATAACAAGTCGGCGAGCATCAAAAAAGCGGACGGCACCATCTGGATGGCGGAGGATAAAATGGGAGATTTTTTACTGGACAGTACTATTACCATCCCGGCAAACCAGTTTTTTTCGGTACCGGTTTACTTACAACTGGACATAAAAACACTGGCCAAACAGGCCCTGGTGGCATTCATGTCGGACAGTATTTCTTTTAAAATTGACGGTAATGCACGGGTGGGCAGAAAGGGTTTTTATAAAACTTACCCCTTCCATTATAAAGGAAAACAAGACCTGGCACCCTGGTTAGAAGGGTTGAAGAAATAGTCTTTTTGAATGAAGAATGATGAATTAGGAATGATGAATTATAAATGATGAATGGGGAATTGGGTAACGGAAATATCAAAACCCGGAGTGGTGAAATGAGTATCCGGCATGGGTATTTGCCGGCACAAAATTATATGGGGAGGACTGATGAACCGGGAATTAAGACAGCGAAAATCGTTTGAATGTGGAGCTGTAAATAATGCAGGAAGCATCAATATCTCCTGAAAGTTGAGACCGGACACACTATGAACTATTATCTATGAACCATGAACAATAGGAAGTACTGCCACTGTTAACCGGCTAACACAGACCAGTTTTTGCTGAGTATCGTAAATTTTAATGTCCCACACATGCGTTTGCCGCCCCAAATGCAGGGGTTTGGCAATGCCGGTAACCAGTCCTTCACGGGCACTACGCACATGATTGGCGTTAATTTCCAGCCCCACGCAGTAAAATTTAGTGGTATCTACCACCATGGCTGATGCCACGCTGCCGATGGTTTCGGCCAGTACACAGGAGGCCCCGCCATGTAATAATCCATACGGTTGTTTGGTCCTTTCATCCACCGGCATAGTTGCCGCAAGGTGATCCTCGCCCAATTCGGTCCAGACAATACCAACATGCTGTGCCATATTTTGCTCATTCAGCGCATTGAGCTGGTCAATTGTCAGGTCTTTTTTAAACCAGATGGACATATATTAATGACCTTTTTTGGGTAAACTATGGATAACTGCCTGGGGTAAGAAGGGGGCTGCATTGCCACCATTACGGATAATATCGCGTACAATGGTAGAAGCCACGGAGGTATATTTAGGCTCCCCGGTTAAAAAAACGGTCTCGATAGTAGCATCCAAAGCCCTGTTTGCATCGGCAATGGTCTTTTCGTATTCAAAATCGCTGACGTAACGGATACCCCTGAGGATGAATTTTGCATCAATTTTACGGCAAAAATCAATGGTCAGGCCTTCATAAACCATGCCTTCCACCTTATCATTATTATCAAAAATCTCTTTGATCCAAAGCAGGCGTTGATCCGCAGAAAACATAGGGGTTTTAGCGGCATTTAGGCCGATACCCACAATTATTTTGTCAAATAAAGGCAGGGCACGGTTGATAATATCAACATGTCCGAGTGTTACGGGGTCAAATGTTCCAGGGAATAGTCCAATTTTAGCCATGGGCAAGTACCAGGATTGAAGTTTCTTGTTTAGAGAATTGCAATAATAAACAAATGTTCGCTTTCCGGGTTCTCAAAAACCGGATTTTTTGAGCAGTTGCCTATTTATATACAGGAGTAAAACACCCCTGACGGGCAGGATTACTGCAGTTGAACGGAGTCCGCCACAATGCTGTGGGGACCAGAAGTGCTGATGAGCGTTACCGGCGCCGGCCTCCTAATTATTCCTGTTTGACAGGAGGTATAAAGCTGCCATACGTACTGCTACACCGTTCTCCACCTGTTGTAAAATAATCGACTGGCCGCTATCGGCCACATCGCTGTCCAGTTCCACACCACGGTTGATGGGTCCGGGGTGCATCACCACTATATCTTTTTTTATTTCTTCCAGTAATTTGCGGGACACACCATAGGCCAGGTTATACTCTCTTAAAGAAGAGAACAAAACCTGGTTCTGTCTTTCCAGCTGGATACGCAGCACATTGGCCACATCGCACCATTGCAGGGTTTCTTTGAGGTTATAACTTACCTCCACCCCCAGTGATTGCGCAATATATTTAGGAATTAAAGTGGGCGGTCCGCAAACCGTAACCTTTGCTCCCATTTTGGTAAGCAGGTAAATATTACTCAGCGCCACCCGGCTATGCATGATATCGCCGATGATGGCCACTTTCACGCCCTCTAAACGGCCCATTTTTTCCTGGATTGACAGGGCGTCCAATAAAGCCTGGGTAGGGTGTTCGTTAATACCATCGCCCGCATTAATAATGGCCGCAGGTATATGTTGCGATAAAAAATGCGGGGCCCCGCTGGCACTATGCCGCATCACCACCATATCCACCTTCATGGATAATATATTATTCACCGTATCTAAAAGGGTTTCGCCTTTAGATACCGACGATCCGGAAGCCGTAAAATTGATGGTATCGGCCGATAATCTTTTTTCGGCTAATTCGAATGAAATACGGGTACGGGTAGAGTTTTCGTAAAATAAATTGACAATAGTAATGTCACGCAACGAGGGAACTTTTTTAACCGGACGTTGTAAAACTTCCTTAAACTGACCGGCTGTGCTTAAAAAAAGCGAGATATCATCTTTACTAAGATCCCTGATTCCTAATAAATGTTTAGTAGTAAGGCCCATTAAAGAGCAAAGATAGGCGGATTGGAAATACTGTACCTAAAATGGGCTTTGAAAAATAAGAAACCCATATTCCATATATACTTTTTTGTGGAAAAACCGTTAAAAACTAACACCCCGTACCGGCCTCCGCCAATAAGGGGTGTTGTGTAAATTTTTTATCTCCTCCTGCCCGGGCAGGTATTTAAGATAAAGTAAATACTAACTTTTTGCTGACCGGCCAAAAATCAGGCTGATCAAAAAAAGTACGATAAACACAAAGAATAGGATTTTTGCAAAACCGGCTGAGCTTGCGGCTATATTACCGAAGCCAAAAATACCTGCCACCAATGCAATTACCAGGAAAATGACTGCCCAACGTAACATAATTATATAAGTTTAAACTTTAAAAAATAACCTTCCTCACTTCATTTCTAACGCTTGAATAGTTAATAAAATGAAAATTCGTGCCAAAAATGAAAAATACCACTTTTGTAGTATTGCATAAATGCGAATTTGTTTATATCCTTGTACTGGTTTTTCATAGGATATTGGATTTTAAAACGGGGCAGCATTTCTATGCAAGCCCTTTTTTTATACCCCGGCCCCAACAGCTACCCTATTCTTTTATACCGGTTATCACAAAAAGGATAATTATTTAATCTTCCTTCTTTTCTTTACCCCTCAGAAAAGAAGGAAGATGGAAGTTACATTTTTTAAACCGAAAAGTGTTTTACTGCGCCGGTACATGGAAGGTTATTATTTTTTAACCAAAGTACGGGAGGAAGGCGATATACGCTACCTGACTTTTCCGAACAATTTTAGTATTATATCCGTAGCCCAAAATGCCAGCCTGGAATTAACAGCATACAGCGGTGTAGTACAGGAAAAGAAAAAAAACGGCTTTTATTCTGCACTGATCTGTCATTACATAAAACCCATTGAGGCGTTTTATAAAGGAGCTGTTGAAGAAGTAACTTTTTATTTTAAACCGTTGGGATTAAACGCATTTTTAAAAGCCCCGCTGTCTCACTACCCTCAGCACACTTCAAACTTTTTACCTTACCCGGATTATAAGTCAGCTATGCTGGCTATTTTATCGCAGGCCGATATTCCCTCCAGGCGGGATATGATTGAAGATTACTGGTTATCAAAACTGAATGGTTTTAAACACGATTTTCTGTTTGATGTGATCAGGGATCTCTCAAGAACGGATGATGAAATCAGTATACTGGAGATTGCCCGGAAATATCATACCAGCCGGCAAACGATCAATAAACAGTTCATGCAACATATTGGTAAAAGTCCGGTGGCATTTAAAAAGATTCACCGTTTCAGGGAAGTGCTCGCCCAAAAAACAATTCCCGGTACCCGTGAGGAAACACTTACCGCTTTAAGCTACGCCTGTTTGTTTTACGATCAATCACATATGATCAGGGAGTTTAAACAGTTAACCGGTTTAACCCCGAAAGCTTTTTTTAAAATGATCCATTTAAATGCAGACGGGCTAGGGAACTGGCTTTTTAAAAGCTAGTTTACATTTTTACAATTTTTCCTGTTTTATGGTGGCTAGTTTTGTTATATACTATATATAATTATATAGCAACCAGCCTGACTGCTTTTGGAAGACCGGATATAGCCCATCTTTCTATGGAGAACCTTTTTTATCTAAAACCTTATTACCGAAAATTTGTAACGTATGAAAACGCTGCTGTCCTTTTGCTTACTGTTTGTTTATTCCATAAACACTGTCACTGCACAAGATACACGGGAGATCGAAAATCTAAAAAGCTTTGCCAAGGTATACGGGTACCTGAAATATTTTTACCCCGGTGATGAAGCAGCCAAACTGGACTGGGATAAGTTTGCTATTTATGGTGCGGCTAAAGTAGCGGGGTGCGCCAATTCCCAACAATTAAAAGATAGTTTAACGGCCTTACTGGGGTCCCTGATGCCGGGCGTAAAAATTGTACCCACCAATACAAAAGTGACCTGGAATAAAAAAATATTTACACCTGCCAATCTCAACGGTTACGAAGTAGTAGCCTGGCAACACCTGGGCGTTGGTACGCTTAAGGACGCAAGGATGCCTTATAAAAGTGAGCGGACCAACCGGCTGAAATTAACCGATAAAAACCTGTTTGATACCAAACCGGCAGTGGGAGAATATACAGAGAAGCCAATTGGTAATGACCTGAAAATATTTGTACCCATTGCCCTGTACGGTAACAACATCAGTACCTACCCCGTGGCTGATACCCTTGCCGGTAAACCTTACCTCGCTATTATTAATAACCTGAACAGGGACTCCCTGAAAGCGGATAAGCTCTTTGCACGTTGCGGTAATATCATCAATACCTGGAATGTTTTCCAGCATTTCTTTCCCTACTTTGCCGAAGCAAAAACAGATTGGTATGCCGACCTGGACATGGCTTTAAGGGAGACCTACCGTGACCGTACCCAGTCCGATTTCATGAACACACTGAGAAGATTAACTGCTAAATTAAAAGATGGTCATATCAGTGTAAGCCAGGTAGTGAATACAGATAATTATATGCCGCCGCTGGCCTGGAAGTGGATAGAAAACAAACTGGTCGTGACCCATGTTTTCGATTCAACCCTGTCCATACAAAAAGGAGATATTGTTACCCGGATAAACGGAATGGCTACCAATCATTACCTGGACAGCATTTATCAATATATATCTGCCGCCACACCGGGATGGTTACATTACCGGGCCGAGACCGAGTCCTTAGCCGGCCGCAAAGGATCACAATTACAAATTACCTATGAATCGCCCAATGCTCCTGTAACATCTTTAACGCTGGAAAGAAAGTTGGTGAGGGCTGCATATGATAAAAAATTCCCATTGCCCGATACTATTAAACAGCTACCCGGTAATATCATGTATATTAATATAGGCATAGCAGAGATGGACGCTATTAATAAGTCATTACCCCAATTACAAAAAAGCAAGGCTATTATTTGCGACCTGCGGGGCTACCCTACCGATAATACCGATTTTATCCAGTATTTAATGACAGACAAAGCAGTTGAGAGTAACTGGATGCAGGTACCGCAGATCATTTATCCCGACCAGGAAAAGAAGATCACTTATCATTATGAGAACTGGCCATTAGTGCCGGCTCAGCCACACCTTACCGCTAAGGTCTATTTCCTGGTAGATGGCCAGGTGATCAGCAAGGGCGAAAGTTATATGAGTTATATTGAACATTATAAACTGGCCACGATCATTGGTCAGCCTACAGCAGGTACCAACGGTAATGTAAACTACCTTGTTTTGCCTGGTGGTACGGTTATTATGTTCACCAATATGAAAGTGTATAAACATGATGGCAGCCGGCATCACGGTGTGGGCATATTGCCCGATATATACGTTGAACAAACTATTAAAGGTATACGGGAAGGAAGGGATGAGTACCTGGAAAGGGCCATTGAAGAAGCCGGCAAATAATCCTTTATCATTGCTGCCGGTGCGGTGATGATCAGCCTGAAAAATGAAAGCCCTACCTTTATACAGGCATAATCATCTGAATGAAAAGAAGTATACTTATTATTACCGGCCTGTTTTTTTATTTATCATCTGTCAGGGCACAACAATCCGGGGAAGATTCGGTTTTATTAGAGGAAGTAACAGTGGAAGCTTTCCGTACGCACCAGCTTGCCAATAAGGGTACCGCTACGGTACATATTTTAAACCGTCAAACAGCCGATGGATATAATAAACTATCGTTGCTGAGTGGTATGAACACGATCAGTGGTGTACGCATGGAAGAACGTTCACCGGGAAGTTACCGTTTAAATATCAGGGGCAGTTCTTTAAGATCACCATTTGGCGTACGCAATGTAAAAGTGTATTGGAATAATATACCTTTAACCGACCCCGGCGGGAATACCTATTTTAACCAGCTGGCCTTTAATAATTTTTCGCGGATGGAAGTAGTAAAAGGACCACCATCCAGCATGTACGGTGCGGGAACAGGAGG
>CAYUMH010000074.1:0-15735 GCA_964445775.1 uncultured Terrimonas sp.
GTTTTCTCCTGTTTGTTCATCCTGGCTTTATACCTGTGGATGTTCCGCAACACGCCGGGATATAGCGATGTTATTGCCGGTACCATACTGTACAGCATTGTTACTTTTATACTGGCTTATTTTAACCGGAAAGTTTTATTGATGGCCATATTGGCTTCCTGTTACTATATTGTCAGCGATGCACTGGCACTGTCTAAATATTATGACGATCCCATCTGGAAGCTGCTGGGTGATAAACTGGAGATGGAGACATTATTACTGGTTATCTTTTACTCCGTTATCCACTATGGTATTTTTTATATTGTACACCGGGCTTTGTACCGCGAAACGGACATCAGTGATAGCTTACCGGCAGAAACGGTTACCGTAACGGAGTAGCTTATTTTTTCCTTACTATTACAGCCACATCCTGTCCGAAGACTGCATTGTACAACTTAGTGTCTACACTGTACTCGCCGTTTTCGGTTGCCGTATAGGTGAGGGCAAGGGTTTCGTATTTTTCAAGATAACCACTCTTTTTATCATAGCTGGTATTGATCATGGGCCTTACCGGCAGTACCCTTACTTTGTCGTGCAATACCGATTGATCATTTAACTGGATATTGATACCAACAGAGGCGAGTGTCTCCTTTTTTTCCTCTGTGGTTTGTTCGTCTTCTTTTTCGTCTTCCTTATCCGGGTCAACACCTGTTGTCTGCAGCCATATGCCCAACTTATCGCCTTTTTTGAGGGTAACGGGCTGGGAACTGTTTATATATACTTCGTCACAGGGAACCGTATCCACCGTTTCGCCTACCGGGTTACAGCCCGTTATGCTTATAGCCACAATACATGTTACTATCAATATATACTTTATCCTGTACATGCTTAAATTTTTGATTGGATCAATTGAATTAGTTGGGTATAAGCGGTCTTGTCAAAAGGGCTCACATGGTTATCGCGTATATCTAACCATAACAGGAACTGTTTATTGTTTTTGGTAACCGGCGCCAGCAGGTGATAACGTTTTTTACTATCCCAGTTGGAAGAAGGGGTGACCTCCAGTACCATGATATTACCACTATCCGGTGATGGGGGCGAGGTACGCATAATACTTTCCTCGCGCCAGAAATTAATGAAATTCATATCAACCCCATCACTTAACTCGGCAAGCGTAGTAACCGGTGTGGCCTGGTTCAGCGGTAAAGAACTGATATAACTGGTAAGCTGTCCCGATAAAGCTGCCGGTAATAAATACAGAACGGCACCCTGGGGAAATAGTTTATAGCTGACATAAGTTTTGTCATCTAAAAATACGGCCGCTTCTTTTTGCAGGGAATGTATAGTCTTGTCTACTATTTTATACTGCGCTTCGTTTAACTGGTCGGTAAAAGGCCGTGCAGTTGCTGTAATGGCATGGTTGTTTAAAAAGTATTGACCATGCTGTGCCAGCTGAAAAGCGAGCCGGACAGTTTCTTTTTTTGACAGGCCTTCGGCTTTACATTTTGCATAATAAAAGAAACGGTTGCCGGTTGTAGTGTCCGAAGAAAAGCTGAATACAATGATGGCATCAAAAGAACCCACGCCAATATAGTTGGTAGCATCTTCATAGATCAGCTTTTCAACACGATCATAGTTATTCTCTTTAAAATAGGAAAGAACATCTTCATTTTTAATAGCGGTATCGGCAATAACGATATTCTCCTTGAAATCATATTTGTCAGATAATGTGGGGATCAGGTCATAGGCTTGCATACGGAAGCCTGTAGCAGCTGTGTTGCCGGCCGTATCGTCCGTTTCGCTGTCATCTGTATTTTGCCACTCTTCTAAAAAAGGTAAGCTGATATCGGGGGTGGTCTCTTCATAAGAATAGAAGAGGGGAATGCGAACATTCAGTCCTTCTTTGGTGGATACCTCCTGTGTTAGAGGAATGTTGCCCAGTATTTCTTTCCTGATCCGGGCAATAGTATCTGCATGAATGAAATGTTCCGGCTGGAATACTATTTCTTCATCTGTGGCCGCATTATCGCGGGAAGCATTTTTACAGGCAAATAAGGTTGTAGCTGCCAGTAAGAAAAGTACAGATCGTTGTATCAATAGGGTGCAATTAAAAAGGCGCATATATCAAAAATATTAAACGGAATGTTACTATGCAAAAAAAGAAATACAGCAGTAGGGATGATCTGTATCATAAAAAAAAGCCTTGCAGTATTGCTGCAAGGCTTTGATATGTAAACAAGGTTATACTATTTTTTATTCCCGCTGTCGGCAGCCTGTGTTTTAATGGTGCCGGCATTGGTTTCTTTGGAAGGTGATACAGCCGGTGCCTGTTGCTGTGGCTGTGAGCCATATTGTTTCTCCAAACCATCCAATACCATCAGCATAATCTCGTTCAGCTGAACCTCGGCGCCTTCAAAACCTGCTACGGATTGGTAATAACGTTTTTGCTGTTCAATATCGGTACGTAAGGCTTTTCTAACTTTATCAGCCAGCGCAATATTACCTGCTTTATAAGCGGCTTCCAGGTATACCAGGCCATTCTGGTTATGACTGCTGTAACGGCTTACCATGGCATAAGGCAGGTTATTGGTATTGATACCTTTTTCTGCTTTCTCTAATAGTTTATTAGCCTCCTCTTTTTTACCTGCATCGGCCATATTACCTGCGGCTTCAGCATAGGCACTGCGGATGTTTAATAAGTGGCGACGGTTTTCTTCATCAAAATAAACACCGTCAAGGTCCGCACCACCAAAGCCGAATTTCTCCATCAGGTTCTTATACATGAATTCCTGGTTATTATCTCTCAGGGCTGTTCCACCGGCACCTGATTGACGTAGTATCCTGTCGGCTAACCAGTTTTGCTGAGGTTGTTTGGGGCCCAGTGGTACCAGTCTGTAAGAAAGCCCGTCCTTACGTAAATAAAAGGCCAATCCTGCCGGGGCCTGCGGCGATGTAAAGTAAATAGGACGTTTCCATTTGTTGGCTGCAATAATGTTCAGCACGACCATATCGTTACGGCCTATCGCACTTTGACCGGCAGGTATTTCAAATAATAACTGCGACAGTATATTGCTGTCATTGGCATTTACTGTACCGTTTTTACGTACCAGGTCAAGATCTACCGGTAAGCTGAATTTACGCACCGGCATTACATCCGGGCCTGCATCGCGGCCTTCTTCATTCTCCCTGCGTTTGCCCAGGTTATTCTTCATTACATCATACAGGTCGTAGTGAGCGTTTTTATCAACCCTCGGATCTTCCCGGATGAATAAGTATTCACGGTTCTGTCCTTCAATCTGTTCAGGTGTCCAGATCACATCCAGTGAATCGGCTTCGTTTACACGGTAACGTAACTGGTTAATATACCAGTCAATACCCAGTAAGCTGGTGTTGATGATACGGATATCTTTTCTCACATGCTCTACTTCCTGTGCATACCAAAGCGGGTAAGTATCGTTATCACCGTAGGTGAAAATAACGGCATTTGGTGCACAGCTTTCCAGGTAATCCTTGGCCAGGTCAGGAGCCAGTGTTTTATGGCTACGGTCATGGTCGTCCCATTCCTGCTGGGCCATTAATACAGGTACCAACAGGCATAATAAACCGGCAGACAGGTTCAGTACCGAACCGTTGTTGCCACCGGATGAAATGGCCCTGGTGAGGTAAACCACTCCTAAAGTTACAATGGCAAATAAGGCGGTTGCGCCAATGGCGGCCGTAAATATTCCTCCGGGACTGCCATAGGTAAAGCTCAGTGCTGTGATGACAAAAGTGGAGGCACCGCCCCATATCAGTACATTCTGTAGTGTAAGTTTATCCTGTTTCTCTCTTGCCAGTCTTACAATAGCTACTACTGCTAAACCTATCCAGATAGCAAAGGCATAGAAGGAGCCTACGTAGGCATAGTCACGTTCCCTTGGCTGGTTACCGGGCTGGTTAAGATATAACACCACCGCTAAGCCTGTCAGGAAGAACAACAGGAAGCTGACGATCCAGTCTTTCCTGGTTTTAAAGAACTGGTATATACAGCCAATCATACCCAGTATAAAGGGCAGCAGGAATAGTTTATTATTGGCCTTATTGTTTTTAATACTGTCTGGCAACATATTCTGATCGCCCAGCATGGCATTATCAATAAAGGAAATGCCGGTTATCCAGTTACCATCTCTTTTATTGCCATAACCCTGTATATCGTTTTGTTTACCGGAGAAATTCCACATGAAATAACGCCAGTACATAAAGCCGTTCTGATAGGTAACAAACCAGTTGATGTTTTGGCCATAGGTAGGTGCTTCGTAGGTTTCCCTGCCCGTTTGCGGATCACGGCTGCGCCCTATATCTAACCAGTCGGCATAAAACTGTGCGTGGTATTGTTCCGTGCTGGCATCCCTGGTCCGGGGGTATATTCTTTTTTCTTCTGATTTATAACGAGCCTCTTTGCTGCGTCCGATAGTAATATAACGGTCTTTACCAGTTTTACTGTCGGTACCTTTTGAGTAACGTGTTTCGCCATATTCATAAGGGTCGCCATTCTCATCATAATCAACCTGTGCCGCAAAGTGCGGTCCGTATAATAAAGGGGCGCTGCCATATTGCTCACGGCTTAAGTAATAAACCAGGCTAATGGGATTGTCCACATTATTCATGTCAATTACCGGGTTGGCATTGGAACGGATGATAGCCGTGAAATACATAAAGTAGCCTAACATGATAAAGGTGTAACACCACAATGCCAGCTTTAATATTTTTAACCCACCGGCTTTAAAGAAGTAACCTACCAGGGCACCTACACCTGCAACCAGTAATACTTTAAAAAATTTCATACCGCCTACTGCTACAAAGGGGAAGAAAGACAGGGTAAGGAAAAGTATGAACCAGATGCTTAGTTTGGTAGGGTTAAGGTTTTTATGGTTGAAGCCTAAGGCCCAAACGATCAATACGGCCAGTAACAGGAAGTAAACAGCAAAGCCTGCGAAGAAAGGCATGCCCAGCTGGTTTACAAAAAATACATCAAATAAACCTGCCGCTTTCATGGAGTATTGTATAACACCTACCTGTACAATACCGGTAATGATACAGCCAATAACAAAGGCAATGGCTGAACCTTTTAAGGTTGGTGTATAACGGCGGTAGTAGTATACCATTACGATCGCAGGAATGGTTAACAGGTTCAGGATGTGTACACCTATGGATAAACCCATCATGAAGAATAGGAAAATGATCCACCTGTCCGAACGGGCACGGGCGCCGGCATCTACACCAGCTTTTTCATCGGCATGGTCCCATTTCAAAATAGCCCAGAAAACCAGGGCGGTAAAGAATGATGATAAAGCATATACCTCACCCTCAACAGCACTGAACCAGAATGAATCACTAAAGGTATAAGCCAAAGCACCTACTGCACCGGCAGCCATTATAGTAAAAGTATCACGGCCATTCAACTGGCCTTCGGTGCTGCCGAATAATTTGCGGGCAAAGTGTGTAATGCTCCAGAATAGGAATAAGATAGTTGCTGCGCTGGCAATAGCACTCATGAAGTTTACCGCATTGGCAGCCGTTTGCGGGTTATCGCCAAATAAGATAATAAAGAAACGTCCCAGTAAGGTAAACATGGGTGCACCGGGAGGGTGGGGCAGACCTAGTGTATATGCAGTAGCCACAAACTCACCACAGTCCCATAAACTGCCACGGGCTTCACGGGTAAACATGTACGTAAGCATGGCCACCAAAAAAACGGCCCATCCGGTAATATTATTCACTTTTCTAAAGTTCATCATATTTGGTCTTATTTGAGGAAAGCAAAAATAGGGATTATCGATTCAAAATGTACTACTTATCAGGCTTGTAATAGGTAATAAAATACACAATTTAACCCTAAAAATGAGGATAAAGCCGGTTTAGCGGCCCATATTGCTATCGTGATCCGTAATTCCGGCATTTCCGGGGGCAGCAATACCGGGTAAAATGCAATAAAAAACCCGGCTGAAAGCCGGGCTATATCCTAAAGTTGAATCTTTTATTACATAATATCCATTGCTTTTACAAATGCAGTGGTAACGAAAGGAAGAATTAATGTTAACCACTCCCAGTGTGCAAAACAGGCAAACACAAATGCAGCGGTAGAAACGAAGAATAGTAACCAATAAAGTCCTGTATATTTTTTTGTTTCTTGCATGTTTGTAAATTTTTAGCAAAAGTAAGGTAGCGAACCCAAAAAGTAAAATGATATTTTACTTTTTATTACAAAATAGTTACTTGCCGGTGCAGCGGTTCTTTTGCCTTATGCCTCAAGCTTGCTATAATAGCTATTGTACAATCACATTCAGTTTTACTGGTCGGGTACGTTGTAAACAGCAACCGCACCTGTCTGAATGCTCACCATTTAAAGAATACATGATGCTTTTAAAAAAACTATTCAATACGGGATATATCATCCTGCTGGCGGGAGCATTATCCTGTACTTCGTCATCACACCGGGATATACCGGATAGCGTAACCGGTTTTAAGCCTGTATATGCCGGTAGTAACCAGGACCTGAAAAAGGTATATGCCCGTACTGAACGGCCCACCGTTAAAGCAGGCAAAGTATATGTAACCGGCAATTTGTTATTCCAGGTAGAGCAGGATTCCGGCATTCATGTTATTAATATTGCAGACAGGGAAAACCCCGTTAAACTGGGGTTTATACAATCGGCCATGTGTCGTGAAGTGGCTGTAAAAAACGGGTACGTTTATACCAATAACCTCGCCGACCTGGTAGTGGTGGATATATCCAATATCAATAATGTGCAGGTAAAGTCAAGACTTGAAAATGTTTTTTCCGACATGATGTTACAATCGCCACCAGCTTTTGCAAACGGACAACTTACTTATTTTGAATGTCCCGACCCTGCCAAAGGAATAGTTATTGGCTGGCAACAGGCAACCCTTAACCAACCTAAATGCTGGAAATAATGAAAAAAATTATACTTTATACTTTATACAGTTGCTTTTTACTCAGTGCCTTTAATTGTGGTAAAGAATATGCTTCCAATAAAGAAAGCGCTGTAGCCGTTGGAGCAGGAGGTTCTACTGCCCGCTTTACTATCAGCGGCAATTATTTATATGTGGTAGACAATACGGGATTAAAAACTTTTGATATAAGCAGTCCCCTGGCCCCTATATATAAAGGTAAAAAAGAACTGGGACTGAATATTGAAACCATCTTTCCTTATGGTAATAAATTGTTTATCGGATCTTCTACCACCATGTACATTTATTCGGTAGAAACGCCCGATAATCCTGCTTTAATTGCCAGCGCAAGATACCAGATACGTATGGCCTGTGACCCGGTAGTAGCCAATGAAACAGTAGCATATGCCACCTTGCGTGCCAGCGGCCCCTGCGGGGGCGGAGTCAGTCAACTGGTGGTATATAATATTAAAAACCCTTCCAGGCCGGTACTGGCCAATACTATTGCGTTAAATAATCCCTATGGCCTGGGTATGCAGGGCAATGCATTATATGTATGTGAAAAAGACGGAGGTTTAAAGGTCTTTGATATTGCCAGCCAATATGACCCCGTTATCAAGACCACTGTTACCGGGGAACATTTTTTAGATGTAATACCTTATGGCGATGTGTTAATTGCCCAGGTACAGGGTGGTATGGCGTTGTACGATATTGCCACCAATCCCCTGGAACCCGCATTCATTGCTAAAATAAATAACTAGGAGTTGTTTATGAACCGGATTTTAAAAAAGGTATCAGCTGTAAGTATGTTAAAAAAAATGATCGCCCTGGCCGCTAGTGCCATTATTTGCCAGGGTGTAGTAATGGCACAGGACCTTAAACGTTTTCCTGTATTCAGTTTACGCACTAATCCCCTGAGCTTATTGGAAAATGATGCGAATATTATGTTAGGCCTTGGTATTCATTTTAGTCCCAGGTTAGCCGTATCCGTTGAACCTGGTTGGGTATTGTATACTTTATACGATGCAGATAATGGTGTTCCTTCGGCAAAAGGTTTAAAGCTGCGAACTGATATTCGTTATTTTCTGCGTGATTTTATACCCATGGGTGAGAAACGTTTCATCCCCTTTGCAGCGCTTGAATTTCATTATAAAAATGTAACCACTACAAAAACGGATGATTTTGGTATTAACTGCGTAAATGGTGACTGCGAATATTACCAGCAAAGTGATTATAATATACACAAAACTGAGATAGGAGGGTTGGCAAAATTTGGTGCTGTTTTTCCATTAAGCAGATCGGGCCGTTTTAATGGTGAGTTTTTTATGGGCCTGGGTGCCCGCACCCAAAAGTTTAAGTATAAAAATACACCAATGGGAAGTACAGTGTTTTTTAACCCGGTAGACCCCTCTTCCGATTTTCCCTATATTCCTTTGAACGGAGACGACAATCCGCCAACCCTGTTGCTTTCTTCGGGTATTAAGTTTTTATACTTTCTTGGTAAAAAATAAAGTCTGACAATACAAAAGCAAAAAACCTGCATAGCTCAGAGCTTTGCAGGTTTTTTATTGAATAAGTATTTATTTACAGTTCTATAATTCTACGTTTTTTTACACTGTCCATAACCTGCAGCAAACTGGTAATAGTTTTCTGCTGCTGGTCAATAACAGATAAGGTAATATCACTGTCAGGTATTCCTTTTTCTTTTGCTTTCAGTAATTCTTTCTCTACAATCTTTAATTCGGTTAAAGCACTGTTGAAGGATTTTTCAAGGCTGTCCATACGTAACTGAAATACCTCGGTCTGTAATTTATTGCTGAGTTTTTGCAGCTCCGGCTGGTCATAGGTAGCTTTTAATTTTAAATCAGCTTCCAGTTTTTTCCAACTCTCATCTTTGGCAAGAATGTATTTGGAAAAGCCTTCTTTTACTTTTTCTTTCTCCTGGCTGGAGAGGGCATCCGCAAAATCTTTCTCCAGTTCTTTCCATGATATCTCCGCTATTACTTTTTTAGAAGCAGCTAATGCTTTTTCTACTTCCTGTTGCTGGGCTTTATCCAGTTCAGGTATAACAGTGGTCAGGTTGCTTACAGCATGTACCAGCGGGTTAAAACTACCGTTCACTTCCTGGTCGTCAACTTCTCCCTCCTCATTGTTTTCCTGAACATCGGGTTTAACCGAAGTAAGTATATCATTTATATCCGAAGCGGGGAAAAGGTTTTCTGTTTTGTTGCTGGCTAAGCCCGGTTCTGCAGCATCAAACATGAATAAGTTATTATCGGGCAAACCTGCATTGGTAAATAAAGGGCTGTTGTTAGTTTGCTGTATGGCAAAAGGCCGGTTGGCGTTTGGTTTATTTACCTGTTGTAATAAACTGTTGATGCCTGCAAAAAGTACAATAACAAGCAGTGGGGTAACAATAGCACGTAAGCTTAATTTATTACGTTTGCCAATGCCCATGATCCACTCTACACGCTGTAGCAACTCGTTTTTATTACCGGTGGCAGCCACCGTAAAGGGCAGCGGCTGTAAAGCCAGTTGCTGTAAGGTTACCAATGCACTGGCATAAGCATGGGCATCATATTGAAACTGTAAAACCAGCTGATCGGCTGCTTTCTCCCGCTCCGTTTCATGTTCACGTACAAAATAGCCGGTAAAAGGGTTGCAATACAATATGGTTTGTATAAAGCGGCATAACAAATTTACCAGGTAATCAAAACGGCGTATATGTGCCAGCTCATGTAAAATAATCGATTCAATCTGCTGGGTTGTTAACTGGTTAACCGCGGCAACAGGTAATAATATGATCGGCTTTAAAAACCCAACGGTAAGCGGCGATTGTATAATAGATGATAAGCGAAGTGTTACTTTTTTAGTAATACCAATATGCGCTGCAATTTTGCTGGTGAATAAACGCCAGTCATAAGCAGGCTTTTCCAGTCCTGTTGTACGGATAACAGTTACATATTTATAATTACGGTAAAACTGCCATAGGGGTATAAATAATAAAACCAGGTAGCCAACAGAGGCGTAGGGAAGCAGGGTATTGATCCAGGTGCTGAAATTGCTGTTGCCCGGTAGTATTGCCTGGTATAAAAAACTATTACCATGGCTATACAACAGGTTACCTGCCAGGCTGAAGGCAAACCATACAAAGCCGGTTATCAGCGATGTGGCAGCCAGAGCACTTTTATGGGCAGCCTGCATATTTTTATACAGGTTAGTAATAAGCTGGTAAACCAGCCAGATAATGGCCATTTGCCAGAAGCTGTCTAAAACAGCCCAGCCTAAGCCCTGCAATAGATTTGATTGAAAAACTGGCATACGTTATTAGTGACGTTTAAGGCCGTTTAAAATGGATTGAATTTTCTCCAACTCCTCAGGGCTCGCTTTATGCTCACCCAATGCCTGAATCACTAATTGTGTGGCCGAGCCACCAAATAACCCGCTGATCATTTTATCCAGTAAATGTTTTTGGGTCAGTTCCTTATTCACCGCAGCCTGGTAAACGTGGGTACGCATGGAATCGTCACGTTTCACCAGCTTTTTTTCATGCATGATCTGCATTAACTTAAGGGTAGTCGTATAACCAATATCTTTTGAAGAAGTAAGCACTTCATGTACTTCCCGTACCGTAGCCAAACCTTTATTCCACAATACCTGAAGTATCTCTAATTCGCTTTCCGTGGGTTTTATTGTTTTTGATGCCGGCATTCCTTTTTACATTTTAAACGAATATACGACCAATTTCGTAAATAAGTAAATTTTTAAGGTTTTTTAACGTTCGGGGCTAATTTTTGCGATAAAAAGTGAATGGTTCATTGTTAATGGTTATTAGTTAATTGTTAAAGACTATTGATTGCCTCTTGCTCATTGCTTATTAACTATTTGTCCATTGTCAATTGTCAATCGTCCATTGCTTTCAGCCAAATTTTACCGAGGTCATATTCAGCGAACCGGCTACCAGTTTGTCATTAAAAAAAACAGGGTCTTCATTTTTTTCCTGTAATCCCAAAATATACATCAGCGGGTAATAGTGGTCGGGGGTAGGAATAGCGAGTTTTGCCGATTTGCTTAGCTGGTCGTAGTTGATCAGGGCCTGATGGTCGCCATCACTGATCTTGTTTTTAAACAGTTCATGCATTTCAATGGCCCAGTCGTACCCATAATTATCGGTGTTCATATTTTTCCAGTCAATCATGCGCAGGTTATGCACCATATTACCACTACCGATAATTAAGACGCCTTTTTTACGCAGTGCGGCCAGCTCTTTGGCCAGCTGGTAGTGGTAGGATGCCGGTTTGGAATAATCGATGCTTAACTGAATAACGGGTATATTGGCCTGCGGGTACATATGTCTTACCACTGTCCAGGCGCCATGGTCCAGGCCCCAGTCGTGATCGAGACCAACATTTGTTGATTGTATCAGGCTTTTTGTTTCTTTTGCCAGCTTGCTATCGCCGGGGGCGGGGTATTGTACATCAAATAATTCCTGCGGGAAGCCGCCAAAATCGTGTATGGTTTTAGGGTGGTCCATGGCAGTTACATGCGTACCATTGGTTAACCAGTGGGCCGATATCACCAGCACCGCCTTAGGTGTTTCCAGGCTGGTACCCAGGTTTTGCCACTGCCGGCTAAACCCGTTATTTTCTATACCGTTCATAGGTGATCCATGACCAATAAATAAAACCGGCATTTTTTCATCGCTTGCTGAAAGATCACCTGTAAACCGGTTAAACGCTCCTAAACTGCTCATAACTATTCCTCCTGCTATTGTGGTAATAAATTGTTTTCTGCGCATGGTACAACGTTGGGTAAGTAATAGGCTGATATGTTTCAATATAGCTTTGTGTTGCTTATTGATAGAGTGCTTCTATCATGGGCAAAATACTCTCCCTTGTCGCTTCTTTTATATTGCAGTGTGGCAAAGCTGCCGCTACCTCCTGCACAGGGATATGCTGTTCACCGGCCTGTAGTACAATAACCGGCTTACGGGTAACCACCTCTTTTACATGGGAGGCTATTTCCAATACATGTTCCCTGGTTTCGTTCAGTACCAGTATATCAGCTTCCCAGGATGCATTGTAGGAACATTGCATACTATCAATGTTAACCAGCGGAAACCTATCCTGTAACCCGCTGTTCCATGCCTGTAAAGCATCCGTATCGGCCGATAGTAACAATAAAGAAAAGCCTTTGGCCGCCAGTTGTTCACTTAACAGTTTGCCAGCTGTATTGGTAGCGCCGGTGATGGCTATTGTACTTTTCATGATTGTAAATTTTATAACACAAAATTACGCTACGCAAGGGTGGTATACCATTGATTGCAGGCAACAAATACCGTTGATATAGGTCAAGGGTATTTAGGATTGAAGATGTTGGATTTAAGATTGGTTATTTCACTGTTCAATAGTGAAGAGGAATGATGAATGATAAATTATGAATTATGAATTGGGAATGAGGGGTAACCTATAAAAGGCTCATTCCGTCAACCTGTTGAACTTTTGAACCTTGAACTTTTGGAACTACTTAGTGCTGGCCATTTGTTTACGGATACGGCTAAGGGTTTCGGGGGCAATGCCTAAAAAAGAGGCGATCATGTGCTGGGGCACCCGCTGAAAGAGGGCGGGACGTTGCTCCATGAGTTTTTTATAATTCTGTTCGGCGGTCAAGGTCATTTTACCGCTGATACGGCGCTGCATGGAGATAAGGCTGTTTTGTGTGAGTATGCGGAAATAACGTTCCATTTTGGGCACAGCCAGCATCATATTTTCGTAGTCTGCCTTATTAATTAACAGCAATTCTGTTTCTTCCAGGGCTTCAATGGAGTAGTCGGAGGGTTCTTCGGTTAAAAAGCTGTAAAGATCCGATATCCACCAGTCTTCCGTAGCAAACTGCATGATATGCTCATGCCCTTTTTCGTCGATGGTGAAAGAACGTAATACGCCTTTTTCCACGAAAGCGGTGTAATGACTAACATCTCCTTCCTGTAACAGGTATTGTTTTTTACGCAGCTTTTTTGGGGTAAAAAAAGTTTTCAGCAACTCGATTTCCTCTTCGTTAACGGCTACTTTCTTTTTTATATTGCTGATAATAACTTCAAACATAAAGGGAAGTTACAGGTTGTGGGTTGTAAGTATAAGTTTTGTATGAATGTAAACCTTTCTTTTTACTTTAAGTAACGTTTCAGGTCTCTTTCCACATCTTTTTGTTTCAGGGTTTCACGTTTGTCATACAGTTTTTTACCCTTACCTAACCCAATTTCTATTTTGGCAAAATCCTTATCGTTAAAGGATATCCTGATCGGGACCAGGGTGTAGCCCTTTTCTTTTAGTTTGGATTGTATTTTCCTGATCTCTCTTTTTTGTAATAAAAGCTTACGGTCACGTACAGGATCGTGGTTGTTGACCGTGCCGTGTGAGTATTGTGCTATATGCAGGCTTTTAATCCATATTTCATTATCATAAATAACGCAATAACTGTCGTTAAAACTGGCCCTGCCCGCACGTAATGATTTTACTTCGGTACCCAGCAATACAAGCCCTGCCTGATATTTTGTATCAATGAAATATTCGTGGTAAACAGACTTGTTAACGATATCGGGCATTGTTTTGATTAAGAATTAATATTTAATAATGAATAGTTATTACTGTAATAGTTTAAAATTTCATGCTTTGTTACAGTAGCCTGTCCAATAGTATTGGTGCCGTTGAAGTGTGCGACGCAACCAACCGCCCCTTTGGGGTTGGGGGCATAGTAGCACTGCTGCCGGTAACAAAATGAAACCTGATAAAGTTTAGTTTTTAAACAATTTCAGTAAGGTAGCTAACCTGCTTTTTAAGCTTTTACGGTTAATAATGAAATCAAGAAAACCGTGCTCCAGTAAAAACTCGCTGCGCTGGAATCCTTCGGGCAGATCTTTACGGATGGTTTCTTTAATTACACGCGGGCCGGCAAAACCAATAAGGGCGCCGGGTTCGGCAATATTAAGATCACCCAGCATACCAAAGGAGGCCGAAATACCACCAAAAGTTGGGTCGGTGAGCATGGATATATAGGGCAGGCCTGCATCGCTTAGCTGCGATAGCTTACCGCTTGTTTTGGCTAACTGCATCAGCGAAAAAGCGCTTTCCATCATACGGGCGCCACCACTTTTGCTGATAACCATGTAAGGCATTTTGTGCTGGATACAATGATCAACCGCACGGGAGAATTTTTCGCCCATTACACTACCCAGTGAACCGCCGATAAACTCAAAGTCCATACAGGCTATTACCAGGTCGTGCCCATCTACTTTACCTACCGCTACCCGCATGGAGTCTTTCAGGTCGCTTTTGCTCCAGGTTTCTTCTAATCTTTTCTGGTAGGGTTTCAGGTCGGTAAAGCCTAAAAAGTCTTTACTGCGTATATTGTCAAACAGCTCGGTAAACTCGCTGTTGTCAAAAATAATATCAAAATATTCATCGCTGCCTACACGGTGGTGGTGGTCGCATTTAGGGCAAACAAAATCGTTATCCCTTAATTCGGTTACCGTACAGATATAGTTACAGGAAGGGCACTTGGTCCACAATCCTTCAGGAACTTCTTTTTTTTCGGATGTTTTAGTGTCAATATTCTTTTTGATACGTTTGAACCAACTTGACTTGGTCTCTTCACTGGTTCCTTCTTCACCGGTCAGGTTAACATCAAAGTCTTCAATTTTTTGCGACATATTGGAGTGGGTTAAAATACAAATATAGGGCTTTGGCCGAAAACACCATTTTTAGCCCCTTTTCCTTTTTAATTATGTAAACGGTTGTTAGTCAGCTATTATACTTTGCTGTTCGGGCCATTTTATTTTTTGTGCCAGCCAGTTTTGCGATGCGGGTATCAGCCATTCGTTCTCCAGTTGTTCTTTGGTGAGCACCATATTATTGAAATACAGGGTTTCCGGTGTAATAAATTGCTGGTTTACTGCGTACTGCACCTGGCTTAAGGGTAATAACTGAATTTTGTCTTTTACAACAAAAGCAATATTGGTGCGGTCAAAAAAGCTGACCTGGTACATGTTTTCCAGCTGCTTTACAAACCTTACCGAGCTATCGGTACTGCAACCACTTACCCCGGCCTGGGTTTCATCGGCCATCAGGATTAAAAACTGGCCAAAGAAAAGGTAACCGGCTGCTTTTACATCGGCGCCATGACTTTGCCATTGGTTGGTAAATACATTGATCTGCTCCTCGATATTCAATGCCTCCGATAAGGTAAATATGCGGCTGCTCTGGTATACCCAAACCCTTGATTGGGGATGAAAACCGGAAGCCAGCAGTTCTTTATATTCAAGATTCATATTGCAAAATTACGAGAATAAGAGGAATTAGGAGTGATGAGTTATGAATGATGAATGATGAATTGTGGATGATAAATGGGGTGGCAGGTTTTTATAATTGAAGGTATTTTTTCCGTACTCAAAGAATTGATAGAAAAAAAGTCCAACCGGTATCGAGAAATTTATTGCCGAAGTTTTTATTGGATGAATGTTTAAGCAGATTGATATGCTTCAAACAGCTCAACACATTCCACTGCCTCTTTAACATCATGTACCCTTAAAATATTTGCCCCGTTATTGAGTGCCAGCATATTTAATGCAGTAGTGCCGTTAAGGGCTTTATCGGCTGTAACGCCCAGCGTTTTATATACGGTTGATTTACGGGAGAGACCGGCCAGCAGGGCACAGTCCAGCATGGCAAATAGTTGGAGCTGTTTTAAAAGCTGAAAGTTGTGCTGTATAGTTTTGCCAAAGCCAAACCCGGGATCGATAATGATGTC
>CAYUMH010000074.1:15745-21710 GCA_964445775.1 uncultured Terrimonas sp.
CTTTAATACCGGCATCCAGTAAAGCAGCTTTTTTAGTGATTAAGAATTGTAATACTTCCTGTACTACCTGGTTGTAATGCGGCTGTTGCTGCATGGTTGCCGGTGTACCCTGCATGTGCATGAGGATATAGGGAACGTTTAGCCCGGCTACCACCGGTACCAGCTCGGCATCCATAGAACCTGCACTGATATCGTTAACAATATCTGCCCCCAGACGGACGGTTTCCCGGGCAACAGTGCTGTAATAAGTATCAATAGAAATAAAAACGTAAGGGAAATGTTTGCGGATGGCTTCTATCGCCGGACCGGTACGCTCCAGTTCTTCCGATGCGCTTACCTGCTGGCTTCCGGGCCGGGTACTTTGTCCGCCGATATCAATGATCGCAGCACCATCAGTTATCATTCTGCCGGCCGTGTCCACTATTTGTTGCGTGGCAAGATGCCTGCTGCCTTCGAAGAAGGAGTCGGGGGTAGTGTTAATGATACCCATAACAACAGGCTTTTCCAGTACTAAAAGGCGACCTTTACAATTAAGCGTTATCATCCGCAATTTGTTTGTTATTTTTGAAGCGAAGATAGTTTATTCGTATGCAGTATATAGTATCGGACAATAGTATGTAGATAATAGTATTTAGATAATAGTATGTAGATAATAGTATATAGATGATAGTATATAGATTGTGTACGTTGAACGCTTCCTTCGGAATTATTTAATAATAAACAGAAATGTCGAAAACCAATAGCCAGTACGATAGTGTTATACAGCAGTGTAAGGATTTGTTTTTAAAAAAGAGCCGTGATTATGGTACGGCCTGGCGTATTTTACGTACTATATCCGTTGTGGACCAGATCTATATAAAAGCACAACGTATCCGGACTATCCAGGAGAAAAAGAGCCAGTTGATAGGGGACGATATTCCCGGGGAGTTTATAGGCATTATTAATTACTCCATCATAGGTAATATACAGTTAACGCTACCCGCTGATGCGCCGGAAGAGATGGATCCGGCCGTAGTGAAAGAACAGTATGAACATTTCAGCGGCATTGCCAAACGCTTGATGGAAGATAAGAACCACGATTACGGGGAAGCCTGGAGAAGCCTGAGCCAGGAAAGTTTTGTAGACCTGATATTGATGAAACTGCAGCGTATACGCCAGATTCTGGCCAATGACGGCAAAACCATCATTAGTGAAGGTATTGACGCCAATTATAACGATATTATCAATTACGCCGTATTTGCCCTGATATTACAAAGCGAGCAGGCGGCTTAATAATTTATTCATTAATACTGATAACTGATTATGAAGGCTTTATTACAATTTGTTCGAATTTTTGTTGGTGTATTATTTATCTTTTCCGGACTGGTAAAAGCGAATGACCCTTTGGGACTGAGCTATAAAATGCAGGAGTTTTTCGAGATCTGGGGCTGGCATGGGCTGAACGACTGGACCTTGTTGTCATCGGTATTGATGAACGCTTTTGAGATCATTGCAGGTTTTGCCTTACTGGTAGGCTGGCGTATTAAAATGTTCAGCTGGTTATTATTGCTGCTAATCATTTTCTTTACCTACCTCACTGGTTACACTTATTTTACCGGCAAACCAAAGAACTGCGGTTGTTTTGGTGATTGCTTACCCATTACTTCACAAACCTCGTTTTTAAAGGACGTGGTATTACTTATATTGCTGGCTTACCTGTTCTATTACCGGAATAAGATCACTCCTTTGTTCCGTAACGGGTTAAACACCAGTTTAATGTTTCTTATTACCATTTTAAGCTTTGGTATGCAATGGTACGCGTTACAATACGGTCCGTTTGTAGATTGCCTGCCTTATAAAAAAGGAAATAATGTTGCCGAGAAAATGAAGATGCCGGCCAATGCTATCCAGGATAGTATTGATATTTATTTTGTGTATGAGAAACAGGGTAAAAAAGTAGAATTTACAGCCGATAAGTTCCCCGCAGACTTTAGCGACAGTTTATATACTTATGTAGACAGGGTAGATAAAGTGGTAAAAGAAGGTTCCAATAATGTGCCGCCTATTACAGGTTTTGCTTTAACTACGGCCGAGGGTGTGGACAGCACCGGTTATATATTACAGGATAAATACGCGGTGTTATTGTTTGCCGAAGCCCGTACTGCTGCGGCAAAGGACTGGGCGGCCGATTTTAAGAAAGTGTATGAGTTGGCCCGTCAAAAAAACATACCGGTTTATATTGCTACTTCCAGTTATACCGAGTTAAAGCAACAGTTAACGGAACAGGGTTTACAAAATATTCCTTTGTTTAATTTTGATAATACCGCCTTCCGTACGGCTGCCCGTACCAACCCGGCCTTGTATGTATTGAATGAGGGTACTATTGTAAACAAATGGAGCGGTAAACGTATGCAACATGCCGTAAGCGTTTTAGCGCCTTTAGCTGCTCTGCCGGCGCCTGTTGTGGTGCCTGTAGTGCCCGATACATTGAATACCGGTGCTGATACATTATCAGGTACACAACCTTAACGTTAATATATACTGCTGCTTGTTTAATTATACCATAAAAAAACTGCTGTATAGCCTGCTGGTACTGGGTGGGGTAGTGGTATTGGTTTTTTTCCTGTTCCAGGGTTTTGGCGATCCTTCGCGGATGATCATGGGGCAGAGTGGTGATGCGAAAACACAGGAGTCCATACGGAAAGAATTGTACCTGGATAAACCCAAATGGCAGCAGTTTTTTTTATACGTGAATGATATTTCACCCATTGCCATACATAACAAACAGGAAATAGAACAAAAACAATTAAAGGGCTTTTTTATCGGCGGCGATACCAAGCTGGCGTTTAAACTGCCTTATCTGCGTAAATCCTACCAGAGTAAAAGAGATGTGTGGAGCATATTGATGCAGGCATTGCCGGGTACCATTATGCTGGCACTGGCGGCCATGTTGCTTGCAGTAGTGGTTGGTATACCGTTAGGTGTATTGGCGGCTGTAAAGCAAAACACCTGGTGGGATACCACGGCCATTTTCTCCAGTATTATCGGTATCTCAGCACCTTCGTTTTTTATGGGCATTATCATTGCTTACCTGTTTGGCTTTGTATTAAGCGACTGGACGGGGCTGCATATTTCCGGTAACTGGTTTAATGTGGACGCGGTGACCGGTGAAAAAACATTATCACTTCAAAACTTATTATTACCAGCCATTACCTTGGGTATCAGGCCGCTGGCCATTATTACCCAGTTAACCCGTAGTGCCATGCTGGATGTGCTGGACCAGGATTATATCCGCACTGCTTATGCCAAGGGCTTAAGTAAACAACAGGTGATATGGAAACACGGATTGCGTAATGCATTGAACCCGGTAATAACGGCTGTTACCGGCTGGTTTGCCGAACTGCTGGCAGGTGCTTTTTTTGTAGAGTATATTTTTGGCTGGCAGGGTATAGGTAAAGTAACGGTGGATGCGCTGGAGAAACTGGATTACCCGGTGGTGATGGGTTCGGTGTTAATTTCTGCTGCTTTTTTTGTACTGATCAATATTCTTGCAGATATTTTATACGGGGTGGTGGACCCACGTATTCGTATGAAATAATAAAAAAGAACAGGCCAATACAAAAGTATTGGCCTGCACAAAATATTAATATTTAATATTAGAACCTGTAACCGATAGAAACACCAAAGGTTGTGTTTTTATAGTTTTGATCTTTTAATAATTCTGAACCTGTTCCGGAAAGTTTAGGAGTCATATTAACTAAACCTAACCCAGCATTTAATTGAGCTGAAAGTTTGTTCGAAAATTCATATCCAACTAAAACATTTGCACCGGCATCAAACGGTTTAACCATTCTTCCGCCAGCGGCTGCATAATCAATAGCAGTGCTTTTACTCTCAAATTTTATTTTTTCGCTATCGTTATCATCGCTTACTTTACCGGTAACTCCATACGCCACATAGGGACCAAAACCTAACAACATTTTACCTGCACCTAATTCAGGCTTAAATATTAAGTTAATTGGAAGCTCAATATAGCCTATGTTAGATTTAATATCAGAATCTTCCCATTTAGTACCTTTTGTTGTAAACAACAAACCTGGTTGAAGATAAAACTGGTCAGCTATCGGAATCTCAACATTTACACCTGCGTTAAACCCAGGTAATAACTTGTTTTCTAACTTGTCATCTGCAGCGTTTTTACCATTGATATTAGAGAAGTTAACACCGCCTCTAACACCAAAAGATACCTGTGCCTGTACGCTTGTGGCTACCATCGTAACTAAAGCCAATAAGAAACTGATTTTGATTGTTTTCATAAATTTCTATTTAAGATTAAAATTCAAACTACCATAGAGGTGTTGATCTTTAAAAAGGTTGTAAGCAAATTATATTTCAATGCTTATTTAACAATTTATTACTGCCCTTGTTTAGCTTGTTTTTCCGCGTCGGCTTTCATTTTTTCGTTCGCGGTAATTAAAAACTCCACACGACGGTTTTGGGCACGGCCCGCTTCTGTATCATTGGTGTATTTAGGTTTGGTTAAACCGTAACCAATAGTACTTAAACGTTCCAGCGGAATACCATGTGCACTCAGGTAGTTAGATACAGTAGAGGCCCTTTTTTCCGATAAGCCCTGGTTGTATTTTTCTGAACCCTTGTTATCTGTATGACCCTGAATTTCAAGATCGGTATCAGGATATTTTTTCAGGATAGTGATCAGGTCATCCAGTGTTTTTTGTGCTGCTGCAGAAATATTTGACTGATCGAAGCCAAATAAAACCGCACTGCTGAATTCTACTACAATACCTTCCTCTACACGTTCAACTTTTGCACCCGGTACTTCATTTTTGATCTCTTCGGCCTGTTTGTCCATTTGCTTGCCAATTACTGCACCCGCAACGCCACCTACAGTAGCACCAATAATAGCACCCAGTGCTGTATTACCGGTTGCACGGCCAATAATACCACCTACTACTGCACCACCACCGGTTCCAATGGCAGCGCCTTTTTGTGTTTTGTTCATGGAATCGCAGCTGGTAACGGTTATTACACTTAATAAACCCAGACTAAGCACACATTTTTTTAATGTTGTCAACATAAAATAAAAATTTAATTAAGTAAGAAGGTTTGAAGGGGGCTTGGTGTTTTCAAGAAAGCATCTTTTTAACTGTTACAAAACAGTAAAGAAAAACGCGTATTGAAAAAGTTTTGCAAAGTTAAGCGTTTAATATTTATTTTTTGTAAGTTAAACAAGAAAAGACTGTTTTCTACAGCCTTTTCTTAGTTACTATAATGTGATAATATATATTATTCTGAAGCTGTTGCAGGTGCAGTTTCAACTGTTTCCTGCGTGGTAGCTTTAGCCCCGGTATATAACCATGTTTTGGCAACCGGTGCTTTTTTTACCTTAGCTTTTGATGTTTTTGATTTTTTAGCTGTTACTTCAGCTTCCGGAGCAACTGCGGCTTCATCGGTAGTGTTAAATACCTGTAAAGGCGCTGCTTCATTAAATTTTGTACCTAATTGTATCTGCATGATATTATTATCCCTGTCATAATACAAAGTACCTTCCGGCAACAGGTTTGCTTTAGGAGCGGTTGCTGTTTGTTTTTTACTTTTTGGAGCAGCTTCTTCGGCTACTGCTTCTTCTGCTACCATATCTTTAACAGGCTCCTGAGCCGGAATTTTATACACTGCAGGAGATTGTTTTAAAAATGCTTTGATTTTTCCCTGTGGTAAACCTTCGATCCACACAATACCTTTGTTTTCCTGGTCCTGTGTAACGGTTACATGAGCGGCATTACCATCTTTATCTTTTAATTCGTATACGCCTATAGCCGGGAAAATAGCTTCGTTAGTGATTGCGGTTGGCATGGGCAATAACTCGGCTGATTTAGGCCTGTAGTTCTGGGGAACTTCTACAGTTTTTGCTTGTGTAGTGGCTGGATTTTCTTCTTTTACTGGTGGCGTTTCCTGGGCAAAGGCA
>CAYUMH010000075.1:0-21423 GCA_964445775.1 uncultured Terrimonas sp.
GTTGTAAAGTGGCCACATCACCCGGTTTTTTCCAGCGGTCATACAACATTCTTTTACTCTGGTTGCTGGTCATATAAGCCTGGTTCTCGATATAAAAATCGATATTATTCCAGCGGTCAATGCCGGTAACAAAAGAGAACAATGCACTTAAAGTAAAGTCTTTCCAACGTACATCGGTAGTGATACCACCCGTTAGTTTAGGGAACATACTTGCCGAAAGTGGTACAGATTGTACATCGGCATTATACACATTTGTAACAGAGCCGTCAGCATTATAATATAAGGCATCACCATTGGCAGGATCAACACCGGCCCATCTTGGCGCATAGTAAGTACCATAAGGCATACCTACTTTAATGATCCTGGTATCACCATCAGCTACTTCGTCGGTTAAATCAGTTACACGTAAAATTTTGTTCTCATTCAAAGCACCATTGATACCAACGGTCCAGTTAAAGTTTTTATCTTTTACGATATCACCACTTAAACTCAATTCAATACCCCTGTTCCTCATACGACCTGTACTTAACATCACCGAAGTACCTGATCCACCACCGGCAGTACCTGAAACAGGCTGATCGATAAACATACCTTTGGTCACCTTGTTATACCAGTCAAAAACAACTCTTATTCTCTGCGATTGAAAAAGTGACAGGTCAAAACCGGCATTGAATTCATCTACATATTCCCAGTCAAAATCAGGGTTACCAATATTGGTAGGCCTGATCGTTCCCTGTCCGTTATAGGTACCGCCAACAGAGTAAGTAGGGTAATAACTAAAGCTGCTGCCAAAAGGACTGGCGGTTTGTCCATAACTGGCCCTTACACGTAATACAGAAATCAGACTTACATCAGTTAAGAACTGCTCCTGTTTTGCATCCCAGGTGGCACCGAAAGAATAGAAACCATGCCAGCGGTTTTTTTCAGGTACAGCTGATAAAGAAGCACCATCATACCGGTAACTGGCCGTAACGGTATATTTATTATTAAGCGTGTACCGGCCCACTCCCATTAACGAAGTCATAGCACTGGCCGAACGACCGCCATCTAAAGTAGCCGGGAAAGCGGCTCCGCCGGTAATGCCGCTGGGGTCATCATATAAGCGGTCATCCAAACGGTAGCCCCTGTAGCTAAAGGCCCTGTAATTATTTTGCAGGTACTCAAAAAATCCGGATACTTCAAAGTCGTGTATATCTATTCTTTTTTTGTAAGTCAGCCCTGAAGTAGAAACAAGACTGAAGTTTCTCCTGAACCCTTCGCCAAAGTACCCGGCCTGTCCTGTCTGGCGACTTCCGATATAAGAAGATGGGTTAATATAGGCCTCATCAACAGAGTTCCTGAAGTCGATACCGGCACGGGAAGTAACTTTTAAGCCTTTAATAATTTCGTAGGCCAGGTCAATTCCCAGCGTTGTTTTAAATTGTTCCGTTTTATCGGAAGTACCATATAATACATCTATACCACGGCTTCCTTCCCTTGTATCATAAACCGTTGCGGTTTGGTCGGTCGGATGAAATACACCGTCCGCAGTATAAGGATATTCATAAGGCAGGGCATAATATACCGATGCCATGGGAGAGCCAACTCCCGTGCCACCTTCATTATAAGTGTATTTGGAATTAGAATAGCCCAGGTTAAGATTGATACCGGCTGTGAATTTGCCATATTTTAAATTAGTATTGCTTCGCAGGGAGAACCTGTTCATACCGGTTTCCTTCACAATACCATCTTCTTTCCAAAAACTGAAAGCATTATAGGTTTGTACATTTTCGTTACCGCCGCTCAGGTTAATTTGTTGCTCCATGAAAGTGGAATTCTGGAAAAACATATCTCTCCAGTCAGTATTCATACCTCTTAAACTATCCAGTATAAAACCGGCACGTTGCTGCCAGGCCGGTGATTGCGTAGCATAGTTAGGGTTTAAAGGAGAGAACCTCCAGCCCGGTCCAATATCACGTCCTGTTTCCGAGCCTACTTCTTCTTCAAATTTTAAACGCTCTGTTGCATCGGTCATTTCAAACACAGGTTGTGTAAGGGTGGAAATACCGTACTGGGAACTATACCCGATACGTAACTGACCTTTTTTACCTTTTTTGGTGGTAATAACGATCACACCATTTGAACCCCTGGAGCCATACAAGGCTTTAGCCGATGCATCTTTCAATACGTCCATTGACTCAATATCTTCGGGATTAAGCGTTTGGAAGTAACCGTTTTCAATGGGAATACCGTCCATGATATATAAAGGCTGGGTAGATCCATTAATAGAGCCAATACCCCTGATCACCACCGCTGCGCTCTGTCCCGGCTGACCGGAGCTGGATAACACACTCAGTCCGGGTACACGTCCCTGCAGTATCTGGTCAACAGAACTCATGGGCACTTTATTAATATCACCCGCTTTTACCACTGATGAAGCACTGGGACTTTTACTGCGGGAATAGCTGGTATACCCGGTAACCGTAACCTGTTCCAGGTCATTTACATTTTGTTGAAGGGTAATGGATAAACGGGTTTCGGCACCCACTTTAACCGTTTTACTGATATAGGAAATATGAGAAAAAACAAGGTCTTCTCCTTCATTGGCTTCAATAGTAAAGGTACCATCAAGCGTTGTCGTCACAGTAGCTTTTCGATTATTAACACTTACCGCCACGCCTGCAACCGGGTTACCTTCTTCGTCAATAACGGTTCCGGTAATGGTCTTAAAAAAACCGGCCTCATCTTTAGGACTGATTTCGATACCCGTAATAGTTTTGAACCCTGTCGTTCCGGCATTGGACTGCAATGCTAAAAACAGGGAACTTCCTATAATTGCCCCGTTTTTAATAATCCCTTTCAAAAAAGGTAGCCCGGGACTTCCTTTTTTTGCATAACGCATTTCTCTCATATTCAATTAATATTAGTTTTAACTGCTGTAAATTAGGCTTTTATATTCTTATAAATAAAAAAATATATGTGTAAATACTTACCGTTTATCCTTTAATATTTTAGTTGATCAATGTTAAGCAAGTATGCAGTTTTTTGCAGCCAAAAAAAATTACAAATGTTAGTTATTTTGTAAGGAAAATATCATCCTTTACAGCTTAAATTCCAGACTGATCAAGGGAAGTAGTATAATAAAATAAGGAGATAGACGGGCGAAGAAGTGTGGAGAGCAGTGGGTGCCTGCAGGTGCATCAAAAAGGACCTAGAACAGCAGCAAATGATTTCAGGTAATTAAAGGATCTGAAATATGTCCTGTTCAACGAAAGTGTATATAAGTTGAACAGGACATACTGAACAGTTATACCAGTTTATATTCTATGGTAATAGTAGTATTTAGTAACTTACTGATAGGGCAATTTTCTTTTGCGTCTAATACGGCATTTGAGAAGGCCGCTTCGTCAATCCCCGGTACGGTAGCACTTACTTCAAGGTGACTTTGCGCAATGGCACCATTTTCAAATGTAATGATACATTTGGTATCAATATTATCCGCAGTAAAACCGGCTTCATTCAACACAAAGCTCAGCTTCATGGTAAAACAACCCGAATGAGCGGCTGCGATCAGTTCTTCCGGGTTAGTGCCAATACCTTCTTCAAAGCGGCTCAGGAAAGAGTATTGTGTATTGTTTAATACGCCCGATTGGGTACTGGTAGTGCCTTTTCCGTCTTTACCGGAACCTTGCCAGTTGGCTGTAGCTGTACGTTTCATGTTTGAATATTTTAAAGGTTATAGAAGGTTATGCTTCAGGATCTGCTTCCTTATCGGTTTCTCCTGTTGGTTCAGTACCGGTAGTATTGTCCCCGGCAACGGTATCGTCATTATCCTTATTCCAGCTTTCCGCTTCTGCCTGCATTCTTTTTTCTTCTTTCAGTTCCTCAAGCCGGTCCTCGGGCGAGTTGTACTCCAGGATAAAATTATTCTTGCCTTCACCAATCATGATCTTCATGTACTTCTGCTGCACCAGTTCCAGCAGGGATAAGAAAAGGAAAATTGCGTGCACCCTGTTCTCCGCACGCTGGAATATTTTTTCAAATGAAACCGTTTTATCCTGCTCTACCAGGGTTAACATATCCTGGCGGCTGTCATCCATGGTATACCGGTATTGTACTACCGTATGTACCGGTTTGTTCACCCTGTCGGAATATTTCTGCATGGCTTTTTCAAAAGCCTTCATTAGTTTAAACAGGGTAATATTTTGTATCTCGGTCCCTTCACTGGCTTCCTCACCTATACCGGAAAGCTCTTTTTGTATGTTACCGCGTTTTACCATTAACATACGCAGGGCTTCCATCTCGGCCATCTGGGCAGAAGCTTCCTTAAATTTCTTATACTCCAATAGTTTACTTACCAGTTCATCACGGGGATCTATTTCTTTACCATCCGCATCCACCTCTTTACGGGGGATCAGCATTTTTGCCTTGATGCGCATAAGGGTGGAAATAAACAGGATAAATTCACTGGACATTTCAATATTCAGTGAATCCTGTTGCTGTATATAGCCTAAAAAGTCGTTGGTAATACGGGTAATGGGAATATTGTAGATATCCAGTTCATCACGCTCAATAAAAAACAACAACAGGTCGAAGGGACCTTCGAACTGCGGAAGTTTTATCTGATAAGAAGCCGGTGTTGACATGTTGACAAAAAATTAAAAAGCCCTCCCGGGTGATTATTTCCCGGCAGGGCTCAAAATTACGGAATTATATTTTGCCTTACTTTTTTAAAGAATCGCGGATCTCACGCAGTAAAACAACCTCTTCACTGGGCGGAGCAGGGGCAGCCGGAGCAGCTTCTTCTTTCCTTTTGAACCGGTTAATAGCCTTGATCATCAGGAATAATACCAGCGCAATCAGCACAAAATCAATAATAGACTGAATAAATGTGCCTATCGGGAATACCGTACTGCCGATAGTAAAGGCTAAATCCTGCATTCCCCCTTTACCAATTACGAGGGCAATAATCGGCGAAATAAGGCTTTCATTCAATGCAGTAACAATTTTACCAAAAGCGGCACCAATTACTACCGCAACCGCAAGATCAACTATATTGCCCTTAATGGCAAACTCCTTGAATTCTTTTAAAAAACCCATAAAATATAAATTAAGATTAAAAAAAGTTTACAGCAATTATGGTCAAAATACGGAGTAAATTAATAAACCACCAATTTTACTTTTCCAGCTGTGGATATTTCATATCGAGGCTTTTGAGCAGATCATAAAATGCCTTGGCCACCGTATATTCCTTTACCCAGTTCTGATCCGCAGGGGTAATGATCCATTCCGGCTGGTTACAGTTATTAAAACAATCCTCGTACATAGACATGTATTTATCCCAGAGTTTGGATTCTTCCATATCCGAAGCATTGTATTTCCACATTTTCTTAGGATCTTCTATACGCTCCGCCAATCTTTCATGCTGTTCTTTCTGCGAGATATGCAGGTAGAATTTGAGGATATGGGTATTATTATGTTCTTCCAGCAGGTATTCAAAGTCGTTGATGGCACGCATTCTCTTTTTTGCCAGTTCATCATCGCACCAGCCATGCACCCTGGTAATTAAGATATCTTCATAGTGTGAACGGTTAAACACCCCGATCATACCTTTTTCCGGCGTATGGTCATGTACCCGCCATAAAAAGTCATGGGCCAGTTCTTCCTTGGTAGGTGTTTTATAAGAAGTAACCTGTACACCCTGCGGGTTCATTTGCCCGAAAATATTACGGATGGTACCGTCCTTACCGCTGGCATCCATTCCCTGTAAAATAATGAGTACCGAATGTTTTCCTTCGGCATATAACAGGTTTTGCAACTCATCCAGCTCTTCAATTATTTTAGCGGTCTTTTCCTTGATCGTTGTTTTGTCCCAGCCTTCGGGAGCTCTTGTACTGATATCTTTTAGTTTAATATTGCCCATAACGGTATTGATGTTTATTGCAATTTATACATAAGATGTTACGGAAATAAAAAATTCCGGGTTATTCTTTTACAGGTGCCGCTATTATAACAAATACCTGACCAAAATTATTATTGCCATTCCTTTTGTGCTGCCCCCAATCCCCATTATTTTTTCAATACCTTAAAGCTTTCCGTTGTGCTGCCATTACTGATCGTAATTAAATACAGGCCGCTGCCGGTTGCCTGCAAATGCAGCTGCTCCTTTTGTAAAAAGCCAGTGCCGGTCCAGCTGCCTGAATACACCAGCTTGCCTACCGCATCGTGTACGGTAACCGATATTTTTTGCCCGTTCATTGCCTGGAATACTACGTTAAACAAACCTGTTGAAGGATTAGGATAAACCGTCCAGCCGGCTTCGTTGGTAAACAGTACCGGTTGTACATCCGAATAACGGTAAGTCCCATCCTGGTCAATGATCTTTAACCGGTAATAACGTACACCGGATTTAGCCAATTCAGTATCGTTGTAAGTATAATTATTGATTTGTTCGCCAACGTTGTTGGTGGCAGTTACTTCGCCCAGCTTATTGTATTGCCCCGCAGCAAAAGCCGCATTACCCCTGGCCACTTCAATTTCGAAACGTTGTGCATTTATTTCAAACTGCGTGGCCCATTGTAATAACGCATCTTTATCGTTAGCCGTTTTGTTTGCTGTAAAACTATTCAGTTGCAATGATAATGGCCGGGTAGCTGTGGGGCCGCCATTGTTTAACCAGAATTCGGAGAATGACTTCACTTTAAACTCGGCATAATAACCTTGTGCATAGGGTACTTTCACCACTTTATGTGGTGGAATAAATTGCCAGTTGAGGAGATGATTATTCAGGATACTGCCATCCTCAGCTATCTTGCTGGTATCGGTATATTTTGATACGCCTAAATGATAGGCCGAAGCAGGTTTATTGCAGGTGGCACAGGCAGTGGCCTGTAACAACCGTTCCGTTTCGGTATCTAAAAAATAGAACCTTACACTAACCGAATCGGTCAATGCCGCATTAGCCGGCTGCACTGTAATATTTCTATCGTGGTAGTATTGATTATCCTTATTACGTACCGTGCCTGTATTGATATAAGCCTGTGCCCTGGTATTGCCCAGGGTTTGCCCGCCGGGATTTACCGATGCGATCACCTGCTGCCCTGTGGTGAAATGTGTCCAGCCCGTACCTGAAACATTATTTACGGTAACGGGGTTGGTTAATGTAGGACCATCGTAGATATCATAGTTTTTATCGAAAATATGTATATCATCAATCGCGATGCCTTCCCTGCTTACAAAAGGGTCTGTTTGCAATACTACTCTTAAACGCAATTGACTGACACCGGCAGGTAAAGGTATACTCGCTACATGCCAGGTGGTAAAATCCTGTATACTCCATACAGGTCCCAGCGAAGTTATCTGGCGGTTATACCAGTTTTTACCCTGGCCAAAAGTTCCGAGTTTATTCCAGGTGCTGCCATCAGCTGAGTATTCCACCCATGCAATATCACAGGCCGAGCTGCCGCAATCTTCCAGGTCAAGACTCAAACTCATACTAAGCATAGGATTAACAAGTGCCGATATATTGTAACAGGGTGAGTATAGATAGGATTGTTCCGCATCGTTATAATTGCCGGTTAAATTGGTTTTCCAGGCCTTGGTGCCGCTGGCAGCTCCTTTTACTTTAGCAGTGGACGGCGTACCATATTGCCAGGAGACATTGGTACCTACTGCAAACCAATGACCATCGCCGTTTTCAAAATTTTCTAGGTGGGGAAAGCTGGTGATCAGCGGAAGGGTCCTGACCATTTTTTTAATTGTATCGTTTAAACGATAAGTATCGGAAGGATAGTCAACCCAGGTTTCCAGCTGATGCGTGCCTAAAGCAGACAGGTCGGCTTTCTGTGTAAATTCATAAGTGATACTTGAATTAGCCGCAATGGATGGTATTGACCCGTTGATGATGGTGCCGTTATTCAACCGGTATTTTACCGGTATATTATTTAACACCTGGTTGCTGCTGTTCCTCACTACAACTTTCACCGGCACTGCATTGCTCAATGCACAACCGGCAATGGCCGGGGTATCAATGCTTATCAGCTGCAGATCGTTTTGTACCATGTACAGTTGCAGTTCATCAATAGTATAACCTGTACCGGTTACATTATCGGCAACCAGGCGGGTTCCCCAATAACCCCAGCGGATTTGAAAACTGCCGGAGAATTGCTGGCCTGCACTCTTTAACAGGTTACTTAACTCCAGGCTTGCCGATCTTTTTACCCGTCCTACCCGGTCCTGCTGTGCAAACAGGTCGTAAGCTTCCAGCCAGCCATCTGTATCCTTCCCCCTGATCCATACCTTGTTTGCCGGATGGGCCTCCAGGTTATGGTGCTTGAATAAAAAGTCGAAACGCAGATCCTGCGTATTGGCATCATAAGCAGAGAGATTAAAAGTGGCGGTGAGAGAGTCCGTAGTGCCGCTGTTATACCTGTCGGCATCTAAGGTAAAAGACCTGTTACCTGTAATAGCAAGGCCGGTATTTACAAAACTCCTTACCCTTCCCCATTGGGTACCGGAAACAAAATCGTAGCGATCGCCACCGATTAAACCCGTTGTTTTAGAAAAATATTCTACAGGTGCAACAGTTTCCACATTATCCGCAAAAGCATTGGCTAGTGTTATCGCAACAGGTTCGTTGGGCAGGTGTTTTACCAGCACCCTTACCGTATCATTAGCACGGTTAGGGTCAACCGCAGCCAGGTTTTCCACCACGGCCATTAACTGGTAATTACCAATAGCAGAAAAGTTATATGGCACGGTGAATTGTTGTGTAACAGTTTCCAAAGCATTTAAGGGTACACCGGCCTGTGTAGCCTGTAATACATTATTTACAAAGTACTTTACCTGGTAATTATTTGCTGCAGTATTATCCAGGTTTTTAACACTGATGACCACCGGTGTAGCGGCGCCCAATGCGGTACTGGTATTTACCCTGCCGGATACCGGTGATAAAATGGCATTTAACTTCAGGTCATTATCGCTGTATGCTGCCGCGCAGGTTCCGCTGTTAGGCGTAACAGGTAAAGCTACAGCCCGCTGCCCGACACCATCCTGTAAACGGGCCCGCATACTTACCCAGTACACACTATCTTTAGATACACCACTGATAACATAGTCATTCATATTGCTACCAACTGTAGCTACCACCTGCATACTATCTTTTCTGAATATTAATATATCATATCCTGTTGCACCAGGTACACTGGTCCAGTTAATATTAATATATCCTTCGCATTGTACGCCGGAGAAGTTAAACACAGGGGTATTGATGATGGTAAAATGATTGCCCGTGTTTACCAACGCTGTCCCATTCCTGGTGATCCGTACCCTGGCATCTTTGGTTTGTATACCGGTTGGCGTAGTCCATAGTAACTGGCGCAAGGTTGGCGCCACATTATTATTGATAACAATCCAGTTAACCCCATTATCCAAAGTATATTCTACAGTAAAGGTTTTATCGTTTTCACCAAAAGCATCCCAGGTAATTAATACATTTTCACTGTTGGCAAAAGATTCAGCGCCGGTAGGATAGGTAACAGTTACCGATACAGGAACAAAGTCATAAGTAATAAAATAATCCTGTCGCGGGTTTTGTGCAATAGCCGTTCCTTTTACTGCAATGGTATAATTACCGGCACCGGGGTTATCAATAACCACCTGCTCAATATTATTAATATTATCAACACCTGTCTGCGCAACCGCTGTAACATTGGCCGGCAGCGTATCTAATTTTTGCGGAAAAATAATAGCAGCAGCCGGTGTGGTAACCGTAAGATCGAGATTGTTGACCAGGGTTTGTTTTGCCATGGGTGCGGCCGCCGGATCGTTCCAGTATAACAATACTTTTAACTGTGCCGTATTAGCAGGCACTGTGACTGAGATATTTTTAGTTTGCCCCGTAGTTACCGAATCATGTACATATTGTGCCGCTTCCAGCATGGTTACAGATCGCAACAGGTTCATAAATCCAAAACCGTATGCATAATCGGGACCAGGCCTGCCGATATCTGTAGCGCCATTTACCAGTAAGGCTTTCATTAAACCATTGCGGGGATTATTACCGCCATGCAGCTGGCGGTATCGCTGGTATAACAATGCTAACCCTCCCGCAACGGCAGGTGAAGCCATGCTGGTACCACTGTTACTGCCATAGTTATTGGTTGGCGTAGTAGATACAACAGCAGTTCCCTGTGCCGTGATCTCGGGTTTTATCCGTCCATCCCTCACCGGACCTTTGCTGGAACCGTTGGCAATGACCAGTGCAGAAGAGGTATTGCCTACCGTAATAGCATTTTTAGAACTTTGATAAGCGCCTAATACATTGCTATATCCATTAGTATAGGTTAAACAATTATAGTTACCGCTATTGCCCGCCGCAAATACATGTTGCAGATGGGGGTACTGGTTTATCTGCTGGTCCGTAACCGAAGAATACAGGTCATACACACCAAAACTGCTGCAGTCATCCACAATATTACCATAAGAGTTATTGGTGATCACCATACCATAATCCTGGATATAAGCAGGCGTATTTGAAATAATATTGGAAAAGTATTGAGCAATGATCGTGGCCCTGGGTGCAAACCCCTTGTATAATTCGGCCCGGATACCCGCTCCTGCTGCTGTACCCATTACATGCAAACCATGGTGCCCACCGGCGGCATGTGTCCTGTTAATCAGGTTGCCACTGACATCTACATGGTTCATGGGGTTTGAATCATCACCAATGCCAATAACCACATCCTTTCCATTCAATCCCCGTCCCTGCATTGATTGTAACAGACGCCCATTTGTGATATTGGTGCTGTTGATATTTAAAGTCCTGTCTTCCGGCAAAACCGGTTGCAGGTAGGTAATAAATGGTAATTGTGCCAGCTTTTCAATATCGGTAATTTTTATGCGTACCGTAAGTATATGATAAGCTTTATAGGCTTCATTGATCACTTCAACCTGTTGCTGTTGTAATTCCTGCAATACCATTGCCATATCAGCCGCATTTACCACACTAATCACAATATCCGTTGTACCGGCAGTCCGTTGTGCATAAGCAGGCGTCATAGCTCTTTGCAGGCTTCCGGCCATTTTTTGGGAGGGACTGATATTTAAAACCGCCCGGGCTTTTAGTGTTTTTAATAGTTGTACATCCAGTTTGCCGGTAACATAGGCAAGGTAAGTATTAGCTGAAACATAATCCTGTAACACTATACCCTGCCTGCGTAATGTTTCTTTCTGACTTTCATCCGGTAACTGATAAAACTGTAAAAAGTAAAGTGTGTGGTTATTAGTGGTAGTGGCTTTGCTTTCAATACCTGCAATGGCGGTGTCGGTAATATTTTCCTGCGGTATAACTTTCAGGTCCTGTAGCTGCAGTTGGAATTGCATATCTTTTTGTGCGTGCAATACACTTGTTGCAGTGCATAAAAAGCACAACCACAATAGACCTGGTTTCATAAGCGGAATTTAATGCTCAAAATTAATACAATTCATAAGATTACATAATTTTAGCGGTACAAAATGAAAAAGCAACCCCGGGGTTGCTTTTAAAAATTATATGGTGCACAGAACTATTGTATTTTGGTTAATATATAGTGCTTCGCCAATTCACCTTCTATTATTTTACCGTCCATATCCAATGCGATCAGTTTTCCTTCACCCACTTTATATTTAACAGAATCAGTTTTTGTTGGTAAAGTGATAATACTACCGGTGCTATCCCATATCAACACACCTTCCGTATCAAAACTGCCTTTTTTCCCGTTGTATACTTCCTTCTTTTTAAATGTGCCATCCATATTAACAGAGATGGTTGTTTTAATGCCGGAACAATCGGCACAGGGAAGTTCCCCTTCATATACCCCGGCCCAGTCCAGGGAGTTTTTTGAGTTGTGTATGGTATCCTGTTGGTTTAAGATCACCGTGTCCTTATTTTTTTCATTTTCAACCGGGGGTGTGGTTGCTTTATTGTTACAGGCCGCTAAAACCACAACCAGGACAAACAACATCATTTTAAGTGTTTTCATGCAAATTTTATTTTGTTTCAAAGTTAATAAACCTGTGACTCACAATCACCCTTTACCCTTAATTAACCGCCATTCACCCATTTTTCAGTTCATTTTTAAACTTTTACAACTCGCTGTATGTATACCTTTGTGCAAATGCCACACGAATCAAATAAATAAGACCTATGGGATTAAAAATAATATTAACAGGCGCCACGGGCATGGTAGGCGAAGGTGTACTACTGGAGTGTTTACAAAACCCTGAAGTGGAGGCCGTATTAAGTGTAAGCCGGAAAAGTACAGGACGCTCCCACCCTAAATTACAGGAGTATCTTGTGCCTGATTTTTTACAGTTACAGCCCGGCAATGCCACCCTGAAAGGTTATGACGCCTGTTTTTTTTGTGCCGGGGTAAGCAGTGTTGGAATGGCCGAAGAGCAGTACCGTTTAATTACTTATGATACCACCATTCATTTTGCCAATGTATTGTTACCGCAAAACCCTGGCATGACCTTTATTTACGTTAGTGGCAAGAGTACCGACAGCAGTGAAAAAGGCCGTATCATGTGGGCGAGGGTAAAAGGTAAAACAGAAAACACATTAGCCAAAATGCCTTTTAAAAGCGTCTACAATTTCAGACCAGGTTTAATGAAAGCCATGCCGGGGCAGCAAAACCTGCTTAAGCTCTATAAACTAATGGGATGGACATTCCCTTTTTTCAAACTGGTATTTCCTAATGCCAGCAGTACCCTGCAACAGGTGGCCCGTGCCATGATCAATTGTGTTACCAAAGGCAGCAGTAAACAAATACTGGAAGTATGTGATATCAATGCCATATCCGGCATATAGTATAACTGATCTATGAAAAGATTTTTAAAAATTCTCAAACGAATCATGATAATATTAATAAGCCTCTTGCTGTTATTGGTAGTGGTTACTTTTTTTTATATGCGCCAGGCAAAATTCGGTAAAGCACCCGGCGGTGCAAGGCTTGAACGCATGAAACAATCACCCAATTATAAAGACGGGGCATTTGTAAATAAAACCTATACCCCCACACTTACCAAGGGTTATTCCATGGCGGGCCTGTTGTACAACCAGCTTTTTAAAAGCTACCCGCGTCGCCGCCCTGTGGACAGCCTGCCCTCGGTAAAAACAAATTTATTGGCGCTGCCTGCCGATTCCAACCTGCTGGTATGGTTCGGGCACTCTTCCTATTATATGCAGGTAAATGGTTTAAAGCTATTGATAGACCCGGTGTTCAGCGGTAATGCCTCGCCCATACCGGGAACAGCCAAATCATTCAATGGTGCTGATATTTTTAATGTGAACGACCTGCCGGCTATTGATTATTTAATGATCAGTCATGACCATTATGATCACCTGGATTATGAAACCATTATCGCGTTAAGATCCAAAGTAAAAAATGTGATCTGCGGCCTGGGTGTAGGCTCGCATTTTGAATACTGGGGTTACCCCGCAAGCATGTTGATTGAAAAAGACTGGGATGAAACAGTAGACCTTCCCGGGAATATAAAAGTACATACACTTACTGCCCGTCATTTCTCGGGACGCACGTTTAAACGTAACAATACTTTATGGTTGTCTTATTTAATAGAAACGCCTACACAGAAGTTTTTCCTGGGTGGTGACAGCGGTTATGATGATCATTTTGCCGCCATTGGTAAACAATACGGCCCTATTGACCTGGCCATTTTAGAGAATGGTCAATATAATGTGGCCTGGCATGCCATACATACTTTACCGGAAGAAACATTGAAAGCGGCCAAAGACCTGCAGGCTAAAAGATTGATGCCGGTGCACTCTTCCAAATTTACCTTAGGCACGCATCCCTGGGATGAACCATTATCGGAGCTGCTGCGGTATAACCAGGAGTACAAAATACCTTTGGTAACACCATTGATAGGTGAAACGGTAAGCCTGAATGATACTGTTCATGCCTATAAAAGCTGGTGGCAGGGATTAAAGTAGTATCAGCGGGTAGCAGCCGCATGTTCCTTTAATGATTTCTCAATTTTGCCCATGGCAAACTTGCGGTGCTGCAAACCCCAGTCCACCATAATATCGAGTACCCGTTTAAAATCCTCACCCGATTTGGTAAGCTGGTACTCTACCGTCACAGGAATAGTATCAATCACCTTACGGGAGATAATGCCATTTATTTCCAGGTCTTTCAATTCTTTTGACAACATGCGGGGAGTGATCCTCGGTATTTCTCTCTCCAATTCTTTAAAACGTTTTTTACCATATAATAAACTGCCAATGATCGGCAGTTTCCATTTACCGCTAATGGCATTCATGGTATCATTAACAGCCAGTACATAGGTGCCGGAGCAACGTTGTATCTGTTCAAGTTTTACTACTTTACTCATGATTTTTTTTAATTTAAAGGGTTACTATACTAAAGTATACCGGTATACTTTAGTATAGTACTTCCTAAAGTATAGTAAAGGTACTCTAATTTTGTGTCATAAAAAAACGAATAATTATGTCCTTATTAGAATCATTGAACTGGCGTTATGCCACTAAAAAAATGAACGGAGAAGCAGTTCCTCAACATATAGTTGATAATATTATTGAAGCCGCTTACCTGGCCCCCACTTCATCGGGTTTACAACCTTTCCGTATTATTCAGATCACCGGTAAAGCATTAAAAGAAAAAATACAGCCCATTGCTTTTAACCAGGGCCAGATCACCGATGCATCGCATATACTGGTATTTGCTGCCTGGGATAATTATACCACTGAACGTATTGAAAACGTGTTTAACCATACGGCTAAGGAACGTGAGCTGGCTCCTGATTTCTTTAACGATTATAAAAACAGGCTGATCAACTTATATACGCCCCGTACCGCCGGTGAAAATTTTGAACACGCTGCCCGCCAGGCTTATATCGGTTTTGGATTGGCCATAGCTGCGGCCGCAGAAAATAAAGTGGACGCAACCCCAATGGAAGGTTTTAACAACCAGGAACTGGATGAATTACTTAACTTGCCTGCGCAGGGTTTAAAAAGTGTGACCATTTTACCTTTGGGTTACCGCGATACCGAGAATGACTGGTTAGTAGGTATGAAAAAAGTACGTACACCCAAGGAAGAGTTTGTTATTTCCATGAATTAAACAGGATCAACATTATACCCATTCGTCTGGATTAAAAATAATTTATATGATATTAGTTACAGGGGCCACCGGGCATTTAGGATCGGCCGTTATTGATAATTTATTAAGAACGGTACCCGCTGACCAGGTTGCCGCATTGGTACGCAGTGAAGCAAAAGCTGCTGCTTTAAAAGAGAAAGGTGTTCATATTCGCATTGGGCATTATGATGATGCAGCCAGCATTCAGCAAGCGGTACAGGGTGTTGATTCCGTTTTATTAATTTCCGGACTGGATGCAAACCGTTTACAACAGCATATCACTGTTATTGACGCGGCCAGGCAGGCCGGTGTAGCTCATATTGCCTATACCAGTGTTAGTTTTAAAGATATGGACAGCTCGGTGATCAAAGATTTTATGAACGGACATTTTCAAACAGAAGATCATATAAAAGCAAGCGGACTTAATTATACTATTTTCCGCAATACTTTGTATGTAGACGCATTGCCCAATTTTGTAGGCAAACATGTTTTTGAAAGTGGTATTTTTTTACCGGCCGGCGAAGGGAAAACGCCATTTGCCTTACGCAGCGAAATGGCTGAAGCCATTGCCAACTCTTTATTGCTGGACAGCAGGGAGAAGAAAACCTATAACCTTACCGCATCAGCGGCTTACTCCTTTCATGAGATCGCTGCGACCTTATCGGAACTATCCGGTAAAACAGTTGGCTATACCAGTCCGGATGTGGAAACCTTTAAACAACAATTAAAAGATCATGGCGTGCCGGAGATAGGTATTCTTATCGCCGCAGGTTTTGCATCGGATATCCGGAATAACCAGTATGATGTGGTATATAATGACCTTGAAACATTGCTGGACCGTAAACCGACCGGGTTAAAGGATGCTCTAAAAATATTTTACAACTTATAAACTCCATTAAAAAAGCGCCATATGGCGCTTTTTTTCATCACTTCAATTCCAGTGTTACCAACACCGGCATATGGTCCGATGCATCATTTTTTAACACTTCCACATCAATTACTTTCCATTTGGCAGTATTGGAAAGAAAAACCATATCCAATCTTTTTTTCGGAGCAGTATAAGGGAAAGTGGCTTCCGGTTTGCCTTTTACCACTGCTGCATCTTTAAAGTTTTTAGTAATAATAGCGTATTCTGTTGAACCGGGTACAAAATTCCAGTCGCCGGCCAGTATTACCGGGTAGGCCGATTTTTTGGTAATACTGTCCACCGTTTTAATCTGGGCAATACGGTTTACATCAAATTCATGGCACAAGTGATTGCCGGCAAAAACTACGGTTTTACCATTGGCTAATTTTTGCTGTACCTGTAACATAGCCCGGCCCTCACCACCCTTAGGTATCGGTAATGCATAACGTGTTACAATGGCCGGTTTTTTAGTAAGTACCCCTTCACCATAACCACCGCCATCATAATCAATGGCTTTGGCAAAGTAGCCGCTCATATTGGTTAAGGCAGCTAATTCTTTTACAATATCTATACGCTGTCCGTTATTAAAACGGGCTGTCCGGTTGGTCATACTGTCCACTTCCTGCATGGCCACAAAATCGGGTTGATGTTCATTAATGACGGCAGCAATTTTTTGCAGGTTACTCGTCCCTCTCTCATAGTGTGCTTCACCATGATAAATATTGAACGTTAATACTTTAATCCGTTGTTGTGCTGTTACAACAGTTTGCAGTAATAGTATTACTGCAGCAATAAGCAAGCCTTTCCTTTTCATACGTAGAATTTGTTACTGCTAAAGTTAACCGAAACAATGATTACACAAAGCTTACATTGGCCTTATTCATAAAAACAAAACAGGTGAAACGTTTGCATAATCCTATAAATTATTTTTTGTGGTACCGGCTGCAGTAACAAGGATGATCATGCGTTGCAACAACTTGCCCTCACAGTATAGTGGTGGGTTCCGTTCATCGTCCCCATCATTGTACATCATCTTGTTCACTATATGCTCTTTGCCTGTTTAGGGTGCCCGCATAAAATGATAAAGAAGAAGGGCTGCCGGATTGCAGCGAAAAACCCGGTGACGCATGGTGTGCGGGCGCTGTGCCGGATTTGCAGCGAAAAGCCGGAACTGCAGTTCAATAGCATTCCGCCAGCTCACAGCCCCAAAAACAGCTTGTTAAGTGTTACCCGATTATACAGGTACTACTTCGCGATGCATTTTTTTAAGGAACTCGTACATGTCCAGCATACTGTTGATGGGCTCCGCAATCAGCAGGAATAGCTTACCGGTTTGTTTTAAACGACCTTTATTGGTACCGGTTTGCAAGAAGGATATGATGCGCTGGAAAAGGTCTGATTCAAAATAAGGCGAATCATTTTTATTGATAAAGAAACAACGCAGCACATTATCTTTTAAGGACATTTTTTCAAAACCGAGCCCAATGGCCATCCTGCGGCATTGCATGGTAATGAAGAGGTCTTCTACCTGTTGTGGTACAGGGCCAAACCTGTCGGCCAGTTCGGTACGCATGGCATCCAGCTCTTCATCGTTCTCGCTGTTATCCAAACGCTGGTACAAGGATAAACGTTCGGTAATACTCTCTACATAATCATCAGGAATTAATATTTCCAGGTCGGTATCAATGGTACAGTCCTGTACAAAATCATCCTGTTGTGATATCTCTTCCTTGAATAGTTCTTTAAACTCGCTGCGTTTTAGTTCCTTGATAGCATCGGCCAATACTTTCTGGTACATTTCAAAACCAATATCGGCCATGAAACCGCTTTGTTCACCACCCAGCAGGTTACCGGCCCCACGTATATCCAGGTCACGCATGGCGATCTGGAAACCACTGCCCAGTTCACTGTGTTGTTCCAGGGTCTGTAAACGTTTCCGGGAGTCATTGGGCAATGTACTCAGGGGCGGAGCCAGCAGGTAACAAAATGCTTTTTTATTACTACGGCCAACACGGCCACGCAACTGGTGCAGGTCGCTCAGGCCAAAATGATGGGCATTGTTAATGATGATCGTATTTACATTGGGAATATCCACACCACTCTCCACTATATTGGTACATACCAGTACATCGTAACGGCGGTCAATAAAGTCCATGATACGCTCTTCCAGTACATGACCTTCCATTTGCCCGTGCGCAAAACCAATGCTGAGGTCAGGACATAGGCCCTGGATAATGGAACACATTTCCGGTAAACCATTTACCCGGTTGTAAATAAAGAAAACCTGTCCGCCTCTTTCCGTTTCAAAGTAAATCGCATCACGGATCGCATCTTCATTATATACCAACACTTCGGTCTGTATCGGTTGCCGGTTAGGTGGTGGTGTATTGATGATGCTCAGGTCCCTGGCTCCCATTAAAGAGAATTGTAAGGTACGTGGTATGGGTGTTGCGGTTAAGGTTAAACAGTCCACCGAAGTACGCAGGGTCTTTATTTTTTCTTTATGTGCTACACCAAATTTCTGTTCCTCGTCAATGATCAGCACACCCAGGTCTTTGAACTTCACTTCTTTTCCTAAAATAGCATGGGTGCCTACCAGTATATCAATCTTACCTTCCTGTAACTTCTGGTAAGTCTCTTTCTTTTCCTTTGCCGATTTAAAGCGGTTGATATAGTCTACCGTTACCGGGAAATCCTTCAACCTTTCCTTGAATGTTTTATAGTGCTGGAAAGCCAGGATGGTTGTTGGCACCAATATGGCGGCCTGTTTGCCATCCACATTGGTTTTAAAAGCGGCTCGTACCGCTATTTCCGTTTTACCAAAGCCCACATCACCGCAAACCAGGCGGTCCATAGGCGACGGCGATTCCATATCTTTTTTTACATCGGCCGTGGCCTTGTTCTGATCCGGTGTATCCTCGTAAATAAAGGAAGCTTCCAGTTCGGTTTGTAAATAATTATCCGGGCTATGCGCAAAACCTTCCTGCGCTTTCCGTTGTGCATATAGTTTAATAAGATCAAAAGCAATTTCCTTCACTTTGATCTTGGTCTTCTCTTTTAACTTGGTCCAGGCATCGCTACCCAGCTTACTCACTTTTGGTACACTACCCTCCTTGCCGGTGAACTTGGCAATTTTATGCAGGGAGTTAATGTTTACATATAAAATATCGCTGTCCTTGTAAATAATACGCACAGCCTCCTGTGTACGGCCATTTGCCTCAATTTTTTGCAGGCCGCTGTATACGCCTACACCATGATCGATATGAGTAACAAAATCACCGGGCTGTAATTCCCTCAACGTACGCAGCGTAAGGGCTTTGTTTTTATTATAAGCCTGCTTGATCTTATATTTATGGTAACGCTGGAATATCTGGTGGTCGGTATAACAAACAATTTTCAGGTCATCATCAATAAATCCTTCGTGTAAGGCCGATGTGATGGGGTTGAATACCAGCTCGGCCTTCAGATCATCGAAGATGGTTTGCAACCTTTCCAGTTGCTTGGGATTTTCGGCAAATATGTATAAGGTATAACCTTTGTTTTCATGGTTGCGCAGGTCGCTGATGAGTAATTCAAACTGCCGGTTAAAAGCAGGTTGCGGCCTGGTGTTAAAGGCAATATCCAGGTGGGCATTACCCTGTAAAGATTTTAAACCAAAGCCTACCAGGTGTTTTTGTTCAATGGCCTGTGAAAAATCATCCGCTGTAATAAAATCTTCTTTTTTTACATCCTGTTTAACCAGCGATTCATCCGCTTCTTTGGCCTTTACATTTCCCAGTTTATCATTACTCTGTTCCCATTCAATAAAGGATTGAATATCATCTTCACTTTGCTGTAAACGCTCTGTGCACAATTGCAGGTCCTGCACCCATACCACGGTATTATCAGGTAAAAATTCCGTGAGGGCAACTTTCTCTTCCGTATTGAATTGTGTATCGATATTAGGTATGATGCTTACCTGTAATAGTTTTCTTTCGCTTAACTGTGTTTCCGGGTCAATGATACGGATCGAGTCCACATCATTGCCAAACAGTTCCACCCGGTAAGGCTTTTCATTGCCAAAGGAGTAGATATCCAGTATACCGCCCCGTATGGCAAACTGGCCCGGCTCGTACACAAAGTCGGTACGCTCAAAACCGTAGTCGGACAACTTTAATAATACCTCTTCGGTATTTAAAACATCCCCGGTTTTAATATGAATGATGTTTGACGATAAGGTTCCCGGCAATACCACTTTTTCTATCAATGCTTCTGGATAGGTAACCAGTATTTTTTTATTGCCGCCAGCCGCGATCTTTGTCAGCGCTTCAGTGCGCAGCATTACGTGCGAAGAATTCAGCAATTTATAGTTACGTCGGTTTTTGTAAGAGGACGGGAAATAAAAAATATCCAGTGCGGAGGTAATACTTTCCAGGGTATTAAAAAAATAGGCTGCATCTTCCGCGTCATTCAGAATAACCAGGTGGTTCAGTTGCGCAGTAATATCATGCTGTAATAATGCGCCAATGATCATTTCAACAGCGCTTCCGGCGGCATTGGTAATAGCTATTTTTTGAGGCTGGGCATAGGTTAACTTGTCCGCCAGCTGAAAAAGGGCGGGTGTATGTTGGTATCGCTGCAGTAAATCAGATATCATAAACTCGGTGCAAAGGTAACAAGTAGCGGCGAGAATTGTTGGAATTTAAGGAGGAGGGATTTATGAATTATGAGTTATGAATGATGAATTTTGAATTAGGAATTGGGGACAGGATTGTTTAGGCAGATGTGAGCAGTCAGAATTGAGCAGTCAGATGTGAGAAGCCGGATTATTGATTGTGTATTGCTAATTGTCACCTTTCCACTGTCAATTGTCCATTGAAATTGTCCATTGTACATAAAAAAGCCCCTCTTACGAAGGGCCTCACATGTGTTATTAATAATCGCCCAGTGTTTCGGGCAGTTGTGCTAATGCTTTTGCCAGTTGTTCGTCATTTGGCGCAATACCGTGCCATTCGTGGGTACCTTCCATAAAGTCAACCCCCTTACCCATGGCAGTGTGCATCATAATAGCAATAGGTTTGCCTTGACCTGTCAGTGATTTGGCTTTATTTAAAACCGCCACTACATCGTCCATATCGTTACCGTTCATTTCCAGGACTGTCCAGCCAAAAACGCTGAATTTTTCACCGATATTACCCATACCCAGTACTTTGTCGGTAGGACCGTCGATCTGCTGGCCATTCCAGTCAATTGTAGATATAAGGTTATCCACTTTATTGTGGGCGGCAAACATAACGGCTTCCCATATCTGGCCCTCGTTCAACTTATCATCCGGAATGACGATCCGCTGCTCCGGGTTCTTTTTGTTGAGCAGCGTCACCCGATAGCCTCCGGGAATCG
>CAYUMH010000076.1:0-21398 GCA_964445775.1 uncultured Terrimonas sp.
AGAGAAAAATTATTACATCTCGAATGGTCAAAAAAAACTTATTGAGTTTTCAACTAGAAACGATGACAATTTTGTTTTAGTAGCACCTACCTCATATGGAAAATCTGAAATCATTGTCAATAAAGTTTTCAATAATTTACACAAAAAAATTTGTGTTATAGTTCCTAGTAAAGCATTATTAGCTCAAACAAAAAAAAGGCTATTAAACAATACACTCGAAAACAATCTTCAAAGGATTATTACCCACCCCGAAATGTACAAGGGAACTGAAAACAATTTTGTAGCAGTCTTAACTCAAGAAAGATTATTAAGAATGTTGCAAAAAAACCCCGAATTAAAGATGGATTTAGTTCTTGTAGACGAAGCACACAATTTATTTGGCGAAAAGAAAAATGACGGAAGGTCAACATTATTGGCACAAACAATTATTATTCTAAAAAGTAGAAATCAAGATGTTATTTTCAATTTCTTTTCCCCATTTATTTCAAATCCAGAAAACCTCAGAGTAAAGCAATCAAATTATAGTGTTTCATCTCAAAAAACAGACGAATTTATTAAAAGCGAAAAATTCTATGTTTGTGATGTTTATAATTCAGCAGGAGAACTTAAACTATATGAACAGTTTTCAAATTCTTTTATAAATACCTCAATTAATTACACATCTCATATTCATTTGTTAAATACTGAAAAAGCAGGTAAAAATATTATCTATTTGAACAGACCAAAGCACATTGAAGATTTTTCAATTGAATACGCGAATTCATTAAATAGTATTGAGCTCAATTTGTCGGAAATTACTTCTACAATATCCGATTTTTTACACCCCGAATATAACTTAATAAAATGCATTCAAAAAGGAATTGTGTATCATCACGGCGGTATGCCTGAAATCGTTAGATTGTATGTAGAAAGCATTTTTTCAAAACATAAAGAACTAAAATTTGTAGTAACAAGTTCTACTTTACTGGAAGGAGTTAACATTCCAGCGGAAAAAATATTTTTATTATCAAATAAAAAAGGACGTAGTAACTTAACTGTTTCTCAATTTAAAAATCTCATAGGAAGAGTCAATAGGTTTAGTGAGATTTTCAATTCTGAACAAGGAAATTTAAAACTACTTGAACCTCATGTTTATATTTTAAAAAGTAAATACTCTGACCAAAGAGCCAACATTGAGAGTTTTCTAAAAACAAATGCAAGAACCGAAGTTAATTATGTAGATGCCGTAAATAACGTCTTATTAAAAGACGATACTGACTTAACTGAAGTAGAAAAAGGCGAGTTAAAGAGCACTCTTGAATTCTTAGAAAATATTGAGCCGAACTCAACTGATCTAACAAATGTCGACTATGTGCAATCTGATATAGCGAAGCTTTGCTATAAAAATAACATCTATGATTTTGATATTAAACTATCTGAATCGCAACTTATTGCTAACCTTGCAACGTATAAGAACAATTTATTTTACAGCATTATTACTGAACCAAACCAATTAATTGAGGCAATAAATTCAATTTTTTTAACTGAAGTAGTAGTTATAGACAGCAACATAAAACGTCTTCAAAATGTTTCTGCCAGAAATTTTTATTCTATGATTTTAGATTGGAGAAGTTCTAGTGCATCATACAAAGAAATGATAGGTAGTTTTCTGGGATATTGGTCTTCTTTGCAAAACGACGAACTCTTAATTTACATTGGAGAAAAATGGGGCGAAGAAAAAAGGAATCTTAGAGATATCAAACCCTTGTATGTGGACCTTAGCAAAAAAAATGATACTCAAAGAATAAACCTAGCTATTCTAAAAATAAAAGAAGAACAAGACTTTGTAGAATTTAATTTGTTAAAATACATTGACATCCTATCTGAATTAAACCTATTAGAAACGAGTTTTTACGACAAAATTAAATACGGTAGTTCAGATGCTATTGTAATAACTTTACTGAAAAATGGATTTTCAATTGAGCTTGCAAAATGCGTAACAAAACTAGAATACTCAAACTACATTACTATTAATCCCGTCACAGACGAAATCGTTATACAAAGCCAATTAATAGAAGAAATGATACAGAACGGAGAAAACAACATTTTAATTTTTGAAATCAAGTTTCATATAAACGAACAATAATATTGAGTCAAAAAGGTGATTAACAAACAATGATTATCTACGCGTGTTTGGCCCGATGTCGAGTGACGTGGTTAATTGAACATACTACCTCACGCCAACTTTTGTGGTGCATTGAGAGTTTTTTGCTCACTGCGTCAAACGCTAAAACCTTAGCAACAATAAAACAAGCACATCGTAAATAGAATGAGAAAACAACTTTACATATTATTTTGTGAAAGTCCCGTTCAAGCAAATAAGGTTGACGAAGATTTTGAAGATCAATTCAATTCAGCAAAAGACAATGGGTTTGAAACGATGTTATTCAACTTTGAAGACTTAATAAGTGCAGATAGGTTTTCACATGCCACAAAACGAATAAAACCAAATAATGAATTAGTAACTGTAATTTACAGAGGCTGGATGCTGACACCAAAACAGTATTCAATTCTTTATAACGATTTACTATCAAAAAACTTCAAACTCATAAACACAACAGAAGAATATCAAAATTGTCATTATTTACCAGACAGTTTGAAGTTTATAAAAAACAGAACACCAAAAACTGTTTTTGAAAAATTTGAAAATGAGAAAAGTATTGAGATACTCATCGACAAATCAAAAGTGTTCGGACAAAAACCTGTGATTTTGAAAGACTACGTAAAATCTGAAAAACACGATTGGGAAACTGCTTGCTTTGTTGCTGACGCATCTGACACTGACAAACTAAAACAAACTATTAATAACCTCGTTGAACTTCGTGATAAATATCTAAATGAAGGGATTGTTGTAAGGGAATTTGTAGAACTCAATGACTTAACAATTCATTCAAAAAGCGGAATGCCATTAACAGAAGAATATCGTTTATTCTTTTGTAACAAAAAACTGATAGGAATTTACGATTATTGGGAAGAAGGGGAATACAAACTTTCTAAACCCGACACAGCAGAATTTGAAGATATTGCTAAATATGTTGAAAGTAATTTCTTCAGTATGGACATTGCAAGACAAAAAAACGGAGAATTAATAATAATTGAACTGGGAGACGGACAAGTTGCTGGACTTCCCGAAAAAACTGATAGGAATGAATTTTATAAACAACTACAACTTTGCTGCCACTAACAGGCGTTTGGTAAGAAAAGGGGGCATTGCTGACAGTCAATTTTGTGCTTCGAAATCCGTTTCTTTGCTAATCACCAAACCGTTGACTGAAAGACTAACAGATATCGCACAGACAGAAAAATTGAATATAATAGAATGAAGACAATTTTTATCATCATCGGACTTATAGTTTTATTAATTATATTTTTTGCAGTTTACCGACTTATAGCAGTCAAACGACAAAATAGCAAACTAAATGCAAAGCGCTTTGACAGAATAAAAGAACTTTACGACAAACTTGAAAGCGGACAAGAACTAATTGATAGTGATATACTACCGTTTGCCAAAAACATACGAACAAGGCAAATAGCATTTCAACTTTTAGAAGACCACGGCAAGACAAATCTCTTTCCGAAGGAATACGATAATTTAGTCGCAGGAGCGGAAAGCAATCTTGCAAATTGGTTAGAGTTTCCGACAGAACTGGGTGCTTGTCCTGACGAAATAGAGCATATTAAACGAGTGACTTTTGACTTTGACGGACAGAACAACTTTGTTCACTACGAAGTATTTAAATGTAAAGTTAACGAACCTCATTGGGCTGCAAAAGACGGTTGGTTCCTAGGTGTTGTTGGTCCATATTTTGACGACAGTAAGCCTTACGATTTTCCACAAGCAACTTTTAGTAGGATAAGTAGCACATTAGACAAAGTGACACCAGACGAAGAAGCAAAATGGGTACACGAAAATATTTCAATGAGACGATAGGTATGGCCTGCACATTCAAAATATTAAGGACATGGGTAGTAGTATTCAACTCCTGAAAAAAAATGGAACTACAGTACTATATAGAAGAACCTAAAGGAGGAACTGTTTGGAAAATCCCAAAATCATTTTCGGCAAAAATGCTTTCAGAAAGACTTCAGCATTTGCCAGCTATATTCAGGAATCAAGGATTAACATTAAATATTGACACCTTCGAACAAATAATACAATCAGATGCATTTGAATTCAAAATTAGAGCCAAACACGTCGAAGAACAATGCCATTGGTTAAAACCTGGCAAATAACTCGACTCGTTTATAGCCTTCTCAAAATACACAGAACGCTAATTCTCTCCCTATTACAAATCTTGTTTATGATAACGCAAAATACCATCCAACACGTACAAGCTAGCCGGAAATAACATCGTATTTTACAGCATAATTCTTTTTATGAAAAAGCTACTTTTCCCGGTTATATTCCTGGTATCATTTACGGTCTTCGGACAAGCAGACAGTACCAGGTGGCTGCGGGCCTTTCCTATTACTGATTATATAACACCCCTTTCTGACACCATAAAAATTGTCCAGGTAAACCTGCCGCAAGGGCTGACGATACGAGAGAAACAGCTGGGACTACTAAAAGGTATATACCGCGGTAAACATGCCGACACCATCACCATCGGCTCAGGCAGGTGTAACCTGATTAAAGGCAACTATTACTATTTTACGATCGACTTCCTGAAGAGCGGTAAACAGCCCAGGGGAGGTGACCTGCTGTATACCTTTATGGATAAACCGGCAGTTTACCCCGGGAACATGCTACGGGTGGCCTCCCATTATATCGGCCTGAAAGATGTGTATGAAAACCCCTTGTATGACCGTTATACTATTTTTTCGCAATGGACAAAAAATGATGAAGACAGGGTCATCGATTCCATCGTTGCCGACATTCATTTCACCGGAGATTATTTTTTAAAGAACAGCCCGGAGATGAATATCAAAATTAAAAGCGGTAAAAACCAGGGCAAGCCGGTGTTGAATATTATGATCGCCTGTACTAAAAAGGATGTAACCGATTTTCTTGAGTACATGATTGCCCGGCCCGCTTTATATGCCGGCCAGGAATGGAAGGTATCTGAAGTGTTTGCTACCTGGCTCTCCGAGGGAACGCCAACTGTGCTCAAAAACTAAACTCCGTTTGTTAGCTGATTTGTTAAATAAGTTGCATTTTCACGTAAGGAATGTAACAAAAGACTATTCGACTTTTGTACATTAGTCAGGTTCATCTGCTCCGAAATCCGCCACTACGTAAAAGGCAAAATCGTTAACTTCAATGGTAAAAAACCCGTCAGGACAATGAAAATTCCGACAATACACGGATATATCGACAGAAGAATTTTAATCAATTTTACGGCTGACCCAAAAGCTGTTGAGAAAATAATTCCCTTTCCATTTAGACCCAAACTTTATAAAGACAAAGCCATTGTTGGCATTTGTTTGATCAGATTAAAAAGCATAAAACCCAAAGGGTTGCCAGACTTTATTGGCGTGAACTCTGAAAATGGTGCTCACAGAATTGCAGTTGAGTGGGGCGAAAACGGAGAAACAAAATCCGGCGTTTACATCCCCCGCAGAGATACTTCACTTAAATTAAATGCGCTGGTCGGCGGACGAATATTTCCAGGAAAGCATTATTATGCAAAATTCAACGTAAATGAAAATGCCGGGGATTATCATATTCACTTTAAGAGTTCAGACGAAACGGAAATTTCAATTGACGCTTCCGAAACAAAGTTATTTAACGACAAATCAATTTTTCAAACAATAGAAAACGCATCTGCCTTTTTTGAAAATGGCGACCTTGGTTACTCACCAAACAAAGATAAGTTTGAAGGACTTCGATTAAAAGCGTATAACTGGGAAGTTCGGCCACTTGATGTAAAAAATGTAAAATCAAGTTTTTTTGAAAATGAAGCAATTTTCCCAAAAGGCTCGGTAACATTTGACAACGCACTATTAATGACAAATATTGAACACGAATGGAAAAGCGAAACAGACAAATAACCACTATAGATAACACTAGTTTTACGTGAGGCTGGCTGGCATGCAGACCTGGAGCTTTGCGCCTTAAATAAACTTTAATAATAAATTGAAACTTTGTACTCCAAAACCCGCCTGAACGCAAAGTCCGAAACCGCTATCGGCTGTGCTTTAACAGACAGTACTAAACAATAAATGAACATAGATGAAATTAACAACACTTTTATTTTTTAGTATTATACCAATTTTGACTTCCTGTAATGGGCAAACTTCCAATTCGCAGAACCATGCTGTCCTTTTAAAAGAAACAAATGTAAAGGGTGACACTGTAAAAGAACCTGGAAGCAATATTATGGTGATTTACCAGGACAAGAAAAATACATATTGGTTTGGTAGCTGGAAAACAGGATTGTACAGATATGACGGTAAAACTTTGATTAATTACACCACAAAACACGGTTTGTATACCGATAGAGTTGATGATATTAAAGAAGATCAATCGGGTAACATATATTTCTCAGGCATGAACCCAAATTCTGTAATAACAAAGTTTGACGGAAAATCATTTGCCAATATTAAAGCAATCCCAAGCAATGAATGGAAACTTAAAGCGAATGATTTGTGGCTAACAAATGCTTATCAGGCCAAACAAAAAGTTTACCGCTTTGATGGAAACACCCTTTATGAATTGACTCTTCCAAGCCCACCTAAACTTAACCATCCATTTGATGTTTATAGCATTTATAAAGACAGGAAAGGCAATATTTGGTTTGGCACAAATCCGGTTGGCGTTTGTCGTTACGATGGAAAATCATTCGATTGGATTACAGAAGAAGATGTGACAGAATTTCGCAATGAAGGGGCAAATGGAGTGCGTTCAATTACGGAAGACCAAAATGGTGACTTTTGGTTTAATACCGAAAAACGTTATAGTGTATATGACAGCACAACTTTAAAAAGTAATAAGTTTTATACAAGACACGAAAGCATAGGCAGTTTAGATGGAAAAAATACAAGAGGCCTGAATGAGTATCTTTCAACGGTAAGAGACAACGGGAATAATTTGTGGTTTGTAACTTATCGCGATGGAGTTTGGAAATATGATGGAACAAAAATTACACATTATACCGTTCGGGACAACTTAAAAGACATTACTTTATTCAGTATTTACAAAGACAACAATGGCGACCTTTGGCTTGGGACAGACGAAAATGGCGCCTATAAATTTAATGGAAAGACATTTGAAAAGTTTAAACCATAATAACGAAAGAAGAACTGCCGATAACAGCAGTTTGGCAAAATGGCGGGGCCAGTGCTTAATTCAAAGGTAGTTCTTCGATTGAACTTTAGTGCAAAACTGAACATTTGTACTTCGATTTCTGCCACTTCGCCAAGCTGCAAAACGTTACCGAAAACCGTAAAAAGACAGACAACTTGAGAAAAATATTGACATTAATATTGATAATCGGACTTGCGCCAATCATTGGTGGGATTTACGGCATTTTACACGACCAACTGACTTACACGATTTCGCCAGAGTATTACACAAAATTTAAGTTCTATCAGTTCGGACTTATGGACATTGGCAACGAAGCAATTTTTCCCAATCCAAGAATTGAAGTTTCTGTAGTAGGCTTTATGGCAACTTGGTGGATGGGACTTCCCATAGGACTTATCCTTGGACTTGTTGGGCTAATTCACAAAGACTATAAAAAAATGTTCCGCGCTACAATGAGAGCAATTGTCGTAACAATAATAGTTGCCTTTATCACTGGACTTGTTGGACTAGCATATGGTAGACTTCACCTCGCTGACACAGGAGTAAATTGGTGGTTGCCTGACAACTTGATCGATACAAAGAATTTTATTGCAGTTGGTTCAATGCATAATTTTAGTTACTTGGGCGGACTTACAGGACTAATTGCAGGAATCATATATAGCGTAAGACAAAAACGAAAATATGCAACGACCGATACGGACGACAATAACGGCACCCGGTAACACGGGTTTTGCGTCAGGCGGGCTGATAACCCTACCCAACACCAATCCCAAAACACATACAGGCAATGCTTTCAGGCACGACACCTCACCACACAAGCAACAAATGAAAAAAATCATTTCCTTCCTTTTTATCTTAACACAAATAAATGGTTTCGTTTTTGCACAAACGCAAAAGGAAATGATAGATAACCTGGTGCAGACTTATACAAATTTGAATAAATTCAGTGGAAATGTTTTAATAGCGGAGAAAGGAAAAATAATTTTTGAAAAAAGCTATGGTTTTGCTGACAGGGAATTTGATATTCCCAATTCAGGCACCACTAAATTCCGTATTGCCTCATTGACCAAGCAATTTACGGCTGTTTTAATTATGCAACTTGTTGAATCCGGTAAAATTAACCTGGATGCTGCAATTACCCAATACCTGCCCTATTACAAAAAAGAAACCGGCGACCAGGTCACTATACACCAATTACTAACGCATACATCAGGCCTGCCCGAATATACAGAACGTGATGATTTCTTTTCTGACATCAGTAAGCATGCCTATACACATAAAGCCTTTATTCAGAAATTTTGCAGCGATAGTCTTTTAGCAAAACCCGGAACCGGATATAAGTACTCAAATACAGGGTATTATATTCTGGGGGCAATCATCGAAGAAGTTACTAAAAAAAATTATGCCGAAGTCTTACAAAAAAAGATTTTAGACGTAGCTGAAATGAAAAATACAGGTGTTGAAAATGATTCAACAATTATTAAACAAATGGCAAAAGGATATAATTTCAATTCCGGCAAGTATTTGAATGCAGACTATATTGATATATCATCTACCATCTTTTCGGCCGGTGCTGTTTACTCAACAACAGCCGACTTGCTCTTATGGGATAAAGCCTTGTATGCAGACAAATTACTGACCCCAAAAAGCAGGGAATTAATGTTCACCCCGGTTTTGTCAAACTATGGGTATGGCGTTGGAGTAACCAAATTCATTGTACCCGGCTTAAACAAAGAAATGCATTTCATTTTTCACCAGGGAGCCATTAATGGGTTCCGCTCTATCATGACACATATTGTTAATGAAAATATGCTTATCACCATACTCTGCAACAATTTTGACACTGATTTAAACCCGATCAGCAATGGAATATTTTCCATTCTTCATCATCAGCCCTATACCACTCCAAAAGAATGAAACTATTGGTCAAAACAGGTAAGTTCGCAGGTAAAAGTGTTACATTTAAACAAATTATCTATTAACAAACCTATCGCCCAACCGTAAGTGTAGTGTTGCTAATCCCGCACTACGCTTATACTTAACTATTGTATGTCATATCAGAAAATCCAAAATGAATAAAAAGTTAACATTGATTTATCTCCTGCTTATATTGACTATAAATTTCTCCTGTACCGAAACAGATCAGGCGAAAAAGAAACCGGCGTGCCTGAACTGGTAGCAACTTTAAGTGCCGATACTTTAAAATTCACTTCCGGGATAAGAGCTATTCTACAGGATAGTAAAGGCAACTATTGGTTTGGCAGTCAAAATGAAGGAATAGGCTTTTATAATGGAAAGTCATTCAAATACTTTACAACAAAAGAAGGTTTACCAGACAACCAGATCCGTTCCATTCAAGAGGACAAGGAAGGTGTTATTTGGTTTGATACCCAAAATGGAGTAAGTAGTTACAATGGGGAAACCATTAAAAATCACACCGTAAATGAAAATGCAGAAAGCGAATGGAAGAAGACAGACTTTGACCTGTGGTTTTCTGCCGGAACCAAACAAGGTGTAAATAAGTATGACCGACAAAAATTAAATTATCTGGCCTTTCCCGATCCGATAACCGTTCCTGATGGCAATACCTATGCTGTTACAAGCTTCTCAAAAGGGAAAAATAATATGCAGTGGATCGGTACTTATGCGGGAGTTCTTGGGTATAATGGAAGCAATATAACCATCCTGAATAATAAAACGTTGGGCATTAACAATGAGCATGACGGCCTTCATGTCAGGAGTATCCTCGAAGACTCAAAGGGCCAGCTTTGGATAGGAAATAATGGCATTGGTGTAATACTTAAAAAGGGAGATGCCGTCATTCATTTTTCAAAAGAACTAGGGAAATCAATTCCAATAAATGAGTTGGAAGCAAACAGGCAAAGCGGTGGGTTTAATAAAAATAAAGGGATTCAAGCCGTTTTTGCCATTGAAGAAGATAGTGATGGAAATATTTGGTTTGGAGACAGAGATTCCGGGGCCTGGAAATATGACGGTAAAACGATGACTAACTATACTATCAGTAATACACTTTCGCAACCAATGATCTGGACAATCTATAAAGACAATAATAACAATTTACTTTTTGGAATGGCTGCCGGTGGCGTTTATAAATTTAATGGGAAGTCATTTGACAGGCAATTTTAAGCGCTGGAGAACTGGTTTTAGACTCATCGGGTACAAAAACGGGCGACACCGGTTTTTATTTCCTGCTGAATGATTCCAAAGGGAACTATTGGTCAAAATACGTAAGTTCGTTCCGTGACCGGCTAACCATCCGGCAGGAAGATGATTGTCTTTCCGCCGAACAGGTATTAACACTTTGGTGGAAAAAAGTTCTTAAGTTTAACTATAAAATAAGCCCTAAATGATACAAAACAATAAAAACCGGCTGAACAAACTGCTGATCCTTCTTTTGCTGCCTTCCCTTGTATTTGCACAGGTTGACAGCACCGATATTATTGTCAAACAAATGATGGAAAAGCAAAAGATTGTCGGGCTTTCGCTGGCAGTTATAAAAAACGGGCAACCTGTGGTAAATAAAGGTTACGGACTGGCCAATGTAGAGCTGAATGTACCGGTAAACGCCGAAACCGTGATCCGGCTGGGCTCGGTAAGTAAACAGTTTTTTACTACGGCCATTATGAAACTGATGGAAGAAGGAAAACTGGGCATCAGTGATTCGGTACATAAATTTTTCCCCGATGCGCCCGAAACCTGGAGGCCCATCACCATCAAACACCTCATGTCCCATTCATCGGGCCTGCAAAGGGAAGCACCGGGTTACGATAATTTTAAAATCCAGCCCGATATAGACGTGATCAGGTCGGCCTACAACCTGCCCCTGGCTTATAAAACAGGCGAAAAATACCTGTACTGTAACCTGGCCTATTTCATGCTGGCCGAGATCATCACGCAGGTAAGTGGTATGCCCTGGCAGGATTATATTCATAATAAATTATTTATGCCTGCAGGCATGAACAATAGTTACCTGACAGAATTTTACCGCATCATACCCAACCGCGCCGATGGCTACATGCATAATAAAGACACGCTCATCAATGCAACGGCCATGTTTGCTGTAAGGCCCAGTGGCGGGTTTCTTTCCACCGCTTCAGATATGATCAAATGGGATAAAGCCTTAAGAGAGAAAAAGATCATCCTGAAAAAAAACAACTGGGAACAATTATGGCAGCCGGTTATTAAAACCTCGGATAAAGCGGATGCCAAAGACTATTATGGCTTTGGCTGGACAATAGAGGAATACAAGGGACGTAAGTTAATCATACACGGCGGGGCCAATATCGGGTTCCGGTCGGTATATGCACGTTTTGTGAATGACGGGCTTTCCATTATTATCCTCACCAATACGGACGAGGCAAACCCAAGGCTTATTGCCAATGCACTGGCCGATTATTATTTCAGGAACGGGCGCAAAAATTAATGCGGTATCCGGCATAAACAACACCTGTTAAACACCACAATCATGCAAAGATCATCTACCCGGTTTTTAATGGAAGCCTTTTGGCTGACCCTTTCCCTGGGTGTGACATTATTATTATCATTTCTTATTGGGGGCCGTAATGCTTTCAGTAACACAGTGGACATTCATGTGGGTGACACCTATTTTATACTGGAGCCCTTTCGTGTATGGCTACTGCTCTTTTTACTGATCAGCTTCCTCCTCTATTTTATCAAAGAATTCCGGTATTCATTCCGGCGGCCAGGTCCCAACCGGATATTGGTCATCATTGGCCTGGCACTTATTATTGCCTTAACCTTACTGATCAGCACATTTTCGGGGTTTTATACAGGTGGCTGGACGGTCTACCCGCCCCTATCGGCATTAACGCCAGAGAAAGCCCCCGGCTTAACACAGGACCCTGTAACAAAATCCATCATCAACTTTTTTACCATAGTACAGGTTTTAGTATTGATCATGTTATTATTTGTAACTTTCCGTTGGGGCGCAAAAAAACAAGCCGGGAATAATTAATAATTCCTGGCGGACCCGGTAATTTCAGGATTGACAATAATAAAAACATGCGAAAATTAATTGCCGCCATCAATATGACCCTTGACGGGTATTGCGATCATGACGTCATTACTCCTGACGAAACCATACATGACCATTATACCGACCTCTTAGATCAGGCGGGCGTTGCTTTGTATGGAAGAACAACCTACCACCTGATGGAGTACTGGCAAACGGTGCTGAAAGAACCCACCGGCAACAAAGCCATGGATGATTTTGCTATAGCCATTGACCGGGTTCCAAAAATTGTATTCTCCCGTACATTAAAAGAGCTCACCTGGGATACAGCGACCCTGGCCACACGTAGCCTGGAAGAAGAAGTGGCTGCACTGAAGCAGGAGCCTGGTAAAGCTATTTTTGCCTGCAGCCCGGGTTTGATCGTCTCCTTAACACAACTGGACTTAATTGATGAATACCAGATATGTGTACACCCCGTGGTAGTGGGAAGCGGTTTGCCTTTATTTAGAAACATCAATCATAAACTCAACCTTAAGCTAACAAACACCAAAACTTTTGACTCGGGAGCCATTATACTTTATTATGAGCCATCAAATAAACAAATGGTGTAATAATGCGGTCAAAAACAACAATATTTTTAATAGTCATTTTATTTTGCTTTACTTCCAATGCACAGGATAGTTTATGCATAGACCATGAATTAGGTAAAATTGAATTTAAGAGAAACAGAGCAACCTTAACGGATGCTGCCAAACTAAAACTTGATAGCCTGATCATTTATATCAACAACCAGGTAACCTGCGAAGTTCTTATAACCAGTCAGTTTAAAGACTTTTGCGATAAATGTGGCGCATTGAGCTGGAACAGAACGAAAGCAGTTATACATTATTTAATAAAAAAAGGTATTCCTGAAGATAGGTTCAGGTCCAATTCATCGATAGGTGCCACGATTGATTATGTAACATTAAAACTTACCGCATTGTCGCTAACCAACCAGTCTTCACCACGTTCAAATATAAAGCGAAAAAGCTTTTAACAAGTATCTACGTCCAATCACCAATGTTTAAAAAAATCAACATATTACTGACTCTTTTATTCTTCATCGCTTTCTGGTTGTTTCACAGAGGTGGCGAAATACTTGGCTTTCTAAAAAATGCTGAGCTTGCTGAAAAAATCAGAGAGTCGAAGGGAGACATGTCATTCCTAAATACCGATTTAGTGACTGCTGTGCAGTTGATAGATCTTCTGGTTATATCTGCGCAAGCAGGCCTTTTATGTTTGCTCGGAGCTATAATATTTTCACTCTTTATTTGCCGGAAAAGAAACTATCATTGGATAAATGCATTTTTAGCATTAGTACTATTTATATTATTTAAGTGGCTAAATATAAGTATGCCGCAACCGTTTGTTGAGCTCCTAAACATTCCAGGAACATTTCTGAATGGTGCGGGTCCCTTTATAATTAACGGCGGAATTCGGCTCTTAGTTGGATTATTGATTTTCTATTTAACATTTTCAAAGAGGTTTCAAAACAGGCATGAAGTTCTTATCTCACAAAAGAACGATTGACTCCAAAAAGAATCCTGACACCTACCTTTTTTGAGACATCACAAAGTTCAAAAGCTGTTCTAAACCTAGAATACCAAACTATTATAATAATGTGAGTAAATGTTCCAGGTACGTATGCTTAGGGAGCAATGGGTTTTAGTACCGAAAAGTTAAAAAGCGGAGTTTTTTTTCTTCTTTAACGAAAAAACCCTTGAAAGATTAAACCCAAATCTTATATCACCATTAAAAAAGTCACCGGCAGTCTCTGTTATAAAAGCACGTTCATTCATACCGGAAGCATTTGAAAAATGCATTTGAAACACATGACCGCCGGTTTCTATATCTATTCCGAAAGACAAGGCATTATAATAATTGTCCGGCAGATCGGTAAAGGAATGGGTATAATCAAAAGTAAGCGCCATTCTTTTACTCACTTTCATCCGGCTGCCAATACCCAGTGCCATATTGGCCTTATTATAACCCGTTTCAAAAGCCATATTCCGGTGGAGATAGGTAGGCATAAGCTGCAGGGAAAATTTATCGCTGAATTTTCGTCCTATAATCAGCTGTGTATAATATGCTGTTCTGTCTTCCACACTCACTTTGCCGGTAAACGACTTTTCCGTCCAGGTACTGATCCCCTGGAGTAAAATCACCGAAAAAGGAATATTTCTTGTCCCGGTAGTTTGTTGCCAGATCCTGTATTTAACAAAACCATCTAATTCTTTCCTGAATGTACTTCGTCCAATGCCAATATTGAGATCTTTGGTAAGTCCATAATCAAAGCCCATCCGCATGGAAGCGTCATCTAAACCAAAAAGCTCGCTGATCCCATTATTAATATAGCCAAAACGGTGCAATATCCTTACATCCAGGTTTCCCGGGGCCAACATTTCTATGGAATGATTATTAATGACCCTGGTAGATTTAAAAGCGCCTGTTACCTTTTCAGGCACTCTTACTTGTTCTGCTTCTAATGCATTCATCAGTGAGTCTTCCTGGGCGTAGGATGATAATGCAGTAAGACTCAAAAAACACAAAACAAAGCAGTATTCCCGTTTAATTAATAGTTTAATTAGAGGCAATAAAATTGGCTGCATTAATTTTTATTTGAATTTCTTTATTGATATTATTTCTTACTACTGCCGGAATTTTTATACCGTAATCTTCCAGGGCAATATTAAAAACACTGGTTGCAGATAACTTTCCCTGTTTTACACTTACTGAAACAGGGGCTGTAATTTTTTTTGTAACACCATGTATAGTAAGCTCTCCTGTTGCCGTGAGGTTTTGTGTGCCGTCGGTTTCTAATGATATCGCTTTGTTTAACTTCCCTTTAAAACTCGCCTTCGGGTATTTATCACTTTCCAGGTAGTTTTCGTTAAAATGCTCTTTCATCAAAGCTTTTTCAAATTCAAACCCTTTAATGAGTACCGAAAAATCAATTTGCCCGCTGGCAATATCCCATACAGCTACAGCAGCTTTATTATGTGCTTCAATATTTTCTAAACTTGTACTCGAGTAAAAACTAATTTGTGCGGCTTTTGTATAATATTTTGTTTTTTGCAGATTGGTATGCGTCGATAAAAAAAACGCACCAATAACGATCAGCATTTTCATGGTTTCTTTTTTATAATAACAGCATTATTCAATTCAACATCCATTAAAAAGCCGGTACATTCCCCCCTGACTGTAACAGGCATCCCGTTTTTTAATTCGTTTGTATTGTTCGCACTTCCGGCTAAACTAATACCGACATTATGCATATTGTTTTCATTGCCAATAATAATATGCACAGGCGATTGCGTTGCATTCACATTGATTATTATGCCATCTACTTCAATTATTTTCCCCAGGTATTTTTCGTTAGCAACAGCCTCATCTGCTTCAAAAGCTGCAGCCAGTGCTTCTGCTTTTACTGTTGCATCTGCAGTGGCATACATTAAATTTTCAGGCTTGCGATTATATTCTTTCCAGGCATAGATCGCCGCACTAATTATTACCAAAGCAATAAAGAATAACCACCATTTTCTTTTCATTACTTATTCACCATTAATTATCAGGAAGAAGGGACTATCTCATTCTATGAAACTTTGTACCGGCCTGGGGTTTACCGGCAATACAGCAAGTCATGACAGCTACCCGGGTGTATATTAATCATTCAAATCGCCACCAGCAGTCAACCAATTGATGATCAGATCTTTTTCAGCTTGTGTCAAAGGCGGGCCACCCGCAGGCATTGTACCCTCAACAACTGCTCTCTGGTTAATTCTTGCTTTGTTATTAACAATATTACAGCTCACCGTCCAATCCTTTCCACCGCTTTGAGTACTGGTGTTATGACAACTAACACATCTTGCAGCAAGTAATTGTTTTACCTGGGTAAATAAGGGGCCCTCGGTATTATTGCTATTGACGGTTACTGTCGTAGATTTTTCGCAACCATTACCATTCTTAGCAAATACGGTATAGTTTCCGGCGGCTATATTTGAGAAAACCGCCGAGCTTTGATAGGTTCCATTGGCATTCAGTTTATAGGTAACAGTTCCTGTACCGCCTGTAGAAGAAGCAGTAATAGTTCCCAGGGAACCACAACCCTGTGTATTGGTTGCTGACGCGGTTACAGCAAAACCGGAAGCAGCACAATCATCACCGGGGCCGGTTACATCCGGGTCATCTTTACCACAGGACACAACGCTTAAACAGGTACCCAACACCATGATAAATGAAGAGTATAATAAAAAACGGTACTTCATCTTATTTGTTTTATATTATGCATCAACGTATAATTAAAACAAATGGTTGCCTGGGTTGCTACTAAAACAAAAAGTAATTTATACCGGCTGCGACTTCAAAAGATTTTAATTTGATAGCCCCTTCCCCAATACCATTTACCGGCAGGGCAACAGTTGGAACGGCAAAAAGCTGTATGCGCTTATTCAACTTTTTAGAGACACCAATACCCAAATTAATGGAGGAAAAGAAATGTTTATTCCCGGTATATGCTGCAGTACCTTTTGCCGGTTGTCCGCTGGTGTTTATATAGGAAAAATCATACTTTTCTTTTTTCATAATGAATGATGACAACCCGGCCGATGCAAAAACCCGGTAATTGTTTTTTTCAAATAAATTATAATTAACGGTAACCGGTATTTCATAAACCAGGCAATTGGCATCTACTTCCTGAATATCAACCATGCTCCAGTAGCCGGATTTTACCCGGTAATCATCCGGACCCGCTGTATATATTTTTCTATGCACACGTACACCTAACCCAACCGACCATTTATTGTTAAAAGCAAAGCCTGCGCCCACACCATATTTTGGCGTTAGTTTACTTGCATTACCCAGGGATGTTTTATCTGTTCCTATTCCAATAACCCCGGTAACAAAAAACCTGTTTTTTGTTACACTTTTTTTCTTTGTTTCTGTTTTAACCGAATCGGTTTGTGTTACTGCAGGTGCAGGCATTTCTGCTGCAACAGGTACAATAGCTGATTGACTATCGGCTTCAGTTTTTTTCATTTCAGTTCCCGGTATGCTTACTGGTACGCTATTTTCCTGTTCTGTAATCCTTTCATCATTGGATGGTGTAATATTCCTTTCTGCCTGGCTTTTCAAGACAACCTGTTTATCAGGGACCCTGCTTTTTTTAGCTGTTTTTGTAAGAACAGGCTGATCCTGAGACAACGGCGTAGGTTTTGTTTTATTGGTAAGCGTTGGGGGAACCGCAATCTGCTTCTCAATTCTATCCTGCTCATTCATTTTATTAGCAAAATCCGGATTAGCTGCTATATGCTTCTCAATTGAATCCTGTTTATTTATTTTATGGCTTGTATTGCCTGCTGTTTCTGTATTTGCCGGCTGGTGCTCTTTAGCAGTTTCCGTGTTAATATTTTTTTTATCGCTGATTTTATCCGGACCGCTTTTTCTATTTATGAAATACAGCGCAGTGAGTAACAGTAATAGCAAAGCGATGCCGGAAAACCAAATAATAGCTTTTGGTCTCCGCTCATCTTTATCCAGCAGGGCTTCCATTTTATGCCAGGCTTCTTCATTAAACTCGGGCAAATTTTTGGCAGCCTCTGCCTTTAATGTTTGTTCGATATCTGAAAAATCATTTTTCATATATACTTAGTTCGTTTCTTTTTAACTGGCTCTGCAAATGTTGTCTGGCTTTAAACAGGTTAGATTTTGATGTACCCACACCGATTTGCAACATCGAAGCTATCTCCTCATGTGTATACCCGTCTATTACAAAAAGATTAAAAATTGTTTTATATGATGGAGATAAATTATTAATCAACCCCAGGATATCGTTTATGGAAATTTTTTCGAAGATGTAATCTTCTGAGATAGGATTTTCAGTGTATGGTGAATCGGGTATGGGAGAAAATACAATTTTACTTTTCCTTGATCTGATAAAATCTATACAGGTATTGATCATTATTTTCTTAATCCATGCCAGCAGTTGGGGTTCAACTTCTCCACGCTCAACTTTAAATTTAGCCAGGGCCTTGAATATTTTTAAAAAACCGTCATTGGCGAGTTCCAATGCTTCATCATACACATTGGTGTACCTGGTACATATGCCCATAGCATATCCGTAGAATTTTTTATAAAATTCCCTTTGGCAAATCCTGTCCTGATTTGCACAGCCTATTAATATTCCCTGAATATCTGTTGCCTGACTAGCTAAGTGCGATTCCATTAAAATTACGCCTGTAAACGTACGTTTTTTGTAAATGGTTGCCTTGTATCGCAAAAATTATTTAAGCCTGGTTTCCCGCCTCTTCAGCCAGGTAGCCGGACTTATCAACAACAGTCGGATTACTTATATAGAAAATTAATTATACTTATTTACCTATTAACTAAATAATTACACAGTTTAAAAATCAAACCTGAAAAACTCTTCACCCAGCTATACCATTACCATATCCATTCCGGCCCTTAAAAAAAGTGACCGCCAGGCAACCTTTATGCGCAAAGTTCCGCTTTAATACCAGTAGTAAAAATAAAATGACCGGGGATGCTGACCTGGTATTTATTGTGCCTATAGCACTTCACTTTAAATTAAATAACATGAAACAACGCCTCTTTTTGTCTTTAATAACCAGTGCAATGGTTATTAGTTTTAATGCCTGTGATAAAAACGATTCAGATCAAAATACAGGAACAAATAATATCCATCTTGCAACCAGTCCCACACTTGGAAAACATTTAGTAGATAAAACAGGAAGAGCGCTTTACTATTTTTCCAATGATGCGAATGGTGCATCAAACTGTAGCGGCAGCTGTAGTACCAACTGGAAACCCCTTAATCCGGATAGTACGAGTAACCTCTACGATGAAGGCTTAGCAGCGGCTGATTTTACGTCTATCACCTTAGGCTCAGGAAAAAAACAATTAGCTTATAAAGGTTGGCCTTTATATTACTATACACCCGGCGATGTGCCTGAAGCAGCCGGCAAAACTACAGGAGAAGGTATAGGAAATGTTTGGTTCGTTGCCAAACCCGATTATACCATTATGATTGCCAACCACCAGTTAACGGGCGGCAACGGTACAAACTATAAAAATGATTACACTGCCGGAGATGGCAGAACTTCCTATTTCACAGACGCTAAAGGCAATACCCTGTATTTATTTAAAAGAGACAGTTCTTTAAATAATAATTTTACGGCAGCTGATTTTAGCAACAATACTATCTGGCCTATTTATGAAACCACAGCAATAGTAGTACCGTCCACACTGGATAAATCCCTGTTCGTAATAATGGATGTTTTTGGCAAAAAACAATTGACCTATAACGGTTGGCCACTTTATTATTTTGGCGCAGACAATATGCTTCGCGGCGCTACGAAAGGCATAACAGTACCTGGTTCACAACCGCCGGGTTCGGTTTGGCCGGTAATAACAAAAGAGGCCGCCAGTGCGCCTAAGCCCTAAAGTTTTAGGGCAAGTTGTCATACACATTTTGAAAGCGGTAAATATCAATGGCCGGGGTACAGGTGGGATTGTCACCTGTACCCCGGCTTTTTTGGGGATTTAATGCTGCCCCAACAATATGTGATGTAATCAAAGGCATTGATCCTAGCGGGACAATCGCTATCGTAACAGGCGGTGACACCGGCATCGTGTTTAGAAACTACCAAACACTGGCAATCGCGGGGGCAACCATAATAGTACCTGCAGTATTAAAAAAGCTAAAAGAAATTTAGCCGGCATTATAGCACGGCAACCCGGGTAACATTATGATCCCAGGCATAACGTTCATCTTTCATTATTCTGTTTATCTTTGACACAGGCCCTAAACAGGAATATCGGCTATATAATATACGCTTAACTATAACTACACATTACCAGGCCAATAAACATGATACAGAAAGCAGTCATATTCGACATGGATGGAGTGATTATTGACTCAGAATGCCTCTGGAAACAGGCCGAGCAGGAGGTATTTTCATCATTAGGGGTACAGCTTACAGATGAATATTGCACCATCACCCAAACCATGACCACCGCTGAAGTTACCCGGTTTTGGTTTGAAAAATTTCCCTGGGACAATACCAGCCATGATACAGTGGAACAGATGGTTATATCAAGGGTTATTCAACTGGTCAATACAGAGAACTGCACTATTGACGGTATAAAAACCTTTATTGAAAAGCTTAAAGCCAGCAATTATAAAATCGGGCTGGCCACTAACTCACCCCACCGCATTATACCTGTGGTATTACAAAAAACCGGGATCATACATTTGTTTGATACTTTTTCTTCAGCCGAATCAGAGCTAAAGGGAAAGCCTGACCCGGCAGTGTATTTAACAACGGCTGCCAAACTTAAAATGGATGCTAAAAATTGTATAGCGATTGAAGACTCTTATTCCGGTATGCTGGCCGCAAAAAATGCGGGTATGACCGTGATCGCTTTTACAAATGGAAAAAACGTTATGAATACGGAGATGGCAACTTTTACTATTAACCGTTTTGATGAATTTGAGATCGACAGGTTGAACTAATATAAACTTCGAGAAAGATTAACTAAGGATGAGAATAGCATTTACAGGCACACACCGGGTAGGCAAAACAAGTCTGGCAGAAGCGATTGCTACACAATTACCCGGTTATGTTTTACAACAGGAACCTTACCGCCAGCTGGAGGAACAGGGATACCTGTTTTCGGAGATTGCTACAATTGATGATTATATTACCCAGTTTAGCCTTGCTATTGAGCAAACAGAAGCCGCAGGAGAAAATGTACTGTTTGACCGTTGTCCTTTGGATCTGTTGGCCTATATCCATGCCGTAAGTAAAACCAGGAATATTACGTCTTTGTATGCCGATATGACAAATGCCCTGACACAGATCGACCTCCTGGTATTTGTGCCGGTAGAAACCCCGGACCTTATTTTATGCGGGGAATCGGACCTGCCCCGCTTACGGTTACAGGTAAACGATATTGTAGAGGAATGGCTGGGTGATGTAAACATAAAAACGATAGTAGTAAACGGCGACCTGGCAAACAGGCAGCGACAAGTGATGGAGGCTTTGCATCAATCTGAACAATAAA
>CAYUMH010000077.1:0-21232 GCA_964445775.1 uncultured Terrimonas sp.
AAGTAACCTGTTGGTTGGCCAGAACCTGCCCGTATTTAATAATTTTTTCCAGGTTGTTCACCGATTCACCAACACCAATATGAAAATACTGTCCCCGGTGCATATCAGTAAAACAATCAAAAGCACCGGCATATACCAGACATTCCAGTGTTTTTTTGTTTACCGTACGCTGGTTAACCCGTGTAATAAAATCAAAAATGTCTTTGTATTCACCCGCTTCACGGTCGTTAATAATACTTTCAATGGCCGCTTCACCAACGCCTTTTAAGCCACCCAGACCAAAACGTATTTCGCCCGCCTTGTTCACGGCAAACCCTTTTAACGACTCGTTGATATCTGGCCCCAATACTTTAATGCCCATCCGTTTACACTCTTCCATAAAGAAGGTGGTTTTGGTAATATCACCGGCGTTGTTTAATACGGCCGACATATATTCACCTGGGTAGTGGGCTTTTAAATAAGCGGTTTGATAGGCTACAAATGCATAACAGGTACTGTGCGATTTATTAAAGGCGTACTGGGCAAAAGCTTTCCAGTCATTCCAGATTTTAGTCAGTTTATCGGCAGGATGATTACGGGCTGTAGCGCCTTCCACAAACTGCTTTTCCATTTTATCCAGTACGGCAATTTGTTTTTTACCCATGGCCTTACGTAATACGTCGGCATCACCCTTACTAAAACCGGCCAGTTTTTGTGCCAGCAACATTACCTGTTCCTGGTATACGGTAATACCATAGGTTTCCTGCAGGTATTCTTCCATCTCCGGCAAATCATACTCAATCTTCTCACGACCATGTTTACGGTCAATAAAGTTGGGAATATAGGCCAGGGGCCCCGGACGGTAGAGGGCATTCATGGCAATAAGGTCGGCAAACTGGTCGGGTTTCAGGTCACGCAGGTATTTCTGCATGCCCACACTTTCAAACTGGAATGTACCGATGGTTGCACCCTGCTGGTATAGTTCAAAAGTTTTGGAATCATCTAAAGGAATATCGTCAATCACAATATCAATACCATGATTCTGCTTAATTAATGCCAGGGCATTCTTAATAATGGTTAGGGTTTTAAGTCCTAAAAAGTCCATCTTAATTACCCCGGCTTCTTCAATCACACTACCCTCTATCTGTGTTACCCATAAGGATGAATCCTTGGCTGTAGCTACCGGCAACAGGTCGGTCAGGTCCTTGGGAGCAATGATGATACCGGCCGCATGTATACCGGTATTACGTACCGAGCCTTCCAGCCTTTCGGCTTCATGCAAAACCCGGCCGGCTAATGTATTTTCCTGGTTATAAACCTCTCTTAATTTTTTTACAATCTCGATGTCTTCACTTTGTAAGCCATCTTTTTCTTCCAGTGATTTTTCACCATCTTTTGTACGTAATGGTGCATGCAATACCCGGTGTAATTTAATGCCCGGTTTTTCCGGTACCATCTTGGCCAAGGCGTTCGATTCGTTTAACGGAAGGTCCATTACACGGGCCACGTCCTTAATACTCATCTTGGCAGCCATGGTACCATAAGTGATGATCTGTGCTACCTGGTTCTTGCCATATTTGTCCACCACATAATCAATTACTTTTTGCCGGCCTTCATCATCAAAGTCGGTATCTATATCCGGCATCGATTTACGGTCGGGGTTTAAAAACCTCTCAAAAAGCAGGTTATACTTTATAGGGTCAATATTGGTAATGCCGATACAATAAGCCACTACCGATCCGGCGGCCGATCCACGCCCCGGGCCAATAAATACACCCAGGTCACGACCCGCTTTAATAAAATCGCTTACAATTAAAAAGTAACCGGCAAACCCCATGGTTTTAATGGTGAACAGCTCAAAGTCTATTCTTTCCTGTATCTCAGGAGTAAGGTCGCTATACCGTTCTTTAGCACCGGTATAGGTTATATGTTTTAAAAACTCCCACTGGTTGTTTACTTCGGGTGTAATAATATCTTTACCGATCACTTCGGCAGTAGTATGTAACTGAAATTCTTTTGGTATGGGAAAGGCCGGCAGCAGAATATCTTTCTTCAGGTTCAGCAGGTCTATTTTGCCAACAATTTCATTGGTATTATCAATGGCCTGCGGCAGGTCTTTAAAAATATCCGTCATTTCGGCGGTCTTTTTAAAGTAGAACTGGTCGTTGGGAAAAGCGAACCGTTTATTCTTCATCTGCATATCGTCATCCGTAAACTCACGCATGGCCGGTGTGTTAATTTTTTCACCGGTATTAATGCACAATAAAATATCGTGGGCATTAAAATCGTCCTGGTCTACATAATGCGAATCGTTGCTGGCAATAATTTTTACATTGTATTTCTGTGCAAACTTTACCAGTACATCATTTACTTTATCCTGTTCGGCCATGCCATGGCGTTGCAGCTCCACGTAAAAATCTTCACCAAAAATATCCAGCCACCATCTAAACTCTTTTTCAGCCTCCTCCAGGTCGCCGCGTAAAATGGCCTGCGGCACCATGGCGCCCAGGCAGCAGGTGGTAGCAATCAGCCCATCGTGGTACTCCAATATCAGTTCCTTGTCAATACGGGGGTACTTACCATACATACCCTCAATAAAACCGTAAGAGGTAAGTTTGGTCAGGTTACGGTAACCAATTTCATTTTTGGCTAAAAAAATCTGGTGATACCGTTTATCTTTTACCTCTTTGGTAAAGGTTTTAATATGCCTGTCGGCGGTAACATAAAACTCGCAACCTACCACGGGTTTTACTTTCAGGCTGCCGTCGGCATTTTTGTGTTTATAGGCTTCGGATACAAACTGGAAAACGCCGAACATATTACCGTGGTCGCTGATAGCCAGGGCGGGCATGCCATCGGCAATGGCCTTTTTATACAGGTTATCAATGGATGCGGCACCGTCCAGCAGCGAATATTGTGTATGTACGTGTAAATGAGAAAATTGCATAAAAAAATCTTACAGAAACAATCTATATAATGACAAAAAAACCGGTGCTAAGTTCATTTTTTATCATTGGTTCGGCAACAAAAGTTATACAGCAGGATGTGCTTAAATTTTATAGATTATTTGTATGTTTTTATACTTAAAAGGGGCTGTCGGCGCTGGTAACTCCGGTCAACTTCAGTTCCCGCTGCTGCGGGCTCCGCTGGGGCTCCGGTGCTTCGCGTTGCTACGCACTAAACCCTGCGCATCGGGCAGCCTTTCGGCTGTATATCAAATATTATCCGGGGTAACGTCATGCCGACGTTAGGAGGCATCTCCTGCGGCGAAAATGCTGAAACCGAGAGAGGGTGTTTTTGCCAATTACCTGGTAAAAACTATAAACTTCAGAACGGAAGATTGGCCAATACGTATTCAAGGGAAACAGGAACAACGCCATTATGATTTTTCCCCTGGTGTTCCTGGTAAGTGTATTGTAAGTTCTTATAATTTCTACTATTGATACTGTCCCGCATATCCCGGGAACTGTATAGTACTTTGTTTATCCATTCCATAGTCCCGCAGGAATGATACAAATTCCCCGTAATTTTTTTGTTTTGCAAGTAAAACAATTTTTCCTGCTCAAAATAATTGCGATAGTTTGCCCATAGAGAAGGACTTAAGGCCACATAGTTGGTGAAAATGGCGGGTTGGTGTAACAAGCAATAAAAACTGAAAAGACCGCCAAAGGAATGACCAATGATGGTGTATCGTTTATTGGTATTAAATTGTTGCTCCAGCAATGGTATCAATTCCTGTGATAAAAATGAGTAAAATACATCTGCATGACCAAAATCTTTGTCGGCATTAATCGTTGTATCTCCGTCTTGCACAACGGGAGGTATAAAATCCCTCCGTCTTAATACCCTGTAATTTCCAATATGACCTATACCCACAAAAATTACATTTTCGAGGTTTTGCTGGTTCACTGGTAATTTAATTTGCTCTCTTAGTTCTTTACCCATTTTCAGGTTGGCGTCCATATATAAAGCAATACTGTATTCTTTATTCTTTTTAAAGCCAGGCGGCAGGTCAATGTATAACTCAAAGCTGTCCTTTACCAAATCGGAAAATATAGTTTTAGAGGTGAAATCTCTTTTGGTGGAACAGGACTGCAACAGTAAAGGGACTAATAATATTGTCAAGGTATAAACCCGTAGTTTAACATACGCTCTGTTAGTGATACTGCGTGATAGCATCATATTTGGTTACACTTTCGGTAACCTAAAAATAGGGGTTTATTCTATTTATTAGATATGATAAATGGTAAACTGGAAAGTATAAAGTGATACAATATTTTATCATTTCTTCACAAACTCCAACCTCCGGCTCTGTACTTTGCCTGGCTGTGAACCGAACCCCCTTAGTTATAAACACTTAGCTGCATTACATTGTAATAAGTAAGAGAAAACCTGTAATAAAACAGTTAAAATAAAATTAGTTGTTTAATTTTCAACGATTTGTAGTTGAAAACAATTAATTTGCACGAATTGCGTTTAAGCATAGGTTATAGATGAACTGATATCCTATTTTATTAACTCGTTGGGGTAATTTTGGTTGCCCTCCCTCAACAACTAAACATGATTAAAAAAATTATCATTCCTTTAGTAGCAATTGTATCGCTGGCAAGTTGTAGTACGCTACGCCCACTGGATGCCAACAACAACAGAACAGTTGCTGAGAAAAAAGAAACAAAGCCCACCAAAGAAGTAAAATTTCTGAACGATATTAATGTGAGTTCGGGTACGGTTAGTACTAGTGCAGTGCCTTCACATACAAAAGCAAAAACAGCCCCCACTTCCAATGCCGGAACATCGGCCAAAGAAAGAATGAAGCTGACCGGTGCGTTTGAAAAAACCGCGGCGGTGGAGTCGGTGTCGGATGTGCAATTAAAATATTCGATACTGCTGGATATGGAAGTTGAAAACCTGGTGGGCATGAACCTGCTGGACCATGTAGATGACTGGTATGGTACCCGTTACCGTTTGGGTGGCACCAGCAAAGCTGGTATTGATTGTTCGGCTTTTGTGCAGGCTGTTTATTTATCTGCTTTTGGTTTAATGGTTCCCCGTACGGCAAGAGAGCAACATGCTTATGCCCGTAAAATATCGACCACGGAATTAAAGGAAGGTGACCTGGTGTTTTTTAATACCGGCCGTGGTGTATCGCATGTAGGTATTTATTTACGTAATAATAAATTTATTCATGCCTCGGTATCGCAGGGAGTGGTTGTAAGTGATATGTATGAGAGTTATTACCTGAAACGTTATTTAGGTGCCGGCAGGATAGAGAAGCCGGAAGCGATGTTGAAGTAAGTGATAAATTGTAAGTAATAAATTATAAGTACGCATAATGATGAGTTGATCACATTATGCGTTTTTTATTTGTAAGCGATATTTAATTTAAAATTGAATATTTAATATTGTACCAGTTTTTAATTTACTAAACCGGCAAAGTAACAAGGGTGAAATTAAGTTTAGCAAAGTTCGGGATTGATGGTTTTTTAATCGGCATTATCTGTATGGTATTGCTGGGTTATTTTTTTCCCGGTCCGGGTATTGCCAGCAGCCCTGTATCATTGGAAGAAATTGCCGGGTATGGTGTTTCTGTTATTTTTCTTTTTTATGGTATCAAGATCAGTCCCAAACAAATGAAAGCCGGTTTGGTAAACTGGAAGATGCATTTGCTGATACAGGCCACTACCTTTTTATTTTTTCCTTTACTGGTTATTGCGGTTAAACCTTTGTTTGTATCAGAGCAGGCATCGCTGATCTGGCTGGGCACATTTTTCCTGGCTGCATTACCTTCTACCGTTTCATCTTCCGTAGTAATGGTATCCATAGCCAAAGGCAATATACCGGCAGCTATTTTTAATGCTACTATTTCCAGCTTGCTGGGTATTGTGTTCACTCCTTTATGGACAGGGTTATTTATTGCGTCAGATGTGGGCGGTTTTGATGTAGGCAGCGTGGTGATCAAATCGGCATTACAGGTACTATTGCCGGCTATTGTCGGCATGCTTTTACATCATCGCTTTGGAGCATTTGCACAAAAAAACAGTAAGCGCCTGAAGTTGTTTGACCAGAGTATCATACTGCTGATCATTTACACTTCCTTCAGTCATTCATTTGCCGAGCACCTGTTTGATGGTTTTGCCATGAGTACTTTATTGTTATTAATGGCCGGTATGTTATTGCTTTTCCTGGCGGTATTGGTCATTACTTATAGCATCAGCAAGTTATTGGGCTTTAGCATGGAAGATAGTATAACCGTGATGTTATGCGGATCGAAAAAATCGCTGGTACACGGTACGGTGATGTCGAAAATATTATTTCCCAACAGTACCATCATGGGCATTATTATTATGCCGCTGATGTTATACCATGCACTGCAGTTAATTGCTTCGGGTATAATTGCTCAAAGGCTGGCCAGGCGGGAAATGCCTGGTAACAGAGGAACTATTTGAGCAGGAGTAAAAGCGGTGCACTTATTGCTCCTGTGGTTTTTCTTTCACTACTACCAGGTCGCTGGTGTCAAACTGCATAGGGAGTAAACCGATCTTTACCACGGCTTTTTTACCACGCAGTTCCAGTACCGTACCTACCTGGTGATTACGTTTTACTTTTACCTGGCTGCCCGGTTGTATATCGCCACCGATCTCATCAAACTTATTGTCCAGCTTTTTCTGCATCTTGCTGGCTGTTTTTTTCTCATCACGTTTAAACAGCAGGCCTTCCATTTCCTTGATCACCTTTTTCTTATCCTCGGTTTTACGCCACTCCAATACCATTTGTTTGAGTTTGCGTTCCATATCTTTTAAGTAGGCAATACGTTCTTCTGAAATACGGTTCTGCTCTTTTAACAGTTCTACCTGCTGGCGGTGTTTTTCTTTATGCAACACCTGTTCCATCTCTTTCTTCAGTTTTTCATTTTCTTTTACCAGCTTGTGTAAGGCACCTTCCTTTTTTTCCAGGTCGCGGAGGTCCTGCTCGGTGCGGTTCAATAGTTTATCCAGCCTGAATTGGTCATCATCTACCAGTTCTTTTGCCTTATTAATAAGTTTTTTATCCAGGCCAATACGTTCAGCAATGGCAAAAGTGTAGGAGCTACCGGGTTTACCAATGAGTAGTTTATATTGTGGTTGCAGGTTTTTTTCGTCAAAAGCCATGGCGCCGTTAATGATGCCCGCCGTTTTTCCCGCCATCACTTTTAAGTTCAGGTAGTGCGTGGTTACAATACCAAAAGAGTGTTTACGGGCCAGCTCCTGCATAATTACTTCGGCAAAAGCCCCGCCCAGGTTGGGATCGCTGCCACCACCCAGCTCATCAATAAAGAACAAGGTTTTGCCATTGGCATGTTCCATAAAATGTTTCATATGGATCAGGTGGCTGCTATAAGTACTCAGTTCAAATTCCAGGCTTTGTGTATCGCCGATATGAATCATGAGCTGTTTAAAAATACCAAACTGCGAGGAGGGATGTACCGGTACCAGCAAACCGCTTTGTACCATCATCTGCAATAAGCCAATGGTTTTCATGCTCACCGTTTTACCACCCGCATTGGGTCCGCTGATCACCAGGATACGTTGTGAATCGTCGAGGGTAATGGTAAGCGGTATGGTCGGTTTCTTATTGCGCTGGTTGTAAATATACAGCAGCGGGTGATAAGCGTTTACCAGGTGTACATGCGCTTTGTCTATTACCACGGGAAATTCACCGTTGTAATCGGCTGCCAGTTTTGCTTTGGCCCGTATAAAATCGTACTCACCTAATATGCTGTGGTATTGTTTCAGCAGATCGGCATAAGCGGATAGCCTTGCTGTTAACTGCCGCAGGATGCGGTACACTTCCTTACGTTCATCATTCTCCAGTTCATGTACCAGGTTATTCAGTTCAATGGTTTCTTCGGGTTCAATGAAAGCTGTTTTACGGCTATCACTCTCGCCATGTAAAATACCTTTTACGGTACGTTTTTGCTCGGCAAATACGGCAATTACCCGGCGGCCACCCATAAAACTTTCTTCAATTTCCGCCAGGTAGCCCTGTTTGCTCAGTTTAGAAACAATGCGGTCAAATACTTTACGCAGCTCATTACGTTTGCGGAAAAGGCTCATGCGTATCTGCTGCAGATCCTCCGACGCATTATCTTTTACCTGCCCGCTTTCGTCCAGCACTTCATCAATAAAGGCAATGATATTTTTTTCGTAGTAACTGTTTTCAATTACCCTTGCCAGTGAGCCATAATAGGTTTTTCTTTCAGCATCAAACCAGCGGAATATCTTCTCCAGGTTTTCGGCTAGTTTACGGATATCCATTAATTCTTCCCCGTTCAATACTGCACCGGGGATGGACAATAGTTTTAACTGCCTGCCCAGGTTCAGTGTATGATCATTTGGAAAGTAAATGCCATTTACCACCAGCTGGCGGTACTCATGGCTTTGCCTTAATTCAACATCAATAAAATCTTTACGGGTATGTATGCGTAATTGTTGTGCACGTGTTTTGGCCTGCTCGGTCTGGCAATAATTTACCAGCAGGTCCTTAATCTTATCAAACTCTAACTGTACGACAGCCGATTCGGGGTAAGTTTTCATCCTCTTTTCTGTTCACTTATTTTTTCAATGGGCAAAGGTAACTACACATTTTTAATAAAACGGCATTTTTGATTTCCCGGAAATCGGCCCCGAAAGGAGGGTTATTATAAAAAAAGCCGGTTTAATACCGGCTTTTTTATTTAATGCTACTAACTGTATATTATGGTTGTAACCATATTTTTTTGGACGGTAAATCAGTTGAACCTGTTTCGGCTTTCCAGTTTTCATTATTGTAACTGAACTCGTTATCAGGATAAACAAACCTGTTGTAAATAGCGTAGTTATTGGTATAATACGCTGTATTGGAAGCAGACATGGGGGTTTTGCCACCGGTTCTTCTCAACAGTGTCCAGGCATCCCAAGGTTGTTTATAGGTACTCACCCAATATTGTGCATAGATCTGGCTGAGCGCTGTAGCGGGAGTAGCGCTATAGCTTACAACAGGGTTGGTCAATAATGTATTTAATTCACCGGCAGTAACAGTAGCTGCTGCAGGTTTATTAACAGTCCACTCCGGCATAGCAAATGCTATTTTAGTCCACATGTTTACAGACGCTTTAATGCCAGCTTCATATTCAAGTTTGGCAGTTGCGGCATTGGCCGTAACACCCATACCACGGTTATATACTTCGGCTTTTAATAAATGCACCTGCGAAGCGGTTAACATTAACTCCGGGATATTGGTCATATCCTTTTCAAAGTAAAAGTTGAAATTAGAAACATTGTTACCTGTTCCTTTATTGCTCCAGCTGGCGGTACGGTTTTCCAGGTTATAAGGTGCACCACCTTCCGAAGGAGTAGAGGTTAACGGGTTTTGAGGATATGCCGCCCACTGGTTGGCGTTGTTGGTTTCAAAGAAGATTTTGCAACGGGGATCAAAAATACCGCTACCATCGGTATTGTTATTGGCCGACATATAGCTCCACATGGTACTGCCTAAACGTAAATAACAGTTGGCAGAGAATGACCATTGACGCCATTCAAATTTCAGGTTGGGGATTTTTGTTGGCCATAAACCGATGTCTTCACCTTCTACCAATAAAGGTTTGGTCAAAGCTTCAGCGATCTGTGGGCCGGCGAGGGTTGGATTTTTGTCATACATGGTTACCGCTGCCTGCAAACGAAGACTGTTGGCAAATTTTATCCAGAGTGGTATATCGTTTTTCAACAGGGTTTCATAAGCACCTAAAGATACCTGGGTTGCTGCTGTAGACAGGTTGTCAACAGCCCATTTAAGATCAGCTATTACAGCAGGATAAATATCAGCCTGCTTGTCATAAGTAGCTTTATACCTTGTAACATCCGATAAAGGTGCAAAACCGGCATTGGTATATGGCATATTGCCATAATAATTGGTGGTTTTTAAAGTTTTATACGCCATCACGGTTTTTAACATGGCGAATATATTGTTATAGGTTTCCTTTTCCGCCAGTTTGTTGATCCTGTCTTCCAATACCCGGTAGTTACCTAAAGTGAGGTAATAGTTTTCCCAAACCGCATTTTTTGCATTATCGTAAGGATAAGCACCCGATACAACAATACCTTGCTGCGTAATGGGATATATCCAGGAATTTAAAACGGACTGTTCGCCTGCTGTCAGGGGCAGTGAGCTCACAATGGCATTGAACATCTCCGGCGTTGAAGCGGTAGATGCTTTATCCTTTGGTGTGTTGATCTCTTCAAATCCTTTTTTGCAGCTGGTTTGTATAAGTACCGCAGCAAAAAGGGCTACATATATTTTATTTGTTATGCGTCTCATTGTTCTTAGAATTTAAAGTTTACAATCTTACTTTCAGTGAAATACCCATATCTCTCATCATTGGGAACTGTGCCCACTGAATACCCTGCGCATTACCGATACCGTTAATGGCTTCAGGATTTAATTTTTCAGGTAATGAAGTATAGATGTAGAATAAATTACGACCGATCAGGGAAAGGTCTAAGCCTTGTACAAACTTCAGTTTTTTAACCAGGTTGCTTGGAATAGAATAGGTTAAAGCTACCTCACGCATTTTAACCCATGTGTTTTCAAATACTGCATTGCTGCGGGGCATTTTTACATTTGACCAGCCCTGGAAAGCGCCTGCATATTTATACATATAATGAACCACATCGGTATTTCTTGTGCCGTCCGCAAATACACCATCGATAATTACACCGTGATTTGCTTTGGTACCGTCAGGATAAGTATAAGGTAAACCATTACCATCTCTTTCGTTCAAAGTTGAAGGAGAAAGACCCATACCCATAGCAGCGGCATAGTCCGCAGAATAAATATCACCTCCTAATTTGAAGTCGGTCAGCACGTACAGGCTGAAATTTTTATATCTCAGGGTATTGCCCAGGCCACCGGTTAATTTGGGTGTAGCATTACCAATTACAATAGGGTCGGTAGTTGTCACATAACGTGTACCTACTACTTTAGTCGGATCATTTTTATCCAAGATTTTTTCAACTACTCTCTGTCCGTTTTTATAGGTATAGTCATAGCCATAAATACTTCCATAATCCTGGCCAACCTCTACATACATTTGTACACCATTACCCGCCCACAGGTCCTGTAACGGGTAGCGGTCAATTCCTTCAGATAATGATAATACTTTGTTTTTGTTATGCGCTGCATTTAAGGTAACATCCCAGCGTAAATTGGTTTTCTGAACAGGGGTAGCTCTTACAATAAATTCCACACCTCTATTGGATAAAGCGCCGCTGTTAAATGTAATGGACTGCGCGCCGGATGAAAGTGCCAGTGAGCCACTCATGATCTGGCTGGTAGCTTTTGTCTGATAGTAGGTGATCTCGGTATTGATACGGTTGTTAAGAAAACCTAATTCCAGACCAACTTCATAGGAACGGTTTCTCTGCGGAACCAGCAGGTCAGCAGGAGGAAGTATTTTTTCCACGCGTCTTACCGGTACACCACCAAAGGAAGTGGGGGAATTAATTTCTTCTGTATTCAGGTAATTGCTGATTACATAAGAACTATAAGTATAGTTTGTTTGATAAGGCAAAGCTCCGTTGGCACTTTGTGCGGCTGATACTTTTAATTTACCATAACTTAACCAGTTAATATCCTGCATGCCTTTAATTGCTTCAGTAAATACAAAGCTTAAACTACCCGATGGGAAGAAATAGGAAGCGGTTTTAACCGGTAAGGTAGATGACCAGTCATTCCGGCCGCTTACCTGCAGGAACAGGTAGTTTTTATAAGAAAGGTCAAGTACTCCAAATAAACTGTTCAGGTCATAATCACCCCACAATTCTTTGGCCGCAGGTAAAGTTCCTGTGGTGTTGGCTAAAAAGTATTTATATGGTAAGGTAAATGGTGTGGTTTCACCATTATTCCAGGCACTTAAATTGTGCATCCTGTTACGCAAAGCAGCATTACCAATCAATAAACTGGCGTTAACATCTTTTACAATATTTTCCTTGTGTAAAGTGGTAAATAACTCGAAGTTAAAGTTTTGATTTTTTGTGTTCTCTAAACCATACTGACCGCGAACACCACCCGCATCAATAGGTGTGTATTTGCTTTCAATATCGGTAGTGGCATAGTTCATAGATGCCCTGCCGGTTACATTTAACCAGGGAGTAAGATCAGCAGACAATTTTAATGAGCCTAATAACTGGTTACGTGTTAACTCCTGATTGTGTTCGTATAAATTCCAGAACAGGTCTTTAAAGGAGTTATTATTATAGGGATAAAAACGAAACGGGGTTGTCTGGTCAAATATATTCTTACTGCCGTCAGCGTTTTTGTACATATCAAACTCTAAAGGCTTATAATCCCTGGACATGCCATGGATCATAAATTTAGCCCATGAGTTCTCAGAACCAATATCGGGTGTGTTTTTACGGTTGTAATTGGTATAACTGGCAGTTACTTCCGCTTTCAGCTTTTTAGATATATTCAGGTTCGCACCTAAGTTAGCGGTGTTCTGGTTATAGTGACTGTTTGGTAATACAGCTGTATTATCTAACCTGGTTAAACCAACACGAATGGTACCAAAGTCACCACCACCGCTGAATGATAAATTGTGTGTAGTGGTATTACCGGTTCGGAAAAAAGTTTTCCTGTTGTCCGGTTGCGGATCCCATTTTCTTTTAACACCATCCCACCATACTATTTCGGTACCATCTAACTTATGCCCCCATGAAGCGGCGGGTCCATACCAGCTGAATAAATCCCAGGTAGAGTAACCACCGGGAATAGAACCTGCTGCCTGGTAAGCATCGCCAACCGGCTGCCCATCCCAGGGATAGTTACCCGGATAACGTAACTCACCACCTACGGTTGGGAACTGTGGTGTGGACGACCACATAGCATTAGCTCCTCCGTAACCATATTCATTCTGTACCTCCTGGAATCTTGCCGCTTTACTAAATAAGGTTGAAAAGTTATAATCAACACCAATACCTGGTTTTTTAATACCTTTTTTAGAAGTAATCAATAATACCCCATTTGAACCTCTTGCACCGTATAATGCAGCAGCAGTCGCTCCTTTTAATACTGTGATGTCCTGTATATCATCGGTGTTTAAAAAGTTTAAAAATGATCCCCAATCTTTGGGATTCTCAATACTGGTGCCCGCTGTAGCTGTTGTACCACCCACCGGGTCATTTTGTACCTGTATACCATCAATTACTATCAATGGCTGGTTACTGCCTAATATACTGTTGTTGCCACGGATCACAATCCTCTGCGAACCACCCTGTATACCATTAGGCATAGAAATATTTAAACCGGCCGATTTACCCATAAGTCCTGATGCCAGGTCCGGCGCACTGGCTTTAGAAATGTCAGCACTATTGATCTTTTGAGCAGAATAACCAATAGATCTTGCTTCGCGCTTGATACCAAGTCCGGTCACTACTACTTCCGATAGATCAGAAGCTGCCGTTTCCAGGCTCACATCAATACTTGACTGGTCGCCCACTTTAATTTCTTTTGAACCAAAACCAACTGCAGATACAACGATAGTGGCATCTGTCCTGGTTATTGAAATGGTGAACTGGCCATCTTCATTGGTAATAACATTTTGTGTGGTGCCTTTCACGCTTACCGTGGCGGCCGGCACCGGTTTGCCTTCGTTGTCTTTTACAACGCCGGTAATCACTCTGCTGTTTTGAGCCATCAGTAACAGTTGGCTAAACAGCATGGAAACGAATAAGAGTAACAATCGTCTTGTTTTCATTTGCAGTTGTTTTAAAATTAAAAATTTGAGTATTTTTTATTTGTGGCTTTTAGTCTTCTTGATATGGCGTCTTATTGGTTTTTCCGGTCCAGTATGGATATGGCTTCCCTTCAGTTTGTTTTCCATCACCAATGCCGCCGAACCGATCAGCTCGGCATCGTAACCCAGGGTAGATATACCCAGGGATGTATTGGCAGCCAGGCGGGGAATACAATGTTCATTCAACGCCTGCTGCACTGGGGCCTGCCATACTTTCCCGGCCAATGCACCGCGGCCGCTTAGTATCACAGTTTCCGGATTTAAAAGGTGTATAAGAATAGCAACGGCGCGGCCAAATTCATAACCGGTATTGGATAATATTTCTATAGCTAATTTGTCACCTTTTAATGCGGCCGCTACAATTTCCTGCCAGTCGTTTTCTTCATGGCCGGTGGGGAAATGTTTGCTTAGCAGGGAGGCCCTGCCTGTTTTTAAGGCTTCGGCAATTTTTTCAATAATGGCCTTTAGTGATGTTTCTGTTTCCAGGCAACCACTTTTACCGCAGCTACATAATTTGTTGTTGTTAAAAAAGGGAATATGGCTGAACTCACCCGCAAAACCATTGGTACCCCTGAACAGTGAACCATTCAGTATCATACCCAGGCCAACGCCCCAGCCAATATTTACCACCATCACATTTTTATGCATGTTGGCACTGCCAAACCGGTATTCTGCCAGCGCGATCAAACTGGAGTCATTATCAATATAGATCGGCATCTTTAACCTGTCCTGTAAAAACTGGGTGATAGAAAGCGTATTACCTGCATTGAGGAAGGAATAGTTAATACCTTTTTCAGGATCTATAAAACCCGGCATACCAATGCCTGCACCAACAATCTTCTTCCGGTCAATACCCGATTGGGTAATGGTTTGTTCCATATACACCGCCAGCTGCGATAAAGCGTTGGTATTATTATTTAAGGGGAGTTCATATTTGGCTACGGGGATAACAAACTCGTTGCGGCCATTCATAATGGTAATACGGGTTACCAGCTGGTCCATGGCAACGGACATGATATAGATCATGTCGGCATTCAGGCTATAGGTAATCGGACGTCTTCCACCACTTGACGGGGCATATCCTGATTCAGACACATAGCCCTCATCAATTAACTGAGTCAGTAAACTCATGGTTAAAGGAAGACTTTTTCCTATGCTGTCACTGATATCCGCACAGGATTGTTTACCCGAAAAATAAAAGGTACTTAAGATCAGGTTTTTGTAATTCTCCTTCTTTCCCATAGCAGTTTTTTGCGTGTACAACAATCGTTTATACATTAAAAATACATTTCTTTTTAAAAAAACAGCAAAACTTTATAAAAAAATTATAAAAGTATTTACAACTTTTGTAAATAATTGCATTAGTCATATTATAAAACTTTGATTTATATGTCACTACAACTATTTTTTTACTTATCTGTTATTTATAGTTAAGATTGCCCTTAACCGAATAACTATGGTCAAGCATATGAATACTTTACTTATTATTGCCCTGGGATTAATGTCCTGTTTACAAAAACCGGCAAACAAAATAAATATGACAGATACTATCAATAACCCGGTATCAGCAACCGGGAATCATGCTTTAACGGATACAGCCACCCTGGCCAACGGCTGTTTCTGGTGTACCGAGGCCATCTTTGAACAACTGGAAGGTGTGATCAGTGCTACTTCCGGTTATACAGACGGACATGTGGCTAACCCCACTTATAAAGAAGTATGTACCGGCGAAACCGGGCATGCAGAGTGTTTGCAGGTTGTATATGATCCTACAAAAATTACCTTCGATGAATTACTGGAAGTGTTCTGGAAAACCCATGATCCTACTACATTGAACCGTCAGGGAGCAGATGTTGGTACCCAGTACCGCAGTGGTATTTATTATCATAATGCTGAGCAAAAAGAGAAAGCGGAAAAGTATAAGGCAGAACTGGATAAAAGCGGTGCATTTGATAATCCCATAGTAACGGAAATAAAACCATTTACTATATTTTACCCGGCCGAAGATTATCACCAGGCTTACTTTGAAAATAACGAGAACCAGAATCCTTATTGCAAAATGGTAGTAAGGCCCAAGGTGGATAAGTTTAAGAAAGTATTTAAGGATAAGTTGAAAAAAGATAACTAAACATACATTAGACAGGCAGCATTTTTACTGCCTGTTTTTTATTGGTTAACCAGCTGCCGTGCTGATGGTAACTTTTGTTGCGGCGGCCTGCCCCCACAACAGTGTGGCGGACTCCGTTTGTCGTCCCGTCAAATATGCAGCAGTACCACCACGTTAATGCCTCTATATTTCGGGCTATATGGATAAGCTGTTCTTACGGAAGTTTTACTTGTCTTAACTCCAGCAGGTTTAACCCGTTTGGTGAAAAGCCTTTTATACCGGGTTGTACCAGCCATACTACCTTATCATACCACAAAGGCACTACAGGTGCATCCTCTACAATGAGCTGATCGGCTTTGCGGTACAGGTCATAACGGATACTGTCATTGGTTTCTGCAATAGCTTTCTCAAAATAGGCATCAAAGTTTTTATTGTTATACCTGGTATAATTGGGTGGTGCCGGATTTTTGGAATAAAAAACCGATAAATAATTTTCAGCGTCAGGATAATCGGCTATCCAGCTGCCACGGAAAAAAGCAGCTTGTGAATTGGAGGTCAGTTCCAGCAATAAAGCCTTTTGCACCACTTCCACCTGTATGTTAATGCCGATCTCGCTCAATTGCTTGGCTATAAAATTTCCCATATCGGCATAAATAGGAATGGTCAGCAGTTTTATCTGCGGTAACCCGGCACCGTTGGGATAACCGGCCTCTGCTAATAACCGGGTAGCTTTTTTCACATTGTAGGAATAACCTTTTACCAGCGTATCGTTAAACGATGGCAGACCCGCGGGTACAAAACCCGATTGTGCCGGTGTACCTAAAGAGTTACGTAAATACAATACCATCTTTTCACGGTCAAAGCCGTAATTGATGGCTTGCCTGATCTTTTTCAGTTTAGTTGGTAACTGTTTTACCAGTTTGTTATTAGTATCTACTAATATTCCCAGGTATTCAATATTCAGGTAAGGGCTGGTCTTCAATGCTATTTTCCCTTCCCATTCTTTACGTAAGGTTCCTTTCTTGGTCAGTACTTCATCTTTAAACGAGGATTCGATATCATTGATAAAACTGAGCTGTTGCTGCCGGAATAATAAAAACTCGGTGGCCTTGCTATCATAAAAACTGATCTTGATACCATCTAAATAGGGCAGGGCTGTGCCGGTACTGTCTTTTTCAAAATAACGCTCATTTTTTGCCAGTACCAGGGCCTGGCCTTCTTCCCAGGCTACAAAACGGAAAGGCCCGGTACCAACAGGGTGCCGGCGAAAACTGTTGCCATATTTTTCCACCGCTTCTTTAGGTACAATGGAACAGTACTGCATAGATAAAATGCCCAGGATAGGATGATAAGGCCGCAGCAGTTTTAACCGGAACGTGGTATCATTAATGGCGGTAAAGGGTTGCAGGGTATCAACCTTGCCATTAAATATCCAGGCGCCGGGGCTGGCTGTTTTGGTATCAATTACCCGGTTAAAGCTATACACAATATCATCGGCGGTCAGTTTACGGCCCTTGTTACCCGGAAAAGCAGCGTCATTATGAAAATAAACATCGGGCCTTATGAAAAATGTATAGGTCTTTCCGTCTTCACTTATCTCCCAACCTGTTGCCAGGGAGGGTACCAGGTTCAGCCGGCTATCAATTTCTACAAGCGTATTAAATAACTGGTGAGCCGGCCATATGGTAGACTGGTTTTTGGCAAATGCCGGGTCTAACGATGCAATACCCGCCTGCTCATTGTAATAAAATATATCCCGGTACCTGCCTTCACGGCCTCCGCAACTATACAATGCTGCCAGTCCGGATATTACGGCTATACAGATTACCAGGCGTTCATGTATTTTAAAGTGTGGTATAAACATGAAAGCTTAAATTTACGACGCAAAAACTTACTACAAGTATATTTTATACAATGAAGTAAAAGCCTGTTGCTTTTATGTATACTTGTGGCCGGTTTCATAAATTTCAAACAAGGCATGAGCACGATACGTAAACAAAGTATATTATCCTCTATAGTTATTTACATTGGTTTTGCTATCGGGCTATTAAATACCTTTATTTTTGGCCAGAAAGAATATTTTACTACAGAGCAGTATGGTTTGTATACTGTTTTTATAAGCCTGGCAACCTTAATAATGGCCTTATCTACCCTGGCCATGCCTTCATTTATCTATAAATTTTTTCATTATTACAATGATCATCTGCCTACCAGGAAGAATGATATGGTAACATGGGCATTATTGATAAGTACCATCGGTTTTGCCCTGGTACTCGCAGGCGGGCTTTTTTTTGAAGGATTGGTAGTCCGGAAATATTCAGACAAATCGCCATTATTGGTGGAGTATTACCATTGGGTTTTCCCCCTGGCTTTTGGATTGATCATTTATACTGTCCTAGAAGCTTATGCGCTTGGGCTTAGAAAGGCAGTCTTAATGAGTTTTTTCAGGGAGGTTGAATGGCGTTTGTTTACAACGCTGATCCTTGTTTTGTTTATGATCGGGGTAATCAATGATTTTGGTTTATTTATTAAAATTTTTGCTTTAAGTTATCCCGTTATTGCTTTATCTGCCCTCCTGTATTTATTCATTACCCGGCAGGTTCACTTTACTTTTAAAGTAAGTAAGGTAACCAGGCGGTTTGCAAAAAAAATTGCGCTATTCAGCTTTTTTGTTTTCTCCAGTACTATTGTGTCTAATATTTCTGCGGTATTTGATACACTTGTTATTGCTGCTGTGCTAGAAGATGGCCTGGCCAAAGCCGGTATTTTTGGGTTAGCTTCCTTGCTGGGCAGTGTTATACAGGCACCGCAAAGAGGCGTAAATAACGCTTCCATATCTGCCTTATCTAAAGCCTGGAAAACAAAGGACATGCGTTCCCTGCAACATATTTACGAGCGCTCTTCTATTAACCTGCTTATCTTCTCGGTATTGGTATTTGTACTACTCGCATTGAATTACAATGAAGCAATTGATACATTTAACCTTAACGAAGATTTTAAGTTTGGTTTTTATGCTTTTGTATTTATAGGATTAACAAGGATAGTAGATATGGGTACAGGCGTAAACGCATATATAATCGGCACCTCTACTTATTGGAAATTTGAATTGATTACCGGGTTTATTTTGATGATCTGTATGTTACCGTTAACCTATATTTTAACAAAGCAGTTCGATATCATAGGGCCAAGTATTGCCAGCCTTATAGCGTATAGTATCTATAATGGGATCAGGGTATGTTTTTTATGGCAGAAATTTAAACTGCAGCCTTTTAGTAATAAAACCATATTTACTTTGTTACTGGGAGTAGGCGTTTACGTAATATGTCACTTCGCTTTTATTGGCATACATGGTTTCCCCGGCCTTATTATACGGAGTACGGTGGCTTTAGGCTTATTTGTTTTCTTTATCTGGCGTTTTAGTTTATCTCCCGATGTGCGGCCTGTATTACAAACAATATTGAAGCGGGTGGGGCAAATGCGAAAATAAATCTGTTAAGCTGCTTTCCGTTTTCGTTGCTGATAATAATATAAAGCGATCGTGCTGCCGGAAATAATAAGTAACATCCATAGCCACCAATATTTTTTCAACCACCCTGTTTGTTTTATTTCAATAGGGGCGGTATCTCCCATAATTACCAGGCCGGCCCAGTATTGCGGCGCCAGCATACGTCCTTCTGCTGTTGACAGGTAGGCTAATTTGGCTTGTCTTAATGCCTCGTCTTTTGTCATACCCTTGGCCAGGTTATCATAAAAAAACTGCGTAATCATGGTGGAAGCCTGTTCATCAATCTTCCACAGACCGGTCAGGATACTTTCACTACCGGCATAATTAAATGCATGTGCCATTGATATCATGCCTTCACCGGGAAAAAAGCCCGGCTTGCCGGTTTCACAGGCCGTTAAAACGGCCAGGTCGGCCCGCAGATCATAATTATAAATATCAAACAGGTATAAAGAATTATCACTGGTAGGATTTTCAAGATCCTTTGCAAAAATTAAACGGGAATACTCAGGGTACTGGTTATTCGCTTCAGCATGTGTACCAATATGAATAATTGCATGGTTGCCGGCATATTGTTTAAAGCTCGATTGGGTTGATGAAGCACCGGCATATAAATTCCCCGGGAATAATTGGGTGGCTTTTTGGGCCAGACTAACAGAAAAGGGGAGGGGTAATAAAGAAAGATATGCATTATCGATATTCAGTGAATCTTTTTTTAAGGCCGACCGGTATTGTTTTTTAATATCATCATTAAAACCGGGGGTAAAAGCTGCAAAACCTGATGATCTTTTTTGCTGGTTATGTTTCGTCTGCTGTAATAATGCCAGCAGGCTGTAATGATAAGAAATGGCATAGCGGGAGAGCAGGGACAAGGATGCAAAATCAGTATTGGTTTTACATTTTGCATGCGTTAACATATCAAAACTCAGGTAGTATAAAATACCATCGGGTATAACAATCACCCTTTTAGTGGTAATATGCGCTTCCAGCGGTTGCCAGAGATTTTTATACAATGCATGGGCAATGGTATAAGTTTCCCCGGCGGTAACAGTGGGACTGGATAGTTGTTTTATATAATGTTCAACATTCGTTACATCCAGGGGTATCCAGTTTTGTTTTCCGTTGCTAAGCACCAGGCAATACAGCTTTTCATGAATGAATAAAAAGCGGGCAATACTAAAATCTTTCAAGGCCGGAATGGCTAATGAATCTATCGAGAAATCAGGGTTGGATGCATACCTTAACTGGTAATAGGCCGGGTACCTGGTACGTAAGGCTTCCTGGAAGTCAGACCATTTTCGGGAAGCGGATAAATAAGCGTTCACATTATTGTCATGCGACCTGCTGTTTTGTAAGGATTGATATAATTCATTACGCAGCAAGCTTTCCTGCTGTACAATACTTTCCGGAATATTGGCAAACCGTAGACTGTTATGCTGTTTGTTCAATCGTGACCTGATCCTGGTATAAATAGCAGATTCATGTATATTCAGAATAATATCCAGCCTGGCCTTACTATTGGTATGGTTATACAATTCCAGTTCCAGGAATTTTACAAAATCCAGCACTTCCATATAACCGGAAATAAGGTTGGATATGTCTTTTTCTTCCGATAGTACCGATTTTCTTTTCTCAATAATAGCCACAGAAGTTTTTAATTCCTCCAATAAGGCATTGATCTGTTCCGGGCTTTTAACAGGCAATAACGCGTACTCCGATTTTACTTTTAATAAAATGGCCCTGGGTTTATCTATCTCCATTCTTATCGAATCCAAAAGCAGTTCGCTGCCGGCAGCAACTTTATCAATCAGGCTAATGCATTGTTTACTCAGTGCCA
>CAYUMH010000078.1:0-21092 GCA_964445775.1 uncultured Terrimonas sp.
CCCTGGGTTACCTGGTAGTGCCGGTGGTGGCTTTTATTACCTATGTACTGGCCAGCCTTGAGCTGATTGCCGAGGAAATTGAAGACCCCTTTGGCGGCGATGCCAGCGATGTGCCTAGCGAAAAACTTGCCGCTACCATCCGTAAAAACATCGAGGAAATATTATAGTAAGCTTTGTAAAACAAGGCGTGATAAATTATTGGTAAAACATATATAGTTTTAATTAAATAATAGTTTGTTCCTTGTTCTGCTGCTTTCATGCAAAATGCAACGGTACTGCCTGTGCGTAGCTGGCTTGTTAATACTATATTTTACTTAACTTTATACAGCACCTGAAAATTATCAAACTTGATATCACAAATTGTGACATCAAGTTTGTGATCTTCCTCCACCAACCTTAAAACACCGTCTATGGCAAAAGCAGCCTTCCAGGCCCTTGTAGCCGAACAAAAAATCCTCAACCGCATCTATGCCATCCGTGGCCAAAAGGTAATGCCGGACCGCGACCTGGCCGAAATGTATGGGGTGGAAACAAAACAGCTTAAGCGGCAGGTGACCAGGAATGTAGAACGCTTCCCTAAAGATTTTATGTTTACCCTTACTGCCAAAGAGTTCGATAACTTGAGGAGCCAATTTGGCACCTCAAGTTGGGGCGGCACGCGTTACCTGCCTATGGCATTTACCGGACAGGGCATAGCTTTATACGGCAGCTGAAATTAATAAACTTGATGTCACAAATTGTGACATCAAGTTTATGATTCTTCTTCACCAACCTTAAAACACCTTCTATGGCAAAAGCAGCCTTCCAGGCCCTTGTGGCCGAACAAAAAATACTCAACCGCATCTATGCCATCCGTGGGCAAAAGGTAATGCTGGACCGCGACCTGGCCGAAATGTATGGTGTAGAAACCCGGGTGCTTAACCAGAGCATCAAGCGCAATCGTAAACGGTTTCCCAAGGATTTTATGTTTACGCTTACCCAAAAAGAGTTCGATAACTTGATATCACAATTTGTGACATCAAGTTTATCCGGCTGGGGTGGTACCCGCAAGCTACCCAATACATTTACCGGGCAAGGTGTAGCCATGTTATCCAGCATATTAAACAGCGATATCGCCATCGAAGTAAATATTCGCATTATCCGGGTGTTATCTTATGGCAAAGCAGTGGTACTGTCTGTGCGTAGCTGGCTTGTTAGTACTTTGGTTATGTAACTTTATACGGAGACTGAAAAGTTATTAAACTTGAGGTCACAATTTGTGACCTCAAGTTGTAAAACATCTTCCATCAACCTTAAAACACCTTCCTATGGCAAAAGCAGCCTTCCAGGCCCTTGTGGCCGAACAAAAAATACTCAACCGCATCTATCCTATCCGCGGCCAAAAAGTAATGCTGGACCGCGACCTGGCCGAAATGTACGGTGTAGCAACAAAAGTCTTCAACCAAAGTGTAAAAAGAAACCTGGATCGTTTTCCCAAAGATTTTATGTTTACGCTTACTGCCAAAGAGTTCGATAACTTGAGGAGCCAATTTGGCACCTCAAGTTGGGGCGGCACCCGCTACTCGCCTATGGCCTTTACAGAGCAGGGCGTGGCCATGTTATCAAGCATTTTAAATAGTAAAACGGCCATCGAAGTTAATATCCGTATTATCCGTGTGTTTACCCGCCTTCGCGAATATGCCCTTACCCATAAAGATATTTTGCTGCAACTGGCCCAGCTGGAAAAAGAGGTAAAAGGTAATAAGCGGGATATTGATAATATTTTTACCGTATTAAAGGAATTAATTGAGCAGCAGCAAACCGCAAAGCCGCGTAATAAAATCGGGTTTAAAAGCTATAATGAGGGCAAAGCATGAATACATACCGTATACAGCACCTGAAACTTATTCAACTTGATGTCACAATTTGTGACATCAAGTTTATCCGGGTGGATGCATAAATATACTTAACATAATGCTACACTATCAGGGCCTGCTTGCCCGTTAAAGTAATAGTTAACCGGCCTTCTTCGCAGCTAACATTTACCTGCTGGCCCTCCTTAAAGCCGCAATCCTGCAGCCATTTGCCGGCCAGCAACAGGGCCGGAAAATGTACGTAATACCGGCTGTATATACCTACGCCACGTAAAAAATGTTTACTGCTCATGGTAAGCTGGCGGTTTACAGGCGGAGTTGGGTTTTGGGGTGTATTCATAATGGTGGTGTTTTTAATGCCCCAAAGCAACGCTGCCGTATTGCTGTAACCCGCTGTTTTAGTTTGTAATTTACGTACGGGCTGTTTGTATTTTACTTATCTTTAAATAGCTGCCTTGGGGCAGATTAATTAAATTTGCCACTTATGACAACACTCCACACTATGCCAACAAATAGTAAAATACACCAAGGCCGCAACGTAAAACGTTTTAGGGAAATGCTGGGCATTAAACAGGATGCCCTGGCCTACGAGCTGGGCGAGGATTGGAACCAGCAAAAAATTTCCCTGCTGGAACAAAAAGAAACCATCGATGCTCCCCTGCTCCAACAAATTTCTGCCGCGCTTAAAATACCAGTAGAAGCAATTCAAAACTTTGATGAGGAACAAGCGGTGAATGTGATAGCAAATACATTTGGTGATTATGCTTTCAATTACGGTACAACGAACGTTCATCCTATTGATAAGTTACTTGAACTACATGAAGATAAAATTGCCTTGTATGAAAGGATGCTGAAGGAGAAGGATGAAATGATGGCCGAGTTAAAAAAGCTCATCAATAAATAACTTTGTTTTTAGGACATGCTCCTTGCCTACCATACAATCTTCACCGGACGTGCAAAACTTTTGCAAGTCATTCGGCTACATTTACTTGTTGAAGAATTAAGAAAACTACCTGATGAAAAGATGGCCTTATAGGAAAGTATGTTGATGGAAAGAGTGAAATGTTCTTTACTCTGCAAGCAATGATTGAAAATTATGGAGAAGTAAAGTTATTAATTATAAAGGACAAGAGGTTTGTAAGGCTACAAAGATTTGTATAAAGCAAATAATGAAACATGTTCACAAATATACCTAATGCTAATGATTACAAAAATGTAGGAATTGAATGCTTAGTTCAAGCATACAAATCCATATTTTCCATTGATAATGGCGAACTAAGACCTGATGTTTCTAGAGAAGATATTTGGAAGTATAACGAAATTGTTTTGAGAACTTCAATTGTACTCATTCATCAAGGCATTGAATCGCTACTTAAAGCTGAAATTGCAAGGAAATCCCCATTATTGCTTATTGATCAAAAGAGAGCCGATTGGAAAACCTTGCCAAATAGTGGAGATGAAAATTTCGCAGATTTGTATACTATTGCAGGAAATGACTTGTTACGTACATTTTACGCCTCAATTCCAGTCAATACAATAAGCGATGATTTTATAAGTCATTTTGAAAATATTAGAATACAGAGGAATAAAATCGTTCATGGAGTTGGAGGGGATGTTATAAATCCAGATGATGTACTAAAACTCATACTTTGGACTTTCACTTATTTACTAGGAAAGGATAGTTTTTGGAAATCATATAAAGATAAGTTTTACAAACATCCCGGACATGATATTGGTGACATAGAACTGGAAGATGAAGAAATTCAGCAGTATGTTCATCTTGAATATTTAGAGTCTATTGTAGGAAAGGGGGAATTGAATAATCATTTCAATATTGACCTGAAAGCAAGAAGATATTATTGTCCAGACTGCACTGCAAGAAGTGGCATAGTTGTAAGTGATACCGGCAGTATTGAGGAGAATCCTGGAGGGAAATGGGCTTTCTTATTACCTAACACGCCAGAATCTACCAATATTGAATGTATAGTTTGCAGTGAAATATTTGAAATAGGGAGAAAAGATTGTAATGCAATTGAAGGAATTGCCTGCCAAGGAAATGTGATTTACTTGGATGAAGAAGGTGATACTGATGAAGATACTGGTAAGGTAAATGAGCAAGACACCTATATATGCTTGACGTGTATGAAAGTCCAGAAAAAAACAACCTAAACTAATCCTACCCATAAAATTTCAGCAGTTCACTCACCGCTATTCTTCATGTCGGACTAGTGGTATAATCGAAAAAAATGAATAATGAAAATATACCTTGGTTAAAAGATAAGCAGATTATTACAAACACTTACATAGAGGTTATTAATAGAAATAATCTTGAGCTATTTGGGCAAATTAAACCACACTTAGAAAAAGTAAGGCCGATACTGCCAATTATTGAATTTGTTATCGCCAGGCTAGAGACTGCACTTACCTTAGCTCTTGATGATCGTGTGTGGGATGCTGAAATAATGCTAAGACCAGCAATGGAAAGCCTTATTAAGCTACTTTTTATTACGACAGCAGAAAAAGAAGAACAAGAAAATAGGGTTAACGAGTTTTGGCATTCCCTAGCTGAAATTAACCAGCTAAAGCAGTCGGAACAAGCAAAAAAAAACTTAAAACATTTAGGTCATTATCATGAAATCAACTATTTAGCCTATTCTCCATTAGTGCTCTCTAATGAAAAAGAAACAGAAATAAGGGCAAAGTGGACGAAGGCAGAACGTCAGAAGATTGAGCAAAAATGGTCTTTTACTGAAATGGTTAACTCATTAGCAAGAAATTATAGAGGGCAGCCAATGGAGATTTTTGTTACTTTGTTACATAGTTATCGAATGAGTAGCCATGTAACACATGGTGATGAGACGGGAATATTAATCATAAGAGAAAGAGAAGGCAGAGCATTTCAAGAAAGAGAATTAGCCAATTTTGCACACTATTTGCGAATATTGAGTGATATTTCCTCTTTTTGTATGTTCACTGCAATAGAGGCAATGTTCTTCTTAAATCTGAAAAAGGATTTTTTCATTGAGAATTTGAGGGGGCTAGAAGATGTACAGCTATTGACCGAAAAATATCATACTAATCTTTTTAAAGATCAGGATTATGATAAATACAGGAGATTTCAATAATGAACCTAATTAACTAAGCTTTCTATTCACCCAACCACCATATTTTAGGCTTCTAATTTTGGAGCCTTTCTTTTTGATAAGAAGAAATTATGTAACTTGAGATCTAACCAAAACTATTTTTATGGCTCAATCTACCTGTCCTAATCCAGATTGCAAAGGTCACTCTTTTGAGTTGGTGCAAAACACCCCGTATAAAAGTGCGTTCAAATTACAATTTGTTCAATGTAGCAAATGCGGAACTGTTGTAGGTGTCTTAGAATATTTCAACGCAGGCGCACTTATAGAAAAATTAGCAAATGCACTTAATGTAAAATTGAGTTAGCTGTCGTCTTTGGATTCTTTCCATCGAAAGTATCTGGGTAGTATTTTTTACTACCCTTTTCATTGTCTTTTGCTATGAATTGTGATTATAGTTTTCATTATTTCATATTTGAATGAAACAATGAAGCCACTTAAAAATTTAGTGGTTTTTATTTTTGTCTAATTTATCTAAACTGTCCTGAAGGGATAAGTGCCATAATTTTTTAGACAAAGAGCTTATTATGAAGCAAAGAGTTTTTCTTTAATTAACAACACCATACTGTTTCGCCGAAAGCTCATGCCTCCTGCTGCTAAGGGGGCAATGACATGGCTGTGAGCTACCCGTTGTCCAGCTTAATTTAACTTTAACATCCCCAACACTTTACCATCTGCCCATTATAGTTTATCTTGTGCCGTAAAACAACCATTACGCACTGTACCACCACATGTTACGCCACCAACTAACCCTATTACTTTGTTTGCTAACCGCCTTGCTGCAGGCGCAGCTGCGGGCCGATTTTGTGATGGATAAATCATCCGGCTGTTCACCCCTCGTTATTAATTTTACTAATACGAGTACCGGTGCAGGTGTTAATGCCGTTTGGGAATGGAGCTTTGATAATGGCAACCGCTCGGACCTTAAAAACACCAGCGCCATTTTTACCGAGGAAAAAAGCTATACTATTACTCTTAAAGTAACGGATGGCGCCCAGACATCTACCCAAACCAAAACCATTACCGTAAATAAAAGCCCGGTTATTGATTTTACCGTAAACCCGGCCGTTACCTGTATACCCGATGCCACCACCTTTACCGCCAGCAGCGATATTACCGTTGCCCGCTGGCACTGGGATTTTGGCAATGGCCGTACCCAGGTAGCTTATTCGCCTACCACCACACATTATTATAACCGTGAGCAAACAGCAACGGTAAGCCTTACGGCTGTTACCAATACCGGTTGCAGTAAAACCATTGTAAAGGAAAATATACTCACCATTAAACCCGAATTAAAGCCTGCTTTTGATGCGGACCGTACGGTTTATTGTGAAGATGAAGGCACGGTGAATTTTACCGATAAAAGTACCGGCCCCGGCCCTTTTACCTACCAGTGGAATTTTGGCGATGGCAGTACCTCCACCGCTGCTAACCCCAGCCATCATTATACCCGCGAAGGCCTGTACACGGTTTCGCTCACCATTACCAACCAGGATGGCTGCCGCAAAACCTTTACCCGCAATAACTATATCAACATAGGCTTTTATAAAACCGATTTTGATGTACCGGCCCTGGTTTGCGAAATGGCCACGGCCAATTTTGTTAACCGCAGCAGCCCTACCCCTACATCCAGCCGCTGGTATGTAAATAATGTGCTGGTAAGCAGCTGGTATGTAACCAACTTTAATTATACATTTACTACACCCGGCACTTACCAGGTAAGACTGGAGAATGAGTTTGGCCCCTGCGGCGAATCCATCACCAAAACCGTAGAGGTAAAAGCCCGCCCGGTAATAACCGGCTTTATTATCGATACCGTGGGCAAATGCGGCGCCCCCGCCCAGTTTAATTTCAGGGATACTACGGCCACTGCCGTACAGTGGGACTGGAATTTTAATTACGATTATTACAATGCACCACGGGCCAGTACCCAGGCGGCTTCGCATACTTTTGCAGCTGATGGGTATTACTGGATCAACCTGAAAGTAACCAACCGTGATGGTTGTTCGGCTTCCACCATGAAAACCCTGGCGATAAGCAAACCCCTGGTGGGCATATTTGTATCACCGGGCAATGGCACCCGCGGCTGCGCCCCCTATACTACCAAACTGGAATATCGCACTACCGAAACCCTCACCAGCTTTACCTGGAATTTTGGCAATGGTCAAACTTCCACCGAAGCCTCACCTACTGTTACCTATAATACCCGCGGTAATTATACAGTTACCCTGAATTATACCACGGCTAACGGCTGTACCGGTAGTACTGTTTATTCGGTAATTGATGTTCGGGAGAAACCCGTGGCTAATTTTACTGTACAACCTACCGTTTGCGGTAATACACCTGTTTTCTTTATAAACCAAACCACCGGTTATTTTGAACAGTTGCGCTGGAGTTATGGCGATGGTACGGGTGATTATTCATCGGTACACAAATACGAGCGCGAAGGAACTTTTGATGTGCAGCTGATCGCTTACAATGGTATGTGTAATGATACCATCCGTAAGCCGGCCATTATAAAAGTAGCGCCTCCCTTCCCTAAAATTACCAGGGCCGAAAATACCTGTATGGATGACCGCGGCACCGTAAGTTTTTATGATGGCAGCCAGCAGGCCCAGAGCTGGCAATGGAATTTTGGTACCACTGGCTCAACCTCCTACACCACGGCACAACCTAAAGTAGATTATAAATTCCCCACCACCGGCACGCATAAAGTGGTACTCACCACTACCAACGGCGCCTGTACGGTAAAGGATTCCGTTATCGTAAATGTATTGCTGAAACAAAGGCCGGTATTAGCGCTGGACAAGGCTGTTGTTTGTGTTAACCAGCCTTTGCGGTACACTATCAATAACCTGGAGGATAACCCCTTTATGGCCAATACCACCTGGAACAATGATTATGGCATTATTAAGTTTGAATACGAGGACGGTACACCATTAAGTTATTACACCCTGGATAATTACCAGTTCTATCAGTCGGCCAGCGGGCAGCTAACGCCTCAAACCCCAAAACAGGGCCGTATACGGGCTATCATTATTGCCAGCGGCACCAATTGTTACGATACTACCAATTTTGTAAACCTGCATACCACCGGTGTACTGGCGGGTTACGAAGTGGTGAACGACAGAAGTTGTTTTAAATCGCCGGTTACTTTAAACGATACCACTAAAACACTTGCCAACAATCCTATTACCCGCTGGAGCTGGAATATGGGCGATGGCAACCAGGTGGTTCAAACCACCAAAGCACCGAATAATTATACCTATGCCCGGCCCGGTTATTATTATGTAACCCTTACGGTAAGCGATGCCAGCGGCTGCCAGTCCATCAGTAATAACCAGTCGCGTACCGTGGAAGTATACGGCACCAAAGCCGGCTTTTATACCTCTACCGGCACAACGGTAAATGTAAATACCACCATCAATTATTATAACAACTCCCAATCCTATAATGCCGGCACTGTTAATTACGAATGGCTATTGGGCAATGGCAGCACGGTAACTACGGCTAACGCTTCCGAAATGTTTACACAGCCCGGCAGGTACACGGTAAGGCTGATAGCCAGGAGCCTGAATAACAGCTGCCTGGATACCGTGAGCACCGTTATAACTGTATTACCGCCCAACCCGGTATTTACCACCAGCACCAGCTTTATTGGTACTGCCAGCAAATGCCCGCCGGTAAGCGCCAGTTTTTATTATAACTCATCGGCCAACTATACCAAACTGGAATGGGATTTTGGCGATGGCTTCAGGCTGGAGAATCAAACAGCTCCCAGTCATATTTATACTGTACCGGGTAAGTACGTGGTAAGACTGAATGTATACCATAATGCCACCATGTTTAACCAGTATACCGATACGGTGGTGGTAGCACAGCCCACTACTAACCTGGATATTGCCAAACAGGTAATTTGTATTAACGAACAGGTGAAATTGTTTACAACCCTGCCTAAAAATAATTACAGCTATACCTGGGATCTGGGCTCAGGTAATATACAGGCGGTTAACGATACGGTGGTTACCCTGCAATACAATAAAGCAGGCACTTACCATCCTACCCTGATGCTCACCGGAGAGAACGGTTGTACCGTTGCCGCAAAACTGGCCCAGCCCGTGGTGGTAAATCCCAACCCGGTGGTGACCATTACGCCTGCCAACCCCGTTTATTGTAAAACCAATGCGGTACAGCTTACCGCTGCCGGTGGTGTGGATTATAGCTGGTCGCCTGTAGCCGGTTTAAGCGATCCGCTGATCGCTAACCCTTTTGCCAGCCCACTTAATACAGCCATTTATACCGTAGATGTTACGGATGCTGCCGGCTGTAAGGGCAAAGGCCAGACAACAGTAACAGTACCCAAGCCCTTTACCATGCAAACAAAAAAACTGGTTGAACTTTGTTATGGCGATAAAGTGCAGTTAAATGTAAGCGGAGCCGCTACTTACCGCTGGATCAATTATACAACGGGCATTGATAACCTGCAAAGCGCCACACCGGTTATTACTACTTTAACCGATGCCAGTTATACCGTAGTGGGAACCGACCAGTATGGTTGTTATACCGATACGGCTATTATTAACGTGATTGTACGGCCATTACCATGGGTGAATGCGGGCGAAGATATCCGGAGCATATATGGCGCCGAAAACCAACTGGCTATTACCAACAGCGCCGATGTGGTAAAATGGACCTGGACACCCACCGATTTTTTAAGTTGTACCGATTGTCCCAACCCGGTGAGCAAGCCTTACGCCAATATGAATTACGTTATTACCGTGCAGAACCAATACCAGTGTATAGCAAAAGATACCCTGAATGTAATTGCCTATTGTGCTTCCGATAATATTCATTTACCCAATGCCTTCACCCCTAATAATGATGGTAAGAACGACCTGTTTATGGCCATGGGTACCGGCGTGAATAAAATAAAATCATTCAAGATATTCAACCGCTGGGGCGAGCTGGTATTTTTTAAACGCGATATTTTCCCCGATGACAGAAGCACCGCCTGGGATGGTAAATATAAAAGTATGGAAGCCCCTGCAGGTACTTATGTATACTTTGTGGAACTGGAATGTGCAGCCGGCGGCAGTTACGAGAAAAAAGGAACCGTTACACTGATCCGGTAACAGGTTTAGGGTTAAATGAAATCTCTTCCGGTGGTATATGCCAGCTGTTCAATAGTATTGGTGCAGCTGAAGTGTGCGACCCTCAACAGCAATGTTGGGGCGCTGCGCAAGGAACGATGAGGAATGAACCTGTAGCTGGTAACATAATTTTTTGCTACAGAATGTACAAAATGTTGAACGGCGCTATTAGTTTATTATAAGAGCCGGCAAATGGTCATTAGCGCTTATTTTTGCAGTTTTACCACGATTTGTTATGCTGGCACTTTTTTTTTATAATCTTTTTTTATTCTTCTTTCAGCTGGGCTCCAGGATCTGGGCCCTGTTCAATAAAAAAGCCGCATTGTGGGTAAGGGGACGACTGTTTATTTTTTCCAAATTAAAAGATGCTTTTGAACAGGAGAAAGCCCCTGTTATCTGGTTTCATTGTGCATCCCTGGGTGAGTTTGAACAGGGACGACCAGTAATGGAGAGCCTGAAAGAGAAATACCCGGATCATAAAATACTGGTTACTTTTTTTTCGCCCTCGGGTTATGAAGTAAGAAAAAACTATACCGGTGCCGATTATATTTTTTACCTGCCCATGGACGGCATGATCAATGCCCAGCGATTTATCAGCATTGTAAAACCTAAACTGGCCGTGTTTATTAAATACGAACTCTGGTATTATTATACCAAAGTAATGCACGACCGGCAGATACCCCTGATACTGATCTCGGCCATTTTTTTAAAGCAACATGCGTATTTTAAATGGTATGGCGAAGTACAGCGCAAAACATTGTCAAAGTTTGCCCATGTATTTGTGCAGGACCTGTTATCAAAAAAACTGGCTGATAAATTACAATTGCCCGTTCCCTTTACCGTAGCCGGTGATACCCGGTTTGACCGGGTAATAAAAATTGCCTCCCAGTATAAACGCATTGATGTGCTCACCCAATGGGCGGGCGAAAGTCGCCTGCTGGTGGCCGGCAGCACCTGGGCGGATGATGAACGGGTATTATCGGAATTATTACCGCTTTTACAGCAACATCATTTAAAACTGGTGATTGCCCCGCATGAAATAAATGAATCGCACCTGGGGCTGATAGAAAAACAATTTGAGGAACAAACCATACGATTCTCGCAATTGCCCGGCAGTATGCAGGGCGAAGTGCTGATCATTGATAATATTGGTATGTTATCCAGCCTTTACCATTACGCACATATCAGTTATATCGGCGGTGGTTATAACCCTACCGGCATTCATAATTGCCTGGAGGCGGCCGTATATGCCAAACCGGTAGTATTTGGCCCCCGTTACCAGCGTTATGCCGAGGCCAAGGGGCTGGTAAAAACAGGCGGCGCTTTCTCCTTTAAAAATGTAGGTGAATTGCGTACCATATTAAACAAACTGATGCAAAATGAAACAGCTTACCAGGCTGCTGCCACGGCTGCCGGTGAGTTTGTAATTGTGCACCAGGGTGCTACCGATAAAATTGTGGATTATATTCAGGAAAACCGTCTTTTAACCAACTGATCAAAATGCGCTACCAGCGGGCTATCCGTCTGCCAGCCAAGTTTCAGCTTCAGCTCCCGGCTGATCCAGTATTCCGCTTCGGGGTAAATATTAAACGCGTTGATGGTCTTGATACTTCTTTCATACATGGCTTCATCGCCCCGGAAAAGCTCGTTAATAAAGGCAAACCGGTCGTTGATGCCCACCCCTTTCCGCAGGTCTTTAATGGGCGTATCGGTCAGTTTATTGCCCAACTCCTCATCATGCTTTTTTAACATATCGTTAAGGGAAACAGGCTCTGTACTGGCCGGTTTTTCCTGTAAATGTTGCGAAAGTGTGGGTATATCCATTACCTGGTCGTAAGTATTTGCAGGTATAAATTCGGTAACCGGCGGCGGTGGTTGTGGTGTGGGCGGTGCAATTACTTCCGGTTCTTCCTCCTGTTCCTCAGGCATATTTTCATCTGCTTCCAGGGTATAAATTACTTTTTCTTCGGTGGGTGGTGCTGTATAAACTACAGGTTCTTCTGCAGGTGTTTGCGGTGTAGGGGAAGTGGTTACCGGCGTAGCTGCCATTTCCTCGTATCCTTTTACCGGCACTGCTATCGCGGGCATCAGCACCGCTACTTTTGTGGTTCCCAGGCTTCGTGAAGATTGTACATGCTGCATCAGTTCCTGCTGTAGTTCTTTTACCACGGTCAGTAACTGGGCCGGGTCGGCATTTTGTTCACGAAGGTTTTTCAATTTATGTATTAGCGCATCTATTCGGTTCATTATTATTACTTTTGGCAAATTGAAAGGAGTCCATAAAATTACAAACTGTTTGCCAAAAAACGGTTTGTGCAAAAAGAAAATTAACTGTCGGTATGTTTATTGAACCTAATATAAGAGGTGAAAGAAGAGGATGGATAGAAGTGATCTGCGGTTCCATGTTCAGTGGTAAAACCGAGGAGCTGATCCGTCGTTTGAAAAGAGTAAAAATTGCCAACCTGAAAGTGGAGATATTTAAACCCGCGGTTGATATCCGTTACGATGAAAACAATATTGTGTCGCATGATACCAATGCTATCATCTCTACGCCTATCGATAATTCACAAAAGATTTTATTGCTGGCCCAGGATGCCGATGTAATAGGTATTGACGAAGCCCAGTTTTTTGATCCTGAGCTGGCAAACGTTTGTGATGAGCTGGCTTACCGTGGTATGCGGGTGATTGTGGCCGGGCTGGATATGGATTATACCGGCAAACCCTTTGGTCAGATGCCTTTTTTACTGGCCAAGGCCGATTATATTACCAAGCTGCACGCTATTTGTGTAAAATGCGGTCATATTGCCAATTACTCTTACCGCAAAATTCCCAACGAGGAGCAGGTGATGCTGGGCGCTACCGATGTGTATGAGCCGCGTTGCCGCACCTGTTACCACGATAACAAATAAGCCCTTACTTTCGCACCATAAAATTACGGTCATTAACACACTACAGAATATTATAACGCTTTTTAAAAAAGATCTTTTGCTGGAAATACGCCAGCAGTATAGCTTTTATGGCATTTTACTGTACATGGGCGCTACCATCTTTGTGCTCTTCATGTCCATGGAAGCGCCGGACCCTACGGTTTGGAACGGCCTTTTTTGGGTGATACAATTATTTATCTGTATCAATACCGTGGCTAAAAGTTTTTTAACCGAGAACAAGGGCCGCATGTTGTACTTTTTTACCATTGCCTCGCCCATCAGTTTTGTACTGGCCAAATTATTATTTAACCTGTTGCTAATGCTGGTGATGAGCCTGCTGAGTTTACTGTTATTTACCCTGTTCTTAGGCAACCCCATGGTAAAAGCCCCCGCTTTTGTGGGTTTGGTGGTATTGGGGGGCATCAGCCTGAGCCTGGTATTTACCTTTTTATCGGCCATTGCGGCAAAAGCGCACCAGAATGCAGCCATCATGGCGGTACTGGGTTTTCCCCTCATCATCCCGCAGTTAATGGTATTGATGAAATTGTCCAACGCCGCCTTTTCGGAAAAACTGGCCATACAAACCACCGATGTACTATTGCTGGTTGCGTTGGATGTAATGGTAGTAATATTATCGGTTATTCTTTTCCCGTTTTTGTGGAAAGATTAAAACAATTGACAATGAGCAATTGACAGTTGACAATGGGCAAGTGACAATTTGCAATGAGCAATAAACAACTGAGGACTCTCCAATTCATAAATCCTAATTCATAATTCATAACTCATAACTCATAATTCATCATTCCTAATTCCTCATTCATATTACCCCACCTGGAAAAGCTCACGCAGTACAAAACTACTGCTGCGGAAGCCTTTGCTGCGCTTAGTCCGGAACAACTGAACTGGAAAACCAAGCCGGAACAATGGAGTATTGCCCAGTGCCTGGATCACCTGGTGGTATCGGATGTTTTATACTTTCCGGTGTTTAAAAAAATTACGGCCGGCGAACACCAGATGACAAAATGGGAAAAATGGAATCCTTTAAACTTTTTTATCGGTAAGATGTTAGTTACCGGAATGCAGGAGCAGCCGAGGAAAAAGTTTAAATCACCCGCCTTATTCTTACCCCAGTCAACACCCATTGATGCCGGTATTTACGAACGGTATGACAAACACCTGGACAGTTTAATGGGTTATATCGCTAATTGCCAGCCTCTGAACCTGGATGCAGTTAAAATAACTTCACCGGCCTCATCCTTCATTACTTTTAGCTTGCGCCACGCTATTCAACTGCTGGTTCAACACCAGGGTCGTCATATTAACCAGGCGCTGCGGTTAAAAAAACAACGGAGTTTTCCGGGGTAAACTGCAATCTTGTCATTTTTTACGAACTTGTATACTATTTGCTGGCAACAGTAACACATTTTATGAAAATACTTTACAACTATCTCAAGCCCTTTAAGTGGTTAGTGGTACTTACCCTTACATTGGCGGCTATCAATATTGGTTTTTCATTGATCGACCCGATCTTCTTTGGTAAACTGATCAACCTGGCTGGTGATTACTGGCAGCATAATGAAAAATACAAACCATTCTGGTGGAGCTTTGCTACGCCTGTATTATGGATATTGGCCGGCTCTATTGGTGTGGCCATGGTGAGCCGTATTGCCAAAGCCTTCCAGGATTATTTTTTAAACCTCATCACCCAAAAATTTGGCGCCAAAGTATTTACCGATGGCCTGCAACACGCCATGCGACTGCCTTACCACGAATTTGAGGACCAGCGCAGCGGTGAAACCCTGGGCATATTACAGAAAGTAAGGGTTGATACGGAAAAGTTCATTACCGCCTTTATTAACCTGCTTTTCCCTGTTATCATTGGTATTATTTTCGTGGCCATCTATGCAGCCAGCCTGCACTGGAGCCTGCCGCTTATTTATTTCGGTGGTATTTTTTTACTGATTGTTTTAACCAATATTCTCAGTAAGAAAATTAAATCGGTACAAAAAAATATCGTGTCGCAAACCACGGCCCTGGCCGGTGCAACCACCGAATCGCTGCGTAATATTGAACTGGTGAAAAGCCTTGGCTTAACCCAGCAGGAAGTAGAGCGTTTAAATAAGAATACCTACAAAATACTGGGTCTGGAGCTGACCAAGGTAAAAAGGGTAAGAAGTATCTCTTTTATACAGGGTACCTTTGTTAATACACTGCGCCAGGTAATATTGTTCATGTTACTATGGGTGGTGTATAATAAAGAACTGAATCCCGGCGAGCTGGTTACCATGCAGTTCTTCTCCTTCTTTATTTTCGGCCCCCTGCAGGAAGTCAGCAATATTATTTTATCGTACCGTGAAGCAGAAGCCTCCCTGAATAATTTTGATAACCTGATGCAGAAGCAGCCCGAACCTCAGGCGAAAAACCCTGCTCCTTTGGGTGATATCAAAACCCTGCATTTTGAAAACGTAGGCTTTAAACATCGCAGCGCTACTAACAGTGCCATCAATAATATCAGTTTTAATGTTAAGACAGGTGAAACCATTGCTTTTGTGGGACCATCGGGCTCCGGTAAATCAACCCTGATGAAATTGCTGGTAGGGTTGTACCGGCCTAATACCGGCTCAGTACTCTACAATAACCTGGATGAAGAGGAGATCAGCTTTGATGACCTGCGCCGTCAAATTGGTTTTGTTACCCAGGATACACAATTGTTTTCCGGTACCATTCGTGAGAACCTCTTGTTTGTAAACCCCGAAGCTACAGAAGCCGACCTGCACGATGCGTTGAATAAAGCTGCCTGTCAGAACCTGCTGGCCAGGGCTGAAAAAGGACTGGATACGGCCATCGGCGAAAGCGGTCTGAAACTTTCAGGTGGTGAAAAACAGCGTATCAGTATTGCCCGTGCATTGATCCGTAAACCCAAGCTGCTGATATTTGATGAAGCGACTTCTGCACTGGATTCACTGACCGAGGAAGAAATAACTGAAACGATCCGCGATATTTCCAGAGATGGTGAACAGATCACCATTTTAATTGCCCACCGTTTAAGCACCATTATGCATGCTGACAGGATCTATGTACTGGAAAAAGGTGATGTGGTGGAAACAGGCAGTCACCAGGAATTAATTAATGAAAAAGGATTGTATTACGCAATGTGGCGTCAGCAGATTGGTGAACGGAAAGATTTTAAAGCCACCGGTGAACCGGTAGAGGAAACAGTGAGTTAATATGTCGTTGTTGTCATTTTTTACAGGACCTGATTTTAGAAAATTATATGCGGAGGGGGCGATCATTATTGATGTGCGTTCGGTACATGAATACGATAATGGCCGCATCCCCGATTCCTTCAATATTTCGCAGGAGCGTTTACCTGCCAGCCTGGAACGTATTAAACATTACAAAAAGCCGGTTATTATCTGTGGCACCGATAGCAGTCGTATTAACAATGCCATCCGCTACCTCAAGAACAACGGTGTTAAAAATGTGTACAATGGTGGACATTGGGAAAAGCTGTTGCAGAAGATCAGAGGGTGAATTATGAATGATGAATTAGGATTTATGAGTTAGAGAATCCTTAGTTGTTTGTTGCTGGCTGCTCATTGTAAATTGTCACGTGTTCATTATTAATTCTCCATTACGCATTGCCTCTTGCAAATTGTTCATTGTATATTCTCAACTGTCATTTGTCCATTGTCAAATGTCCATTATAAAAGTTGAAACGCTTTTGCCGCCGACTCCTTCCCGTTCACGATCACTGCCACTTTATGTAATCCTTTATGAAATACCCTGGTGGTAATGGGTTTAAAAGATTGCCTGCGGATAATGTTTAATTTTTCTCCCGGTTGTAATGATCGCTCACTTATTTTAAATACTTTTTTAGTAAGGTGACCTTTTGATTTCTGGTAATACACGGCATATTCCAGTCGCAGGTGTTTGGCTGCCGCGTTCGTATTGGTCACCGTGAATTCGAACGTCAGGTACTCTCCCACTTTTATTTCCGGGGTAACTACTTTAAACTTGCTGAGTGTAAGCCCGGCATCGTCCAAATTAAACAGCTGTAATATCTCCGTGTTACCTGCTTTCAGCAGAGTACGGGAAGCATGTTTAATGATGGCGTCGATCTCTTTGGTCTTGCCCTTCCATTTTGTGGCTACCTGTAAAAACACGGCGGGATGATCTTTGGATATATCATTTAAATGATTGGCTACGCTTAACCTTACCCATTCATGGTTATCGGTGATCAGGTTTTCCAGCAAGGGTAACAAAGGTCGCGGATCTTTTTTATAAGCCGGCAAAGCCATGGCCCAGGGTAAACGGGGACGGGCTCCTTCGCTGGCTAAACGGCGTACGGCATGACTTTTATGGGCTGACCATTTTATCATTTGCTGTAACATGGCATCTGGGTATTGCAGCAGGAAAGGCCGCACGGCAAATTCGCAGCTGATGAACTGCGTGGTATGTTCCAATGCCTTTACCGCATCTTTAAAATGATTGATGCCATACTGTGCAATATAATCGGGCAGAAAAATATGGGCAATACCTCCCCCGCCCTTTTGTTTAAAGGCGTCCACTATCTGCATCAATTGTTTATTGGCCTTGGTATAATCTGCATCCAGTACTGTGTTCAATGAAAAGGTAATACTCTGCATCCTTTCTTTCCATTCTTTGTTTTCAAAATCCTGCCCGTAAACGGTTTTCATAAAAGCTTTGCTGTTAAAGCCGGGCACAACATCCTTTAAAATGCTGTTTAACTGTGCAAAAAAATGGGTGGAATAAACATCCTTGATCAATGAAGACATGGCGTATAAAATTGTACACAAAGGTAGGCAGAGAATGTATCTGTTTTGTATACCGCGTGTATACAAATTAATAATTCACTAACATTAAAGTAACACTGCCGGTATAGTTTCGCTGCCCGTTTATATACGTTTCACTCACTTCATAATTATAACTGGTACATGAAAAAATTAGCCCTGGCCCTGAGCATCCTGGTATCCTCCTTTAGTTTTGCGCAAGACAATCATGTTATTCTCATCAGCATCGACGGTTTAAGACCGGAGTTTTATAAAGACGCTAGCTGGAATATGGTACACCTGCGCCAGGCCATGGAAACAGGCGCTTATGCCAATGGCGTGAACGGTGTTTTTCCATCGGTAACCTATCCTTCGCATACCACTATGGTAACAGGTGTAAGGCCAATTATACATGGTGTATACTTTAATACACCTTCCGAACCGTTGGGTGTAACCGGCAACTGGAACTGGATGTATGAGAATATTAAAGTGCCCACTATTTTCAGTGAAGCTGAGAAACAAGGCTTAAAAACGGCTTCCATGTTCTGGCCTGTATCGGTTAACAGTCCGGCTACTTACAATCTTCCTGAATACTGGTACCTGCCAAAAGCAAAGGGTACCAAGAGAAATATGAAACAGGCTTTGATTGATAAGGCCAAACCTGCCGGCTTTTATGAAGAGCTGGAGAACAATGCCATGGGTAAACTTGATTCTGTTGATTTTGATGATAAATACCTGGGGCTGGATGAGAACCTGGCCCGTGCCAGTGCTTATGTGATCCGTAAATATAAACCTTCTTTCCTGGCCTTACACCTGGTAACCGTGGATCATTTTGAACATGAAGAAGGTCGTGACGGCGATAAAGTAAGAGCGGCTGTTGCCGGTGTGGACCGGGCTTTAAAAACCATTATGGAAGCGGTTGAAAAAGCAGGCATTAAAAATAAAACCACCTTTATTATTACCGGTGATCATGGATTTGTAGATATCCATTCGGCATTATCTCCTAATGTTTTATTAGCTAAAGCCGGTTTATACAACCCGGAAAAACCGGAGCAGTGGAAAGCCTATTTCCATACGGCAGGCGGCTCTGCTTTTTTACATGTAAAAGATCCAAAGGATAAAAAAACGATTGAGGCTGTTGAAGCGATATTAGAGAACCTGCCGGAGCAGGAGAAAAAGTTATTCGAGGTAAAAAGCCGGAAAAAGCTGGACAAGATCGGCGCTGATCCGAATGCCGTATTGGCTTTAGCTCCTATACAAGGTATTACATTTAATACCGTTGCCACCGGTAATTTTATCCGTGCTGCCAAAGGCGGTACGCATGGCTTTTTTCCCGATTTTAAAGAGATACAGACCGGTTTTGTAGCTTTTGGTAAAGGCATTAAAAAAGGAGCTGTATTACCTGAAATGAACCTGGTAGATATTGCGCCTATTATAGCTAAACTGTTACAGCTGCAGTTTCCTGCAGGGGAAGGTAACCTGTACCCGGGCATGTTTACAGATAAATAAGGTTGGTTGTCAGGGGCATTTGCCTAAAAAAGCCTGCTGGTAAAGGTTCTGTGGATTTTTTGCAGTAAGGGTGTTGACAGTACGGAAATAATTGCCGTAACTTTAATACAAAATTTATTTTATGAAACAATTGCTTCTGACGACTTGCACCGCCTTGTTATTATTTGCCTGTAATAACGAAAGCTCCACCACTGGTTCTGATAGTGATACATTGAACAAACCCGCTGTAGTGGAAACACCTAAGGAAAAAGAACAGGCCTGGATACCTGTTGATTCAGCTACCAATATGCAGGCAATGATGGCCTATGGAACGCCTGGCGAACCGCATAAAATGCTGGCCAAATCGGCAGGAAAATGGACGGGCGAAATGAAAATGTGGATGTTTGAAGGATCACCGGCCTATACCACTACCGTTACCTCGGTTAACAATATGATATTAGGCGATAAGTTTTTACAGGCCAAACATAACGCCAATTTTGATGGAATGCCTTTTGAAGGAATAGCCGTGACTGGCTATGACAATGCTTCCAAGCAATATGTTTCCAGCTGGATAGATAATATGAGCAGCGGCTTTATGAATATGACGGGTGACTGGAACGAAGCCACCAAATCTATCACCTTCACCGGTAAGCAAAAAAGCATGGCCAATGGTTTAATGGTCACTTACCGGGAAGTGTTCAAGTTTATAGATGATAATAACCAGGTAATGGAAATGTATGGCCCCGATCCTAAAACGGGCAAGGAATATAAACTGATGGAAGTTACCTATAAAAGAAAGTAAGATAACCATGTTATCATGAACCTATAAAGACCGGCGGTATAAGCTGGTCTTTATTTTTTAGGCTTGTATGTTTTTTCATAAAAACTGATCCATTCCGGTACGCTTACTTTGGTACTTAACTCACCTATAAGTTCAAAGGGAATATCTTCCGGCTTTTTATAACGGATACAACTTTTGCCCATGTCCAGTTTTTTAGTACTGTGTTTTGCATGTTCGGCTTCAAACCAATTGTACAGTTCAGGCATGGCATATACGCCCATATGGTAAATGCTGATGCCGTTTTTTTGTGAGGCAATGCTCAGGAAAGGTAAGGGCTGTTCGGGCGAGCAGTGATAACCGGCCGGGTAAATACTGTGCGGTACTACATAACCGATCATGCCATAGGCCATGCATTCTTTAAACCCATTGGGCAGGTTTTTCTTAATAGCAGTCCTTAATTTTTTAAAAGCGGCCTGCCTGTCTTCCGGTATGGCGGCTGCATATTCATCGGGTGTTGTTGCAGTAGATTGCATGGTAACAGTTTTTATGATTGGTATAAAGGTGCTGGTATTTTGATTGCAGGCAAATTAACTGAAAAATGCCGTTCCTGGTATAAATAGCCAGCCTTTCTTCCCTTAACTTTGCGCCATGCTTACAATTTCAGAACGCGGGATTGCCATGCCCGCATCGCCCATCAGAAAGTTAGTTCCTTTTGCCGAAGCTGCAAAAAAGAAAGGAACAAAAGTATATCACTTGAATATTGGTCAGCCTGATATAGAAACGCCGGCCGAGATCATGGATGCCGTTAAACATACGGACATGAAAGTGCTGGAATACAGTCATAGTGCCGGTAACGAAAGCTATCGCCGTAAACTGGTGGAGTATTACAAACGGGTGGGTATCGAGGTAACGCATGAGCAGATCATGATCACGGCCGGTGGCAGTGAAGCGATCCTGTTC
>CAYUMH010000079.1:0-20751 GCA_964445775.1 uncultured Terrimonas sp.
AGGTTACTGTCTTTACAAATATGTAAGATCTCCGAACTCAGGCCATCACTGATGTCCATCATGCTCGTCGGCTGGATCTCTTTTTCCGCAAAAAAATCAACAATATCTTTCCGGGCTTCGGGTTTTAATAAACGGCCGATCACATAAGTCTCATTCTCCAGGTCAGGCTGTACACCGGGACTTTCCATAAAAATGCGTTTCTCACGCTCCAGGAACAACAGGCCCACATAGGCCGCACCCAGGTCGCCGCTCACGCAAAGCAGGTCGCCTTTTTGTGCGGTACTGCGTTTTACAAATTTATCAGGACTCACTTCGCCAATAGCTGTTACCGATATCACAAAACCTCTTTGCGAAGTAGTGGTATCACCACCTATCAGATCCACCTGGTAACGGTTACAGGCTGCGTATACACCTTCATAAAATTCATCCAGGGCTTCCAGGCTAAAACGGTTGCTGATACCCAGGCTCATGGTGATCTGGGTAGGCACTGCGTTCATTGCATAAATATCGCTCAGGTTAACAACTACCGATTTATAACCCAGGTGTTTCAGCGGGGTATAAGCAAGGTCAAAATGTACGCCTTCCAGCAGCAGATCGGTACTCACCACGGTTTGTTTGCCAAAATGGTCTATCACGGCTCCATCATCGCCCACACCCAGTATGGTGGAAGCATTATGTATCTCAACGTTCTTAGTCAGGTGGTCAATTAATCCAAACTCGCCCAGGGACGATATTTCCGTTCTTGCTTGTTCGCTCATGGTATAAATTAAGTTGCAAAATTACAGCTTATTTCTTGTTTACCGGCTGTATAGCCCTGATTGATCGTTGTATTTGCGCCTGCCCCGGCGAGCTGTGCGGAACCCGGGGACGCTCCGTTCAGCTGCACCAACCCTGTTCAGCAGGAATGGGGCTGCAGGCCGGTGAAAACCGGTTGCCGGAGGCACAAAAGCCATTATGCATCAACGCCTTTCGATTGCGTAAAAATTAACGTCAGCTTAGTATCATTTTTTACAAAAACTTTTGTTTGCCAACATCCTGTCGTAATTTTGCACTCCATTGAAGGGGCTCCGGGAGATCGTGTTTCCGGCGCTTTGGTCCACAGTTTATGCTAACGATTACCTTGCCGGTAACAGATTAAATAATGATGTATGCGTAATGCGGTTAGCAACAGCGCATCTCCCGATATTGTATTGATTGGCGCCGGAATTATGAGCGCCACTTTGGGAGTGCTGTTAAAAGAATTAAACCCCGACCTGAGGATTGAGGTTTTAGAAAGACTGGACAGCGTAGCTTTGGAAAGCTCCGATGCATGGAACAATGCAGGCACAGGCCACTCGGCCTTTTGCGAGCTGAACTATACCCCCGAAAAAGAAGACGGCACCGTAAGCGTACAAAAAGCGATTAAAATCGCTGAACAGTTCGAAGCTTCCAAAGAATTCTGGAGCTACCTGCTGGAGCAGGGTCATATCCGCAATGCCGCCGAATTTATCAGGGCCGTACCGCATATCAGCTTTGTATGGGGCGAAAAGAATGTAGATTATTTATTTAAACGTTACGAAGCCCTGGTACAAAATCACCTGTTTGAGGGCATGCAAATCTCTACTGACAAACAGGAGCTGGCTGAATGGATGCCGCTGGTAATGGATGGCCGTGACGAAAACGAAAAAGTAGCGGCCACCAATATGGCCATTGGGACCGATGTGAACTTTGGCGCCTTAACCCGTAAATTGTTCCGCTATTTATTTGATAAGCCCGGTATAACTTTTCACCTGGCGCATGAAGTACGTAACCTGGCTAAACAGGACGACGGCAGCTGGACCATTACCGTTAAAAACCTGACGACCGATAAAAAACGTAAGATCAATACCCGTTTTATTTTCATTGGAGCAGGCGGCGGCTCCTTACCCCTGCTGGAAAAATCGGGTATCCCTGAAAGTAAAGGCTTTGGCGGTTTCCCGGTAAGCGGCCAGTGGCTGGTTTGTAATAACCCGGAAATTGTAGCCAGGCACGAGGCCAAAGTATATGGAAAGGCATCGGTTGGCGCACCACCCATGAGTGTACCACATTTGGATACACGTGTAATTGATGGCAAAAAAGCGCTGTTATTCGGACCTTATGCCGGTTTTTCCACCAAATTTTTAAAAAATGGTTCTTATTGGGACCTGCCCTCCTCCATCAAGCTTAGTAATATTAAGCCGATGGTAATGGCCGGGGTACATAATATTCCGCTCACCAAATATTTGATAGAGCAGGTAAGCCAATCAGCAAAAGACAGGCTGGCCGCTTTACAAGAATATATGCCATTGGCCCGTTTGGAAGACTGGGACCTGGAAACAGCGGGCCAGCGGGTACAGGTAATTAAAAAAGATGAGAAAGAAGGTGGTGTACTGGAGTTTGGTACCGAAGTGGTAAGCGCTGCCGATGGCAGTATTGCTGCTTTACTGGGTGCATCTCCCGGCGCTTCTACGGCCGTGGCCATTATGCTGGAGCTGTTACAACGTTGTTTTCCGCAGGAATTAAAAACACCGGAGTGGCAGGAGAAGTTAAGCGAGATGATACCCTCATACAACCAGTCATTATCTAAAAATGCCGGGCTATGCCAGCAATCACGCCAGCGTACGGCACAGGCGTTGGGCCTGGCCAATGAAGAGCTGGTAACGCATTAAATATTATACCCAATGCCATTAATGCATTCATCGCATAAAAAAAGAGGAACCAGGGTTCCTCTTTTTCTTTTATAGGCTATTGCGGTAATTTATTTTACAGCAACAGAACTAAAAAACTTGTCTTTATTGGTAATAGCAACCGGTGCAGGCACACTGCTGGTCAATACATACAGTATTTCGCCAACGAAAACGGTTTTCATGAACAGCTTATTCTTTTTCTCACCGTCTTCGGCTTCAAAAATATAAGTGGTATAATTACCCCAGGGCACTATTTCAGTTTTAGTGAAAGTAAAACCGGATAACTGGCCTTCAAACTGGCCTTTCAGCATGTCATGAAACTCTTGTGTAGGAGCTTGTTCAGCAATGGTAGCCGAGTCCATACCAAAAGCACCCAGGTCGGTAAAAGTTACTACATAGGAAACGCTGTCAGCATCTTTATACTTGAAAATATTTACACCCATCATTTCTTCCTGCTGGGGTTTAGCGGGAAAGGCGACTGTAAACTTTTTATCAATATCCTGTTTTACCCATTCGGTCTGTGCAAAGGAACTAATACCTGCCAGGGCAACAAATAACGTAACAAAAAACTTTTTCATGCTTATTCTTCTTTTTAGGGTGTTAAAATAGGTTATAATGATGCAATAAAAAAATATAGGAATTCCATTATTCACCAGCCCGGTAAGCTACCGGGACTGCTGTAGAAACATAAACCGTTCCAAAAAACAATATCTGTTATTACTTAGCTTTTTGATAACGCCTTTTTTTGCTTTTCAGGTACTTGGTATGAATGATCTCGCTCATGGGCTTTTGCTGCACCTTACTTTCCAGCCAGGAAATAATGTCCAGGTAGGCAAATGCACGGGTTTCAAAACGGTTGCCTTCCAGGTGTTTTACTTTTTCCAGGAATTTTTCCAGCTCAGGGCGTTGCTGGTGTTTGGTAAACTTGAAGGAGTTGCGGAAAAACTTGAACATCTCTTCCTCAATCATGGTCAGGTTCTCCATTTTGGACATATACCGGTATACCGAACGGGTAAGGTGATCCATCAGGTCCATATTACCCAGCTCAAAATGGGCCAGCAGGTGTAATAAACGGGCATAACATTGAAGGTCGGAGCGCAGGCCCGCATGTTCATTGATAATGGTTTGCAGATAATCGATACAGGTGCTGTAATCGCCGCTGCCGAAATAAAGCGTGGCAATTTTATAATTCACCACCATGATCCGGTGTTTATCCAGGAACAGGCCGTATTCCTCCATTTTTTCGTTGATGCCGGGCACCAGTTTCAGGCCCTCTTTAAAAGTGCCGGTAATATTATGGAAGTTGATTTTGGCACTGGCAATGTACACAAAGGACTGAACCTTAAAGTTTTCACTTTGCTGTACCCTTTTGGTGTCGGCAAATTTTTCAAAACGTTTCAGGTCTATTTCAAATTTCTCGTAATTGCGCAGGTCAAAATGGGCATTCAACAGGTTGTGCAGGCCTTTAATATAGTGACCGGTCTCCACCCGTTGCAGATCGGGCTGCTCCAGGTAAAGATCTACCCACTTTTGCGTATACTTATAATATAATATAAAGTCCTGGCGGATAAACGCCGACCAGGTATAGATCTGGTATAAATAGAGCCTTTCGTAAAAGCCGGTCTCGTTTTCGGCTCCTTTGGGCAGGTTATCCTTTAAAAAGTCTTTTACCAGTTGTTCATCCTTTTCGTTTCGGGCATGGCCGTGCTGGATATAAAAGCCATATATCTGCAGGGCTACATCGGATAGCCTGGAGATCATGTCCAGCTTGCGGTTCACCTCGTTGGCCTCCACCGACAGCTCAATGGTGCGGCCACCATAGTTACCCGTAACGTGCAGGGTTTCAATACGTTTTTCCAGCGCAATGATCTGCGGCAGGAAAAAATACTTCTGGTTAGTATGGGCCAGCTCCTTGGCCTTATCAATTACCCGCAGACTTTGGATAAACAACCCCTTTTTATATAATATATGGGCATTGTCAAAAAGCTCATTTAACTGAAGATCAAGGCTATCGGCACTTTTTAGCAGGCGTAAACTGCTGAGTATCTGTTTGTATAAATGCGTTTTAAGATTGGCCAGCTGTGGTTTGGTAACCCCCGAGAGGCGTTTCATGAGTAAACGCTCGTCATAATCCTCCATACGGTCCAGTGCATCAAATACCTGTACGATCTTAAGGTTTTCTTTTGCCGAACTTCTGTTGATATACAGCTTAAAATGTCGTTTTTCCGCTTTTTCCAGGGAGTGGATTAATTGAAATAATATGTCCGTAGAACGGTTGGGCATCATAAAGAAATTAAAGTGAAATACAGTACCAGCAACGATTTGAGGGCAAATGTAACTGGTTTGCCGTAAATAAAAGAGGTTTAACTTGTTTTTGAAACAGTTAAATCTCATATTACTTTTACATCAGAAACAACGATAGAAGGTTTTCAGATAGCAAGCAATCGTTAAAAAGGCAAAGCGTGTTAGAGGTCAAGAGAAGTAAAACCTGTTTGTTTCGCGGATTAAAACCCCGCTATTAAGTTCTACTACGAAGATTTTTCATATGGCAAGCAATCGTTAGAGGTCAGTCCGTTTCTACGGAAGGGCCTTTTTTTATGTCCTAAAGGCTCGCTAAAATAATACTTTTTTTATAATTCGTTAACATTTAAGAAAAAAAATATTGCCAATCATACCAGTAACCAGCCTAATGTGCTGAAAATCATATAGCATTATCATCACAGTGACATGGATCTGTTTGTAAGTCAACTTCTTAAACAAAACCCGGTAACCGGGCCCGGCAAAACTATTTATTACCTGTTTGCGGTTTGTTGCCGGTAAATATCCTTTTCCAGTTCGTACCAGTTGTGCAGCACACCATCCAGCATAAAAGTTTCCATCAACTGCATACCTACTTTAGTTAATACCTGGTTAGAGCCTTTATTGGCGCAATCGGTCATAGCGGTTATTTTATCCAGTTGTAACTGGTTAAAGCCATAAGCCAGGCTGCCCAGGGCTGTTTCGGTGGCCACACCTTTACCCCAGTGTTTTTTTAATAACCGGTAACCCAGGTCATACACATTTACCTGGTTATTATAAGGTGTTTCCAGTTTTTTAAGACCGGTCCAGCCGATAAACTCATGTGTTGTTTTATCAATAATGGCTAAACGGCCCACACCCAGGCGGGCATATTGGTCTTGTATAGACCGGATAATAGCATCAGCCTGTTCTATGGATTGTATCGGATTATTACCTAAATATTGGTGTACATCCGGATCGGAGTCAAGCCGGAACATATCTTCCCGGTCGCTTAATTCAAGTTGGCGGGCAATAAAGCGTGGGGTTTCAAAAACTACGGTCATAGTGTATAAAGGTATAAGGTATAGGGTATAAGGTATAGGGTGTAGGGGAGAAGGTGGAAGTATTTATAATAAGGCAGACTTATCCTTAAAGCTTATACCCTAACCCTTACTCCTCCACTATTCCATATACTTATAACCTACGCCACGTACCGAATGAAAGAATTTCGGGTTGCGGCTGTCGGCTTCAAAGTATTTGCGGAAGTTTAAAATAAAATTATCGATGGTGCGTGTGGTTGGGTACACATTATAGCCCCAAACCGATTGTAGTATTTTTTCCCGGGGCACTACTTCATTTTTGTTCTCAATGAGCAGCTTTAACAGCATGGTTTCTTTTTTACTCAGCTGTATTTTACCACCGGTAAAAGTAGTGGCTTCCTGGGCCTTAAAATCAACCAGGTTATTGCCAAAGGTATAACTGTTACCCAGGGTCGACTTATCCTGTAGTTTTTTGTTTTTATTGATCAGCTTGTTTACACGCAGCAGTAACTCTTCCAGGTTAAAGGGCTTGGTAAGATAATCGTCGGCGCCTTTCTTTAATCCCAGCACTTTATCGGCACTGCTGTTTTTGGCACTCAGTATCAGTATAGGTACTTCGTTATTGCTGATGCGTATGGTTTCGGCCACGGTAATACCATCCACTTCGGGTATCATAACATCCAGCACAATTAAGTCAAAGTATTCACCCTGTACTGTCTGCAATGCAGCCGAACCGTCGTAAGCAGAGGTAACGTTATAACCTTCCAGTTCCAGGTTTAATTTTAATGCCTCATGCAGGTTCTGTTCGTCTTCTACCAGTAAAATAGATGGTTTGTTATCGTCGCTCATGGTACTAAAAGTTCTTTGCAATGAAAGTTAGAAATATTAACGGGGCCCTACGTATTAACCCGGAAAATTAACTACAAAGCTACTCCCGTTTGGGCTATGATTTGTCACCGAAATGTCCGCATTATGATATTGTGCGATCCTGGTACAAAGATACAACCCTAAACCCGTGCCCTGCGCTTTGCGGGTGTTTTCGTTGCCTATACGGTAAAACTTTTCAAAAATATTTTGCTTTTCCTCGTCGGGAATACCGGGCCCCTCATCGCTGATGGTCAATTGCTTCAAATTGCCGGCTTGCTGCAGGCTGGCTGTAATTGCGCCGGTTTTGGGTGAATACTTCACCGCGTTCTCCAGCAGGTTATTAATGAGCAGTTGTAATAACAGGGGATCGCCTACCACATCCATATCTTCCTGTATCTGCTGTACCCAGTTACGGTCCGGAAAACGTTTTTCAAAACCCGCCAGGCAGTCCTTTAACAGGTCAGACAGGTCAAGCTCTTCATTCGCATTTTTATAACCATCACCTTCCAGCTGCGATGATAACAGGATATTGTTGGTAAGAAAGTTTAAACGCGAGGTTTCTTCCAGCGCGGTATTGATGAGTTTTTTTTGTTTCTCGGGGTCCAGCTGGTACTTCTGTAGTGTTTCTAAATTAAGGCGGGTAATGGCAATAGGCGTTTTCAGTTCATGGGTTACCGCCATCATAAAGTTCTGTTGTTGTATCTGCCATTTGATCTGGCGGCGTACCGAACGGAAGATGAATATTCCTGTAATAACAATAAGGGCTAGAAAGAAAAGTCCTTCGCTAAGGTGCATGGCCGTTTTTTTGCGGCGTTCCTGCTGAATGGCTTTCAGTTCATGTAAGTAAACAATGGGAGCCGAACTGCTGTCAACCGTAGCGTTTAACTGTTTGTATTTAAAATCGGCCAGGGAGTCGCTTTGTCTTTCCAGGGAAATAAACCACCAAACCAGGGCGGCTACTATATAGGTTAACATCATCCAGTAAATGATGGTAGCCCGTTTTAATTTTCTTTTGCTGTTATCAACCATGTGCTTGCAGCATGTGGGTATTACATGCCAGTTTTTTCAATACGTATGCCGGCGTCCAGTACATGTTTCAGCGGGTTTTCACGCATTATTTGTTCCAGCTTAAATTCATAATCGCCGGCCTTAAGTAATATAGGGTCGCCCAGTTTTATCATGTGACTGTAAATATCGTCCATGCCCTGGCCCAGCCAGCCCTTTTCGTTAGTAGCTAACAACAGATCCTGCTGAATGTTTACGGCGCTATCCTGTTGCGGGCCTTTTGCCCAAACATTAACATATATATTGTTGTAATTGTATTGCTGTGTATGGCGTAGTACAACATATAACTGGTAGGGAACGGCCGTGTCCTTAATGGTAAACTTAAATGAAGGAATAAAGTCGCTTTTCCATTCCTGTTTTGGCATGGTCACCCACTTCTCGTACAGATCAACCGTTTTACACGATGTTAAGCCAATGGCCATAAAAGCCAGTCCTGATAAAACGAGTAAATATTTTTTCAACGTGGTAATTGTTTACTGCAAAAGTATAAAGGGCCGGCTAAATGTTTGAATTTTTTCCGCCCCGGCCAATAATAATTTTAATACCGGCTGTAGTTTTTCATGGCACCCATAAACGCCCCATCAAAATACCGGGTAACGGACGACTAAAGACTTAATACCGGATATTAAATACTACAATCACCGGCTGCCGGAAGGGTATTACAATACATTTAATATCTGCTCCTTGGCTTTCTCCAGTTCATCCTTCATCATCACTACCATTTTCTGAATAGCCGAATCGTAAGCTTTGGAACCGGTGGTATTTATTTCACGACCTACTTCCTGTAATACAAAGGATAGTTTTTTCCCCTTGCTGTCGTCGGCTTCCTGCAGAATGGTTTTAAAATAACTGCAATGGTTTAATAAACGTACCTGCTCTTCGCTGATATCAATTTTTTCAATGTAATAGATGAGTTCCTGTTCCAGCCTGTTTTCGTCGTAGTTCTCTTTACCTACTCTTTCTTCCAGGATCTTTACAATACCGTCCCGAATTTTCTTTTGACGTAAGGGTTCCAGTTTAATGATCTCCTGTTGCCAGTGCTCAATATTGTTGATGCGGGTAAGCAGATCGTTCTCCAATGAAGCGCCTTCATTTAACCGGTGGTTATTGATATTATCGATAGCGGTGCTGATCACGGTTTGTAATTGCGCCCATTCCTGATCGGTAAGGGTTTCGCTGCTGGGAGTAATTACTTCCGGCATTTTGATCAGCGTACTTAGTATCTGCGATGTATCGAGGTTAAGGGTTGCTGCCAGGTCGGCCAGTGGCTGGAAATAAGCTTTGGCCAGACTGGTGTTAATGGTAACCGGTTTAGCGGTGCCGGTATCTTTTAAACTGATGCTGCAATCTACCGTACCGCGCAAAAGATTTTCTGATAATAAACGGCGGATGTCAAATTCAAAAGGTTTTAAGATGGCCGGCATTTTTAAGGACAGGTCAAATTGTTTTCCGTTTAAAGACTTAATGTCCACTAAAAAAGTTTTATCTCCTATGGACTGTTCGTGCCTGCCAAAGCCGGTCATTGATTTTAACATACGTAAGGTAGTTTTTGTAAAGATAATGTATAGGTTGGTATAGCAATCATATTCTGTTTGTTGTTTGGCGGGCATTACGCAGGGTTTTATATATGCCCGTAAATGCCGGGCAGCTAATCATCGGCTGCGTTATGCTATGTTGTTGATGATGGTTTTATGAAAAGATATCGCCGGGGTTTATTACAACACCAGGATGATGAAAGATGGTGACGGGTATAAAAGTATGTTGCCGGTATACTGAAAACAGGGAGTAGTAATAACAAAAAATCCTCTCAGAAAACTGAGAGGATTATTATATAGATGGGTTAGTAAGTACAGGGAAATAAATTTCCCTACACAATATTAAATATAATTTCTTCTATCTAAAAAATATTTTCAAACTATTTTATTCACATTTTATTGCAGGGTGTGGATAATGCAGGCTGTAAAAACCGGTTTAACCGAACAACTTTTATAACGACCGGTAAACAATTTATAAGCAATAACTATTGCATGCGTTATAAAACAATACGCTGAAACATTGATGAAATAAGGGTTGTAGCCTATGTTGTTTTATAAAAGTGTAGTATGTTGTTTGTTGTTTATGCCGGTAATAGTATATACCTGTTTGTATTTATCCACCTGCCCGGTAGGGTAAAAATGTCCAAAAAATTTTTTTATCAAACCGGGTCTTTTTAAGCGCCTACCGGAAAAATAGATGAATAAAACATGTACATAGACGTTGCTATGCCTATTAACTTTGCCGGATAAATTATAACACTATGCAATTTGATAAACCGGTTTCGCTTGCATTTATAGGAGAGTTGATTGGTGCTACAGTGCACGGTAATACAACCGCATTTGCAAAAGGAATAAATGAAATACATAAAGTAGAAGAAGGAGACCTGGTGTTTGTTGACCATCCAAAATATTATGATACCTGTTTAAAGTCGGCCGCCAGTTTTATTATCATTAATAAACAGGTTGATATTCCGGAAGGCAAGGCCATACTGGTAGTGGATGAACCTTTTGAAGCCTATTTAAAAATTGTAGAACACTATCGTCCCTTCTTACCATCTGCCAAACCGGTGAGTGATACGGCCGTAATAGGCGAGGGTACGGTTATTATGCCCAATGCATATATCGGCAACCATGTACAGATAGGTACTAACTGTATCATATATCCCGGGGTAACTATTTTAGATTATTGCGTGTTGGGTAACGATGTAGTGATACAGGCAGGCACCGTTATTGGCAGCGATGCGTTTTACTACAATAAAAAAACCAACCGTGATATACACTACAAAAGAATGAAAAGTTGCGGCCGTGTTGTTATTGAAGATGGGGTAGAGATAGGAGCGGGCTGTACGATTGACCGGGGCGTAACCGCCGATACTTTAATAGGCGCCGGTACTAAAATGGATAACATGGTACATATTGGCCATGATACTACTGTGGGTAAAAACTGTTTGTTTGCTGCCCAGGTAGGTATTGCCGGTGCCTGTGTAATTGAGGATGAAGTAATACTGTGGGGACAGGTAGGCGTAAGCAAAACCCTTACCATTGGCAAAGGCGCTGTTATTAATGCACAAAGCGGCGTACCCTCCGATGTAGCCGGCGGCAAAGTATATTTTGGTACGCCCATTATGGAAGCCAAAGAAAAAATGAAAGAGCTGGTTTGGGTTAAACGTATACCTGAGTTATGGAGCAAAGTGGTAGATAAAAAGTAGATTGAACCATACCAATAAAAAAAGCCTTTGTATACTGTAGCCATCAACCGGCGTATGATACAAAGGCTTTTTCTTTACAATAATATTTTAAGGCAGGTAGTCGTAGGGTAACTGGTCGGCTATATTTTTCCAGCTCCAGTAACCCTGGTTGATCCAGTTTTTTTGTTCGTAATAATACCCATTCTGTTTAATGAAAAGCGGCTCTAAAATATCTACATAAGAAACCTGCACACCCACATCCTTCGGTAATTTAAATTGTTCCAGGTAACTGTTTTCGGGTACGGCTTTAATATAGGTAATGCTTGCTTTTTGCGGGTAAAACAGTTCTACCTCGTCCAGCGAATCAACCACCTCGTAGTATTTTGTATCCAGGGGTTTCAGCAATAATAAAAAACGGGTTTTATCGGTTTCATCCAGCAGGCTTACATTAAAGCCCGATTCCTTTAAGGTACTATCATATACCGAACGCAGGAAATGCATACGGGAGCCAAAGTAGGCTTTTTCACGGTTAGCCTTCCAGCTCATGGCCTGGTTAACCGTACCTAATTTCTCGGTATAAAAACAAGTGCCGCGGTAAGAGCTGATATTGGTTTTATAATGATACACAAATGAATCCAGCTTGTATTGCAGGTCGTAACCCAGCGCTTCATTATTAATAACCAGTGGCTCGGTAGCCAGTACTTTTAATTTATCGGTACGGCGGTAATAAAAGAAACGTACTACATCCTTATTCATAATAGTGCAGTTAGCGGCAAACGGTGTGGAGCCAATAAACTGGCTGATGAAAAAATCGCCATACTTTTCCCAGCCATCCATTACTTCGTTACTGCTTTGTATCACCACTTCGTCCATCGCTTTATCCTGTTTCAGTAAAGCAATTTCCAGGGTAATATTTTTATTATCGGTAATGGCAATGGTTTTATGTTCGTAACCGGTAAAGGAAAAAATAAGATCGTAACCACCCGACTTTAATGTTAATGAAAATTGTCCTTCTTTGGTAGAAGTGGTGCCCAGGGTTGTGTTTTGCGCAAACACGCTGGCACCGGGCAGGGGTTCGCGGGTAAGAGAGTCAACGATTTTACCGGTAATGGTAATTTGCGACAGGGCAGGTGTAGCCATAAAACAGGCTGCTAATAAACCTAACAGGAATAGTTTGTTCATAGAAAACGATTAGTGATAAAGATACTACAAATAAAAGTAACGCACCCTGTGCCGGGTTTGCAGCTGGTTATACTTTGCCGGCTGCCAGTTGCAGGTATTTTTTGCCGGCATTGGCAATAGTCTGGGTCAGCGGCGTAAAATTAAAACCGGGTAATGCGTTTAAAATTTTACTGTTGGTAAAACTGGTATTGCTTTGTGCCACACGGGCACTTTCCCTGGTAAGGAAGGCCTTACCGCCGGTAAGTTTTGCTTTTAACCAGGCCATGCGCCAGGCCAGGCCGGCAATAAAGGGAGTAGCCTCTTTATGCGGAGGTTTTTTACCTAATGCACGGGCAATGGTATCCAATAATTGTTTAAAGGTCCAGTTATCACCATTAATAATATACCGTTGTTCGGTAATATCCGATTCCATTAAAAGTATAGCCGCTTTGGCTACATCTTCCACATCTACAAAACCGTTCATGCCTTTGCTGTACCAGGGAAACTCCTTGTATACGTTTTTAAAAATGGCGCTGCTGCCGGTATTCCAGTCGCCAAAGCCCAGTATGGTAGAAGGGTTTAAAATAACGGCGTCAAGGCCCTCGGCCATGCCACGCCAAACTTCCATCTCGGCCTTGTTTTTACTTTTGGCGTAGCTGGTGGTCAGTTTATTTTCTTCCCATTTTTTTTCTTCGCTTACTGTTTCGCCATGCAGTGTACGGCCAAGTGCCGCTACCGAACTGATGTAGACCAGCTTTTTTATGTTACTGTCCAATGCCATGTTCACCACATTGGCGGTTCCTTCTACATTGATCTTCATCATACGCTGTTTATCCTTTTTGGCAAAGGATACTATGGCAGCGCTGTGAATGATATAATCAACCTCTTCCATGGCCTCCTGTAAAGAAAACACATCCAGTATATCGCCATCGATCCATTCTACTTTTTCCAGTAAATGCGGTTGAATATGTGCAGGAAGATTGGCTGAGCGGCGCAGTGCTTTAACGGCATATCCCTTCTCCAATAGCTGAAGTAAAATATAACCGCCTAAAAAACCGGTCCCGCCTGTTACAAGTACAGTTGCCAAAAAATTGAGGATGTTGATTTATTAAAACTGCCGCGAAGATAGTTCAACTTACCTGTACCGCTTGCTAAATTATTAATAGCTGTAATAACCCTTGCCGGATTTACGACCCAGCTCCCCCTTTTTCACTTTTTCCTCCTGTATATAGGAAGGTTTCAGTCGTTCGGGTTGTTGCATTTGTTCGTATACCGAACAGCTAACGGCATAATTAATATCGTTGCCGATAAGGTCCATTAATGCAAAGGGTCCCATTTTAAAGCCGGTACTTTCCAGCAGTTCGTCTATTTGTTCAAAACCGGCCAGGCCTTCTTCGGCCAGCCGTAAGGATTCGATATAGTAGGGACGGGCAACACGGTTCACAATAAAACCGGGCGAGTCCTTACATACCACCGGTGTTTTCTGCATGGTTTTTACCAGCTCTTCCATCTGGGTGATGCTTACTGCATTGTTGTATTCCGTTTTTACTACTTCTACCAGTTTCATCAATGGGGCCGGGTTAAAAAAATGTAAGCCCACCACCCGTTCGGGATGACTTATTTGTGCTGCCAGCTGTGTAATAGATAAGGAGGAAGTGTTAGAGGCAAAAATAGTTTCGGGTGTATTAATAGCCGCTAACTGGTTAAACAGCGATAGTTTAATATCCATTTTTTCTACGATCGCTTCAATAAATACATCGGCAATACATTGGTTAATATCAGATATATAGCTGAGCCGTTCGATGGTTTGCTGTTGTGTGGCCGATGTTATTTTTTCTTTTGACACCAGTTTTTGTAAACTGCTTTCTATCCCGGCTTTTGCCTTTTGCAGCATATCCGCATTTACATCGTACAATAAGGTTGTAAAACCTGCTGTTGCCGCCACCTGCGCAATGCCGCTACCCATGGTGCCGGCACCACAAACACAAATAGTCTGTATAGTCATATAGCCTGTATTGCTGCAAATATATTGTACTGCCCGTTAATGAGGCAGGCTGTCTTTAAAACGTCCGTATACCCAGGTGCCCGCAATGGCACTTAATAATGTAACGATGATAACGGTAGCACCGGTGCCTATCTGGGCAAATAATGGGCCGGGACAGGCCCCGGTAATAGCCCAGCCAAAACCAAATAGTATACCGCCATAGATATTTCCTTTGGTGAATTGTTTTCTGGAGAAAGTAACCGGCTCACCGTCCATGGTTTTAAGGTTGAATTTTTTGATTAACCATACCGATAACATGCCCACTGCAATGGCGCTGCCGATAATGCCGTACATGTGAAAGGATTGAAGGCGGAACATTTCCTGTATGCGGAACCAGCTGATGATCTCGGCTTTAACGAAAACAATACCGAATAAAATACCTACGATCATGTATTTAACTTGCCCGTACCATTTATTGGATTCTGTGGTTGTATTTTCCTGAATAGAGTGTTGCATATTATTATATTATAAAGCCAGTATATAAGGTAAAATAAGATTGGCCATGATAAAGCCTCCGGCCATAAAACAGATAGTGGCTACCAGTGAAGGCCATTGCAAAGTAGATAATCCCATGATGGCATGACCGCTGGTACAACCACCGGCATAACGGGTGCCAAAGCCCACTAAAAAGCCACCCACCACCATCATGATCAATCCTTTAATGGTGAGTAAGGCCGGCCAGTTCATAATATCAACCGGAACTAGGTGATTGTAATTGGTAATGCCATAACCGGCCAGTTCCGTTGATAGTTTGGGGTTTACCACAATGGGGTCGGGGTTGGCCAGTAAGGTACTGGCAATAATACCGCCTATAAAAATGCCGGCTACAAAGAACAGGTTCCAGGCTTCCTTTTTCCAGTTGTAAGTAAAAAAAGGAATTTTTGCCGGTATACAGGCCGCACAGATATGGCGCAGTGAAGAGCTGATGCCAAAGGATTTATTACCCAGTAATAACAGCACGGGAACGGTAAGGCCAATAAGCGGACCCGCAATATACCAGGGCCAGGGCTGGTTGATAAATAGAAACATGTTAAAAGTTATTTGTGGCACAAAATTATGCAATCGTATTTGCAAAATTGTTTAGCAAGTGAACAGCGCGGGTTATTTAGGTTTACCTTGAACCCTTATCTAGCCCCTCTAAATAAGTATGATAAAAAAATTGCTTTGCCCTTTATTATTGCTCACTTGTTTACTGACAAAAGCCCAGACTGTTCCTGCACCGGCCGCTTATTTTAATTTTAATAAAACAGTTGCTGCAGCAGGTAAGGAAACGGTGAAGCCGGTAATTACCGGGAAACCGGTGTATGCTAAAAGCTTTGCCGGTAACAGCTTACAACTACAATTAAAAACAGTAGAGGCCCTTGAGCTGGACAAAACCGTATTGCCTTTTACAACACAACAGGACTACAGCATCCAGTTTTGGGTAAAAACAAAAGTGCCGGCAGATTATACCATGCCCTTGCTGGGGCAGAAAGCAATAACCAATACCGGCTTACCGGAACAAAAAAAGCCGGGCTGGCTATTTTATGTGTCAAATGGTACCTGGGCTTTTAATATAGGTACGGGCAGGCGACGGATAACCCATGAAAGAGAGAACGGGCATATTATGCCATTGAATGATGGCAAATGGCACCAGCTGACCATGACCTATGACAGCAAAGCCGCGCAGTTAAAACTATTTTACGACGGTGATATAAAGGCGCAATACTTTATTGGCGATTCGGTGGGCTTTCACCTGAAAGATGCCCTGCCATTGATTATTGGCAGCAAGACGTTTAAGCAGCCTGATACGCTTATTCAAAGTACCATACGGGAAGGGGCTGTTAATTTACAAAGACTGACAGATGCTTTTACCGCATTAGGTGCGGGAGTTGCAGCGGATAGCGACTATGCCGCATTATTAAGTGACCCCAAACAGTTGTACAGCGATTACATAAAAAAAGCATCACCGGGAATGGATACAGATGCCCTGGCTGCTAAACTAAAGGCAACCGATTTTGCCGCGATTAATAAAATAAGATCGGAGCTGATGCGCAACCCCTATACGGTACACCAGGTAATTGATTTTGTAGAGGTAGCGCCGGTAACAAAGTTTTATTATTTACAAAACGGGCGCATTGTTATCAATGATGAGGCCGTACAAAAACATATTGTGAACCGCAGGTTGCAGGCACCTGATTTTGAAATTGATGAGCTGAAGATATGGAACAGCACCATTAGTGAGGCGGACGTGCAGGCCGGCTGGGTAAAGTATTTTACAACAAAAACACCGCCGGTTACCAATCATGTAAAAACTATTACAGTTGCCAACTGGAATATCTGGCATGGCGGTAAACATGCTACTGTTGTAAAAGACGGGTATGACTCCCGCAAGCGTATTGTAGAGATGTTACAAAAAGAAAATGCGGATGTGGTGATGTTGCAGGAGACTTATTCGTCGGGAGAGTTTATTGCGGCCGAGTTGGGTTATTATTATGCGGCCAGTGCCGACTGGGATTATTTAAACCAGGGTTCCAATATTTCGGTATTGAGCCGGTACCCCATCCGTTCGGTACATGTGCCGCCCGGCGCACCGTTTATGAACCTGGGAGCCAAAATAGCGGTTAGTAAAACACAGGAAATATATATCATGTCCAACTGGTATGGTATGAACCAGTTTACCCATGTGTACGATTTTCATCAACAACGTTTTGAAAAAAGTGATGACATACCAGTAATATTCGCCGGCGATTTTAATGCAGTGCCCTTTATGGATGGTGGTAAGGATAACCCGGCTTCGGTAAAACTAACAGGTGCTGGCTTTACTGATGCTTACCGGCAGGTGTACCCGGATGTTAAAAAGTACCCGGGTTATTCGCATATTATTGGCGAAAGAATTGACCAGTTATATTATAAAGGCCGGGCATTACAGTTACAGGATTTTAAACTGATCACCACCTGGCCCGGAGGCTACCCCTCTGACCATGGATTGATGATTGCCCGGTTTGGATGGAACCCATGACGGGGAGGGCTGCCCGGCTTTTTGTTACTGCCGAAGGGCTGCCCCGCTTAGGCGGAAATACTGGCGGCCTGATAGCCGGCAGATTGCAGACGGGCGGGGAACTGCTGCCCGGATTTGTTACCCGGCTGACAGCCCATAATAAAAAATGATAATGCGGTAATCGCATTTTGCCAGCCCTGCCAACAAACTTAACTTAGCGGCATGGATAAAAGACTTTTTTTACTGGATGCCTATGCTTTAGTGTTCAGGGCTTATTATGCGCTGATACGCAGCCCGCGATTAACCAGCAAGGGAAAGAATACCAATGCGCAGTTTGGTTTTACCAATGCCCTGGTGGAGTTGCTGAATAAACAGAAGCCCTCGCATATGGCCGTGTGTTTTGATACTGCCGCACCTACGGAAAGACATACCGATTTTGCCGATTATAAAGCCAACCGCCAGGAAACGCCTGAAGATATTAAACTGGCCGTGCCGGATATTATCCGCATTATTGAAGGCTTTAATATTCCTGTGATAGCAGTGGATGGTTATGAGGCCGATGATGTGATTGGTGCGCTGAGTGTGAAAGCCGAGGCCGAAGGCTATGATGTGTATATGGTAACACCGGATAAAGACTATGGCCAGCTGGTAACGGAGAAAGTAAAGATTTATAAACCGGCCTACCAGGGCGGTGATGTGGAGATTATGGGGCCGGCCGAGGTTTGTGCCAAATGGAATATTAAAAGAGTATCGCAGGTAATAGATATACTGGGCCTGATGGGTGATGCGGTGGATAATATTCCCGGTATTAAAGGCGTGGGTGAAAAAACAGCTGCGAAATTATTAGCCGAATATGATACCCTTGAAAATATACTGGACAATGCGGATAATATAAAAGGATCGATGGGCGAAAAGATCCGTAATGGTAAGGCCGATGCGATCATGTCCAAAAAACTGGCCACCATTATTATTGATGTACCGGTGGAATTTCATGAAGAAAATTTTTGTGTGAAGGAATGGAATAAAGAGGCATTGAAAGAAGTGTTTGGTGAACTGGAGTTCCGCACCCTGGCCAAAAGATTACTGGGTGAGGAACTGGCCGGTGCCGCACCGGTTACGGGTAAAGCCAATACCGGCGATAAACCATCTGAAACCAAAGCACCACAGGCGGTACAGACCGACCTGTTTGGTAATATTGTGGAGCAACCCGTGGTGGTGAGCGAAACTGTTGAACAAACGGTAAGCGATTTTAAAACCATTCATGCCGTACCGCATAATTATATAGCGGTAACAACACCTGAGGCCATTACAGAGATGGTGCAGCAGTTAGAACAGTTTAATGAAATTTGTTTTGATACCGAAACAACAGGTATTGATGCCAATGAAGCCGAACTGGTGGGGTTGAGTTTTGCCGTTACACCCGGCGAAGCCTATTATATACCCTGCAGTGCTAACAGGGAAGAAGTATTGTCACTATTAGCTTTATTACAACCCTTGTTTGATAACCCGGCCATTACCTGGATAGGACAAAATATTAAATACGACCTGCTGATATTAAAATGGTACAATGTAGCCATAGCCGGGCAGTTTTTTGATACCATGCTGGCACATTATGTAATTGACCCCGATGGTAAACGCAGCATGGATGACCTGAGCGAAAAGTACCTGCAATACGAACCCATACATATTGAAGAGCTGATTGGTAAAAAAGGTAAGGGCCAGGGTACCATGCGGGATGTGGAGCTGGAAAAGATAAAAGACTATGCAGCCGAAGATGCGGATATTACCCTGCAACTGAAACATGCGTTTACTCCGTTGTTACTGGAAAATGAAGTACAGGAAGTGTTTGAAAAAGTGGAGAACCCTTTAATGCCGGTATTGACCGATATGGAATTTGAAGGCATCAGGATTGATGAAGGGTTTTTAAAAGATTATTCCGGTGTATTGGAAGCTGATGCAAAGGCTGCAGAAGAAAGTGTATACAAACAGGCAGGCGTACGGTTTAACCTGGCATCGCCCAAACAACTGGGTGAAGTATTATTTGAAAAATTGCAGTTAGACCCCAAGGCTAAAAAAACTAAAACAGGACAGTATGCTACCGGTGAGGATGTATTGCTGAAGCTGGCCAATAATAACCCGATCGTTAATGATATTCTTACATTCAGGGAGCTGACCAAATTAAAATCGACCTATGTAGATGCATTGCCTTTGCTGGTAAACAGTAAAACCGGCAGGGTACATACTACTTATGGCCAGGCCGTGGCGGTTACCGGCAGGCTGGCGAGTAATAATCCCAACCTGCAGAATATTCCGGTGCGTACCGAGAGAGGTAAGGAGATACGTAAGGCCTTTATTCCCCGGGACGAAAAACATATTTTATTATCGGCCGACTATTCGCAGATAGAGCTACGCATTGTGGCAGCCATCAGCGGCGACCCCAATATGTGTGCAGCTTTTAAATCGGGTACCGATATTCATACCGCTACTGCTGCAAAAGTGTACAATGTGGGCGAAAGTGAAGTGACGAAGGAGATGAGGTATAAAGCCAAGAGCGTGAACTTTGGTATCATCTATGGCCAGGGCGCTTTTGGCCTTGCCGATAATTTAGGCATCAGCCGTACCGAGGCAAAAGAGATCATTGATAACTACAAAAAACAATTTGCAGGCATACAAAAGTATATGGATGATACCATCAACTTTGCCCGCGAGGTTGGTTATGTGCAAACTTTAATGGGCCGTAAACGTTGGCTGCGTGATATTAACTCAAGCAACTTTACCGTGCGTGGCTTTGCAGAGCGAAATGCCATTAATAGTCCTATACAGGGTACTGCTGCCGATATGATTAAGCTGGCGATGATAAAAGTGCATGCCGCCATTAAAGAGAACGGCTTTAAAAGCAAGATGATATTACAGGTGCATGACGAGCTGGTATTTGATGTATTGAAGGAAGAACTGGACGATATAAAACCGGTGATCATTAATGCCATGCAGGCTGCCATGATACTGCCTAACGAAGTACCCATTATTGCCGAAGCAGGTGTGGGTCAGAACTGGCTGGAAGCGCACTAATAAAAACTCCCTGATATGATATTACCGTCCTTTATTGGCCAATGCTGTAAAGGACGGTTTTTTATTGATGTAGCCGGCGGCATTGCTACTGGCATCGTTCCCTGCGCTGTGTCCCAACAGCATTGTTGCGGATCGCACACTTGTACTGCAGTGACACTATTCAACAACAGGCAATACGCTTTATGGGAACCGGCGTTCAACCATTATACAGCAACTTAAACTATTGGTAATACTACAAAAAAAATAGTACATACTATGCAGCGTACACTATCACAAAAAACTCTCCATCTAAAATCTAAAATCTAAAATCTAAAATCTAAAATCTAAAATCTAAAATCTAA
>CAYUMH010000080.1:0-20656 GCA_964445775.1 uncultured Terrimonas sp.
CACGGAAATAAAAAATGAGAAAAACAACAGAAATATCCGGTGTTTTTCTCATTGAGGAAAACTCTTAATCGGATATCATGCGCTCGGACCAATATAAAGAATCGTCAGGCTACTCTTTTAAGTCATATGATTTTATTAATCTACAGCCCAAGGGCTGCCCGACTGGCAGTAGTAGCTGCAACAGTGCCATGCCTGGTGGGCAGGGTGCACTACTACAGAAGGCGGGGACTGTAGCTGAATAGCATTACTGAAGCTGAAAGCCCCTGAGGAGCAATCAGATGATGAGGTAATGAGGTAATTTGAAAATTATACTTAGCTCCCCTTATTAACTAATAACTATTAACGATCAACAACTCTTCAACTCGCATTACGAATATCCCCGATAATCGCATCATTCCTTGAAACAGTTATCGCCGTTAATACGCCGCTTAGTGTAGCGCCCAGTATACCATGCATATTCAGGTACTGGCCCGTGAGGAACAAGTTGGGTACACCCGTTTTGCTGCTCAGGGTTGTTTTTAAAGGGTTCTCATAGTCTTTGGCAAAGCCATACATATTGCCATCGGTGCTGCCGATATAATCGCGGTAAGTAAGTGGGGTGATGGTATAGTACTGTTTAATGGCAGATTCTAACTGTGGCAGCTTTTTATATACCTGTTGCAGTAATTGCTGTGCTTTCTGTTCTTTAAAAGCCAGGTACGCTGCTCCCCGTTCCGCCTCGTGCAAGGTAGTATTAAAAGTGTCCGCCCATGGTTGTACTTCATCATAGCGCATATTGGTGAGTACCGTCACCGATTCGGCATAACCGGGGTATTGGTTACTGGCGGTAAAGAATACGCCATATAATAAAGGCCAGTTACCGGGTGTGTATTCATTGGCTGTCCATAAATGTCCTTCGTGGTGATAGTACAGGTTATTGCTTTGGTAAGGTAATGTTTGAGGCTCTAATACGATGTTGATAGAAAAAGAGGAAACCGTATTAGTCAGGCTGTTGATCCGGTTGCGGTATATTTTTTTCAGCAAAGGATTATCCGTCATCTGCAAGGTATGTACCGGGCTGATATTGGAAATAAATTGTTGGGCATAAAATTTCTCACCCGTATTGGTTACCGCATAGGCAATAGTATCGCCTTCACTTACCAGTTGCGTTACTTCCTGGTGACGCAGTATCTCTCCTCCATATACCCGCAATTGTTTTACCAGGGCCTTGGCTATTTGCGAACCGCCATGTATAAATTTCCAGGAGCTTTCAATATAGCTGTTAATGATGAGGGCATGTACATGAAAAGGTGTAGACTCACCATCCCCGGCATATAATATATTATTACCAGCCAGCACGGCCTGTAGTTTTTTGTTGCCGGTAAGCGATTCAATAGTTTGTTTGGCGCTTAAAGAGCTGGCAATGGTCTTTTGCTCAAGAGTGCCGCCGTCCAGCTGAAGATTATATAAGGGGAAGGCCCGGCATATCTCTTTTATCCTATCACAGTATTGCCGTAAAGCGTTTTCTTCATCAGGAAAGTAACGCAATAGCTGCTGTATAAAGTTTTCATGTCCCTGTGCCTGCGGATATACTACATTATCCTCACCGGCTATAATGCCGTCGAAACAATTCAGGTCCATGCGCTCCAGGTGTAGCTGGTCCATAATACCCAGGTAACTGAATACCTTGTACAGGTTCTGGTCTTTATCCAGCCCGCCTACATAATGTACACCGGAATCGAAAATAATTTTATCCCTTACAAAGGTTTGCAGGTTGCCGCCAAACTGTTTGTTTTTTTCCAGCACACAGACCCGCATACCTTGCCTGGCCAGTATGTTGGCACATACCAGTCCGCCAATGCCCGAGCCTATAATCACTACATCAAAGTTCATGCGGTTTGTTAATTACAAAAATGATATTAGAGGTGAGCTTTGTTTTGTCAATCTTTGTTACCTGTAGTCCGTGTTTAGCGGCAATGGCTTCAATGGTCTGACCCGATAAATAGTGTAGCCCGTGACCACTGGTTTTATTAAAACCAAATAACCTGGTAGAGAACAGCTCTGTTAATTTGGTGGTTCGATGCCTGCGGGCAATATCTGCATCACCATCACGGATAATAAGTTTGCCGCCGGGTTGTAAATGCGTTATACAGTTATCAATCACCTGCTCCTGCTGCTCCGGCGTAATATAGTGCAACACATCGCTGATGATGATGGCATCATAGTTTGTTGTAAAGGTAAAGCTTACTATATCGGCTTGTTGAAACTGTAGGTTTTCCCCCTTACAAAAGCCATGCGCTGCCACTGCAATTTTTTCTTCATCATAGTCTATGCCCAGTATCTCTCTTTCCTGACCGGCAAAATGTAACATATAACTCATAAACCCATAACCACAACCCATATCCAGTATCTTACCCTGTAAGGGAACAATGGCATGGAATTGTTTGTAGTTGCCTTCCAGCCTGGTTTTAATACGTAAGTACCATTCCAGCACCGGGCCTTTGTATACATAATTGTAAAAAAGCTTTTCGTGGTAGTATTCTACCGTCTCCAGCACTTCTGACAACTTACGGTGTTCTGCTTTAAAATAACGGGATATTTTTTTTGTTCGCTCCGCATAGCCCAGGCCCCAGCTTGCATCATCAGCACTGATACGTGGCAGGTATTGCACGGTTAGTGTACCATTCTTTAATAAGTAGTCGCCTTTGGTCATGGTATAACCTGTACCGTGTAATAAAATAGGTACCACATCCAGGTTCAATTCATGTGCCAGGTAAAATGCCCCCTTATGAAATCTTTTCATGGGCGGGTAAGAAGTGCGGGTACCTTCCGGGAAAACAATAATGGAGTAACCATGTTTTACCCGGTCGCGCATGAGCTCAATACTGTTCTCCGCACCTTCTATCACAGGATAAAAATCAGCCATGCGCACAACAGCCCCAAACACAGGGGAGTTCCACACCCATTTATTGGTCAGCAATACGGCTTTGGGATGCAACATGGTCATGGCCAGTATATCTAAAAAAGACTGGTGATTGGCAATGATCACGGCGGGCTTTTTAAAGTTTTCCTTCAAAGGATTGTTCACTACTTTTTTAAAGTTGCCCATGATATACAATACCGAGCCGCATAGTTTGGATAAAAGTATATGATAGATATATTTTCCCTTCTCCTTATTAAATGGGTTTAGCTTGATCAGTATCACACCCAGTACGGTTAATACCACGGCACCCAGGGCAAAATAGGTGAAAGAGAAAACCGAGCGGGACCAGCTCCACAGCGTCCAGGGGAAAAAGTTTTTCGCAACCCTGTTCTTAATGATCAGGTTAAAGAAAAACGGTATTAACACCTGCGACATGATCACTACACAGATAATACCCGTAACCGATATAAAAGCAATTGACCTGAGTGCCGGGTGTTGTGCAAAAGCCAGTACACCCAAACCGGCTACCGTTGTAATAGCCGATAAAAAGATGGAAGATTTATAGGAAGCCAGGTTTTTCTTACCGGTCTTGTATTCATTTAAAAGGCCGTCCATCACAAACAGGCTGTAATCATCGCCCAGTCCGAATATCAGAGCCGATACAATAATGTTGACAATATTAAAGGTAATGCCGAACATACCCATAATACCCAGTATCCAGATCCAGCTGATGAGCATGGGAATAAAAGTAACCAGGGCCAGTTCAATACGGCCAAAGGTGAGCAGCAATACAAAAAACACCAGGCAGGAGGTGAATAAAGCAATTTTATTAAAGTCCTTATTCACCAGCTCCGTTAAACGGGTAGTTAAATATTGCCGGTCTAATACCGTTACCTGCTGCAGTTTATCCAGCTCTGTTACCACCGCCGCCTTATTATCATTTGCCACTTTTAATAAAGTAACAATGGATACATTGCCGGGCTTTTCGGTAATATAATCATCTAAAAACCGTTGTTGAAAGGCTACCAGCTCCGTTTTATCAACTGGTTTAAAATCGTTGTTAAGCAGGCTTTCAAAATTATCAAATGCCGTGGCCGAAAATTTTAAGGCTTTGCCTTGTTCTTTTATATTATTTACAACAGTAGCTTTTTTATCCGCCGTCCAGTAGCTATTCCATTGTTGTATGCGCTGTTGTTGTAAAGAATCACTGATCAGCAACCCGGATACACCGGCATAACTGGTAACGCTACCTGCCTGTTTTAGTTTTTCAATTTGCTGGACCGTTCGTTCATTTTGCTGCAGGGCCTTTTCCCTGTCGGCCCCTTCGCTTACCAGGTATAATGACCGTACCGATTGACCACTGATCCTGTTCAACTGCGCCTCGGCCTTAGCCAGTGCCGGCGTCATATAATTCAGGCTGGTCATATCGGGTTCAAACCTTACCTTATTATAATAAAACAAAAACAACACGGTCAGGCCCACAATGGCCAGCACCATCCATTTATTATGCTCGGGTTTTAAAGCTGCCAGCTTATCCAACCAGGAATGTTTTTCTTTTACTACGGTAACCGCAGTTTCTTTTTTGTTACCGATAAAATGCGGCAAAAACACCAGGGAACATACAGCTGCGCCTGCCAGGCTACAGGCGGCAAACAGGCCCAGATCCTGCAACATGGCCGATTTGGCAAATAACAAACATAAAAAACCCCCGATGGTGGTAATGCTGCCAATGGTCAGGGGAAAAGCCAGGTCCTCAATTGTACTGCGTAAACCACGGGTATGGCGATAGTGATTAAATACGTGCAGCGAATAATTAATGGCTATGCCCAGTACAATCGATCCTGTACCAAGAGCGATAACCGATATGGAGCCTTTTAACAACCATATCACCGCCAGTGAAAAAGCGGCCCCGTATACCACCGGCACCAACACTAAAAAAGGCGCTCTTTTTTTTCGAAAATAAAGACCGATAAATAGTATTAAAAACAATACGGTAATACCCTGTGTCAGCAGGCTATCGGTGCGCAATTGTTTGGCATTACCGGCCGATACAGCTGCCGCACCAAAATAACTAACTTCTATATCTTTTGCCAGCTCCTGCCCGGTAAGGCTATCAATACTGTTATCCAGTTGCTGTAAAAAATGATTATTTGCCCCGGTATTGGCAGCAGGAAAGCGTGGTGTAATAAACAGCAACAGGTTTTGCTGGTCCTTTGATACAAAATGATTATCGTACAGCTCAAACTGGTCGTCGTACTGCAGCTGCTGTAATTTTTTTAAGGCCAGGAAAGAAATACCCGAAGGGTCTTTACTGATCACCTCTTTCAGGGCATAACCGGCGGGGGAGGTCAGCAGGCGAATATCCTGTTCCAGGGTAGCCTGTAAGGCAGCAGGCTGTATAAGGCTGTCAATTTTTTTATAATCCGCTTCGTCTAAAAAAACCGGCAGGTGGTTTTGTATGGTGGCAAAAAGTTCAAAGGTCAGGTCAGCCTCTACTTTATAGTTTACCTGTTTAATATAACTGGTATCTTTTGTTAAAGCAGCGGCCAGTTCATCGGCATAGGCCACCAGTTTATCCGGGTCGGTTTGCGTGCTGTCTTTAAGCCTTACCATCACCACCAGCTTATCGGCAAACTTGGAGTTCTGAAAAACCGAGGTCAGCTTGGCCGTCTTTTTATCTTTGGGAATAACCGCCGATATATCTTCCACAAATTTTACCTGCAGGGCCAATACCACAAACAAAGCCAGGGTGCCTGCAAACAACAGGTACAGCAAGGGTTTGCGTGTAGTAAAAAAGTCAAATATGCCTGTAAATAATTTGCGCATGTTTTATAAAATCCGCTATGCTTTACGGGAACCAATCTCTTTAGTTATTGCAAGATAATTAAAGGGTTTCTTTTGCCTCTCCTTTCTTTCGCTTTAAACTCAGCAGCCCCCAGGTAAGCAAACCAAATAATAAACCGGCCACCACAGCCAGGGTAATGCTGCCATAAATATACTGGGTCAGGTTCAGCCGGATGGTTTGTAAACTGATGCCTTCCGAAAAGCCCAGGTTCACGGCTTTATCACCCATCCAGTAAGCACCGGCCTTATAACTTAAAAATATGATCAGCGGGATCATGGGTGGTATGCTGATATTGGCCGCAATCACAAACAACACTTTATTCAACCGCATCAGCACGGCCAGGGCTATACCCACCAGCAACTGGAAACCCCAGATTGGTACTATACCCATAAACACCCCAAAGCCTACCGATGCCGCTTTGCGGGCATTGGTTTCATTGGGTTCCGATAACTGGTCGTTCAGGTTCTTCCACCAGTTACCGTTGCGGAAAATCCTGCGGAAAAAATTGCGTGGCTTTATCCATAAAAATGTGATCAGTACCAGTACCGTGTTCAATACACTGATCCGGGAAAAATCCTTAAACGGCCGGAAATGCGATACCCTCTCTTCCTTAGGCGCATAATATACTTTAATAGGTATCCAGTTCACCTTAATACCCTTCCAGGCGCTGCGCACCAGCACTTCAATTTCAAACTCGTATTTGCGGGTAAAAAACCGCATTTTATCCAGCAAGGCAATAGGGTACAGGCGATAGCCCGTTTGTGTATCGGGACAGTTAATACCCGTTTCTACCCTGAACCAAAAGTTGGAGAACTTATTGCCAAAGCTGCTTTTACCGGGCACTGACTCCTGTTGCATATTACGGGCGCCCATAATAATGGCAGGGCCTTCGGCTTCCAGTTTATCAATAAACAGGGGCAGGTCACTGGCAAAATGCTGCCCGTCCGAATCTATGGTAATGGCATAATCATAACCCAGTTTACGGGCCGCTTTAAAAGCCTGGCGCAGGGCCCAGCCCTTGCCTACGTTTTTGGCGTAGCTTACCAGGTGTATACCGGTAAGACCTTGTAACAATTGCGGGGTACTATCGGTAGAGCCATCATTTACCACCACTATATTGCGGGTATATTGCCGCACATCGTTAATAACGCCGGTCACCGTTGCCTCGTTATTATAGGTAGGTATTACCACGCATATTTTATGGTGGTCAAACTTTGCTTGATATGTAGCCGCTACAGGTATACTCATTATTTTGCCAAAACCTCGCAAAAGTAAGCTTTGCCGCTTATACTAAGCCGCTCAACATATAAAGCTTTATTTTATTATGATTTCTTTGGTAACCGGCTGTTGTAACCCGGCTCATCGTCTGTTGCGCCTGCCCCAACAGTATTGTTGTGGGTGTCGCACACTTCACCGTTCGGTTCATTGTTGGGCAGGGGACACATAACAAAACCGGCATTCCGGCTACAATATTGCGTCTTTTGGCTACACCATCCTGCCGGCCCCTGCTGAACTTTGTGTTAACAAAACAGCATAAAATGAAACTACAAAACAACACCATCCTTATTACCGGCGGCACCGGCGGCTTCGGCTTCGAGTTTGCCTCCAGACTTTTAGCCCTGGGTAATACCGTTATTATTACCGGCAGAAATGTAGAGAAATTGCAGGATGTTAAAAAACAATTGCCCGCGGTGCATATTATTCAAAGCGATGTAAGTAAGGCCGAAGATATCACCAGCCTGTATGAAAAAGTGACCAGCCAGTTTCCACAGCTCAATATACTCATTAACAATGCCGGTGAAATGCGCAAGATCAGTCTGCATCACCAGCATGAGTTAACCGATATTACCCGCGAAATTGAGATCAACCTCATGGGCCCTATCCGCATGGTACAACAGTTTTTACCCCACCTGAAAAAGCAGGAGCAGGCTATCATTTTAAATGTAAGTTCAGGTATTGCACTGATGCCCTTTCCCGTTTCGCCTATTTACAGCGCCAGCAAAGCCGGACTGCGTTCGTACACACAGGCATTAAGGGTGCAGTTGAAAAAAACCAATATTAAAGTAATTGAACTGGTTGCACCAGGCAGCACTACGGCATTGAACGATAAATTTGTAAACGAGGATGGCTTTAACCCCAAAGCCCTGATGGCGCCCGAAAAAATTGTGGCTGCCGCTATCAAAGGTATGCAGCAGGATAAGGATGAAGTTTATCCCGGCCTGGCCAAAATCATGCGTATAGTAAGCCGGGTGGCCCCAAAACTGGCGCTGGCACAGGCCGGGAAAATGGGCGCCTCCTATATGTATGGCAACTAATTTTTAACTTCATAAAATTGTATATGAAAATCATCAGCATTATACTACTCGCCACTTCTGTTTTCCTGAGCCTCAAACATGGCTGGGATGCTTTTCAGCCGGCCAATGCCGCACAAACCAACATGATGGCCAACCTGGGTATTACCAAAACCCTGATGCCTTATTTCGGACTGTTCTCAATTATTACAGGCATCATGTTGCTTTTCCCGCAAACCTTTTTCCTGGGTAATGTTTTAAGTGCGGTTACCATTGTATTGATCATGGCCCTGTCATTAAACACGGGCAATTATAAAATGGCCTTGCTGGAAATACCTTTCCTGGCCTTGCCCCTGGTACTTATCTGGCTTAAATACCCTTTTAAATTTTAAACCATGGCCCAACCATTCAGGATAAAAACCATTAAGGAGTTGCACCAGCTTGGCGGGTATCCGGCCCCGCAGCACCCGCTTATCAGTATTATTGATCTCAAGGGGCTGCAAAACCCCGAGGGGATAGATGCCGTGATATTCGACTTCTACGTTGTATCCTTAAAAAGGGGTTGCGATAAACTGATGTACGGCCAGCAGCAATATGACTTTGATGAGGGATTGATGGCCTTCCTGGCGCCCGGGCAGATCCTGCGTGGCGAAGATGGTGGCGTACCGCATAACCTGGATGGCTGGATGTTGTTTATCCATCCCGATTTTTTATGGAACACCGGCCTTGCCCAAAAAATAAAACAATATGCTTACTTTGGATATGCGGTAAACGAAGCCTTATTTCTTTCGCCCCGTGAGGAGGAACTGATCAACGGCATTGTGGCCAATATCCGGCAGGAGTATCATTCCAATATCGATAAGTTTAGCCAGGATGTAATGATAGCCCAGCTGGAGCTGTTGTTTACCTATGCCCAGCGTTTTTACGAGCGGCAGTTCATTACCCGTAAAATAAGCAGTAACAAAATACTCACCCGGCTGGAGGAATTATTGCAGCATTATTTCAGCCACCCCGAACTAAGCTCCAAAGGCCTGCCCAGTGTACAGTACATTGCCAACAGCCTTAATATTTCTACCAAATATTTAAGCAGTTTATTAAAACAGCTTACAGGCCAGAGCACCCAGCAGCATATCCACGAAAAACTGATTGAAAAAGCAAAGGAAAAACTGGCCAACACCGATCTTACCGTTAGCGAAATTGCTTATGAACTGGGCTTCGAGCACTCCCAGTCCTTCAGTAAATTGTTTAAAACAAAAGCTAAACAAAGCCCGCTGGAGTTCAGGCAGTCATTTAACTGATCTTTTTAAAAAGCGCCTGTTGATATGGCCAACCGGTGTTTCCAGCCTTCTTTTTCCAGCTGGTACACAAATAAAAAAGTATAGCCTGCCGAATGATTGATCATATCATATACATAAAACATCAGCAGGGTATTATTACGGGTATAAATGGGCTGGCTAAAATAATAGTAATGAACAGGCTTTTCTTTTTTCTCATCCCGCCACCTGTTATGATAAGCAATGCTGTTTATTGTATCCCTGGTTACCCGCCTGCTACCGGGCATCATATCTTGCGGCCATAGTACTCGTGCCGATTTTTTAGCTTGTTGATCCAGGCTTTTTAATTCCCCTTTGGTTAGTGCCAGGCTGGTTTTTTTATTGCCTCTAATGGTTTCAACATCATGTAGTGTTTTCTTTTTGGCTAATTCCGAAGGTTTATGCCAAAACGCTATGGCTGTATCGGCATAAAACAGTGTGCCGGTATTACCCGTACTATTAATGGCATCGCGAAACGCAGCATAAAAGGTTGTGTCCTGTGCATATAACACAGCACAGTATTTTATAATTAGTACGAAAAATAATCCCTTTTTCATTTAAGCAATTCTTTGAACAACGCTTTTTCTAAATAGTAAAAACCATTCCATTTACAGGAACCGTCAGTTTTGTTTACATTTATTTTACCGGTTACTGTGTAAGTACTTGTGGTGGTACACCCTCCATCCTTAGCATAATTCAGTTCGTTCTCAAATCGTATAAAATCCTGCAAATTATCTTTCGTAAGTGTTACCTGGCTTAATACTGCTCCGTCATTATATAAGGTAACCAGCTTTTTTTTCTTTTTTTCCTGGTAGCTCGAAGGGTAATATATACGGGCAATATAACTATCCTTTTCCCTGGTTATCACTATTTTTTTATTCTCCCAGTGAAAACAGCCATGCGAAGCAAACCGTATTACCAGTGAATCACCATTTACAAAAGTCGCCAGGGTATTTTTGGGGTATACGCTTAGTTTATCTCTATTAAGCCTGACTATATTAACCTCGTTTGCCCTTACTGTTACATTTTGTGCGATTTGCTGATCATAATAATTTTTAAATGTTACCCGGTAGTCACCTGTTTCCAGGTTTTCAAAAACAGCAGGCCATTTTCTAAAATGGCCGGTTGCCAGGGTTAACAAGGGTGTGTCAGCACTGGATTTATATATACGTATTGTATCCGTATAAAACCAGGCCACAGTTTGGGTATTCCGGCTATCCTCTATAAATAAATGCAAGTTTGTTTTTTCCTGTAACTGCGCCGTGGCGCCACAGGATAATAAAAACAGGCAAATAATAGTAGTCAGTTTTATCATATAAAAAGGATGCTCCCCCGTTTTCTTTTACATAAATAGTCGCCAATGGCTAAATCACTTTGTCTATAGCGTTGTCAAGAGTAGGAAAACATATTTAAAAAGAGAAGGGATTTGCTACACTTTGTTTATTTATTAACATTACTTGTAAGTGCCGGGAGATGAATAGTATAGCGCTAAATACAGGTTATTTATTTATCCCAAAACATATCAAATAATTATAATTTATACGCGGCTTATCGCCAAACCATTTACGTTATGGAAAAAGAATTATACGTATTTTTTTGTTGGTACTATTTCTTCTTTGTAGTTTTAGTAAAGCACTATTTCTAAATCAACAACCATTAAACATGAACCAATCTAACAGGCTTTTCACGGCAATTAGCCGTGCCTATTCCTAATCACTTTTACAATCATCACTTATTTTACCAATCCATTAGACATCTGTTTAAAGGATTATTCTCTGTAATCCCTCCCCTTTGTATACATCGCTAAAACAGCCGTAATAAGGTTCCTGCCGGTAGATGATTGCTTAACAGTCACAATCAGCCAAGCTACATTTATAATCATTAACCAAAACATATATATTATGACAGAAGCACAAATTACCAAAATTGTCATTGAAGAAATTGATATTCTTAGTGACTATACAAATGTTGAGATAAAATCTCTATATAGTCCTCCGGAAAAAGATCCCAAGCTGTCTAAGTTTTTTTCTGCTTCTTTAAAATCAATTTTCGCTCCCAACCTTAAGCGAAGAATGCGTTTTATTAAAAGTACGGAGTTAACAAACGACCTTTTCGTTACTATTAAAACCATTAATCAACTAGTTAAAGCCATAAAAAAATATGAACCGCCTACCGCTTAAAATTAGAGTTTTCCTATTGTTTATAATAATACTGGGAACCTTACCATGTAAATCACAGGATAGAATATTTGCAGTGGGTTATACAAAAAACTTTGTAAGTAAAGACTCATCAAACATATCCTTTACAATAGATTTGAATAGAATGCCCGGAAAATCAGAAGGAGCAGGAACATATTTTTTAGTCAACACTCCGGCTTTCGAAAAGTTTAATTTTTTTGTCAAACCAACAGCTGACGTTAACCTTGGTAGTTACACAACCTTAGCGGCAAATAATGTTTCAATCGGACTGCCAATCGGATTATCGAGAAAACTTAATAAGGACAATCCTTCTGCTACCTTTGGAACGTTTTGGGGCGCTTTTGAAATAGGCCCGGATTTTATTGCCGACAAAACATTCGATAATTATTTGTATTACCTATCTCCTGGATTTACGCTTAATTATAGCCATACCAGTAGAAAAGAAACCGTTATCGATTTTGGTATTGGGGTAAAATACGGATTTGGTGAACGTCTTCAAAGTGTAAAAACCAAACAAAAAAACACTTATACAAAATATATAGTTCCAATTGGAGTTACGTTCAATACTTTTAAATCAAAAGATGACTCCTTTCATCACCTGAAGTTTTCTGGTATATATAAATATAATCACATTCTTAAGGACGATCCAATTGCTTTTCCGGATAAAAACAGGAACTATTTACAATTAAAGTTGGACTATTATTTTATCAGTCAACTTGGAATAAATGTAACCTATTCCTCCGGTTACGAAGAACCGCTGTTTAAAAAAGTTCATTCTCTTGCGTTTGGCATAACACTGGCAAGAAAGGGATAAGAGAACTTCATGGGAAAACATAACATATAAAAATTATATCTTATGTTTTTGTATGTGATGAAACTGGTAAGTATTAATTCACTTACCGGTTTTTTCATGTATGTCAGGAATACATACATCCGAAAATATTATGCAGTAAATATTTACATCTAACCTGAGTCTTTTACTTCACACCAACTACGGTTTTCCGTAAAAACAACTACGGGTGAACATATATATTTGATAATGGCAATTCACTGGCTTATTAAAATTTATTAAATCGTTAATGAATAATATTAAAAATGAAAAGGTTTGTTTATTTATTAGTCTTAATACTTGCAATAGGTTGTTCGCCAGGCAAAAAAGAACTAAAAGAACTACATTATTTAACCGATTCCTTTGTTGAATCTTTACACACTACTTACGACAGTTATGGTATGCTGGGAGGAAGTAAACATCTTAAAACAACCAGTGATGGGCAGTACCAGGTTATGCCGGTTGGGCGATTGATCAATGTTAAAATTTTAAAAGTAGTGGGTAGCGATGCTTATAAAGAATTACAGGAAGACCTGGAAAGTCATTATAAAAATAACCGCCGCGTTAATAGTGTTTATATAAGCAATGCCGGAACCATAATGATCGATTGCAGAAACTAAGCAACCGCATACCAAAACGAGTTGACAATAATTTGTAGCAGAAGTTGCAGACCTCAACAGGTTTGCACAGGCATAAAAGCTATTCTACCAAAATCAATTTTATGACAAAACAGATACTGATATTCCTATTTTCAGTTTTTATCCTGAGCTCCTGTGAAAACAAAAAGAATTACAAATATGTAGAAATAGTAAGTGAAGAAAATCTATCAGGCGAAACCGTTCAAAAAGAAAAAGAAGCCCGGGTTATAAAAGCCTCCAGTGATAGCGCCGCCTACTTAGACGCTTTTCTGCAGTTTTGTATTGCTGTAAAGGTGGATAAAGACATGCAAGCCTCATTAGGAAAAACCGCTGCCACAACTATAGCGTTTAAACTATATGATGCCAGTCATAATGAAATATCCAGCATCAATTTTCCTAATAAGGCTACCCGGGAAAAGGAAATACTGGAAAAAGTTGCTAAACGGGATAATCCATTCGCTGCGTCGGCCAATAAAGCCGATAGTGATAGCCGGAAATACCTTTCAACCGTCACAAGCATTGATACGGTTAAAGTGAAAGAGTTAGAAAAGTCGTTCAGGATAAAGGAAGACGAGTTTTCTAATAACAACAAAAAGCGGTACAAGCCAAAGTCTGCACCAATATATACAAATGCCAACGGCATATATTGTTACTTTCAAACAGAAAACGGAACACCTGGCAACCTCAGGTTCCGGCTCCAGTATTATAATGAGGACTGGTTATTTTTTAGCCGGGTGCAATTCTCCATTGACGGAAAGGCCTATGAGTATATTCCTCTAGACACCGAAACAGATTCGGGATATGGGGGTTATATCTGGGAATGGTTTGATGAATCGGTTTTGGAATCGGACATGGAGCTGATCAACGCCCTCGCTAATGCCAAATCGGCCAAAATGAAGTTGATCGGGCAGCAGTATTACGATACAAGAACCATCAGCCAGGCACAAATAAATGGATTTAAACAAACTTTAGCGCTTTACAGGGCAATGGGCGGCCAGCTTTAACTGTAAAAACAGGAAAAACCCTGTTTGCTAATTTAAATTTATTCATTTAAATTAGCTATGTATAGCCACCGCCTATACGTTAACCACTTTAACAAACCATTAAACTTGTATAAGCTGCTCTGCCAATTACATTGATATATGGACACTAAATCAATAAATGAATACTTGGAAAAAATAATCCCCCCAACAATAGCATTACTAATTACAACACTTCTTAGTGTTGGCATAGGCGTTTATTTAGAAAAGTTTAAATCAAGACTTGTATTTCTAAAGTATAAACTCTTTTTTAATGCCTTGGGCACCACAATTCAAAATGAGTTTTGGGGCAACATTGAAGTTCTATATATGGGACGTCAAACAAATCATTTAAGCTTTGTAACAGTTGAGATGACAAATGATAGTAACATTGATTTAGAAGGTGTTAATATTGATGTATGGGTCGACCGAGACAGTCAATTTCTTGGACATAATGGCTTTTATGAAGAATTAGGTAATAGTATATTATTAGAAAAAAACTATTATTCTTATTACACACAGGTCGTACAAAAAAATCAAGATGACATGGAATTACGAGAAGTCGATCCTGAACATAGAACACCTACTCAACTTGCAGACGAAATAAATTGGATATTAACTAATAAAAAATTCCACTTGCCAATATTTAATAGGCATTCTTCAATAAGGATAAATCTCTTGACGGAAAATTTTAAAGGGGGACCACCTCAAGTGAAAGTTAGTGTTTTGCATAAATCTGTAAGGCTTATAACCCAACAAGACAAAACTGAAGAAAATAAACGGCTTGGGGTTAATATTATTACCTGGGGTTTACTCTCTTTTTTAATAGGAGTATGGATCGTACAAAGAATTTATTCTGATGCTACTATACCAATAATTATCATTGCAATTTTAGGCGTTTTATATTTGTTGTTTGGATTTTTTATTTATAGACTAATTAAATTTATTAAGTACTTAATGGCCTAAAACAGCCCAAAAGCCGCATTATTATTGCAGTTCCGATCATGTTTGCTTAATATAAAAACGATCCCTTAACTAATGACAACAACAGAATAAACAATTTAGGCCAACTATTGACTGACAATAATCTGTAACTATTAAAAACAAAAAAGGAATAAAATCAATAAACGAAATAATAATTAATGGCCGTTAATACACACATTAAGAATTGGATTGACAAAGCCGAGCTTGTTATGGATTATTATACTTTATTTATAAAATCGTGGATCCCATATAATGCTTGGTATATGCATAATTTTTATGACGAAAATAGTTCTCCCAAAAGAGACCGAGACGCGTCAATAATTAATCATATTAATTCTACATCAAATAGATACAGAGATAAAATTAAAAGTCTACTTAGAGGATCCGATCAATTAGCTGTTGATTTCCGACATTTGTTAGGGAAATTACACGTTGAGTTAGAAGCAAACCCAATTCCTAATTTTGAAAATAGAATTAACTTTTCCACCATTCATCTTTCACGTAATAACCAAAAAACACATACTCAGTCTAAAGGCTTATTTACATATTCTGTAAAATTTGACGACACTCTTCCAAGAACCTCTAAGAGATGGTTTTTAGAAGTTCAAAAAAAGTCAAACAATCAAACAATTCATAGAATTGAACTATTTAATTGGTCTGAAGAAGAATTAGACAACGAACAAGATTTTATTTCTATTTCTGAATCGGAAAAGAAAGTTCAACTTAGAGATGCATTTTCAAAAATTAATCCGAGAAAACCAATAATAATAATATTGCCGACGAAAAAGACAAGAAGCGGCAAGGCTATACAGCCTAATAGTAGTATTTGTGTCAATCCGGCATCAAACTTATATTTCACCAATGATTATGACTTAGTTAGTAAAGTAATTGTTCAACTTTTGTATGAGTTGAGATGTAAACTATTTCATGGTGAACTTGATCCAATTGACTCAAATTTGAATGTGTACAAATATGCTTACAGGATTCAAAATATTTTAATTAAAGAACTTCGATAATATGCAATTCATAGAAGCAAAAGATAAAAATCTGGCCGACGTTTTAACAAACAACAGATATAAGATAGATTCTTTTCAAAGAGAATATAGATGGCAAAGAAAACATATTGAAGCCTTAATAAGCGATCTGTGTATTTGTTTCGACAAGTATTATTCAGAAGGAGATACTATTGAAAATTATGAGGATTATGGAGGTTATTACATGGGGCCCATAGTTTTGTGTGATGATAGAAAAAGTTTATCAATTGTAGATGGCCAACAAAGACTTACCTCATTTACTTTACTATTAATCTTTTTACATCATGCTCAACAACGCCTGAATCTACCTCAAAATCAAGTTAAAAATTTGAATCAATTTTTGTATGTGACTAAAGGAGGGAAAACAACATTGGTTTTAAATGTTGAGGCAAGAAATGAAATTATTGAGCATTTATTTATACATCCAGAATTGGTATATGAAGCAGATGAGAATGTTAAAGATGAATCAATTCATAATCTAATTGCAAGATTTGAAGATATAACAAAACTCTTCCCGGAAGAATTTAACACAATTGAGAAGCTTCCGATTTTCATAGAATGGATGTTAGAAAAGATAGTAATGGTTGAGGTTAAAGCATATTCAATGGAAAATGCATATACAATCTTTGAAACGATGAATGATAGGGGGCTTAGCTTAAATCCGACTGAAATTCTAAAAGGCTTTCTTCTTTCAAAAATTGAGGATGAAAATAAGAGCGAAGAAATGAACCATTTCTGGAAAAATAGAATTGGGGAGATTAAATCGCGTGTTGGAATAGATGCTGATTTGGACTTTTTTAGGGCATGGTTAAGAGCGAAATATGCAGAAACAATTAGGCCAAAGCAAGTTGGTTCAGAAAATGAAGATTTTGAGCTAATAGGTACGCAGTTCCATTCATGGGTAAAAAATAATCCGAATAAAACATATTTAAAACAATCAGATGATTATTATTTTTTCATTCGTTCTGACTTCAGTTTTTTTTCTAGCCTTTACACCAAAATATTTGAACTGAAAGTCCATTGTACTGACGGGTTTGAAACTTTACATTCATCAAGTTTTTATCCAATTGCAGACTCTTTGACTTATCCATTAATTATATCTCCTATTACAAAAAATGATGATGATTTTTTTATTGACGAAAAGATTAAGATTGTATCTAAGTTTATTGACATTTATACTATCACAAGAGCTATAGGCGGTAAAGCAATAACTCAAAGTTCTATTAGATACTCGATGTATGATTTGGTGAAATCAGTAAGAAATTTGGAGGTTTCTAGTTTAAAAGAAAAGCTTTCTATCGAACTTGAAAGATTAGAGGTCAAGGCTTATTCGCCACTTTCTATATTGCATAAGATGGATAATTGGAGTTTTTACCACTACTTGTTTGCAAGACTTTTGTATAATAAAGACACAGAACTTGACTTCTCGACCCTTTTAAGAAGCAAAAAACAAAATTCCCTTTTGCTTTATAGATTTCTAGAATTCGATGACAAACCAGCGAACGTTGAAGATTTAAGTTGGCAAATAAATATAGACTCTGTAGCTGGACATTGTTTAGTTAGAAGATATGATATTGAAACAATTCATTCAAAAAAAGGAATAAAACGACTAAAGTATTTAGTTAAACAAAACTATATGCCAGAGATGGCCGGAATTCAAACAGAAAGTCTTGAAGAGTTTATAAATATCCGTGACCAAAAATTGAGAGAAGACATTGACAAACTTTTGACATTTTGAACATTATTTACTCGAGTACAAATTACAATAAACATCGCCCCTCTAAATAAAAATCTTCTCGATATTCTGCGTAAAGACAGTAAATTACTAAGAAGAAATGGAAAAGATAAATGGACAACTATAGGTTCGGCAAAAGAGCTTGTACGAATTAGGTTGAGGGTTTTCGTTTTGATTGTATAATATATTTTAGTTTGCCCTGGACGATTCTAGCAAAAATGCTAGAATCGTCTATATAATTTTTTGTCCTTTAATATTTATTGACAATAAATCTTTTTAGTAAACTTGTTATTAATAAAAACATTTGATGTCCCGAATCATTAAACAAATCATTTCACCTTATCCAACAACTGCTTCAACAACCCCATCTTTTCCTTCTCCGCCTGTAACAACCTTTCATACAACTTACGGTTCTCGGCAATCTCTTCTGCCCATTTATCAAGCGGATTAAAATTGCATTTATAATTTATGGTTGGACCGCCGTTAATAACAGAGCTATCAAAATTGTTTTGGATATTATGAATAGCAGACTCCTCATCAAAATTCTTAATCGCATCCACCGGTACTTTTAATACTTTGGCCACCTGTTCCAACAGGGCGGGTTCTACCACTTCCTTTTGTTCCAGTAAGGATATTTTGCGTTGGGTCCAGTCCTCGCCCAGCTCGGCAGCCAGGGCTTCCTGTTTTATGCCCAGCATTTCGCGAAAGCGTTTTATGTTGCGGCCCTCGTGTATTGTTTTTTCCATGGTAAAACTGTTATGCGGTTAGGCAACAAATATAACAAATAAGGCCGCTACTACAGCCGGTAAATTATTAACCTTAGCCGCTATAATATGTTGCCGGCGTGTAGTACAGCCGCATAGCCGGTTTTACATTAGGGTTGCTAAACTACACCATATGTTATACACCAACTCCAACGCTGCTGTATTGCCTGTATACGGCCGTAAACCTATATGCAAACAGGCATTACCACCGCATAAAAGCGGTAATAAATTAAACAAAAATGCTATATGCGCAGTTGCCAATAACAACAGCCCCGCACCGGAGCAGGCATTAAGTTTTATTATACTGCAAAGGCGGGCACAACAGTTATTGCCGGTGGTAGTACCCTGCGCCGGCACCCTAAACCGCAGCGGCCGCTATATAAAACAATACCAGCCCCTGGTAAGCAGTATTAAACCGGCCCCGGCCCGCACCCCTAACGAAGCCCGGCTGGTACAACTGGGTATACAAATGCTGCAGCTGGCCGTACAACTACCCGGCAGCCTTAATGCTGTAAGTACAGCAGCCATGCCCCGCCAGCAGCAATGGTTTGGCCTGTGGCAGCAGGCTTTGGTGCTGCTGGCTAGCCAGCCCTTTGTACGCAGTTATGTATTGCCTGCCCACCAGGGTTTGCAACATATACCCCGGCGCCATCAACTACATTATTGCACGGTAAGTACCGAAACACCGGTATTGCAATGGGTGCTGGAAGCCGGTACAAACCAATACCGGTTTTACCCGCAGCTGGTTATTAATGGTAATACTTATACCAGCTTTAATACCGCTGCGCTGCCCCTTATTGATATAAACGGCTGTTATTATTTACCCGCCAGCCTGCAGGATGCCGCTTTGCTGGAAAGCCTGGGCACCATGAGCTTTGCTAAAAACAAGTACCCGCTGTTTAAACAAAAGATACTGGCCATATTAGCGCCACTGTATACCATTATCCGGCAGTAAACCAGCTCCGGCAGGGCAGGTTCTACCAGTTCCTTTTTTGCGGTAAGGATATTTTACTTTGCGGCCATTTGTTGCCAGCCCGGCCGCCAGGGTTTCCTGTTGTATGCCGGGCATTTCGCGAAAGCGTTTTATGTTGCGGCCCTCATGTGTTTTAGCCCCTTTTAAAACCATTATACATGAATGAAGCAGTTGTTACCACGTAACATTTTATGATTAACTATGTTTATCTTTAAGCAGCTTCAGGTACCAAAGTTATTTTTTCAGGTAATAATGAAATATTAAAACTAAACCGGGCTTTACCGGCTGCCCTGTAAATAAATTCGCATGCGAAATAATATTATCATTATACTGTTACTGGTTGCTTTAAGTGCCTGTTACGGACAAAATAAAAAGATCCCCGGAACCACCGCCGGTTTGGTAAATACCCAACAGGTAAATGATACCGGCATTATTTATTTTTCGTTCGATAACGGCAAACATTGGCAAAATGCCAGCACCGGGTTACCGCAAAACCTGAGCATAGGGCTGGGAGGCATTGCTGCTACCGATACAAAACTGGCATTAACCAGCCAGGAGTATGGGGTGTACATTTATAACACCACAGACAGCGCCTGGAAGGCTGTACCCACTGTTAAAGCAATAACAGATGGCAACCCCGGCGCTATGCTGTTTTTTAATAATGCTTTATATGTTGGCACACAACACAACGGTGTTTTTTATTCTGCCGATGAAGGCAAAACCTGGTCACTAACAAATAACGGCCTTACCAACCTTAGCATCCGGCGGTTTATACAATCAGGAAACAGCCTGTATGTATGTACCAATGATGGGTTTTATGTATGGAACGATGGTTTACATAAATGGACGCTGGAATATGGTTATCCCTCGCTACAGGTAAATGGCGCTACGGTTTTTAAAGGCGGCTTTTACCTGGCCACCAGTAAGGGTGTGTATACAAAAGACACAAACAATAACTGGAAAAACCTTTTGCCCAACCGCAGTGTACATAATATAAGTTCGGACAATACACAGTTATATGCCATGACCTATGACGACCTGTTACTTACCTCGCTGGATGGTATTACCTGGATAAGTGCCCAGGAAGGATTACCCAGGGACCTGTACACTTTTAATGTACTTAACCACCAG
>CAYUMH010000081.1:0-19624 GCA_964445775.1 uncultured Terrimonas sp.
GAAGGAATAGATAGATCCTCCATTTGGCTGGAAATAAAAACGCCAGATGTGCCTAATGCCACTGATTATTTAACCACCAATGACATACAAACTTTTGATGAGCTCGAGGAAATACCAAACAACATGCATTGGATAAAAGACCCGGCCGGAACAATACTGCTGTTAAAGGGAAATAAATAATTTTTTAACATTAAACGGATGGTTATGAAAACGACTTACGAAGATTCTCAAGACGGAAAAGCAGTAACGGCTACACGTACATTTGATGCACCTTTGAACAAAGTATGGAATGCCTGGACAAACAGTGAAGTACTGGACAAATGGTGGGCGCCCAAACCCTGGGTGGCGGCTACCAAGCGGTTTAGTTTTACCCCTGGCGGTGAATGGTTGTATGCGATGAAAGGCCCGGATGGAGAAGAACACTGGGCTATTGTAACGTACAAAACTATTAACCCCAATGTTTCCTTTACCGGTACAGATAATTTTTGTGATGCTGAGGGTAATGCCGGCACCGAATATAAAGATACCCATTGGGATGTGCGGTTTGCGGATAATGGCAATAATACCACAACCGTAACCACTACCTTAACTTTCGGTACACAGGAAGATAAGGACAAGTTGGTGGAAATGGGCTTTAAAGAAGGGTTTGCCATGGGACATGATAACCTGGACGAGGTTTTAAAAAATGCATAAAAGTATAATCGTATGAATAATAATATTTATCCCTGCCTTTGGTTTAATGGCAATGCAAAAGAAGCAATGGAATTGTATTGCAGTGTATTTCCTGATTCAAAAATTGTTGCAGATACGCCCATGGTGGTCAATGCCGAACTGGGCGGACAATTACTGATGGGATTGAACGGCGGTCCGCAGTTTACACCCAATGCCAGTATCTCTTTTATGGTGATCTGTGCAACAACGGAGGAAACGGATCATTGCTGGCATAAACTGTCAGAAGGCGGTAGTGTACTAATGCCGCTGGATAAATATGCCTGGAGTGAAAGATACGGATGGGTGCAGGATAAATTTGGTATCAGCTGGCAGATCTATAAAGGTGATATCAGCGAAGTAGGACAAAAGATCGTACCCACACTGATGTTTGCAGAAGCGCAGCAGGGCAATGCTAAAAAGGCCATACACTTTTATGTGGATCTGTTCAAATCCTCTTCACTGGCAGGTATATTGGAATATGGTACCGGTCCCACAGAGGGACAGGTGCAACATGCCCAATTTAAGCTGAACGATTACGTGCTGATGGCCATGGACAGTGGTGTACCGCAGACATTTAGTTTTACAGAAGGTATATCACTGGTGTTACAATGCGATACCCAGGAAGAAATTGATTATTACTGGAACGGCTTTACAAAAGAAGGCAAAGAAAGTATGTGCGGCTGGTGTAAAGATCAGTTTGGCGTATCCTGGCAGATCATTCCGCGAAAACTGGCGCAACTGATGAGTGATCCGCAACGGGGGCAGAGGGTAATGCAGGAAATATTAAAGATGAAAAAACTGGATATAGCTACTCTGGAAAATGCATAAAGGAAATAACAAGAGCTCCGCATGGAGCTCTTGTTTTATTCACTTAATAATTCTTTCCTTATCCTGCTTAAGGAGGTATCGGTAATACCCAGGTAAGTGGCAATATGTTTTAAAGATACATTCTGGATAATATGCGGTTTCTCTTCCAGTAATCTGACATAACGTTCTTTTGCATGATCGGTGAGCATGGCAATACTATGCTGTTTTAAGGTAAAATAGCCCTGCACCATGGTGCCGCGGCCATGTTCGTTAAAAGCCTTAATGCCGTGGTAGAGTTTCTGGAATTTATCAAAATCAATTTCCCATACCACACAATCGGTCATGGCCTGTATATTTTCCTTGGCAGGGGTGTGCTGGAAAAAAGAGATCCAGTCAATGATCAGGTCGCCTACTGCATAAAAATTAGTACTGATATCATTGCCTTGCACATCAATTACATAGGCCCTCACAAAACCACTTTCCACAAACCAATATTTATAAGCGGTATTTCCTTCCTTTATTAAGTAATCGTTTTTGGTAAAACTTACCTGGCGGAACTGGGAAATGATCTCCTCCTGTTCGGCAGGGGTAAAATCCTTACTGGTAAATACATGGTGTAAAAAGTGCGCAACTGGCATAGCAGGTTGTTTGTGATCCGAAAGATAAGCATATATCCGATTGATCGTTGGCGTATGTGCATAAGAAAAACCGGAATTTCAAAGCCCCGGTTTTAGAAGTATATAAATCAGCTATTATAGTTATATCTCAAAATGAAACCCTTCTTTCAATAACTCTTTATACCGTTTCTGGTTAAAACGGTACATCTTACTGGGACGGCCCTTACCCTCAGGTTTAGATAGTTCGCCGGTCTCTTCTAAAAAATCGAAGGAGAGGATTTTTTTACTGAAATTTCGCCGGTTGATCTCTTTATCCAGTAAAGCTGCATATAACTTCTCCAGGTCGGAAAAGGGGAATTTTTTATCCAGCAATTCAAAGCCAATTGGCTGGTATCTTATTTTACTTTGTAAGCGTTCCACCGCCTGGCGGATAATTTGTTTATGATCAAAAGCCAGGGCCGGCAGTTTTTTAATAGAGAACCAGGCGGCATTCTCCGCATCAGTGCTGGCTTTCAGTTCCCGGAACTGGGAGGTTTTTACCAGCCCGAAATAAGCGATGGATATTACCCGCTGGCGAGGGTCACGGTCAGGCTCGCCAAAACTGTATAATTGTTCCAGGTAATTAACGGTAATACCTGTTTCCTCCTGCAACTCACGTATAACGGCTGTTTCCAATGATTCATCGGCCAGTACAAAACCACCGGGCAGGGCCCAGCTGTTTTTATGAGGCTCATACTTACGTTGTATAAGCAACAGGGAAACACCTTCTTTTTTGGAATAACCAAAAACAATGGCATCTACCGCTACTTTTATGTCAGAAGTTTTATTTTGCATAACTCAAAAGCAAATTTACATGTATTTATTAATTCCGGGCCGCCACCAGCTATTAACCAATTTTCAGCAAACCTATCTTACGGAGCTGTTGAATACGCCGTTGCAGGAATTAAAGGATATTTATGGCCAGCCTGTTGCCATATCCGGAAAAATTGAAGCGATCATTTTTGCCGTTACATCCGCCAATCATTCCAATACCAGGCGTAACCCCTTGCCTTTTTATTTAAGGGCCATCAGTATTGAAGCCATGGCGGCGTCCTTACCCGTGCCCGTGTACATATATGGTATTGATGATGTGGGCAGCCTGGATAGTTTTGCTGCATATACCATTAAACGTATTAAACATGAAAGCGAAGGGATGTTCGATTGCCGGCCCGCTAATACCCTGGTAGTTTGCTCTACGCCCGTATTACGGTTATATGAGGCACTGGGTTTTACCATATTGCCCGCTGAACTAAAGGATATCAATAGCTGGGAGCACCATGCCACTATGCCCTGGGACCTGGTGGAGCATATTGCCCGCATGCCTGACTGGGAACAGGATGGTTTTGTAAAGCAGGAAATGCACCGGGCTGCCTATGAAGTATGGAAGAAATATAAACTGGGCCAGAAAGTAAAACAATTGTTCAGCGATACCATGATCAGCAGCGATGGTGACCTGACCGAAACCCGGGATTATAATGTGTATGTAAGACAGATGGATGATATTGCTGAACTGAAATATAATGAAACTGCTAACTACTTACAACCCGGCCGTATTGGTGATATCGGCTGTGCAGTAGGTAGCTGGATAAAACTTGTAACAAAAGACGCCCGTTTAAGGGAAAGTGATGTATATGGTATTGAAGTGAGCCGACATTTATTTGAAATCTGTAAACAGCGAAAAGAGAACGGCGAGTTTGCCCACCCCTTTGTATTCTTTGCCCAAAAGAATGCGGTGACAGGTCTGGTATTTGATCCAAATTCCATGAATACCATTCATACTTCATCGCTTACCCATGAAATAGAAAGTTATGGCAGCCGGGAAGACCTGCTGCAATTCATTAAAAACAGGCACGATGAATTAGTGCCGGGCGGGGTATGGGTAAACCGGGATGTGGTAGGTCCCTATAATAAGCAACAACAGGTATATATGTTGCTGAACAGGGATGATGGCAATAATGAAGACCCTTATAAAATATTTACGGAAAGGGACCAGTTATCCCAATACTTACAGCAGTTGTCCACTTATGCCAGGTTTTTACGTTTTGCCAGGGATTTCCGGGCCACAGAGGGCTACCAGCTTTCTTATACAACTGTGGTAATTGATGGACATACCTACCTGCAGTTAAGCCTGCAGGATGCAGCCGAGTTTTTAAGCCGTAAGGATTATACGGATAACTGGCAAAGTGAGATGCATGAAACATTTTGTTTCTGGGATTTTGATGAATGGCAGGACCAGTTGCGCATTGCGGGTTTTAAAATTCATCCGCAATCCTATGCTACCACTAACCAGTGGATCGTAGAAAACAGGTGGAAAGACAAGGCAACCTTATTTGTTATGGAGAATGGTGTATTGAAGCCATATGCTTACCCGGTAACACATATGGTATTGGCAGGGGTAAAAGAATAGTTTTTCGTAACTTTATGCTAACGATTGGTCTATGCCTTACTTCAGGAACTTTACTTATTGGATAGATAAACGAAAGTGGAAATACTGTTTCCTGCTTTCGGCCCTTGCTCAGTCGGCACTGATTGTGTTGTACTAGTACATCATCGTATTATCTCATTTCCAAATTATCAAATTAACTATGCCTCATTATCAGCAGTTGGGACAGATCCCGCATAAACGACATACACAGTTCCATAAACCCGATGGTGGTTTATATTCGGAGCAATTATTCTCTACCGAAGGGTTCAGTAACGATTATTCCCTCTTATACCATGTACACCCGCCCACACAAATTATTAAAACAGAACCGCAGGTAGATGTTTCACCACAGATAGCAGAAGAAAAAATGCTGAAACACCGCAGCCTGGAAGGGTTTAATGTTAAGCCCGTGGCCGACTACCTGCAAAGCCGTGTACCTGTACTGGTAAATAATGATTGCCATATTGTACTGGCGGCACCGCAGCAAAGTATGACCGATTATTTTTACAAAAACACCGATGCCGATGAAATGATCTTTGTGCATGAAGGGCAGGGGGTACTACGTACCATGTACGGAGAGCTGCCGTTTGGTTATGGCGATTACCTGGTTATTCCACGCGGAACCATTTACCAGATACAATTTAACGATACCCATAACCGCCTGTTCATTGTTGAATCCTTCAGTCCTATACGTTACCCCAAACGTTACCATAGTAAATATGGCCAGCTATTGGAGCATGCTCCTTATTGCGAGCGGGATATCCGCGGGCCGCAAAACCTGCCCACTTTTGATGAAAAGGGCGATTTCCTGATCAAGGCAAAAAAGAAAGGCATGTTATACGGACTGCATTACGGTACCCATCCCTTTGATGTAATAGGGTGGGATGGCTGTTGTTATCCTTACGCTTTTTCTATTCACGATTTTGAACCCATTACCGGCCGGGTACACCAGCCACCACCGGTACACCAGACTTTTGAGGCGCATAATTTTGTGGTATGTTCCTTTGTACCCCGTTTGTACGATTATCATCCGCAGGCCATACCAGCACCTTATAATCACAGTAATATTGACAGTGATGAAGTGTTATACTATGTAGATGGCGATTTTATGAGCCGCAAACATGTTACCCGTGGTATGATAACCTTGCATCCTGCCGGTATTCCGCACGGACCACACCCCGGTGCCGTACAAAAAAGTATTGGTGCAAAGGAAACAAAGGAACTGGCCGTAATGGTAGATACTTTCCATCCGTTAATGCTAACCAAACAGGCGCTTGAAATTGAGAACGGTGATTATGTGATGAGCTGGGCGGAGTAATTTTTATGTAGTCAACTACAGTACTACTGTCATCGTCTGTTGCGTCGCACTCTTGTACGTTCAGTAATGCTATTCAGCATTGTGCAAGCAACTATATTAAACAAGAAAGCCTGTCAATTGACAGGCTTTCTTGTTTATACCACTATAATAAAAAACTAGAAGTTTTTAGTGATACCAATGTTTACGGTTTTACCAAAAGTTAAACCGGTATTGGTAATAGCTTTGGCGCCGTCAGCATCCACTTTTGAGCTGTTGAAGTTAACACCACCAAAGTTAAAGTTTAAACCACAATTGTCTTTCAGGTTTACAAATACCGCAGGGTATAACTTTACACCAAAGTTATTGATGTCGTCATTTTTTGTAGTAAAAGATGAGCTGCCGGTTTTGGTTTCTGTCTCACTCTTAGTTACGCTGGTAGTACCTTCGGCCTGGAAGTACAGGTTAAAGATAGACGACAGGGGTTTTGAGTAACGTACAAACAGACCACCACCAAATGTATTGTTTTTTGCAGTAGAAGTTACTGAACCGTTTACATCTTCGGTTTTACCAAAAGACGATACACCTAATACACCGGCAGTCCAGTTATCGGTAAACTGGTAACCTACCATTGGATTAAAGTCTACACTGTTTGTTTTTACTTCGGTGTTTTTGTTGTTGCTAAAATTAAAACCTAAATCACCACCTACTAAAATACTTCCTTTCTGTGCAAATGCAAAGCTGGTCATTCCTAAAGCCAGGGCACTGATAAATAATCGTTTCATAAAGTTTTTAAATTTAATGGCGCAAAGTTATGGGTGGTTAATAATAAGATAACGAATTGATAACCACATTTTAACAATTTTTAAAGTATTACTGCGATAACGATGGGAGGAACACTATTTATTATGGCGTGATTTTTCGTTATATTAGAAGTCTAAAACGTTTTGCTATGCTTAAATTATCTGAATTAAAAACAAATGACCTGGTTTTGGTGAATGAGGACGGTACCATTAGAGAAGGCAGGGTAGTGGAAGTAAACCATACCGATAACAAAGTACTGGTAGATAATGGGGTACAGGATTTCTGGTACACCAAAGATGCATTGACCGGTATACTTATCAATGATACCATATTAATGAACAAGTTAGGCTTTGAAAAGCAGGCAGAGGACGGGTTTGTGAAATACAAAAAAGATGCTTTCAGGCTGGTAGTAAAAGACAATTACGATTTCTCCCATATTGATATGTGGTACCGCGAAGACCGCCGGAGCTTTAATACGCACCTGGCCACGCATACCTTACAAAATCTTTTTTACGATATGACCAAGATCCACCTGGAGCCGGTGGGCATGGAACATGAATAGAAAGAGTATCAGATCTTAGATCTCAGATCTGAGATCTAAGATCTGATACTATAGTCCGGAGCCTTACAACTGATCGCCCCTGTTTATTAAATAATGAAAGGAAGTAAAATCCCTAAAAGCCCTCATATTTCCTCTTTTTTCTCCTTATTTTCCAATTTTTAGGTCTATAAATCCCTGAATTTTACTTAGTTTTGCGCCTTCGGTGAGATTTTAGGAAAAAAATAGTAGCTTTTTTCTTTTTTTAGCTACTTAATCCTATCTTTGCACCCCTAAAAATAATATGTCAAAACAGGCGCTAATAAAACAAGACGGTGTAATTCTGGAAGCCTTATCCAACGCAATGTTCAGGGTAAAGCTTGAAAACGGTCACGAAATACTGGCCACCATCTCTGGTAAAATGCGGATGCACTATATCAGAATATTACCCGGGGATAAAGTTGGCGTGGAGTTGTCGCCATATGATTTAACAAGAGGGAGAATTAATTTTAGATATAAATAATAATAGCGAAAGCCCTATGCTACGGGCTGTGAGCAGCAAAACAAATACTCATGAAAGTAAGAGCATCCATTAAAAAGCGTAGCGTTGACTGCAAGATTGTACGTCGCAAGGGTAAGTTATATATTATTAACAAAAAGAACCCTCGCTTCAAGCAACGTCAGGGTTAATAACCTGGTGCCAGAAGCACGACAACGAACTTTTTTCAAAGCGATAACTAACAAACAATAAACAAAGACTATGGCTCGTATTGCCGGTGTTGACTTACCAAAAAACAAAAGAGGCGAAATTGGACTTACCTATATTTATGGTATTGGCCCAAGCAAAGCCAAATATATTCTTGATAAGAATAATATTGACCGTAACAAAAAGGTTAATCAGTGGAATGACGAAGATCTGAACGCTATCCGTACTACTATTACTGAAGAGTTAAAAGTAGAAGGTCAATTACGTTCAGAAGTGCAAATGAGCATTAAACGTTTATTGGATATTGCTTGTTACCGTGGTTTACGTCACCGTAAAGGATTACCGGTTCGTGGTCAGCGTACTAAAACAAACAGCCGTACCAGGAAAGGTAAGCGTAAAACAGTTGCAGGTAAGAAAAAAGCAGCTAAAAAATAATAACAACTATCAGACGTCTGGCAACAGATGTCTGATTTGTTTATATACAAAGGCTTATAAAGACATGAACCTGCTTCGGATGGCCTCGTAAGCCGGCAGTAGAAAAGGGTTCGGTTCCGGGAAACCGGGATATTATTGTAAACATTTTTTGACTACCTCACAAGATGGCAAAAGCACAACAAAACAGCGCAAAAGCCGCTGCTAAAAAAAGAATTGTGAAAGTGGACGCTTACGGCGACGCTCACATTTCAGCTACATTCAACAACATTATTGTTAGTTTAACCAACAAAACAGGCCAGGTTATTTCCTGGAGCAGTGCCGGTAAAATGGGCTTCCGTGGTTCTAAAAAGAACACACCCTATGCCGCACAAATGGCTGCCGCTGATGCCGCTAAAGTAGCATTGGACGCTGGTTTGAAAAGAGTTGACGTATACGTAAAAGGACCAGGTTCTGGTCGTGAAGGCGCTATCCGTTCTTTATCTCAAAGCGGTATCGAGATCGTAATGATTAAAGACGTTACTCCTTTACCTCACAACGGATGTCGTCCTCCTAAGAAAAGAAGGGTTTAATTTTTTGTCAGAAAGTCGGTAAGTCCGGGAGCTGTAAAGTTTTACTTCCGGTCTTGCGGACTTCTGTCTTTCTGACTGAATATATATTTTTGAGCCATTTCGGTTTCATTTTTAAAAAGGGTACACGATTAATTTTTTTCAAAGCTTTTTACTGATCGATGTACCGCATTCTAAAAAAGCTTAAATGAAAGTATATTATGGCACGTTACAATGGTCCAAAGACCAAAATTTCTCGCATTTTTGGAGAGCCTATTCTTGGCAATGGTAAATGGTTGGGTAAAAACAGTAACCCTCCAGGTCAGCACGGTGAAAAACGCAAACGTAAAACCTTAGGTGAATACGCTTTGCAGTTACGTGAAAAACAAAAAGCAAAATACACTTACGGTATTTTGGAAAAACAATTCCGCAAAATTTTTGAAGAAGCTGCACGCCGCAAAGGTGTTACCGGTGAAAACTTAATTAAATTGCTGGAAGCCCGTTTGGACAATACTGTATTCCGTATGGGTATTGCTCCTTCACGTCCTGCTGCCCGCCAGCTAGTAAGCCACAAACACATTGAAGTTAATGGTGAAGTAGTAAACATTCCTTCTTTCCAGCTGAAAGCCGGTGATGTTATTACCATCAAAGAAGGTAGCAGAGCTAACTCTTCTATTACCAGTGTTGTTCGTGCTAAAAATCCTAAATTCGGTTGGGTAGATTTCAACGAAACTACATTTACAGGTACTTTCATCACTTATCCTGAAAGGGAAAATGTTCCTGAAAACATTAAGGAGCAGTTAATTGTTGAGTTGTACTCTAAGTAATAGTTAATGGTTAAACGTTATTGGTTAATGGGGTAACAGCTGTTAACTGAATAACAGTTAACGTATAACCGACCTTGGATGGATTTGCTGGTTGCCGATCACTGTATATAAACTCCCCGGAGTAAAATAATACAGTATCAGCAAGGGTAACACAATCATTAAAAACCTAAAGACAAATAAAATATGGCAATCTTAAATTTCCAGAAACCTGATAAGATCATTTTACAAAAAGCTACCGACTTTGCTGCTCAGTTTGAGTTTCGCCCGTTGGAGCCCGGTTATGGTGTAACTATCGGTAATGCACTGCGTCGTGTATTATTAAGTTCATTGGAAGGGTACGCTATTGTAGGTGTAAAAATTGAAGGGGTTGACCACGAATTCGCTACCATGAAAGGTGTTAGTGAAGATGTGGTGGAAATATTCCTGAACTTAAAACAAGTACGTTTTAAGAAAATTGTTGACCACGAAGTGGCAAACGAAAAAATCGTTCTGTCATTAAAAAATAAAACAGAATTTTTAGCCGGTGATATTGGCGAGGGTACACACTCTTTCCAGATCATGAACCCAGAGCTGCTGATCTGTACTTTAGACTCATCTGCCAGAATGGACATTGAATTAACTATTGGCAAAGGCCGTGGTTATGTACCTGCAGAAGATAATAAAGTAAAAGATGCACCTGTTGGTTATATTCCTATTGATGCTATTTACACACCTATCAAGAATGTAAAATACAGCATTGAGAATACCCGTGTGGAGCAAAGAACTGACTTTGAAAAACTGATCATGGAAGTATCTACCGATGGTACGATTCATCCGGAAGAAGCAGTGAAACAAGCGTCACGTATTTTGATCCAGCACCTGATGATCATTACCGACGAGAACATCACTTTCGATAACAAAGAAGAGAAGAAAGAAGACTTGGTGGACGAACAAACTTTACAATTACGTAAAGTATTGAAAACACCATTGGAAGATCTTGACCTTTCTGTACGTGCCTTTAACTGCCTGAAAGCAGCTAAGATCAACTCATTAAGCGAGCTGGTACAGTACGAGCAGGAAGACCTGATGAAGTTCCGTAACTTCGGTCAGAAATCTTTAGCTGAAATTGAACAGGTTTTAAGCGAAAGAGGCCTTGGCTTTGGTATGGATCTGCAGAAATTAGGTGTAGATAAAGACGAACTTTAATTAGATAATGAGGTAATTTGAAAATGTGATAATGTTTTCAAATTACCTCATTGCTTTATAAGTATTTATAACAAGTAGGTTACAATTCCTGACACGGTGTAACCGGATTTTTAAACAACAATTAGGGGTTAATAATTTTCAAATTATCTAATTACCTGATTAACAAATTAAACAGTCATGCGTCACGGAGACAAAATCAACAATTTAGGCCGTAAGAAAGCACACCGCGAGGCCTTATTAAGCAACTTAGCTATTCAGCTGATCCAACACAAACGTATTGTAACTACTTTAGCAAAAGCTAAAGCATTACGCGTATTTGTTGAGCCGTTGATCACTAAAGGAAAAGACAATACTACGCACCAGCGTCGTGTTGTATTCAGCTACTTACAGGACAAGGAAGCTATCAAAGAATTATTTGATGTTATTGCCGAGAAAGTAGGTGGTCGCCCAGGTGGTTACACCCGTATCATTAAATTAGGCATCCGTCCTGGTGACGCTGCTGAAAAAGCAATGATCGAGCTGGTTGACTTTAATGAAGTTTACGGTAAAGTGGCTGATGAAGCTAAAGCAACTACTAAACGTACACGTCGTGCCGGTGGTGCTAAAAAGAAAGCAGAAGCTACTGAAACTGCTGCGCCTGAAGCTACAACTGCTCCTGCAGAAGAAGCTAAAGAAGAAAAAGCAGCTGAGTAATCAGTTTCTTATATTACTGGAGAAGCCCCTTGCATTGCAGGGGGTTTTTTTATGTTGCCATCGTCCCGCCCCTGATTCCCCATTCCCCTAAAGGGGACGTCTGGTGGTGTCACTCATTTGTACGTCCGGTAATGCTATTGGGCATGGTGTATGTTTCCTATTGATTGTAGAAAACCACATTGGCAAATTTTCAAATTATCTAATTTTCAAATTGACAAATTGTTCTATCTTCAAGGCTACTATACGATGCTTGCTGCTTAATTTATTTACCGGAATAATATTTTTCTTATGGATCAATATGTAAGCGCTTTACAGCAGTTTAGAAATGAGGTTGGCATACGTTTTCAACTCTACAATAGTTTATTTACCTCTTTACCTTTTCATAAAATTGAAAAGACGGGTATCTTATTATCCCTGTTATCCAGTAATTGTGAAGAAGGTTATATGAAGGGCTTAAGTCCTATAAAGATCATTGAAGATTTTTTTAGTAAGCAAACTACCTATGTAACCGAACAGGAGAAGGTAGACCTGTTATTCCGTTTTGTACAATATGCCGAAAGGCAGGTAGTATTATTTGATGCGCTGGAAGATGCCGCTTTTAATAAAGTGCATGATATGAATGGCGCCGGTACGCTGAAACATTTAGAATCGGAAGTAATACAGGCATCCAAACAGGCCGACCTGGCCGAGCAGTTAAAAGTATTTACCGTGCGCCTGGTATTAACAGCGCATCCTACACAGTTTTATCCGGGCCCGGTGTTAGGCATCATCAATGACCTGGCCAAGGCTTTATCGGGCAATAAAACCAGCCTGGTGAATGAATTGCAACAGCAACTTGGCCGTACCCCGTTTTTAAAGAAAGTAAAGCCTACTCCTTATGATGAAGCCGTAAGTTTAATATGGTACCTTGAGAATGTATTTTACCAGGCGGGAGGTAATGTTGTGGCTTCACTGAAGAGTCGTTTCCCGGATGCGGTAAGCAAGGCCAATCCTGTTTTCCAGATGGGTTTCTGGCCCGGTGGCGACAGGGATGGTAACCCCTTTGTAAGAACAGAAACTACGTTAAAGGTTGCCGATGCTTTGCGTGGCAGCATTTTAAAATGCTATTATATGGATGTACGCAAACTGCGTCGCCGTTTAACTTTCCAGGGCCTGGAAACACTATTGCTGAACCTGGAAACCAAATTGTATAATAACCTCTTTGTCCCCGGTTATAAATCTGAATTAACGAAAGCCGAACTTACCGACACCTTAGAAGAGGTAAAACAAATTATTATACACCAGCATAATGGCCTGTTCCTGGAGCTGGTAGAAAACCTGATCAACAAGATCGATATATTCGGTTTACACTTTGCCTCGCTGGATATCAGGCAGGATAGCGGTACGCATGGTAACCTGTTTAACTACCTGGCCGAAAACAATATTGTATTAAGCAAAGACTATTTAGCGTATGATGAAGCGCAGAAAATAGAAGCGCTGTTAAACATACACGAAACAATTGACGCCAGTGTGTTTGCCGATGATGTTCACCAGGACACATTACAATGTATAGAGGCTATCAAAACCATCCAGCAGTTCAATGGTCCTGATGGTTGTAACCGCTATATCATTAGCCAGTGTAACAGTGCTTTGAATGCCATTGAAGTATTTACCTTATTCAAGTTAGGGGGTTGGGAGGAAACAACAATTGAGGCAGATATCGTGCCTTTGTTTGAAACTATTGATGACCTGGAGAATGCGGCAACGGTAATGGAAACATTATACAATATACCGGCATACCGGGCACATTTAAAAAGACGGGATAATTTTCAAACCATCATGCTAGGTTTTTCTGATGGCACCAAGGATGGCGGTTACCTGATGGCCAACTGGGGCATTTATAAAGCCAAGGAAGAGTTGACTGCTATTTCGCGTAAGTACGACCTGGATGTGATCTTCTTTGACGGCAGGGGAGGTCCTCCCTCAAGAGGTGGTGGTAAAACCCATCGTTTTTATGCTTCCATGGGTAAAAACATTTCCAGTAAAGAGATCCAGTTAACCGTGCAGGGGCAAACGGTAAGTTCCAATTTTGGTACGGTAGATTCTGCCGGTTACAATATTGGCCAGTTATTAAATGCCGGCTTGTCCAATGCTTTATTCTATAATAAAGAAGAAACCTTAACCGGTGAGCAGGAAGCCTTACTGGAAAAACTATCGGATATCAGTTACGAAGCCTATAAAAAATTAAAGAACCATCCTTACTTAACGGCCTACCTGGTACATGCCAGTCCGCTTCGTTTTTATGGTGAGACCAATATCGGCAGCCGTCCTGCAAAACGCGGCCAGGCCTCGGGTATTTCTTTAAAGGACCTGCGGGCCATTCCTTATGCAGGATCATGGAGCCAGTTAAAACAAAATGTAACAGGTTTCTTTGGCGTAGGTACGGCATTAAAGGCAATGGATGAAGCGGGTAGTTTGCCTGCTATAATGGCCCTGTACAAAAACTCGCTGTTCTTTAAAACCCTGCTGGATAACTGCGAAATGGCCATGTCCAAATCCTTCTTTCCTTTAACCAGTTATTTGGCTAAACATAAGGAGTATGGGGAGATCTGGCAAATGATCTATGAAGAGTATCAACTAACCAAAGAATATATCTTTAAACTATCGGGCCGTACCGAGTTAATGAGCGATTACCCGGTTGACCGCCTGTCTATTCAAATGCGGGAAAAAATTGTATTGCCCTTAGTTACCATCCAGCAATATGCGCTTACCCGTATCCGTGAAATGGAAGAGCAGGTAGCACGTACACCTATTGCCGATGTGTATGAGAAACTGGTGATGCGTTGTTCTTTTGGTATTATTAATGCCGGAAGAAACTCGGCGTAAATTTGTATAATTATTTTATAGAGCTGCCACCTGGTATTTATCAGCGGCAGCTCTTTTCTTTTATTAGGCCATACTAACGCAGATTTCCGGTATAAATAATTGTTGTCCTCGCCGGTAAAAGGCGCTTTTTCAAATTTTTATATTCCCTTATTTTATTATTGGTAGCCAAAAAGGCATAAAAAAAGTAAGATTTGGCTATGAATAATTATACTATTAGTAGCCAAAAGTGGTAAAAAAAACATAGATTTGGCTACTAATATTTTAAAATATGCCATCACAAATTATAGGCCGCGATGAAGAAAAGGGTATGTTGAAAAAATTATTGCAATCAAAGCAACCTGAACTGGTAGCTATATATGGCAGGCGCAGGGTAGGGAAAACATATTTAATAAAAACTTTTTTTGAAAAAGATATTGTATTTAGTTGTACAGGGCAACACCATGGTAATACAGAGCATCAGTTATATAATTTTTCAGAACGGCTTAAGTTGTTTTTTCCCAGGTTGCGTAATCAGGTGCAGTTAACATCATGGCAGGAAGCTTTTGTACGGTTAAGAGAAGGCCTGCAAACCATTAAAAGAAAAGGGAAAAAAGTTGTCTTTATTGATGAATTGCCATGGTTAGAAAGTCATAAGTCGGGGTTTCTTTCTTCGTTTAGCTATTTCTGGAATGAGTATGCTGCAGAGATGAAAGATATAATAATTATTATTTGTGGTTCTGCGGCATCATGGATTATTGATAAGGTGATTAATGATAAAGGAGGTTTACATAATAGAATTACTAAGCGTATACGATTATTGCCATTTACTTTATACGAAACAGAACAATATCTTTTGTATAAAAAGATAAAGTATAGCTATTACGATTTATTACAATTATACATGATAATAGGCGGGATACCGGCTTATTTAAATGAAGTACAAAGAGGAAAAAGTATTGCACAAAATGTTGAAAGTATTTGTTTTTCCAAGGATGGTATCCTGGCAGGAGAATTTGATAATTTATATGCTGCATTATTTAATGCGTCGGACCGGCACATCCAGGTAGTACAGGCCTTAGCAAAAAAGAATAAAGGGTTGACAAGGCAGGAAATATTGGAAGCCACCAAACTAATAACCGGCGGTGCATTGAGCAAAGTGTTACATGAGTTGACGGAAAGCGGTTTTGTTGATAAATTTTATCCGTTTGGCAAGAAAGAGAAAGATAGCCTGTACCGGTTAACCGACGAATTCTCTCTTTTCTATTTCAGGTTTATGCAGGGAAAAAGAAGTGCTGAAAAAAATCAATGGCTACTTAAGCAGGCCTCACCGGCTTTTACAATATGGAGCGGATATGCTTTTGAAAGCGTTTGTATGAAGCATATTCAACAAATAAAAGGAGCATTGCAAATTGGGGCTGTGCAAACCGATATTTCATCCTGGGTATTTGCGGGAAATAAATATGACAAAGGAGCCCAGGTAGATGTATTAATAGACAGGGCCGATAACGTTATTAAAATATGTGAAATGAAGTTTAGTACTACGGAATTTAAGATTGATAAACGATATTGCGGGGAATTACAACGTAAAAAGGAGGTCTTTAAAAAGCAATCAGGAACCAGAAAAACAATGGCGCTTACACTTATTACCACTTATGGTGTTCATGATAATGCATATAAAGAACAGTTAGTGGATGCTGAACTAAAAATGGAAGATTTATTCAAACCATAATGTAAACTCGCCGGGTTATCTAAAAAACAAAACCTCCTGCCCGGGGACAGAAGGTCTGTTACACAACTTAAAACTGATCAATAAACCTTATTAAAAGGAAGCTAAAATAGAAGCTTCTTTTGTTTCTAATATGGAGCTGCCCATTAAAAACTCGTCCACTTTACGGGCACATTCACGGCCTTCGCTAATGGCCCATACCACCAGGCTTTGACCACGGCGCATATCACCTGCCGTAAACACTTTGGCTATATTACTTTTAAATTCTTTTTCGCCTGCTTTTACATTGCCACGGGCATCCAGTTCAACACCCAGTTCATCAATAAAGCCTACATGCTGCGGATGTACAAAACCCATTGCCAGTAAAGCAAGGTCGCAAGGTATCTCTCTTTCTGTACCGGGTATCTCGGTAAACTGTGCAGGGCGGCCGTCTTTACTGGCTGTCCATTGCAGGTTAACAATTTTAAGCGCTTTTAATTTACCGTTCTCATCGCCAATAAACTCTTTGGTAGCAATAGCCCACTCCCTGGTAGCGCCTTCTTCATGCGAGGTGGTTGTTTTTAACAACATCGGGTAGGTAGGCCAGGGCATAAAATCAGTACGCTCAGCCGGAGGTTTGGGCATTAACTCAAACTGGGTAACCGAAGCAGCGCCATGGCGGTTACTGGTGCCCACACAATCGCTTCCGGTATCGCCACCACCTATTACCACTACATGTTTACCGGTGGCCGTTACTTCATGCGGTAATATATTGCTCTCAATATGTGCATTGGCCAATACATCCTTACCGGCTACACGTTTATTGTTTTGTTTTAAAAAGTCCATGGCAAAATGTACGCCGTCCAGCTCACGGCCGGGTATAAACAAATTGCGTGGTGCAGTGCTGCCGCCGGCTAATACAATCGCCTGATGCTCCCTTAACAGGTCATTAATGCTGATATTAACCCCAACATTGGCTAGGTAATGAAAACTAATGCCTTCTTCTTCCAGTAAAGCAATACGACGGTCAATTACCCACTTATCCAATTTAAAATCGGGAATACCATAACGTAATAAACCACCCGCGGCATCATCCCTTTCATACACATGTACGGTATGGCCCGCATAGTTTAACTGTGCTGCAGCAGCCAGGCCTGCAGGTCCGCTGCCGATAACGGCAATTTTTTTACCGGTGCGTACATTTGGTTTTTTAGCTTTTACAAAGCCTTTTTCAAATGCTATTTCAATAATATGTTTTTCTATTTCCTCGATAGATACGGGTGGCTGGTTAATACCTAACACACAGGCGCTTTCGCAAGGCGCAGGGCATATACGGCCGGTAAACTCAGGAAAATTATTGGTAGATGCCAGTATATGATAGGCTTCCTCATAATTCTTATTATACACGGCATCATTAAACTCTGGTATCACATTACCCAAAGGGCAACCGCTATGGCAAAAAGGTATGCCACAGTTCATACAACGGGCCGATTGCTCGTTTAATTTATTCTCAGGGTATTGTGTTACAAATTCCCTGTAATGTTGTAACCTTTCCTGCACTTTCGCCTTCGACGGTGCTTCACGGGTGAATTCTAAAAATCCTGTTGGTTTGCCCATTTTTTATTTAATTAAAAAGTAAAAAGTAAAAATGAAAAGGGTGCTGATGATTGCTCTTCTTTTTTAGCTTCTTAATTTGTTCACTTTTATTTTTTATTACCGGCTGCATTAACACAGATGATCGTTCCTTGCGTCGCACTCTTCAACTTTCTGTCCTTTGTTCAACAGGCTTAATGCTAAATGCAGAACGCTTAATACTGTAAGCCCTTGCCATGGTTCGTGTCTCACGAACCAACTTTAACTGTAATCAAGCTATACTACTTACTTACTGTTACCGCTGCACGGCTTTGTAAAACTTTCTTGTAATCCCTCGGGAATACTTTGATAAAGTTTTTGGTCTGGTTTTCAAAATCACTTAAAATGAATTTTGCTACCGTACTATTGGTCAATGCCGCATGCTGGCTGATCATATATTTTAAGGTACAGCTGTCATCCTCATCTACGGGATCAAGATCAACCATCTCGGGGTTACACCTGCCTGCAAAGCTGTTGTTTACATCGTATATGTAGGCAATGCCACCGCTCATACCGGCTGCAAAGTTGGGCCCGGTTTCTCCAAGTACCACTACAGTGCCACCGGTCATGTATTCACAACCATGGTCGCCAATACCTTCTACTACCACGCTGGCACCTGAGTTACGAACCGCAAAACGTTCACCGGCCTTACCACGGATATAGGCATTACCTTGCGTAGCGCCATAAAAGGCCGTGTTACCGATAATGATATTTTCCTCCGGTTTAAAAGTCGCTTCCTTATCAGGATATACTACCAGGGTAGAGCCGCTTAAGCCTTTACCAAAATAATCATTGGCATCACCTTCCAGTTCAAACGTAATACCCTTGGTGCTGAAAGCGCCCAGGCTTTGACCTGCTGTGCCTTTCAGTTTTAAATGAATGGTATCATCCGGTAATCCTTCTGCACCATATATTTTTGTTATTTCATTGGATAACAAAGTGCCTGCTGACCGGTCGGTATTGATGATATTGAACTCAGCTCTTATTTTTTCTTTGCTGTTTAAAGCAGGCTGTGCCGCTTCTAAGAACTTCCAATCTAAAATATTATCCAGCCCATGATCCTGTTCTTCCGTATTGTATAAGCCTACCCATTCCGGTGCTTCTTCTTTATGCAGTAAAGGCGACAGATCAAGTTTACTGTATTTCCAGTGCGTAATATTCTCTCTTACCTGTAAAGTATCCACCTGGCCAATCATTTCATTCACGGTACGGAAACCAAGCTCGGCCATTAGTTCGCGGAAATCCTGTGTAATGAATTTGAAGAAGTTAACCACATAATCCGCATCACCGGTAAAACGTTTTCTCAGTTCCGCATCCTGTGTAGCTACTCCAACCGGGCAGGTATTTAAATGGCATTTGCGCATTAAAATACAACCTTCCACTACCAGTGCGGCAGTAGCAATACCCCATTCTTCAGCGCCTAATAAGGCGGCTATGGCAATATCGCGACCGGTCCTTATCTGGCCATCGGTCTGTACAATTACCCGGCTGCGTAATTTATTTTTAACCAGTGTCTGGTGTGTTTCCGCTAAACCTAATTCCCATGGTAAACCTGCATGTTTAATAGAGCTCATGGGTGAGGCGCCGGTACCGCCATCAAAACCGGCGATCAATACCACATCGGCTTTAGCCTTGGTAACACCGGTAGCAATAGTACCCACACCGGCTTTACTTACCAGTTTTACATTGATACGGGCTTTACGGTTGGCATTTTTTAAATCGTAAATTAATTGCGCTAAGTCCTCAATAGAATAAATATCGTGGTGAGGCGGCGGTGATATTAAACCTACACCCGGGGTTGAGTGACGGGTTTTACC
>CAYUMH010000082.1:0-19621 GCA_964445775.1 uncultured Terrimonas sp.
AAAGTTCAAGGGTTCAAAAGTTCAAAGGTTCAAAAGTTCAAAAGTTCAATGTTCAAGTGTTGAAATGTTCAGGGTTTCCACCAACTTTAAACCTTAAACGTTAAACTTTTAAACTTGCCTAAAACCTCGGACACCGCATATAGTCCATGGTGCTGTTGCTGAGACGGAAGCCGGTATAGGTAACACCAATTTCAAAACCGCCGCGGCCATAACTGGAGCTGCGGAGTTTGGAGATATTGACATCGTAACTGAAGGATACGGTGAAGGGTTTGTATTCCAGTTTCAGCACAGGAATAAAAGCATCGTTCCAGCGCAGGAAAGCGCCGGCCTCTAAAAAGTAATCATAGTCATCCGGGTAACCGCCGATTTTAATACCATAAGCGCCGCCAAAGACGGTTTCGGTAAAGCCTCCCTGGAAACTGTGGTCGGCCATAAAAGTAGCCCTTGCATAATCGCCCATGGCCAGGCGTAAGCCGCCCGAGAATACCCATTTACCGTTTAACTCAATATTGGGGTTGCGATAGAAAGATTGTTTGGGCCGGTTAAAGTGATGAAAAGCCACTCCCAGGTAGTAATTATTATCCTGGTTATCATTCAATCCCGCATTATAGCTCATGCCCACGCTGCCATCAAAATAAGTATACTGCGGCTGGGCCAGGTTTTCACCAATGCCACCATTATCATATTGAGAGTTGGTAGTCATTTTGGAGGGATCGAAACGACGTTGTATCACTCCGCCCGTTACCCCCAGGGATAAGTAACTGTTTTTCTCATCGCTCAAGGATTTATGGTAGTTAACACCGGGCAGGATATGGGTAGAGGTCCAGCCGATGGTGCCGGCACGGTCGTATAAAATTTGCAGGGAAGGCGTTACAAAGTCGTTGCCGCGGCCTACAGCAAATTTCATTTCTGCATTTACAGAGCCTGTACGGTAGGCGTTGGCCACGCTGTTCCACTGGTCGCGGTAAACACCCTGTACGCGGGTATCGCCATTGTATAAGCCTGCCAGTGCCGGGTTGCGTAACAAAGGCGTTTCAAAAAACTGTGAAAAGTGCAGGTCCTGTGCAAAACCCGTACTGCCGGTTGCCAGCAGCAACAGGAGCAATAAGTTTTGTATGACAGGTTTATAGCTATACATAGGTTATTGAATTAAAGCAATATTGCCGTTTAAGCGAATTGTTTCTCCGTTGGCACACTGCACTTCTACCTGGTACACATATACATCGGCCACCGGTGCTTTGTTCTTATACCGCCCATCCCAGCCATATAGAGCGTTGTTAGGCGGGAATTCTCTTTTTTCAAATACTACTTCGCCCCAGCGGTTGAATATGCGTAAGGCTTTTATAAGGTATAAGCCGGTACCACGCGGATAAAATACATCGTTACTGCCATCGCCATTTGGTGAAAAAGTATTGGGCATAAACAGGTTGCCATTTAAACAAACCACTACTACATCAATACTGCTTTGGTTACGGCAGCCGTTAATATCGCTGAAGTTAACCGTGTATGTGGTATTGAACTGAGGCCCGGCTTCGGGTGTGGCACAATCGGTACAGCTAAGCCCCCTGACCGGTGTCCAGTTCCAGTTATTTACACCGGCGGAATAAGTGGCCGGGATCAATACCGAGTACCCTGATTGTACCGTGATCTGCCCCGGCATGGTAACGGTAGGCAGCGGATTAATGGTAACAGGTTGACGTACTGTTGTGGCACAACCACTGCTGTTGGTAGCAATAGCCTGTACTGTAAAGCTGCCTGCTGTATTATAGGTTTGTATGGGCGGGTTTTGTATGGCTGCTGTATTGCCGTTGGGGAAAGTCCATTGCCAGCTGACCACTGAAGTATCCGGTACCAGGAATACACCGCTGTGTAATAATGTTTCATGAATACAGGTAGCTGTATCACCACCAATATCAATGATAGGGCTTTGTACCACTTTAATGGCATTGGGAATGGTAAAGGAGTTGGTGCAGTTGCTGATGCTTGTCTGTACCGTAAGCGTAACATCGTAGTTGCCGGGACTGGTATAATTATGTACCGGGTTTTGCAGGGTAGATGTACCGCCATCACCAAATGACCATTGATAGCTACGTATAGGATCGCTGAAAGTGGTAGAATCGGTAAAACTCACCCTTCCGCTATCGCAAAGCAATGCCGGTGTAAAACCAAAATTGACATTGGCACCGGACACACGTATGGTATCTAAACCGGCAATGGGTATTAAACAACCGGAAGGGTCCTGCATAATTACCCGGGGTAAGAAGTTGCCATGTGATTGAAACAGATGACTGGCCACAGGTGTTGTGGTGATGGTGGTATTGCCATCGCCAAAATCCCAGAAATAACTTTCAATGGTTGACTGGGTATTGAGCTCAAGATTAACGGAAAGCGGGTTACAACCCGCAATAGGCGTATAACTGAGTGCGGTACCGGTAGTATCTTCTACATGAATGTTGACGAATGCACTGTCAATACAACCACCCGGGCTGGCGATGGTGAGTTTTACCCTGTAAGTGCCTGGTGAATTGTAATAGTGTACCGGGTTAGGTAAAAGAGAATTTCCCTGGCCCGGACCAAAATCCCAGTATACGATATTGAAATGGGTAGAGGTATTGGTAAACTGTACCTCCAATGGAGTACAGGAGCCGATGGAATCGTTTACTGTAAAACTGGCTCGGGGCTCCAGTACAGTAACGTAATCAGGTTTAACAATAGAATCAAGACAACCATTATTGTCCGTGACAAATAACTTAACAGTATACACTCCCACAGCGGGATAGTTATATGTAGGCGACTGGTCGGTAGAGGTAACACCATTGCCGAAATCCCAGAAACTGGTAAAGCCTGCCGGAGTAGTTTCGTTTATAAAAGTTACCGGCGCATTGGGACAGGTAAGGGCCTGGGCCGATGAAAATTCAGGAACGGGCCGGGTAATGGTGACCAGGTTGTTCAGGGTTACACTATCGCTACAGCCTGAGGCATCCGTAACAATCATCTTTACATGAAAGACGCCGGTTTGATTATAAGTGTGTTGATAAGGTGGGGCAGTAAAGGTTTGTATAGTACCATCCCCAAAATCGAACCTGCGGGAAACAATGGCATTCACACCATCTGTACCACTGTTATCGGTAAAGGTAGCAGTGGTGCCGGTACAGCCATTTACATTGGAAGCGGTAAAACTTGCTGTAGGGCCATTGACCCGTATGTAATTATTTTTTATAATAGTATCTCTGCAGCCGTTTATGTCTACAGATATCAGCATAATATCATAAGTACCTGAGTAAGGGTAAGTATAAGTTAACGGCCCATAACCCTGCGATATGGCTGAACCGTTACCAAGGTCCCAGATCAATGAGGATACAGCTCCTCCGGAAATATTTAAAGGGTTCAAAACAATGGGGGCTCCCCTGCAGATTACTCTTTGAGCAGCATTAAAATCCGGTGCAATAGAGATGGTATAAACGGTTTGGGTAGTACTATGTGAACAGCTGCCATTAGTAACGGTTAATGTTACCGTATAGTTCCCCAACGCCGGGAAAACATGTGTCGGGTTTTGTGTGGTAACAACAGGGCTGCCATCGCCAAAATCCCATGCCCAGCTGACCGGGCCTATAGATTGATCGGTAAAGGTAAATTCAAGCCGGTTATCACAGTTAGGTGTAGAAATGAAACGTGCAATAGGGGGTAGTACCCTGATGACATTTGGCTGGGTAATACTTGCTTCGCACCCGTTATTAATAACTGTAAGGCTCACGTTAAAATAACCTGTATCGGTATAAGTATGGGTTGGATGTTGCAGGCTGGAGGTATTGCCATCACCAAAATCCCATAACCAGGTATCAGCGGGTACGGACAGGTCGGTAAACTGAACCGGTTGATAGGCACAGGCAATAGCCGGGTTCAACGAAAAGTCGACAGATGGCACGGTGCCCACCCTTACCACGCCGGGCATGCTAAGTGTTTCGGTGCAACCGGTACTGGTAGTAATGGTCAGTGTAACGGTATAAGTGCCTTGTACCGTATAAGTATGTGAGGGTGTTTGTGTGGTAACCACCGGGCTGCCATCACCAAAGTCCCACTGGTAGGAAGTGACGGCATCCAGGGTATTTATATTGGGTACAGGATTGATCGTATAAGGTACACAACCATTGGCCGGAAGACCGGTTACCTGTATTACCGGGCGCTGGATCCTGATATAATTGTTTTGTGTTAATGTATCCCGGCAACCGTTGGCATTGGTAGTAATTAGCCGTACATTAAAATTACCATAACCGGTATAATTGTGTACCGGATTTTGTTGGGTAGAGGTACCGCCATCGCCAAAACTCCAGTTCCAGGAAACGACTCCTGGTGTTTGATCCTGGAAGGTTACAGCCAATGGCGGCGCACAGCTAAAACGTGGTGAAGCTGTAAACGCAGTAGCGGGCAATGCATGAACGGTAATGGGTGCGGTAAAGGTTTCGCTGCAATTACCATAATTGGCGGTTAAGGTAACGGTATAAGTATTAGGCGTTGCAAAATGATGTGTCGGGTTCAGATCAGTGGACGTATTACCATCACCAAAATTCCAGAGTACCGAAACCGGTGCCGGGGTGGAAGTGTTGACAAAGCTGGCCGGTTGCCGGGCGCAGATAGTGGCAGGGCCGGTAAAGCCTGTGCGGTAACCGCCTACGATGATGGGGGCGGCAGTACGTGCCGTATCCCGGCAGCCATTACTGCTGATGGTAACCAGTGTCGCCGTATAATTACCGGCAGTAGTATAAGTATGGGTGGGGTTGGTAGTATTATTGGTACCGCCATCCCCAAAAAGCCATTGATAGCTTAGTGTTCCGGGACCGGTGGAGGTATTGGTAAAGCTGACAGCAGCAGGCGGCTGGCAAACTGTGGGTTGGGTATGGGTAAAGCCTGCAGTAACGCCGGGTGTTACATTAATATAGGCATTACGGCTTATTACCCGTGTACAGCCTTTATCGTTGGTAACTCTTAAGGTAACGGCAAATGTTCCGGCGGTGGTATAGGTTACCGAAGGGTTTTGTGCGGTAGAGGTAGTACCGTTGCCAAAATCCCATAGCCAGCTGGTATTGGTATTATTGGTGCCGGGCGTACTGAGGTCAGCAAAATTAACCCGTAAGGGGAAACAACCGCTGGTTACATCGGCCTGGAAGTTAACCGTGGGCCCCTGGTGTACCACAATATAGGCAGTACGGGTAAGGGTATTGCTGCCGTTAGCATTGGTGGCCGTAAGCGTAACGGTATAGGTACCGGGGTCAAAATAGGAGGCAGTAGGGTTTTGTACACCGGATGTATTGCCATTGCCGAAGCTCCAGCTCCAGGAGGTAGGTGAACCCAGGGACTGGTCCTGGAAATTAACTACCAGCGGTGAACAGCCGGAAATAATATTTGCTGTGAAATTTGCGGAAGGTACCTGGGCCAATAACCAGAACGGGCATAACAGGAATGCGCATACCAACAGGCGACGGTTCCATACATAAGTTAGTTTGGCTAAGGACATTAGGTATTTTCTTTATTCCAATGATGAATGACAGGTAACCGCAAAAACTGTTCCCATCTCATCGTTCCTGTTTAAAATTATTATTGCTACTAACCTCTTAAAGAAGGTAATGTAAATGTATAGGTATTCAGGTGAAAAAATATATTTGAACGGTAGATTTGCAAAAACTGTATTTTATGTGGTATATTTTAAACATGAAATGCTCATTACCGGTTGTTTTGTTGCTTCTTTTTAGTGTAAAGTCAGTGTATGGCCAGGAGCCTGTGGCACACCTGAATACCTGGCGGGAACATAACCCTATTGAAAAATTATACCTGCATACAGACCGGGAGACTTATTTTCCCGGACAGCAGGTCTGGCTAAAAGGGTATTTGCTTTTGGACTTTCTGCCATCGGTAAAAAGCTCCGGTATGTACGTAGAACTGCTGGATGGCAAACAGGTTATTGACCGGCAGGTTTTTCCGGCTATCGGCGGTCTAAGCCGCGGACAGATAGACCTACCGGATACCCTGGCAGACGGGCTGTATACCATCAGGGCTTATACCTTACATATGCTTAACCAGGAGCCGGCCTACCTGCATAAAAAACTCATCAGGGTCATCAATACTAACACCCCCCAAAAAAGCAGTAACGCGTTAGCGGGTAATGCGGTTACGATGAACTTCTTTCCCGAAGGCGGTAATTTAATAACCGGGCTGAATAACACTGTGGCATTTAAGATAACAGACCAGGCGGGCATGCCGGTGAATGGCAAAGGGAGGGTATTTGACAGCCAGGATAAGGAAGTGGCGAAGTTTACCAGTTATCATGATGGTATGGGGTACTTTGATCTTCCCGTAGTTGAAGGAATGGATTATTATGCGGTACAGGATGGACAGGCGAATCAAAAATATCCACTGCCGGAACAGACAAAAAAAGGAGTGGTATTAAGAGTGTTCAATGTAGGGAATGGTAAACAGTTCGAGATTCAGCAAACCGGCACTGACCCTGACTTTAAAGCCGCTTATATTGTTGGACAAATACAACACCACGTGGTGTTTACAAAAACGCTGCAGAAAGAAAAAGATGAGCATACGGGCACTTTGCAAACGGCCAATCTTTTATCGGGGGTAATGCAGATAACGGTGTTCAATGATAAACACCAGCCCCTGGCCGAGCGGTTGACATTTATTGATAATAAAGAATACCGTGTTCCGGCTACCTTACTTGCGGAAACAGTGAATAACAACAGCCGGCAAAAAAATAACTGGGCCATAAACTTTCCGGCATCTTTTACCGGCAATATATCAGTGGCAGTTACTGATGCCGATTTTGATACGGCCACTTACCGCAATCATAATATTCTTTCAGCCTTTCTTTTAAATGCAGACATAAAAGGGTATGTACATCGCCCTTCCTGGTATTTTACGAATGAAGGTGAAGTGGCGGACAATGCATTGGACCTGGTGATGATGACCAATGGCTGGCGCAGGTTCAGGTGGGAGGAATTGCCGTTGAAAGTAACTGCCCCCTTACAGTATAAAGACCCGGGTTTTATACAGGTAAAGGGACAGGTAAATATGGGTAATACAAAGAAGGCATTTGCAGATAAAAATTTTTTATTAAAAGTGATGACTGCAGATACTGCTACCAATATGCAGATGATAAAAACAAATGCGAAAGGAGAATTTGTTATTGACTCGATGTTTTTCTTTGGTAAAGCTAAATTGTTATTTACAGATATAAAAGGACGCAGAGGTAATGATATCAAAGTACAGGCATCCGGCGATTCGTTGATGCAGGTGTTTGCATTACCTGCAGAAAAAATGCCGGGGTTGGGGTATACTGATGATGCTTTATTCGCTGAATTCTTTAAAACCTATCAGCAACAATTAGGAAAAACGCTGGCAGATGTAACGGTAAAGGCCAAAAAGAAAACAACGGCAGAAAGCCGGTATGTAAGCGGGTTGTTTGCCGGTGATGCCGTAAGGAAGATGAGCTTATTGGAGGAAACCATGTATGGGTATAACAATATATTTGATTATATACAATTCAGGGTACCAGGTGTAGGCGTGGTACTGAATGAAGAGACTAATGAGCAGCAATTGTTTTACAGGCATAATCAAAATTCAACGATCAGCTCAATGGGTAGTGAACCGATGACCTTATATTTAGATGAGATAGAAACGAGTCCTTCGGTACTTGCAGGTATACAACCTTCAAAAATTGCCTATATAAAAGTGTTCTCCAGTTTTGCAGGAGCATCGGGCGGCGGCGGAAACGGGGTAATGGCTTTTTATACCCGTAAAGGTGATGATATATTGGCGGATACGCCACTGATGGGAGACGAGCTTTTATATACAGGGTATACAGTAATAAAAGATTTTTATGCTCCTGATTATACGGCTGCCAAAAAAGAAGATGCATCATCCGATGACCGGATCACGCTCTACTGGAATGCAGGAATACCCGTTGATAATAAAACAAGCAGGGTTCCTGTTACTTTCTTTAATAACGATAAAACAAAGAAATTTAAAATAGTGGTGGAAGGCGTATCTGCCGAGGGGCGCCTGGTATTCATAGAAAAGATTATAACGCCCAATAAAAAAGCTTTCTAAACCAGCGCTTCTAAAACATATTATCAATATTTATATTATTATAGTATTGCAATCTATAATGCGTATAGTTGGATATACGTATTGTTTTTATATGCAATGTGTAAAGTAGCTATGATTAATAGATTGTAGTGCTAAAAAGGCTTTCTTTGAGTTGGTCGTTACCAAATAGCTCCTTTTGGTACAGTTTTTTCATTAGGTATAAACAATGATATTACGCTAGTAGTTTATTTTTATTTCATTGCTAACACCTAAATCTTTTTTATGAGAAAACACCTACTCTCGGCTTTTGTTGTTTCGTTTTTTACAGTTTATACCTACGGTCAGGACATGTTAGGCCTTAGCACCGGTAATTATACAGGTGTTACCGGTATGAATTTAAATCCAGCCAGTATTGTTGACAGCCGTTTAAAATTTGATCTTAACCTTATCGGCGTCAGTACTTATTTCTCCAACAACTATTTATCGGTTAAACGTACCGCATTGCTGGATGGCTCTTTCTTTCGTGATAAATACAAAGACTGGAGTATGGTGCAAAGAGACCTGCTGGAGGAAAACACACTTAAGGCAAATGAAAAAGTAAACCTGCGTTTAAATACACGTGTTATTGCGCCCATTTCATTCATGCTGTCGGTAGGTAAACGTTCGGCCATTGCACTGAGCATTAATAATCGTACCGGTATGTACGTAGATAATATTAACCAGGATTTTGCGAGGCTGGCTTATCGCAGTTTTGATGATAATAGTTTTTACGGCCGTACTATGAATATGAATGGCATCAGCAGTAATACATTGAACTGGCTGGATGTGGGACTTACTTATGGTACGGTTTTAATTGACCAGGGAAATCATTTCTTAAAAGGCGCTTTTACCGCAAAATATATCGGTGGCATTGCATCGGGCTATTTCCAGGCCGATGAGCTGAGTATGAGTTTTACCAATAACCAGGATGTAAATGTAACAACACCAAACATGCAATACGGGCACGGTAATAAACTAAGCCTGGATATGTATAAATCACTTTCTTTAAAATCATTACGCCCCGAAGCAGAAGGCTTTGGCTGGAATGCCGGTTTAGTATATGAATACAGGGGCAAAATTGACAAGTTTAAATACCTGACACCGGAATATGAAGAAAGAACCCGGCGTGATTATAACAAATATGCTTTCCGCATTGCCTTTGCTATTATGGATGCCGGTAAACTGACCTTTAATAAAGGTGGGTTTAATAACGACTTTTCCATGAATGCCGTGAACTGGAATTTAAACAACCGGGTCCTTAAAAATATTAATGCCGTAGATACTTTATTATCGGAGCAGGCAGTGTATAATACGTTGAACGAAGGTTCATATACAGTGGCCTTACCTACTGCTTATAGTGCACAGTTAGATGTGCATATGGGCCGGGGCTTCTACATAAACGCCATGACCTATCAGCCCATGAAACTCAGCACCACCGATCGCAAGGTAAGGGTAGAGCCTGCCTATGCCATTACACCGAGGTTTGAGTCAAGGGTATTTGGCTTTTATTTGCCGGTGTCCTATACCAAATTTGATGATTGGAATGTGGGTGCCACCCTGCGTTTAGGGCCTGTTTACATAGGCTCTTCCAACCTGGGGTCCCTGGCTTTTAATAAAAAAGTACCGAGTGCCGATATTCATGCGGGTATAAGGATACCCATTGCCTATGGCAGCCCTTCTAAAATTGCTAAACTCTTTGATCGTATGAGTGAAAGGCCGGGAGCTAAGGTAGTCGCTATAACACCGGTTACCACCATACAGGATTCTATCATGATGGCCAGGCAAAAAGAACTGGATTCCCTGAAAACAGTATTACAACAATTAGAAAGGCAACGCCTGATTGACTCTGTAAGACTTTCCTACTTGCAAATAGCTCCTGCTGCAACACCTGTGTCACCGGTTAATATTACCATCAACAACTATAGTGGCAACCCAGAACGGTCAACAGTTGTAGTAGACTCTTTATTAAAACGTACAATGACCGATACGGCAATGATCAGGAGGATAAAAGATACCGTTATACTCAAACCCTCCACTACTACTACTGTTCCTGTGCAAACAGAATTGCAGCAGCTGCAGGCGCAGAAAGATGCGCAAACCGATACTCTACTGCGTTTACTGGCCGAAAAAGAATTAAGGTTAAAAGAGCTGGAAGCTGTTAAAACACCAGTGCGGGATACCATCATTGTTACCAGGGATACTTTGATCAGTAAACCTGTGGTGCCTGAAGAAAAAAAGAATTCGCCAAAAGAAACCAGGAAAGGTATTTTCAACATATTCAGCAAAAACGAAAAAAAAAAGATAGATAAGGAAAATGTTGATACCATACAACGCCAGGTTAAACAAGCCGATCCTGCTGCCACAGCAAGATCGGCTATGCCTGTTAATTCAAAATATGATAGCGAATATGCTGCCCTTAATAACGAGATTGTACAATTAAGGCAGGCGCTTAATACTTACCGGGCCCAGCCACAACCTGTTATAACCAACAATGCTGCTACGAAAGATGCGCTTAATACACAGGCACAGAACGATGCTTTACGAAGGGAAATAGAAGCACTGAGAACTTCTATCAACAATAACCGCACTACACCACCGGTAACCATGGTGGTGGCGCCCTCAGCCAATGATAAAAAATATAACAGACAGGTAGAAGAAGAAATCAGCCGGCTGAGAAATGACCTGAATATTTATAAAAGCAATAATAATCCTGCACCGGTTTATCTTAACCCGGTTATCACTACACCGCCCCAACAGCAAACTGTCATTACACCGGCTGCAAAAGATACTGTTTATATCAGGGATACCCTTCGCCTGCAGGATACGGTGCATATGAGAGATACGCTTCGTATTACCGATACCATACAACGGGTAATAACCGAAACAAAACCAGTGGAAATTAAACCGGCACCGGTGGTTATAGATAATACACGTGATAACCTGGTGAATATGCAGCTGGAAAAAATACTGTTCAATGTAAATGAAGTAAAGGTGAAGCAGGCTTATTATGCCACCCTTAACTTTATTGCCGTTAACCTGCGCAAATACCCGTCACTGGCATTAAAAATTGATGGTTATACAGATAAAACAGGGTCAGTTGCCATTAACGAAAAGCTGTCAAGGCAACGTGCCGAAAGTGTGAAAAATTATTTGCTGCAGAAAAATGTTAGCGCCTCACAGTTAATTGTCAGCAACCATGGTCCGGACGAACCGGTAGCCGAAAACAATACCCGTACAGGCCAGGCTTTAAATCGCCGGGTGGAGTTGCAGTTCATACAACAATAAAAAAGAATGAAGCAGCAACTACAGTGCAAAGCCGGGCTATAGTATCCCGCTTTTACTCCAAGCCGCCGCCATTAAAGCAGGCCGGCACACAAACCTGCGGCGGGCTTTACGCGTCAATCGGGGCTATTATCAGCCCATAACATAGCCGGGCTATACAAAGCACTTACCTAAAATAAAATGAATAAATGTTGTGTAAAAACTTATTCGGGAAATGAATTATTCTTCTTGATATCCCCGATATGAGCGGCGATAATTTCTGTTTGTTGTCCTAATAATAAAAAACAATTATAGGCTGTAATATCACCGTCGCCGGTGGCTACATAATTATTCTTCAGGTCTTCCGTAGTGGTACGGGCATAGCTGATCACTTCTTTTCTGATGTTCTTAAAATGGTTGATGAGTAAACTGGCGTGGGGCGTAGTATACTTCGGAACCTCTAAAGCTTTTACTACTTTATAACTGGCTATTGTGCTCACGGCATCTCCGGGTTCGGCCTCACCTGCGTTTTCATAAATATTACAGGTGGTGCTACTTGTCGACATCGTATTCTTAAAAAGCTGCCAGGTGTTTTTCTCCAGCTCCAGTTGTATCTGTAATAATTCGGCAATGGAAGGTTTATCCAGTGATGGTTTATAAGTGAGTTGCTGAATATTTAATTTGCCTACCTGCGCAAACAAATTATCCCGGCTTTCTTTCAGCGCTTTTACCACTGTTTTCCTTTCTTTTACAGTAGTAGCAGCAGGCTTTACACTGCCGGCCAGCCCGGTAAGTACCAGTAGCGCTAATAAAATATATCCTTTTCTTCTTCTAAGCATATGACAGCCATTTAATGCGTTAACAAATGTAAGAAAACACATACTGGGTACGCATGCAATGATCCGTTTAAAGTTACTGCTTTTATCATGCTTATGCCATAAAACTTATACAGTACGGGAAAAGTAAAATATCCACTTTTTAAGGGATTTTTTTTATGTCAACTAAATGCCAGGTTTGTAACCTCAATGAAAACTGAACGCATTATGAAAAAAATATTTCTTCCGGCCATACTGGCCCTGGCATTCATGGCCTGTAAAAAAGATGAAAAGGCCAACCCGGCTAAAGCCGGCAAAGAAGTTTACACGGTTGGGTATAACGGCAATGCCAGCTTACCCCAAACCGCTACTTTATGGAAAGGGGTTACTCCCACTTTATATACCATTCAGGGTGGCGAAGCCAGTGCCACCGGTGTATATGTTGCGGGTAACGATGTATATGTAGCAGGTTGGGACGAAGATCCCGTTACCGGTAATATTGTAGCCCAGTACTGGAAAAACGGTACAATAGTTAAACTTACTGATGGTAAAACAATGTCGGGCCTTACCGGCATTTTTGTGGAGGGTATCAATGTATACGCAGTGGGTTACGAATATAATACCGCCGGTGTACAGACAGCCAAATACTGGAAAAACGGAACGGCTGTTGCATTAACCAATGGCAGCCGCCAGGCTGCGGCCAGGGCTATAATGGTAGTGAAAAACGATGTGTATGTGGCTGGCTATGAAAAAAATGACGCGGGCAACCGGGTGGCTAAATACTGGAAAAACGGAACGCCGGTTATATTGTCCGATGGTGCAGAGGATATGGTAGCCAACAGTATTTATATAAACGGCAATGATGTGTATCTAGCCGGCGATGGATTTATGGGAGCAGAAAGTATGGCCATATACTGGAAAAATGGTGTTATGGATAAATTAACCAGTGGCAGTACAAGGGGGCGTGCCAATAGTATCATGGTATCAGGCAGTGATGTATACGTGGCCGGCTATGAGCAGGGAGATGATGCCAATTTTGTTGCCAAATACTGGAAAAATAACCGTGCCGTTAACCTGACCAATGACGAGTACACCGCCCAGGCATTTGGCATATATGTAGATGGCAGTGACGTGTATGTATGCGGCAATGAAAGGAATAGCGCCGGCATGCAGGTGGCCAAGTACTGGAAAAACGGAACACCCTTTGTTTTAGCCGATGGTACATTTTCTTCCCGTGCCGTAGCAATCATGGTGAAATAAATGAACGTGTTTACAGAGCGGGTTATGCATTTACTATCTTATTTTTGACGGATAACAAATGCATACAAATATGGTTATTGCCGATATTATCCGTTATCTGGAAACGCTGGCCCCACCTGTATTACAGGAAGGGTACGATAATGCAGGCCTCATCACCGGCAATACCGGCTGGGACTGTACGGGCATTATCTGTTCTTTGGATGTAACGGAAGCGGTAATACAGGAAGCCATTGATAACCGCTGTAACCTTATCGTGGCCCATCATCCCATTGTATTTGGCGGCCTGAAAAAAATTACCGGTAAAAACTATGTAGAGCGTATTGTTATCAGTGCCATTAAAAATGATATTGCCATCTATGCCATACATACCAACCTCGATAATGTGATTACCGGTGTAAATGGTAAAATAGCGGCGATGTTAGGTCTGCAGCAGGTGCAGGTATTACAGCCTAAACCCGGGCAATTGCAAAAACTGGTCACTTTTGTACCATTGCTACAGGCAGGTGCGGTAAGGCAGGCTGTTTTCAATGCGGGTGGCGGGCATATCAGCCATTACAGCGAATGCAGTTTTAATACAGATGGTATAGGTACATTTAAGGCCGGTGAAGGTGCTGATCCGCATGTGGGCAGTATAGGGCAACAGCACCAGGAACCCGAGACCCGGGTGGAGATCATTTTTCCTGCATGGCTGCAACAGGCTGTTATAAAAGCCATGAAAACGGCCCATCCTTACGAGGAAGTGGCTTACGATATTATTCCCCTGCTGAACGAACACAATCAAACCGGGGCCGGTTTAGTGGGTAACCTGCCCGAACCTATGCCGGAAGCCGAATTTTTACAATTAGTAAAAAAACTATTCCAGGTGCCGGTTATCAGGCATACGGCCCTGCTGCAAAAGAAAATACAGCGGGTGGCACTTTGTGGCGGTGCAGGTAGTTTTTTGATTAACAACGCTTTACGTAGCGGCGCTGATATTTTTATTACCGGGGATATGAAATACCACGAGTTTTTTGATGCCGATAACCGCCTGATTATTGCCGATATCGGCCATTATGAGAGCGAACAGTTCACCATAAACTTACTGGCTGACGGTTTAGCCGAAAAATTTACTACCTTTGCCGTCCTAAAAACAAAAGCTAATACCAACCCGGTTCAGTACTTTTATTAAAATTTAATGGGCGGGACAACGTTTAGTTAGTAAAAAACGCAAAACAATTATATACATGGCAACCGTTAAGGATTTTTCAGTTGAAGAAAAATTGACATCTTTAATCCATTTGCAGAAAATTGACAGCAAGCTGGATGAGATTCGTATCCTAAAAGGCGAATTACCTATTGAGGTGGCCGACCTGGAAGACGAAATACAAGGATTACATGCCCGTAAAACCCGTATTGAAGAAGAGATAAACGGTGTTAACGAGTTTATTGAACAACGCAAAGCTGCTATTGTAGAGGCTGAAGCATTGGTGAAGAAGTATGAAAAACAAAGCGACAATGTAAAAAACAGCCGTGAGTTTGAAGCCATCAATAAAGAAATTGAGATGCAGCAGCTGGAGGTAAAACTTGCTGAAAAACATATCAAGGACGCCAATGAGGAAATTGCTGAAAAAGCAGTTTTATTGGAAAAAGCCAATAAAAACATCGCGGCAAAAGAATCAGCCTTAGCCAATAAAAAAGGCGAGTTGGAAAAAATTATCGTAGCCAACGAAAAAGAAGAAAAAGAATACAACAAACTGGCTGAAGAAGCTAAAACGGCGGTTGATCCACGTTTACTGGCCAGCTACGACAAGATCAGGAAAAACTACCGCAATGGTTTAGCCGTTGTTCCTGTACAACGTGATGCGTGTGGCGGTTGTTTCTACTCTATTCCTCCGCAAAAGCAAAGCGAGATCCGCCAGCATAAAAAAGTAATGGTTTGCGAAAACTGCGGCCGTATCCTGGTTGATGATGAGCTGAACAACAACACTGAAATAAAATAAGTGTTATAGAAAATACTAAAAAACCTCCCGGTTAACTGGGAGGTTTTTTTATTGCCGCTACTTTATTTTTCATTTCTGTTTTTTCATTTTTACTTTGCCTAAATTGCAAGCCCAATATGTTGCACAAAATTCATATACAGAATTACGCTATTATAGACGAGCTGGAAATAGCTTTCTCACAAAAGTTAAATGCCATTACCGGCGAAACCGGTGCCGGTAAATCTATTATTGTGGGTGCATTGGGTTTAATACTGGGCCAGCGTGCTGATACTTCGGTGCTGGTGGATAAGGAAAAGAAATGTATTGTAGAAGGCTTCTTTACCGCAAAAACAAAAACAGCGGTCACCGCCTGGCTGCAGCAAAACGACCTGGATATAGAGGAGGAACTGGTTATCCGCCGTGAAATAAGCGCTGCCGGTAAAAGCCGGGCTTTTATTAATGATACACCGGTTACCCTGCAGCAATTAAACACACTGAGTTCTTTGCTGGTAGATATGCATCAGCAGTTTGATACCCTGGAAATAGGCGAAAGTGATTTTCAGCAACAGGTAATAGATGCCCTGGCCGATAATGCAGCGGTATTAAAAGAATACAATAACTACTACCGGCAATGGGGCCAGGCAAAAAAAGAACTGGAAGAACTGCTGGAACAAAAAACACAGTTTGAGAAAGAAGCCGATTATAACCGTTTTCAATACCAGGAGCTCGAAGATGCCGGCCTGAAAGAGAATGAACTGGAAAGTATTGATGAGGAGTTGCAATTGCTGAACAATGCCGGTGATATTAAAGCAGCGGTGGAAAAAGTGTATTACGCACTGGAAGAAGGAGAAGAACCGATTGTACAGCAGTTAAAATCCTTACAGGCACTTGTGGGTAATTATGCCGCTTTACACCCCGATCTGGCCGGCCTGCAAAAAAGATTACTGGAAGCCCAGATAGAACTGAAAGATATTGCAGGGGAAATTAATACCATCAGTAATCACTTCCTGTTTGACCCTGCAAAAGCTGACGAGCTGAACAACAGGCTGTCCATGGGTTATAAACTGCAAAAAAAACATGGTGTAAGCAGCACCAACGAGTTATTGCAGATACAACAACAGCTGGAACAAAAATTACAGGCCGTGTTAAATATTGATGCGGCTATTGGTGAAAAACAAAAAGCCGTAAACGATAATGTGCAACACGCTACCGCCCTGGCGGGCGAAATATCGGCCAGTCGCCAGGCGCAGGTAAAACCGCTGCAGGATAATATTAATAAACTGTTGAAGCAGGTAGGCATGCCCAATGCCCGTATGCAGGTCACTGTTAACCCTTCCGGGCAGTTAACGGCGAACGGCAGCGATACCATTGAATTTTTATTTGATGCCAATAAAAGTGATCGCTTTTTACCCCTGCGTAAAGTAGCCAGCGGTGGTGAGTTAAGCCGTATCATGTTATCGGTAAAATCGCTGGTAGCCCAACATATGGACCTGCCCACCCTGATCTTTGATGAAATTGATACCGGCATTTCCGGCGAGGCCGCTTTGCAGGTAGGCCTAATCATGAAAAAACTGGCCAGGGATATGCAGGTGATCTGTATTACCCACCAGCCCCAGATTGCCGGCAAGGCCGATGCGCATTATTTTGTATACAAACAACCCGTAGGCAACAAGGTAAACACCAGCATTAAACAGTTACAAACCAGCGAAAGGGTAACCGCTATTGCCCAAATGATCGGTGGTGAAAAACCAAGTGCGGCTGCCCTGGAAAACGCCAGGGAGATGGTGGAAGGCGACTAAAACCTGTCCCTTACCTGTTAAACTAAAAGCCCATGTCAATATTTATAAAAGCAACCCTGATGTTCCTGGTTACCGTGGGCATGGTATGGCTGGGGTATATCCTGTTTAAAAAACTCAATAAAAAGATCAGGGACAGCGAAAGCTGGTCGCAGATATTATTGTACTCGTTATTATTGTTCCTGGCCTGTGCGGCACTGTTTATTACGGGCATTTATTTGCTCACTTACGGTTATAATTTCCTGGTGAGTGCCAAATAATCAATAATCACTATTTTTGAGCGCATTATCGGTAAACCGGTCGGTATCCAGGAGTATCCTTGTGGCCCCGGAATTATGGTACTGTTTAATTTTGACTTTGAAATATAAAACCAGCTTTTATGTCGTTTAACTTATTGAAAGGAAAAAGAGGAATTATAACCGGTGCTTTAGATGAGAATTCTATTGCCTGGAAAGTGGCAGAAAAGGCCCATGAGCAGGGCGCTACCTTTGTACTGACCAATGCGCCCATTGCTATGCGTATGGGTGAAATAAAAAAACTGGCCGAAAAAACAGGATCGGAAATAATTCCGGCCGATGCTACAAGCGTGGAAGACCTGACCAACCTCTTTACCAAATCACAGGAAGTGCTTGGTGGTAAAATTGACTTTGTATTACACTCTATCGGGATGAGTGTAAACATCCGCAAAAACATTCCTTACGTGGACTCTAACTACGATTTTTTCCAGAAAGGAATAGATGTATCGGCTTTGTCATTTCACAAAATGTTATCGGTAGCGTATAAATTAGATGCCATCAGCGAATGGGGCAGCGTAGTAGCGCTTACTTATATGGCGGCTCAGCGTACTTACCCGTTTTACACGGATATGGCCGATATTAAAGCCATGCTGGAATCTATAGCCCGCAGCTTTGGTTACCATTATGGATTAAACAAAAAAGTACGTATCAATACCGTATCGCAATCACCTACCCGCACTACAGCCGGTAGTGGCATTAAAGGTTTTGGAGACTTTTTTGATTATGCCGATGCGATTGCGCCTTTAGGTAATGCAACAGCCGATGATTGCGCCAACTACTGTATTACTTTATTCAGTGACCTGACCAAGATGGTGACCATGCAAAACCTTTTCCACGACGGCGGTTACTCTACTACCGGTGTAAGTATGGAAGTGATGACCAAGCTGGGAATAGAATAAAAGTAAAAAGGTAAAATGAAAAAGTAAATAAGCGTACTTTTAATATAGCACTCCGGGGTTACGAAAGTTACTCCGGAGTTTTTTGTTTTAGCTGTTCGGGATTTGCTCTTCGGGACTTTTAGTCCCGAAGTAATATGCTATTGCCTGTGGCAATACAACCGCTATAAGCGATAACATAATGATACGAAACTACAAGTTTCGTATAGCGGTATTTCGTATAGTACCAGGTTTCACATAGCGGGCAGTCTTTGCTGTTCGGGATTTGCTGTTCGGGACTTGTAGTCCCGAAGTAATATGCTATTGCCTGTGGCAATACAACCGCTATAGGCGATAACATAATGATACGAAACTACAAGCTTCGTATAGCGGCGTTTCGTATAGTGCCGGGTTTCACATAGTTAAAATAAAAAAGCCATTCCGCTAGGAATGGCTTTGCTTTTAGCAAATAATGTGGGCATACCGGTTTTCGGGATGCAGATAATTTTAATACTCGTCCTCGTTAAATAGGAAGTCTTCCTGGGTAGGATAATCAGGCCAGATGTCCTCGATCGTTTCGTATACATCGCCTTCGTCTTCCAGCTCCTGCAGGTTTTCCACTACTTCAATAGGGGCACCACTACGGATAGAATAGTCAATTAATTCATCCTTAGTCGCCGGCCAGGGCGCATCTTCCAAATAAGAGGCTAGTTCTAAAGTCCAAAACATGAGCACAATAATTTTAACGGTCCGGGCGGCATTACAGCCACCCAAATTTTTCGCAAAAGTAACTCTATTAACGAATTTACCAAATCAATCATTTTTTCAGGGGTTTTCAGGCCCCGTTTACAAAAAATGATAAATCATTAACATTTTAAGTAACAATTTGTTTTACGATTATTTGATTGATAAAATTTACTTTTGGCTGCATGATAACCGGAAAAAATATTCAAAAAAGGTTTGGTACGGTCCAGGTACTGAAAAATGTAGATATCACCATTCATAAAGGAGAGGTGGTAGCCATTGTAGGCCCCTCCGGCTCGGGTAAGAGCACCCTGCTGCACATCCTGGGTACCCTGGATAAACCGGATAACGGCACTGTAGAAATGAACCGTACCGTACTTACCGGCCTTTCGGCCAAAAAGCTGGCCCGGTTCCGTAACAAACATATTGGCTTTGTTTTCCAGTTTCATCACCTGCTGCCCGAATTCTCGGCGCTGGAAAACGTTTGTA
>CAYUMH010000083.1:0-19505 GCA_964445775.1 uncultured Terrimonas sp.
ATGATATAACCATCCAGTTACAAAAGCTGAACAAGGAGTACGAACAAACCTTTGAAAAAATTGTAGAACTGGAAGGTTAACAATATTAGATTGACTATCATAAGCCCTCTCCGGAGGGCTTTTTTATTGTTCGGTCCCCTCAATAATCATCATAGTTACCCAGCAGAAAGGCAGGATCAATGAAACAGCGTAAACCAGTCGCTTCTCTTTGTTACTTCGTGAAAAACCTCTGTGTAACGCTGTGGCACTCCTGTACTGATGGCATATCTCCAGATTGTTCCCGTTTTAAGCCCATTTTCGCCTGAAATACTCGCAATTTAACTGTCTCATTATCAAATTGTCAAATTGTGCACAGCCCAAATTGTCTAATTGCTTATTTACCCTTAATTTTGCACCACTTTTTCACCCAAAATACATATCTACATGAGTGTTCTTGTCAATAAAAATTCAAAAGTTATCGTACAAGGCTTTACCGGTACCGAAGGTACTTTCCATGCTTCTCAAATGATTGAGTATGGTACACAGGTTGTTGGTGGCGTTACCCCCGGTAAAGGTGGTGGAACACATTTAGACCGTCCTATTTTTAACACAGTAGCAGATGCTGTTGCAAAAGTTGGTGCCAATGTAAGTATCATTTTTGTACCGCCTGCATTTGCTGCCGATGCTATTATGGAAGCGGCTGAAGCGGGTATTGAATTAGTGGTTTGTATCACTGAGGGCATTCCTGTACAGGATATGGTAAAAGTTAAAAATTATTTACAGGGTAAAACAACCCGTTTAATAGGCCCTAACTGCCCTGGCGTTATTACTGCCGGTGAATGTAAAGTAGGTATTATGCCGGGCTTTGTATTCAAACAAGGCCGTATTGGTATTGTATCAAAATCAGGTACACTTACATACGAAGCAGCTGACCAGGTAGCCAAAGCCGGCTTAGGTATTTCTACTGCAATTGGTATTGGTGGCGACCCCATCATTGGTACTCCTACCAAAGAAGCGGTTGAATTATTAATGAACGATCCTGAAACCGATGCTATTGTAATGATCGGTGAAATTGGTGGTGGTATGGAAGCAGAGGCTGCCAACTGGATCAAAGCTGATGGCAACCGTAAACCTGTGGTAGGCTTTATTGCCGGCCAAACTGCGCCTCCCGGCCGTCGTATGGGTCATGCCGGTGCTATTGTAGGTGGCGCTGATGATACTGCAGAAGCTAAAATGAAGATCATGAGCGAGTGCGGTATACACGTTGTAAAAAGCCCTGCTGACATTGGTAAAAAAATGGCAGAAGTGTTAGGAAAATAAATGATAAAAAGAAACCCCTCAAACGAGGGGTTCTTTTTTTGGTATCTATGTAATATTGTTTATCAGCTTAATTGTAGTCTCCTGCCGATATCTGAGGTAAATTTATTCTCAGGATCATATTTCTGTTTAATAGCGAGCCACTCTTTAAACTGCGGATACATCTGCTGAAACATGGCCGGCTCCAGCATGGCATCTTTACCCAGGTATAAACGGCCACCTGCATCCAGCACCACTTTATCCAGTTTTTCGGTAAAGGCTTTTAAGCCTTTGGTTACCGGGAAATCAATGGCCAGGGTATAACCGGCAAAAGGAAAGGATAAGATACCCTGCCCCTGCCCCATTTTTTTAAACACATTCAGGAATGGTGTACAACCGCTTTTAGCGATCATTTCCATAATAGTACGCAGGGTTTGCTCGCCACCCGTTTCGGGTATTACAAACTGGTATTGTATAAACCCTCTTTTACCATAACCGCGGTTCCAGTGATGAATAGCATCTAAAGGAAAGAAGAATTTTTCGTAATGGATAAATTCTTTGGGAGAGTTTTGTACAAAGCCAATGACCTTGTTCAGTATTTGTACCGTAAAGTTATTTAATACAAAACCCGGCAAAAAGAAGGGCACCTGTAAGGCTGATTTTTTATGCAGCTGTAAAGGCTTTTGCTGCAATGCCGGCGGCAGTTCGGCCAGGCTGGCAGCATTACCTACTGTGAGTACACCACGGCCTAGCTTATCGCCTTTTGCCAGCGAATCGATCCAGGCAACAGAGTAGTTGTAATGCGCATATTTTTCCAAAGCAGCCAGCATTTCATCCAGGTTTTTCACTTTTACCGATTGCTGTCTGAAATAGGTGGTTTCAATTTTACGTAATTGTAAAGTAGCAGTGAGGATAACCCCCAGTAAACCCAGTCCACCAAAGTTGGCAATAAAGAGATCCTGGTTCTCGGTACGTGATGCGGTAACAATTTCCCCGTTAGCCAGCAGTATGGTGAAGGATAGTACACAGTTCATAAATGAACCATCCACATGATGCGCTTTACCATGAATATCATTCGCTATTGCACCACCAATGGTTACAAATTTTGTTCCCGGGCAGATCATGGGTAACCAGCCCTGGGGTGCGAACACCGTGATAATTTCCTCCAGGCTTACACCTGCTTCGCATTGTAAAATGCCCTGCTGTGCATCCCAATGCAGGAAACGGTTCATTTTAGTAGCAATGCCTACTACATGGTTTTTATTGGTAGCCTGGTCGGCATAACTGCGACCTAAGCCCCTTGCAATAAAATTACCCTGCTGTACAGCCTGCTGCCACTACTTAACTTCGGTTGGATGTATAGTGTAAGACGATGAAAACGGATAATTCCCCCAGCCTGCTAAAGTTTCTTGTTGCGTTAATGACATGATGGTTTGAAGGAAAGGTTGATTAGGGTTACTGTAATGGAGCACAAAGTTAAGCGAATATCGCTATGGGTGGTAGTGTAATGAATAATTATGAATTAGGAATTAAGAATGAAGAATTTAATAATATCCTCAGTTTTGTACACTTGCGTTACCGCAGCTCAGGTGGACGCTACAACCATCTGCCCCTTTAGGGGTTGGGGCATCAGGGTAATGCAGCTGGTAACCAAAACAAAAAAGAGGTGTCAGAAAATCTGCACCTCTTTTTGTTGACCCATAAGGATTCGAACCTTAAATGACTGAACCAAAATCAGTAGTGTTACCATTACACCATGGGTCAATCCGTAACCAATTTTTCAATTGGAGTGCAAAAATAGGGGAAGCATCAATTCCCGCCAAAGTATTTTTAAAAAATTTATAAAAAAACTTCATCTTTTTTTGCACCCGAACAGGTTAAAGCTGGTTGATATTAAGCGGGTTGCGCAACAATAGCGCCCTCCTGCTCTTCCCGGTCTTTCAGCTGTTTTATTTTGTCCAGGGCTCCTGCTACCACATCGCACATGATGGTGTATAAAGCGCCCTGTTTGGGATTGGCATAAATATATTCCAGCGCCTCATTTTCATTGGCAATGGTAATAACAGGAAGGTCAGGATTTACTTTTTCAATGCCCTCTTTCAGCAACCCGATGATCTCATCGGCCGTGCGACCTCTTAAGTTTTTATCACAACGGATAATGATCTCATTGAAGTACTGTGCCGATATCTCACCCAATTCCCGGATATCTTCATCGCGCCTGTCACCGGTTCCGCTGATGACACCCACATGCAGCGGGTAATCCAGCTTGTTGACAAATTCACACAGTAATTTCAAGCCATGCGGGTTATGGGCAAAGTCGGCCAGCATGGTATAGTTTTTAAAATGGAAAAAGTTCAGTCTTCCCGGTGTAAGGGTTGAAGAAGGAATAAAGGATATTAAGGCAGAACGGATATCCTCAATAGTAATATCGCGGTATAAATAGGATGATAATACAGCCGGCAAACAGTTGGCAATATTATGTACCGCTTTACCTTCATAAGTAAGCGGAATATCTTTTACCGGCAGTACTCTTATTTTCCAGTTACCCTTCATAATGGTGATATACCCGTTTTCAAATACTGTAGCCAGTCCACCTTTCGCACAATGTTTTTTAATGCGGGGATTATTTTCATCCATGCTGAACAAAGCTATATTACATTTTAGCCCTTCTTTCATGGCATATACCAGGTCGTCATCGGCATTTAATACGGCATAACCATGGGGGAATACCGTTTCGGGTACCACCGCTTTTACCTTGGCCATTTGTTCCAGTGTATTAATACCACCCAGGCCCATATGATCGGCCGCCACATTGGTTACTACGGCCACATCACAGTTTTGAAAAGCCAGGCCGGCTTTTAACAGACCACCACGGGCACATTCCAGTACGGCAAAATCTACCGTAGGATCTTTTAGTACAAAGGTGGAAGATACCGGTCCGGTACAATCCCCTTTCATCATCAGCTGGTTTTGAATATATACGCCATCGCTGGTGGTATACCCTACTTTTTTATTGGCACTTTTGGCTATATGCGCAATTAAACGCGTAGTGGTGGTTTTACCATTGGTACCGGTTACCGCAATAATGGGTATACGTCCTGCACTGCCGCGGGGGAATAACATATCCACCACAGGTTCCGCTACGTTACGGGGCAGGCCAACTGCCGGCTCAATATGCATACGGAAACCAGGAGCCGCGTTCACTTCCAGGATAGCGCCACCGTTTTCGGCAACCGGAGTACGCAGGTCCTTTGCCATGATATCAATACCACATATATCAAGACCAATGATCTTGGCAATACGTTCACACATGAAAATATTAGCGGGATGCACTTCATCCGTTACATCGGTAGAAGTACCGCCTGTGGATAGGTTGGCCGTAGGCTTTAATAATACCAGTTCATCTTTTGCGGGAATGGTATCTAATGTGTAGTTCTTTTCGTCCAGCATTTTCTGTGTAAACTGGTCAATGGTTATCTGGGTCAGCACTTTTTCATGCCCAAAACCACGGCGCGGATCTTTATTCGTTTCATCAATTAACCATTGTATGGTGTGTTCACCATCGCCTGTTACGGCGGCAGGTGTACGTAAGGCGGCACAGACAAATTTGTAGTTAATGACCAGGCAACGGAAATCGTAGCCGGTAATAAACTTTTCAACAATCACACTACGGCCATATTGTTTGGCAGCTTCCAGTGCTTTAATCGCCTGTTCCCAGGTGGTGATATTGGTAGTATTACCTTTACCATGATTACCATCGATTGGTTTTATCACTAAGGGGTAGCCATATTTTTCAACAGCCTCCTGTAAACCGGCTTCAGTACGGATAACGGTACCCCTTGGCACGGGTATTTCGGCTGCCTCCAGCAGTGCTTTTGTTTCTTCCTTATCACAGGCAATATCTACGGCTATATTACCGGTGGTAGAGGCAATGGTAGCCCGGATACGTTTCTGGTTAACGCCATACCCTAACTGAACCAGGCTTTGCTTGTTCAACCGGATAAAAGGAATGCCGCGTTTGGCCGCTTCCTCAACAATACAACCGGTAGACGGTCCCAGGCGTGTATCTTCTCTTATCTCCCGCATTTCCTGTATATCAGTTTCCAGGTCGTAAGCTGTTCCCGCAATCAATGCTTCTGCAATACGGAAAGCGGCTTTAGCCGCATAATAACCGGCATCTTCTTCCATATAATCAAATACTACATGGTAAATGCCTTCCTTTTCACCGGTGCTGCGGGTGCGGCCAAAGCCACAGTTCATACCGGCTAATGACTGAATTTCCAGGGCTATATGTTCTATCACATGCCCCATCCAGGTACCTTCATCCACACGGCTGAAGAAACCTCCCGGCACGCCTTCGCTGCAACGATGCTCATATAAAGTGGGTAATAATGCTTCCAGCCTTTCCCGGAAGCCGGGAATTTTATTCGTGGGCTGCTGCTCCATTTCCTCCAGGTCAATTCTCATTTGTATCAACTTGGGACGACGCACACTCCAGTAATTCGGACCTCTTAAAATCTTAATCTCTAGTATTTTCATTGTTGCAGTAGTTAAGGTTTGGAAGTTAGTTTTTTTTGATCAGCCTGCCAATTTTGAACCATTAAATTGATGAAAAGAATGGTTGAAGAGATACAAAAATCAGTATCCGCGATCTGTTAAATGATGATAGAAAATTGGTGGTGTAATATAGGCCCGTTGCAAATTTTTTCTATTTATTAACAGCTTTCGGGTTTTCTTTTTTAAAAAGTAAATGACAAAATCGATAACTTGTTATTGCATATAAACCGATTGCAAAACCAATTCAAACGATTGCGTAACTATTTGATTATATAAGTGTTGGAGTTGCATTTGACAATTGTCAAAAACCATATGCCATTTAATCAAATTAAAATTTATTTATATAATTTTCCACCTGATTAGTATAACAATCCCTCTGAACAGTCTAACCTATACACATACATGGCTAACTTTTTTGTAAAAAATTTCAACCCGTCCATTAGGCTATCAACCATTCAGGAACAACCTATCGAAAATGGCCAAAAATACCTCACCGAACTATTTAAACATTATGGCGTAACAGATTCCAGGAAGATCGCTACCGCTATTTCTTACTTTAAACCGCGTATATATAAAAAGAACACTTATTTCCTGCAGCAAAATGAAATAAGCACCAAGCTGGGTTTTATTATTTATGGTGCCGTGGAAGCTTTTTATGTGGAGGATGATGGTAGGAGTAATATTGTCATGTTATTGACTGAAGAGGATTTTTTTACGGACCTCCGCAGTTTTTTACACCAGCAGCCATCTTCGCTGAATATGAAGTTTACGGAAGACACCATTGCGCTGGAGGTAAGCTATGAGGATTTCAGCAATTTTATCCAGACAAATCTTGATTTTTCCAGGGCATTTATGAAGATCATGGTGAACGTTATTTCGGCCGTAAATGAACATAATATGCTGCTGAAAATGCCTACCAAGAATAAATACGAGTACCTGCTTAAAATGAAGCCGGAAGTGTTTAACCGTTTTTTATTACAGCATGTGGCCTCTTTCCTGGGTGTAAAGCAGGAAACGCTCAGCCGCATCCGTAGTAGTTACAAACGCAAACTGCCAAGCGTTTCCTGAATTATTTATTCCTGCCAATCGGCTACAAATACATTGGTATCACGGGTGCCACCGTTATTGCGGTTACTGGAAAAAGCTATTTTTTTACCATCGGGACTAAACATGGGAAAGGCGTCAAAACCTTTATCCCGGCTTATTTTGGTAATACCGGTCCCATCTTCATTAATAGTATATAAATTAAAAGGAAAGCCACGTTTATACTCGTGATTGGACGCAAAAATGATCCGTTTGCTGTCGGGCATAAAAGTAGGCGCCCAGTTAGCCTGGCCAAAGTTGGATACCTGTTTAATAGCTGATCCGTCGGCATTGGCCACAAATATTTCCATATTGGTAGGTGCTACCAGGCCCTGGGCCAGTAATTCTTTATACTCTTTGATCTCCGCCTCTGTTTTTGGACGTGAAGCACGCCAGATCAGCTTTTTACCATCGGGGCTGAACCAGGCTCCGCCATCATAACCCAGCGTATGGGTAATACGTTTTTCTTTACCGGTTTTCAGGTCCATAATGTATAACTCCAGGTCACCATCCTTATCACTGGTATAGATCATTTTTTTACCATCCGGACTTAAAGTGGCTTCCGCATCATAGCCCTTTGCATTGGTTAATTGTTTAACGATCTTGCCGTTCAGGTCGGCCATAAAAATATCATAGCTGCTGTATAAAGGCCAGATATATTTGTTGCCATATTTGGCACGGTCAGGCACCGGCGGGCAGGCGGTATCACCCAAATGGGTGGATGCGTAAATGATATATTTGTTATCCTTTGTAAAAAAAGCACAGGTGGTGCGGCCTTTACCGGTACTCACCATTTTATACTCAAACTTTTCACCAGCCTTTTGCGGCACTTTCCCGATAAATATCTGGTCACAGGCAATGCCATCTTTGGGACTGGTGCGCTGAAATACCAGGTATTTGCTGTCATAACTCCAGTAGGCTTCGGCATTATCACCACCAAAGGTTAATTGCTGAATATTTTTGAAATGATGTTCCTCGGGGTATAATACAGTATCATTAACAGCAACAGGCACTTGTTGCGGGGTATTTGAAACAGAACGGAAAGCAACAAAACTAATAGCAGCAGCCACTATGGCCAGTAAAAACAGACGTTTAAGCATAACAATGTGAATTTGTGGGCTGCAAAGTTAATTCCTCTGAAAACCAGTATTGTCACAACTTTGTCATGCTAAACAAATTATAGAGCGGTTTTATAAGTAAAGCACTATATTTTTGCGGCTTAAAATGTTTCACCGTTTCCGGCGTTATAGTACACAATCACCTGATATGAAATTTTACAGCCCCCAATATTTACTGATTGGTTTCACCTTTATTTCTTTGCTGTTTGCCTGTAATAACGAAGAAGTAAGTCCTTACCAGGCCACTTTAGGCGACCCGCCTTATAAAGAGATCACGGACAGTATAAAAGACGACCCCGGGAATGTAGCCCTGTATGCCCGCCGGGGCGGTATGTTGAATAAAAACGAATTACCCGAACTGGCATTAAAGGATTTTAAAAAAGCCTGGGAATTAAGCGGTGAAGAAAAATATGCTTTAGCTGTAGGCAATTTAATGCTGGAGAGCAATCCCGATTCCTCCATTCATTTTTTATTACAGGCCCGCGGGAAAATAAACAACAGTAAATTATTACCGCTTACGCTGGCTTATGCTTATGATGCCAAAGGCGATATTAATAATGCGCTCAGCACTCTTGACAGCCTGTTAACCCATTACCCGCATGAACTGGAAGCCCTATTATTAAAAAACGACCTGTTGCAACGCAAACAGGATACGACAGGCGCCATTGCTGTGCTTGAAAGAGCCTATAGCCTGGCTCCGCAGAATAAGGAGATCATCAACATGTTGTCCTACCAATATGCCGAAACCAATAACAGTAAGGCACTTGCACTGGCCGATATCTTAATTGGCCTGGATAAGGAAAAAACTTCCGCCAATCCCTATTACGTAAAAGGTTTGTATTATGTGAACCAGCAACAGAATGATAAAGCACTGGCCTTATTTAACCAGGCACTTACGGTTGATTATAATTACCTGAACGCCTATATTGAAAAAGGCAAGATATTGTTAGCCGGTAAAAAGAATGCCGAAGCTTTAAAAACCTTCCAGCTGGCTAATACCATCTCTCCTTCTTTTCCCGATGCTTATTTCTGGATCGGTAAAACCTATGAGAGCAATGGCGATAAAGTACAAGCAAAAGATTATTACAATAAAGCTTACCAGTTAGACAAAACTTTTACAGAAGCCAAACAGGCGGCGGAGGCGGTGAAGTAAAGAGTTATGAATGATGAATGATGAATTAGGAATTAGGATTTATGAATGTTGAATGATAATTCTGCTAACCTCTTGAACTTTTGAACCTTGAACTTCTTGAACATCTTCCCTTATGAACCATGAACTATTCCACCAAAACCATTTACTTTGTAAATAAAAAAGCATGGCAATTGTAGCCCCTTCCCTTTTAGCAGCTAATTTTATTAACCTGCAGGCGGAATGTGATATGTTAAATAAAAGCGTGGCCGACTGGTACCATTTAGATGTAATGGACGGTCGTTTTGTGCCTAATATCAGCTTTGGACCTATGCTGATTGATTTTTTCAGGAAAGCTACTACCAAGGTTTGCGATGTACATTTGATGATAGAGAACCCGGAGAATTATGCGGAAGCTTTCAGCAATGCCGGCGCCGATCATTTAACCGTACATATTGAAGCCTGCACTCATTTACACAGAAACCTTCAGCAGATAAAAAGCCTGGGCATGAAAGCCGGTGTGGCCATTAACCCGCATACCCCTATTTCATTGTTAGATGATGTTTTACATGATATTGATATTGTATGTATCATGAGTGTGAACCCCGGTTTTGGGGGGCAGTCCTTCATCCCCCACTCTCTTACAAAGATCAGGGCATTACGCCAGATGATAAACGAACGTGGCCTGCCTACCTTAATTGAAGTGGACGGCGGTGTTACCCTGGAAAATGCTGCCCAGGTAGTGGAAGCCGGTGCGGATGTACTGGTAGCAGGAAGTTCGGTATTCAAATCCGTTGATCCCATTGCCACCATTGCTGCATTGAGCAAACTTTAATATTAGTATATTAGTATAATACAACAAAGCCGCTTTACAGCGGCTTTTGTTTTACAGCATGGTTTAATGTGCCTATATGTATGTGATGAATCTTCATGCTGAGTAAAGTTGAAGGTGTACAAGTGTACGACCCGCAACATTTTTGTTGGGGCACAGCGCAACAGCCGATACCCTTGGCACTGCAGCCGGTTAACGAAAAATTTTTATTAAAACTGGTTCAGGTTTTCCTGCCAGTTATGATTGCCGTTTAAAAAATTCAACATCAGGTTTTGCATGGCACCCGCAAAAGCATTTTCGCTGGCACCTGCTGGAGGTCTTGAATTAAATAACAGGGCCACACACATACCATTGGTATTATGTTTCATAAAACCGGTGCGGGTACCGGGTAAACTACCATAGTTAAACCAAAGGTTTTGTTCTTTCCAAATAGCAATACCCTGCGCATAGGTAGAAAAAGATGGTGGTGTTGTCATGGCCGTAACAGATGCATTGTTTAAAATATCAGCACGGGTATTTAAGCCATCAATGGATGTGATGAGTCTTAGTACATCGCCGGCCGAAGCGATCAGTCCGCCATCGGCATCACGCCTGGGAAACGCAATAACATAGGGGTAAGAAGATTCCGTACCCTGACCGTAGTATTTTACCTCATTCGTTTTTCTTTCTGCCAGTGTTTTAGCAGCTATATCTGTTCCGGTGGCACCCGTGGCGGCCAGGAGGTCCTGCTTGATATAGTTGATATAAGATTTACCGGATACTTTTTCAATCACCCTTCCGGCGATAAAAAAGCCGACATTGGAATAGTCATAAAAAGTACCGGGAGCTTTGGGATTGGTCCTGGTAGTTAATACCCAGTTTAATAACTGCGTGTTGGTATAAGATGCGTTCTGATCAATTACATCGCCACCTGTATTGCCGCCCCAGGAGCCGGTTGTGTTTTGTAACAGGTCACGCACTTTTATATTGCTTACATTGGTGTTATAGGTACCGGTTCCGTATTCCGTACCCAGGATGGCGCCTGTGCCGAATACTTTGCTATCGAGTGTTAACTTGCCTTCCTGTACCAGTTTCATGATGGCTGCGCCGGTATAGGTTTTTGACAGGCTGGCCAGCCTGAAACGATGCCGGGTGGTTACGGCTCCATTCGCTTCCTTATCAGCAAAGCCATAACCTTTGGCATAGACCAGTTTACCATTTTTTGAAATGGCCAGGCTGGCGCCGGGCATATTGTAGGTGGTCATAAAACTGGTCAGTGCATTATCCACACTGGCAATGTCCTGTTGCGTGGAAGGCGGCTCCGGCTCATCAGGTCCGTCTGATTTTTTCTTGGAACAACTGGCTAAACCAATAAAAGTAAAAACCAGGAACAGGTAAGTTGCGGTTAAACGGGTAGTCATAAAGAGGCTTTTTGTTTACATCGTAGCCCTGGTATATTTGTCATCAAAAAAAGTAAATAAAAAAAACGAGGCGATCGCCTCGTTTTTTTTATTTTGACCGGTTGTGCCGGTTATTACAGTGAAAATGATATGATCAGATCGTTTTCTATTAAGTAGGTCTCCAGTTTACCTACCGAGTGCATTGTAATGATGATCTCGGCTGAAACAATGAGCTGGTGCTCCTTCATCTCGACCCTGCGCTCTTCCAATAGAATACCCTGCTGTTTGATATCATGGTAGATCTGTTGTTTTATCTGCCGGTCCGCCTTATTAATAACAAAGCTGATGATACGTGTTTGTTTTTTGGTTTTGAATACCTTGTTTAAGAAAGGACTTAGATACACGATCAACAGGGAAGCCGCCATAAAAGTAGCTGCCAGGTAAAACTCGCCAAAGCCAATGGAAGTGCCTACCGCAGCTGCCAGCCAGATAATGCCTGCCGTGGTGAGTCCGGAAACATTGACCGCATCCTTGAAAATTACTCCGGCGCCTATAAAACCTATACCGCTTACAATATAGGATGCGATCCGGGTGGGTTCGTTCTCACCGCCAATACGATAAGAAAGAATGGCGAATAAGGCCGATCCCAGGCAAATGACCGTAATGGTCTTTAACCCTGCCGACTTATCCTTCAGCTCTCTTTCCAGGCCCAGGATAATGCCCGCAGCTAATGCAAACAGGGCTTTATATACATCCCATATCTCCCATTGATCGGCCATATATTATAATTTACTTTTTACCTGTTCAGCAGAATAAAGAGACCTGTTTTATTAAAACAACTCCTGTTGATTTTTATTGGTCTCTTCTTCTATCCATTCCATCTGTACCGTCTTGGTATAATCTACCAGCTTGGCACCTACTGCTTTCCAGCCCATTACATCGGTCATTTTGGCTACTTTGAATTTTGCCTTTCTTACCTGGTCGCCCCTGCCCGACTGAACGGCTAATACCGGCTCGGCCGCAGTAGAAACGGCTTCTACATAGTTACCATCCCCGTCTTTAATGAACATGAATTTGTTCTTGAGCGTGGTGGTCTCAATTTTAAAGCGTTTTACATTGAACTGCAGGTTCTTTTTATCCAGGTAGATTGCCGTAATTACTTTATCGGCATCAAAACGTTCAATCAGTACAATATTCTCGGTATCAAAACGCTGGGTCATTTCCTGGTCGGTGATCATATAGTTACCATCGCGGAAGATCACCAGTAAACGGTCATCCGGTTCAAAGCTGCCCAATAAGGTGCCTTTTTCTTCGGTATTCAGGCGGCCGAATTTATCATCAAACCATAGTTTTTTACCACTCAGGGTTGCACGTCCGGCTTCCTTGAATTTAACCGATTTGATCGGGTATTTGGTTACCTGGTTACCCATGCTGCTACGGCCTTTGATGCCCAGCTCCTCGAAGTAGAAATCAAGCTCTTTGTTCCTGGCCGATGAGCCCGGGGTCAGTAATATTTTTACTACTTCCGCCTCACCATTAGGGTTTACGGTAAAGTATAATACCTTGCTTTTATCATCACCCTTGGTCAGGTCATATTCTTTATCACGGGTTACACCGGTAACATTGAAACGTTTGGCATAACTCACACCACCTTTACCATCGGCATAGATCATGTTATAGGTAGTACGTTCGTCATTTTTCAGGAATACGGCCGCATGAATAATATCCTTACCAATAAATACTTTATCCTGTACTTTCACCACCTTCATCATACCACGTTTGGTAAATACAATGATATCATCCAGGTCAGAGCATTCAAATAACAGTTCGTCTTTTTTAAGACCGGTACCGATAAAACCTTCTTCCCTGTTAATGTATAATTTGGTATTGGCAATGGCAACGAACTTAGCCTCGATCACTTCAAACTGTTTGATCTCGGTTTTACGTTCACGTCCTTTACCATATTTTTTAAGCAGGTTATCATAGTAAGCCACGGCAAAATCTACCAGGTTAGCCAGGTCATGTTTTACCTGTTTGATCTCGGCCTCCAGGCCTTTGATCTGGTTGATCAGGTCATCAATATCCAGTTTGTAAATACGGCGAACCGGCTTTTCTGTCAGCTTCACAATATCCTCACGGGTAATATCACGTTTCAGCTGTTTGGTAAAGGGGCCAAAGGCTTTGCCTATTGCTTCCAGTACCTTATCCCAGGTCTCATGTTTCTTTTCTAATTCCTTATATATCTTTTCTTCAAAGAAGATTTTTTCCAATGAAGTAAAATGCCATTTCTCCTGTAACTCGGCCAGTTTGATCTGCAGTTCTTTCTCCAACAGGTTTTTTGTATTTTCCGTGGAGATGTTCAACAACTCATTAACCGTTAAGAATACCGGCTTCTGATCAACAATTACACAGGCATTGGGTGAAATGGAGACTTCACAGTCGGTAAATTTATATAAGGCATCAATCGTAATATCGGAAGAGATACCGGGAGCCAGGTCCACCAATATTTCTACGTTGGCCGCAGTGGTATCGGTTACCTTTTTAATTTTTATTTTTCCCTGGTCATTGGCCTTTACAATACTATCCATTAAGGTGGATGTGGTAACGCCATAAGGTACGCTGCGGATGGCCAGCGTTTTTTTATCTACCTCTTCGATAAGGGCCCTTACTTTTACTTTACCCCCACGTTTACCCTGGTTATAATCGGCAACATCTACCATACCGCCGGTCTGAAAATCGGGGAACAGTTCAAATTTTTTACCGCGCAGGCACTTGATGGAAGCGTCAATTAATTCACAAAAGTTATGGGGCAGAATTTTAGTAGACAACCCTACCGCAATACCATCGGCGCCCTGGGCCAGCAGTAAAGGGAATTTCATGGGAAGGGTTACCGGCTCGTTTTTACGGCCATCGTAACTAACCTGCCATTCGGTGGTTTTGTTATTAAACGCCACATCTAATGCAAACTTGCTTAAACGGGCCTCAATATAACGGGGAGCAGCTGCATCATCACCGGTACGTACATCACCCCAGTTACCCTGGGTATCGATCAGCAGGTCCTTTTGCCCCATATTCACCAATGCATCACCAATACTGGCATCACCATGCGGGTGATATTGCATGGCCTGGCCAATGATGTTTGCCACTTTATTGTAGCGCCCGTCATCCATTTCCTTCATGGCATGCAGGATACGCCGCTGTACCGGTTTTAATCCATCCTCAATGGCAGGTACAGCCCTTTCGAGTATTACATAAGAGGCATAATCTAAAAACCAGTTTTGGTACTGGCCGTATAGTCCTGATTTGTTTTCGGTTACTAATACCGCTTTATTTTTTGAAGCACTCATTATTTCCGCTAATAAATATGTTAATTATTTCTTACCTATTTCACCCAAATGGGTAAACTTAAACCCTTCTTTTAATTTTAATCCATACCCGAATAACCTGTCCATAGAAGAGTGGCCAAACAGTACCAACCCTATACAAAGAACAGTTGTATTACCCAATATCCACCCGCTTATCATTACTGCTATGGCAATAGCTTTATGATGAAACAGGTTATAGATGATGCCGCCTGTTTTATTACCGGCTGCATAACCGATCATGCTGATATCCGGCCCCAGCAACAGTAACAGGTACCACCACCAGTCAACCTGTAGCCTGTACAGTACATAAGCACTGGCCACCCACATCGCTAATTCTTCCAGTTTAACCAGTTTTTTCATTTGGTTTATTTACAAATAAAATATTACTGTTCATACATTTCCAACGGTTGCCCATTGGGGTCATAAAAGAAAAAGAACTTTTTGCCGGTAAGTTCGTCAACACGTATGGGTTGCGGCGTTATACCATTTTGCGCTAAATGCCTGAAAGCTTCCTCAATATCTGTTACTGCAAAAGCCAGGTGGCGTAATCCTTTTGCTTCCGGGTAGGAAGCCCTTTCCTTTGCTTCAGGGAAAGAGAAAAGTTCAATTTGGTACAGGCCGTTAATGGCCAGGTCCAGTTTGTACGAATCCCTTTCGGCCCGGTAAGTTTCTGCTATGATCGTAAATCCCAGTACTTCGGTGTAAAATGTTTTACTAACCTGGTAGTTGGTAGTGGTAATAGCAATATGGTGAACAGCCTTGATAAGCATTACCCGGCAATTTCAGCACTGGCTGCTGCCTCTGTTTTTGCCGCACCGGCCAGCTTTACATCAAAATCTTTCCATCCTTTGTTTATATCGCCATTCACTTCCACCTTACCCTCGGCAATCAGCGTTTTTAAACGCCACATAATGAATACATCCCCGGTTTTGATCTTCATCCGGTTTAAGGTATTGCTCAATACGCGCCAGGATTTTTGCCACTCTGCCGTTATATTTTTCAATAATTCCGCATCGAAAAATGTTTCCGGCTGACTGGCAATTTTTTTTCCGCCTTCCAGTGAACGTACAATAGCATTATCCTCTGTCAATTTTTTCCATTCATCCGGGTCCACTTCAAACTCGCTTAAGGTAATAGGCCTGCATAGTTTTTTTGCTTTTAAAAATTCAGATGGCTGAATTTCATGCAACCAGGAAGGATAGAATATTTGTCCCTTTTCGTTAATAAAAGGCAGGTTGTTCATGTACAATACCATGATACGCCCCTGGTATTCCTTAAACTGCGGCATCAGCCAGTAGTACCCACATACATCGTGCTGATTCTGTCCCATCCACAACCAGATCTGTTCGTCAGGATTTTCGTCCAGCCGCTTTTTCAGGTTATGCACGGTCAGTTTATCGTCTACAATATCGGTCTGCTCAGCATAGGGTGAGTTCTCCAGTAACTGTTTCCACCAATCACGGCGTAACTGGTAACCCTCCGCTTCATAAATGGCCTGTATAGGACCTACGGCATAATCATCCTTGATCTGTACCACATCACCGGCAAGCGTTTCATCCAATGCAATCACCTGCTGCATTAAGGCTACTTCTGATTCGTTAAAAACAATGTGTATCATTCTAATTAATAATTAGTAATTAAAAATTAATAATTTAATCAAACTTTTCTTTGACAGTGTTTAATATGGCTGTCAAAATTTTTAGCAATTCATCGCAATCAGTAATTAATGATAGCGCCAGTTTACTTTCAAGCATTTCTGAATCATTCAATAATCTCAGCCAATATTTTGTTTCCCTCGCTTCCCTGTAGGCAATTTCCAGTTTATGTTTAAAATCTTTTTTTGACGACCCGCCGATTGCCTCCTCCACATTCGCACCAATAGATGTACCACATCGTAAAACCTGGGAACATAGTGCCAGATCAACTTTATTTGATTTCAAATGCACATAGAGTTTAACAATCCTTAATCCAAATGCATAAGTTTTACTGGCAATAACGTTATCTTCCTTCATAACGCAATTATTAATTACTAATTTTTAATTGCTAATTAGCCTCTTCCACTGCATCATCAATCTCCACCTTCAGGTTATTAATAATAAATTCCTGCCTGTCCATAGTGTTTTTACCCATATAATATTCTAATAACTGCTGGATATGATCGCCTTCTTCCACACGCATGAGCTGCTTGCGCATGTCGTCGCCAATAAACTGGGCAAATTCATTGGGACTGATCTCACCCAGCCCTTTAAAGCGGGTGATCTCGGGTTTACCACCTAATTTTTTGATGGCTTTTTGCTTCTCCGTTTCATCAAAACAGTAAATGGTTTCCTGTTTGTTACGCACCCTGAATAAAGGAGTTTCCAGCACATATACCTTACCGTGTTTTACCAGGTCGGGGAAAAACTGTAAGAAGAAGGTCATTAACAGCAAACGGATGTGCATACCGTCCACATCGGCATCGGTAGCAATCACAATATTATTGAAACGAAGACCTTCCATCCCTTCTTCAATATTCAGGGCATGCTGTAATAAGTTAAACTCCTCATTTTCGTAAACCACTTTTTTGGTAAGGCCGAAACTGTTCAGCGGCTTACCACGTAAGCTGAAAACGGCCTGGGTATCTACATTTCTTGATTTGGTAATGGATCCGCTTGCACTATCCCCTTCCGTAATAAAGATGGTAGTTTCCTGCTGGCGGGCAATAAATTCTTCCTTGTTTTTAGCAGGCGCGTCATCGTTTAAATGAAAACGGCAATCACGCAGTTTTTTATTATGCAGGTTGGCTTTTTTAGCCCTTTCGTTCGCCAGTTTTTTAATACCGGCCATATCCTTACGCTCACGTTCGCTTTGCTCAATACGTTTTTTTAATGCTTCGGCCAGGGTTGGATTTTTGTGCAGGTAGTTATCTAACTCCTTGGTCAGAAAGTCCATCATGAACTGGCGCATGCTGGGGCCATTTATATCCACATTGGTAGAGCCCAGTTTGGTTTTGGTTTGCGATTCAAACACCGGCTCCACCACTCTTACAGATATGGCAGCTACAATGCCGGTACGGATATCCGATGCATCATAATCCTTTTTAAAGAAATCGCGGATGGTTTTTACATAAGCTTCCCTGAAAGCCTGCTGGTGCGTACCGCCCTGGGTAGTATGCTGACCGTTTACAAAGCTGTACAGGTCCTCACCATAGTCATTATTATGGGTAATAGCCAGCTCAATATCATTACCCTTTAAATGTATGATAGGATAACGGATCTCATCTTCATTGGTTTTCTTTTGCAGCAGGTCCAGCAAACCATTTTTACTGATAAAGCTTTTACCATTAAACACAAATTTTAAACCTGCATTTAAGAAACAATAATTCCATATCTGGTTTTCGAGGAATTCGGGGAGAAACTTAAAGTTTTTAAAGATGGTATCATCCGGCACAAAAGTTACCATGGTACCATTTGATTCTTTGGTAGCGGCCTCTTTATGTTCTTTTGTTAATTGTCCACGCTCAAACTCGGCCGTTTTTTCTTTACCGTCCCTTACTGCCGTTACTTTAAAGTAGTTGCTTAGGGCATTTACCGCTTTTGTACCCACACCGTTCAATCCCACTGATTTCTGGAAGGCTTTGCTATCGTATTTGGCACCGGTATTAATTTTACTTACCACATCCACCACTTTACCCAACGGAATACCACGGCCATAGTCCCGCACCGTTACCTGTTTATTTTCAATACTGATCTCCACTGATTTACCATGGCCCATAGTGTATTCGTCAATACAGTTATCCACCACCTCTTTTACCAGTACATATATACCATCATCAGGTGATGAGCCATCGCCCAGTTTACCAATATACATACCCGGCCTTAACCGTATATGTTCTTTCCAGTCCAGGCTTTTAATACTGTCCTCATTGTAACTAAACATACCCGCTTCTTGTTCTTTTGCCATATCGTCGTTTCTAAAAAATTATGTAATGGTTTTTCAACCTGGTTTTATGTGTCTTTCCTGTACCTGGTCACCAATCCTACTTACCTGATCATCTTCCCAAACCTTTGACTGCACTATCTTTCACCAATGGTGCTTCTTTCCCGGTCAATCAGGCAAATATAACAAATACAGACCAAATGCTAACAATTTTAGTTATTCACTTTTGTGGAAAAACATCTGCTTAGTATACCGTTTGGCCCGGATTTATTCAAAACCGGTAGCCGATAACAATACCCAGGTTACGGTTATAGTATTTGTAAGTATTGGTGGTATTTGCCGGCGAACGGCCAATATCCTGCAGGCCATATTCATAAATGGCTGCCAGGCTGTATTGTTTATACTGTAAACCTGCGCCAATACTTAAACCATTGTCAAAAGACTTATACCCGCCATTATGATCACCGAAACTGTTCGTTTTGTTTTTAGTATCAGGTATTGCATCACGGTTAGTAGTTGTTTTTTCCGTGTGTTTTCCTGCTATACCATAAGCCAGGTAGCCACCTGCATGTGCCGTAATACTGAGCGCCTGGGTAATAGCTATATCATAACCCACCCGTAGTGGCATTTGCAGGTATACCAGGTTAAGTGAGCTACGGGTAGTGCTAACCGGGGGATTGGTGCCTCCTATCCAGGTATCTGCTTTCGTGTGTTTTATTCCTTTAGTTGTAATACTTAAACCTGATTGTATATATAAACCCTTCCAGACCGTATAAGAAGCCGTAGCACCTGCCTGAAAGCCAGGCTTTATAGATTCAGCGGCCAGGATATAGTCGGCCTCCTCGTGGC
>CAYUMH010000084.1:0-19389 GCA_964445775.1 uncultured Terrimonas sp.
GCTGACTGAAGGAATACATTTTTACTTTAATGAAGCGGGACTGATGGTATTGACCCGTACTTTTCATTTACAGCGTGGCTACTGTTGTGGTAACGGATGTTTGCATTGTCCTTACGATTACGAACAGGTACCGGAGCCGCAACGCACGGTACTGTTGCAAAAACGAAAAGACATGGCCGATAACAATAACCCTGACACCGAAGAAAAATAATACCATGGCTACTAAAAAAAACAACCAACCGGCAATTAAACAAATTAAGCCCTCCGGCAAAACGGATGAGAATTTTTTTACATGGGTTTATGCTGTTGCCCGGCAGATACCTAAAGGCCGGGTTACCTCCTATGGCGCTATTGCCGCTAGCCTGGGCGCCAAATCATCGGCCCGCATGGTAGGCTGGGCCATGAACGGTGCCGGTAAAGTAAAGCCCAAAATTCCTGCACACCGGGTGGTGAACCGTAATGGTATGTTATCGGGTAAAATGCATTTTGAAACGCCCGATGCCATGGAAAAACTATTGGCTAAAGAAGGTATTAAAGTAAAAGATGATAAGATTGTAGATTTTGAAAAGTATTTCTGGGATCCTGCTACAGAGCTGTAAACACAAACATTTGCTAGTACCGTTCATCATTTTATTTCCGATTGCGTAAGCAAGCTATTGACCTGCACAATACTTTCGCATCCCATCATTAACACAGGATATGAAAAAATTATTATTGTTATTACTAAGCGCATCAGCAACAGCTACTGCATTTTCACAGGAAGTAGAGCTGGATGGTGTGACCATTACTTCGGCATTAATAGAAAAAAGAGCTTCTGAAACGGGGCGTAATATTGTTATTATTAAAGGTTCCCAATTCCAGAACCTGCCGGTACATTCCATTGACGATTTATTGCGTTTTGTACCCGGTGTAGAGATACAGGCCCGTGGCCCGATGGGTGCACAAAGTGATATTACCCTGCGTGGCGGTACTTTTCAACAGGTATTGGTTTTATTAGATGGTATGCGCCTGAATGACCCGAATACCGGGCATTTCAGCAGTTATATACCGCTGGCTCCCGCCGAAATTGAACGTATTGAAATATTAAAAGGTCCATCATCGGCTATTTACGGAGCAGATGCAGTAGGCGGTGTGGTACACGTAATTACCAAAACATTTGCCGCACAACAACAGGGCATTACAAAAACCAGCGCAAATGGTCAGCTGGCGATTGGCGAATATGGTTTTAATAATATTACTGCCGGCATTGCCCATACCAAAAATAAATTCAGTATAAGCGGCGGTGTATTGATTAATAATGCCGAAGGTGTACAACAAAGAGGTACCAAAGGGTTTATACATAACAGCAGTGTATCGGCCTCGGCTAAATACCATATTAACAATAACTGGAGCGTGGCTTATCGCCTGTCATATGACCGCCGGAATTTTGGCGCACAGAATTTTTATACTACGTTTTTATCAGATACCGCCCGGGAGAAAGTGGCTACCTGGTGGCAGCAACTGCGTATTGCTTACCAAAAGGGTAATCACCGTTTAACCATTGATGCCAGTTATAAAACACTGGATGATGACTTCCGTTTTAACAGTTTGGCTATTGCCAATAACAATGAATCAAAACTGGCACAGGCTTTAATCTCGCACCAGTATAATTTTAGCCCTAAAACTATTTTAACAAGCGGCTTTAATTACCAGCAAAAAATTATCAAGTCTAACGACAGGGGCGATCACTCCCTGTTTTTAGCAGCACCATTTGTATCGCTGGTACAAAAAATAGGTGAGCATATTTTTTTACAACCATCACTACGGGTTGAGATGGTGCAACATAACGATCCTGAACTGGTGCCGCAGTTAACGGCATCGTATAAAGCTGAGCAATGGCAGTTCAGGGTAAGCGGTGGTAAAACCATCCGTGATGCGGATTTTACCGAAAGGTTTAACAATTATAACAAACCACTGGTAGCCGGCGGACGTATTGGCAACCCCGATCTGCAGGCAGAACATTCCTGGAGTTATGAAGCCGGCGCGGACTGGTTTTACAATAACAAACTTAAAATATCGGCCACTGTTTTCCAGCGTCAGCACAGCCGTTTAATTGACTATGTAAATACGGCCTATGCGGATATGCCACGTAAAGAAAACCTGTCGCCTACAGGCTCCTATGCCCTGGCTAAAAATATTGCTAAAGTAAACACCAGCGGCCTGGAAACCGATATACAATACACACAGCCGATCAGCAGTAAACAACAGTTAGCGGTGAATGCAGGCTTTATCTGGCTTAGCAGTAACAGCAGCAACAATACTGCATCCTTATATGTATCCTCGCATGCGCGGGTGCTGACCAACTTTAGTGTACAATACAGTGTATGCAATTTTAGCCTGGCACTGACCGGCTTATACAAACACCGCAGGCCTGATGCAACAGTGGGTGGTATTAATGCTAAACTTACTGCTGATTACTTTATCATGAATGCAAGACTGTCCTATGCTTTACTGAAAAACAGGCTGAGCTTTTTTGTACAGGCTGATAATGTATTTGACCGTTCCTACAGCGATTTGCTGGGGGCCATTATGCCGGGCCGCTGGGCCATGGGCGGGGTTAAATTTAATTTTCAAAAATAACAGCAGGGCCTGACCCCTGTAGGGAGTAAGGAATAAGGTTTAAGGTATAGGACTGCGGTTTAATACCTTAAACCTTATAACCCTTTATCTTACCTTATACACGGGATGAGTTGTAAGGGCACATCCTTTAGTGAAGTTAATTGCTATAAGTATGAACTTGTAATCCTTCACAACGGGCAGTCGTTGTTTACTCGGTGTATTCCTCTTTTTGTATTAATATGCTATCCAGGGAGTGGTTCTTAAAAACCAATGCTAACCCGGTAATAACTTTTTCTTCCGTATGCGACTCTATTTTCCAGCTTCCAGCTAGTGACATGCCGTCTTCGTAATCCCTGTCAAGGTTTTTATTAAGCAGGCGTACCTGTTTAAAATAACCGGCATAAAGAGGTTGATTATTTATGGCGGCCAGTTTATTGTACAGGGTTGCCAGGTTATCACCTGCACGTATTGTAGCGCCATCGTCAAAATCAGACGGCCAACTGTTTAACTGTCCACCCGCGCTGCTGTAAATAAGGGATACTGTTTCGTTATTAAAAAGAAACTGTACTGTTATAACAGAACCGGACGATACACGGGTTATGCTCAGGGTATTATAAAAAGGCAATTTATCTTTCACCGCTGTAAGTGAAGTGTAATAAAAATCCTGTAACAACAAAGCAGGGATCATTTTTTCCTGCCGGAGTGTCCTTATTTTACTATATACCGTTGTATGGTTGTCGCCAATATTTATGCCCCAGTATTGGCCGCTGGTAACGGTATCGCGTTCAGTAATATACCAGCCTGCAGGCTCGGGACCAATTATACTTTTTTTACAGCCTGTAAAAAAAGTAATTAGTGCAATTAGTACAGCTATCTTTTTCATACAATACGTTATAAAGTTTCTACCCTGTCTACCATAATGGAATCTATCACTGCGCCTGCATTAAACTTGATATTCACCCTTAAAAATACTTTTTCATTCACAGGGCTGTTTAATATCCATTTATTGGAAAGGCCCATATCGGGGTCGTAAGCGGTCTTGGTATTTTTATAAAACAGTGACAGGCGCTGAAAATAAATACTATAGGCCGGCAGGGTTTTAATATTCACCAGTTTATTATACAGGCTGCTAACCGCATCATTTTGTTGTACGGACTGGTTGGGAACAGCATCCCAGGGCCAGCTGTTCAATATCTGGCCGGCATTATTGTAAATACTTTTTACCTTATCATTCTCAAAAAATATCTGTACACCATTGGCACTTGCCGTGGAAGCATCTAAAAAAATACTGTGATACAATGGTAATTTATCCTTTATCGCCGTCAGGTCGGTAAAAATATTATTGACCACACTGATGGTTTTAATATTTTTTTCTTCGCTTAAAGCCTGGGTTTTACTATATACATCGGTATGATTATCACCTACGGCAATACCCCAGTAGTTACCACTGGTAAGGGTATCGCTGGTTACAATTTGGGTGGGTTGATCAAACCCTTTGGAACCTTTAAAACAGCTAATAAAAAAAATGCTGCTACACAGGGCTAACGCCACATAAACTTTTGACATGTTTTATTATTTGCCAACCTGACAACCCATGAAGGTATATCGCTGCATATAAAACCGCCGGTATGTATGCGCAAAACCGTTAAAAAAACAAAACCCCTTCATAAAGAAGGGGTTTGAGGTATTAAATAGCTTTTTCGTAATGTTCGGCCACTTTTGCCCAGTTGATCACGCTCCAGATTGCTTTTAAATAATCGGGGCGTTTGTTCTGGTATTTCAGGTAATAAGCATGTTCCCATACATCAATACCTAAGATCGGGGTTCCTTTTACTTCGGCTACGTCCATTAAAGGGTTGTCCTGGTTGGCAGTAGAAGTAACTTCTAATTTACCGTCTTTTACAATTAACCAGGCCCAGCCACTACCAAAACGGGTAGCACCTGCTGCGCTTAATTTTTCATGTAAAGCATCCAGGGAACCGAAAGTGCTGTTGATAGCATCGGCCAGTTTACCACTGGGGGCAGCGCTGTTTGGCGTTAAAATTTCCCAGAAAAAACTGTGGTTCCAATGACCGCCGCCGTTGTTACGAACAGCAGGAGAAATAGCACCGGCATTTTTAACCAGTTCTTCTAAAGACTTTGATTCGTTCTCAGTGCCTGCAATGGCTTTATTTAAATTGTCAACGTATGCCTGGTGGTGCTTGCCATGGTGAATTTCCATGGTTGCCTTGTCAATGTGTGGTTCCAATGCATCGGTAGCATATGGTAACGCGGGTAATGTAAATGCCATAACTAATGTGTTTAAAATTAAGCTGACTAATATTAATAGGTAACAAATTTATTAAGACTTTGTTGATTGGCAATGGTTAGAAAACACAATAAAAAACTTAATTAATACTGCAATATTTTGCGTTTTACGCAATTTTCGGGCCAGTGAACTTGCAAATAATTGCCAACAATTGCGGTTTTGTACGAAACTTATTGTATATTTAGTTCCTACTCCTAAAAACAACTGCTATGAAGTTAAAACCTTATTACAAGGTAGTATTACTGTTACTACTCTTTTTACCCTCCATTATGTATGGCCAGGCAAAACAAATTACCGGTACGGTAAAGCTTGCATCCGGGGAGCCGGTAGCCAATGCCACGGTTAATCAGAAAGGCACTACCAATACCGTCATTGCCGATGAAAACGGTAAGTTCAGCATTGCAGTTACGGGAAGAAATGTGGTGCTGACCATTAGTTCGGCAGGATATACCACGCAGGATATTACAGTAGGTGCTGCAACGGAATATGATGTGGTATTGGCGCCCAATGCCGGCGAGCTTGATGATGTAATTGTGGTGGCCTATGGCACTTCTACCAAACGATCTTTCACCGGCTCGGCCAGTGTAATTAAACAGGATGCGATAAAGGATATGCCTGCTACCTCTTTTGAAAATGCACTTACCGGCAGGGTTGCCGGTTTACAGGTAACACAAAGCAGTGGTCAGGCCGGCGCTGTTTCCACCCTGCGTATCAGGGGTATTGGTTCTATTAATGCAGGCAACGATCCTTTATATGTAATTGACGGTGTGCCGGTGGCATCCGGCAATGCAGGCCAGCTGGGCAGCCAGATACTTACTACTAATAATATAATGAATACCCTGAACCCGGCAGATATAGAAACGATCACGGTGTTGAAGGATGCAGCGGCTTCTTCCTTATACGGATCAAGGGCTGCCAACGGTATTGTGTTAATTACAACAAAGCGGGGAAAATCCGGTAAACCGGTGATCGGGTTAAGGAGTACGGTAAGTTTTACCCCATCATGGGCAACGGATAACTATGAGCCGGCCGGCGTACAGGAGCAGGTAAATATGTTGTACCAGGTATTTCATGATTTAAATACGAGTGCCGGAAGTACTGATGCAGTGGCAAACACAAATGCGTTAAGCCGTTTGAGTACAAGGTTTAACAGGCATGGTTATGATTTTAGTACTGCCGGTCCGGGACGTTATGAGAATGTAAAAATTACAGGCAGGACAGATGGTATTGAAAACAGGGATGGAAAATATTTCGATTGGGATAATACATTATTCGGAACCGGTTATTATAATACCAACGACTTATCAATCAGTGGTGGCAATGCAGGTACCACCTATTATTCTTCTGTATCTTATACTAAAGATCAAAGCAGGATAAAAGAAAATGAATTTGACCGTATTTCAGGACGGGTAAACCTTAACCAGAAAGTAGGGAAGATTGTAGAGTTAATGACCAACCTGAACATATCAAAAAACAGGCAGGCTGGTTTTAATGACAGCCGGAATACGGGTAGTAATATGTTCTTTCAGTCACGTAACTTATTATGGCCTTTATACTGGCCAACGGACTACAAAACAGGCCTTCCTTTTACAGCCCGTTACGGCAGTTTAGCCTATAATAATGAGTATTATAAAAATGAGTGGGATACCAGGTCTAACACCCTTAATGTTGGCGCTGTGGGTGGACTGACCATTCATCTGCTACCCACCTTAAATATTAAATCCATTTTATCCTATAATGATAATAAAGTAAGAGAGAGTTTATATTATAGTGCCAAACACTTTAACGGGCAAACGGCTAATGGAAGTATCACAGAATATTTAACTGCTTTTGCTAAAACAGTATCATCCACCACCCTGAATTATAACCAAAGCTTCGATAAACATAATGTAGGTGTATTGTTAGGCTATGAAGCTGAAAAAAACAAAACCGATTATATGATGTCGGCAGGCATTAACTTACCATCGAGTGTGTTGACTACCGTTCAAACGGCCGGCCAAACCTCATCAAGTGCCTATGGCTGGGGGAATAACCTGTTATCCTATTTATCAAGAGCAGAGTATAATTATGATCAGAAATATTATGCGTCTTTTTCCTATAGAAGGGATGGCTCGTCGAGGCTGGCACCTGAAACCCGCTGGGGTAATTTTTGGTCAGTTGGCGCTTCCTGGAATATTGACCGCGAAAAGTTCATGAGTAATATTGAAGTGATCAGTAGCTTAAGATTAAGGGCTTCTTATGGTATAAACGGCACCATGCCTTCCACATTAAACGGCTGGAGATCACTGGTGGGTTATACATTTACTTATATGGATCAGGCGGGTAGTGGTATTAACACCGTTGGTAACCGCGGACTTAAATGGGAAACAAATTACAATACAGACGTAGCTATTGAGTTTGGTTTGTTTAACCAGCGGTTAACCGGTTCGGTGGAATATTTTAACAGGGCGTCAAAAGACCTGTTACTGGATGTACCCACAGCCACTTCAACCGGTTATTCTTCGGTACTGGCCAATATAGGGGAGCTGAATAACAGGGGTATCGAGATAGACCTTGGCGGCGATATCATTAAAAACAAGGACCTGCGCTGGGGTGCTTCCGTTAATGCTACCTTCTTAAAAACCAAAGTGGTTAAATTATACAGAAGCGAAGGTGCTACCACCGGTAATGATATTATCTGGAACGATCCCACAGGTGGTGATGCCAGGGCGCAATTTATTTACAGGGAGGGATCTCCTATATATTCTCTTTACGGATTTGAATGGGCCGGTGTACACCCGACAACCGGCAGAAATGTATGGTATGTAAACGACCCTGCCAATGACAAAGCCGGTGATTTTGAATATAACGGCAGAGGCGCAACTTATACATTTGGCAGTGCCAACAGGGTTATTATTGGCGATGCATCGCCAAAAGTATATGGCGGTTTTACCACCGACCTGGAGTATAAAAACTTTACACTGGCCTTAAATTTTATATATAAAATTGGCGGAAAAATTTATGATGGTGCTTTTAAAGATGTGGCAGATGATGGTTACTACTGGGAGCGCATCAGGGCCCAGGAAACCTGGGACAATATGTGGACCGATAATAACAAGAACGGCACTTTACCTAAATTGAGCGGGAATGACCTGATAGACCCCATGCAGTACAGCACACGTCAAATGCATAATGCCAGCTTTTTAAGATTAAAGAATATTACACTGGCATACAGGTTACCGATGGATATTATCCAAAAAGTGAAACTGACCAACGCCCGCGTATTTATAAATGGTACCAACCTGTTCACGGCTTCCAAATATAAAATCGCTGATCCGGAGGTTAACCAATATGGCACACGTGGCTGGGAAACACCATTTGGTAAAACATTCACTTTTGGTCTGGAACTCAATTTCTAAAAATTATTAGCATACCCTAAAACCTGGGAATTATGAATAAGAAAAATATACTTGCCACAGCTCTTGTAGCCATGGTAATTTCTATCACCTCGTGCAGTAAAAGCTTTCTGGATGTTCCGCCAACCAACCAGGCCGATGCTGCGGATTATGTAAAAACAGCTGCCGATGCCAAGGTTGCTATCAATGGTATCATGCGTAAAATGATCAGCTCTTCTTATTACGGAAGAAACTTTATCATGTATGGCGATGCCAAGGGAGGAGACCTGACCGTTTATTCTCAAGGCCGTGGTCTTGATAATTTATACACGTTTAATCATGCTCCCAGCTCGGGCAGTTATGGTGATTTTTGGTCTACGTTATACGATATTCTGTTACAGACCAATACCCTGATCCAGAGTATTGATAAACTGGTAAGCCAGGGATCAACTGAAAACTTTAGTGTATACAAAGGCCAGGCGCTTACTATCAGGGCTTTGGTTTATTTTGACCTGGTAAGATTATATGGCGAACCATATAACGAGAACAAAGCCGCATGGGGTGTTTCCAATATAACAACACCGATACCCGTTTTTGACCAGCCGTTGCGCAATACTGTTGAGGAGAATTATACACAAATAGTGAAAGACCTGACTGACGCAGCCCCTTTATTACCAAAAACAAAAACCAATGGCCAGGTAAACTATTATGCCAATAAAGCTATACTGGCAAGGGTTAACCTGTTTATGGGCAATAATGCAGGCGCTTTGACAGCTGCCGAGGAAGTAATTGGTGCTACCACGCTTTATACTTTATACACTCCGGCAAACTGGGTAAACTCCTGGAAAACACAGTTCGGCTCCGAATCTATTTTAGAGTTGGGTGTATTACCAACCCTGGGCGGCGATTTGGGTAACGCATCGCTGGGTGCCTATTTAAGAGCTAAAGGTAAAGGCGGCAGTGCTATACTGGGTTGGTTTGGTGCCAGCGATTATTATTTAAACAGGTTAAAGGCCGATGCAACAGATGTTCGCTGGGGCATTATGGGACCTGACGAATTATCTACGACTCCCAACCCAAGGTTAGGTGCCTGTTATAAATATAGCGGTAATATTGACCTGGCCGGTGATGGTAAAACAACGGCAACCGCTGTAAACATTAAAGTGATCCGTTTATCTGAAATGTATTTAATAGCTGCCGAAGCGGCATTCCCTACCAATAAATTAAAAGCATCCAATTACCTGAACGAAATACGTAAACGGGCACCGGCACTTACGCCTACCACAGAAACAACCGTTACACTGGATATGATCATTGATGAAAAAAGTAAAGAATTATTCGGAGAAGGACATCGTTTCTTTGATATGATCCGCCTGAACCGTTCCATTACTTTTAATGATGAGTACATCGGCGCAGCCATTACCCATCGTACAAAAACCATTGACCGTACTTTCTTTAAAACCATCCTGCCTATTGCACAGTCCGAAATAAATGCAAACCCGGGCTTAAAGGCACAACAGAACCCTAATTATCAATAAGCAAAGCCGAATAAAAAAGTCGTACACCAAACATGTACGACTTTTTTTTATCTTCTTTGTTTAAAAAACGCTTTCATTAAAGCGGCACATTCCTCCTGCAATACACCGGTAATGATCTCGGCTTTGGGATGAAAGGGTGAACGGGGTTGCGTTAAACGCTGATGCCCGTTTTTCTCATCATCGGCACCCCAAACCACTTTACTCAGTTTGCTCCAGTAAGCAGCACCGGCACACATCAGGCAGGGCTCTACGGTAACATACAGGGTGGCTTCGGGTAAATATTTACTGCCTATTTTACTGAATGCCGATGTAAGCGCTATCATTTCCGCATGCGCAGTAGGGTCATTCAACCGCTCTGTCATATTATGGCCCCTGGCAATGATCCGGTTTTGCATCACCACTACAGCGCCAATCGGTATTTCTTCTTCTTCAAATGCCTGCTGTGCTTCCAGTAAAGCCTGCTGCATAAAATATTCGTCGGTCATGTAAACGGTAAACTTTTATTGGCCGGTTAAATTGTAAATCACCTGTATATCTTTCAGTATTTTATCAAAATCCAGGTTCAGGTCTTTTAACAGCCCGGTTTGTAAATTAAACACCCAGCCATGAACGGTAGGGTATTTATTTTTGATATATGATTGCTGTACACTGGCCAGTTTACTTACATTAATACATTGTTCCTGTACATTCAGTTCTACCAGGCGGTTATAACGTTGTGTTTCATCTTCAATCGCGTTCAGTTCGTTCATATGTAAACGGTACACATCCCGTATATTCCTTAACCAGGGGTTCAGTATGCCCATATCCTTTGGCTGCATGGCTGCTTTAACACCACCGCAATTATAATGCCCGCAAACAATAATATGTTTTACGCCCAAATGAACCACGGCATAATTAATAACCGACATTACATTCAAATCGGTAGCGCAAACCAGGTTGGCTATATTGCGGTGTACAAAAACCTCGCCCGGCTCCAGGCCCATAATATCGTTGGCCGGTACCCGGCTGTCGCTGCAACCAATGTATAAATAATCGGGGGTCTGATCACGGGATAGTTTGGTTAAAAAGTCCGCATCGGTAGCGGTTTTTTCAGCCACCCATTTTTTGTTATTCTCAAACAGCTGCTGGTAATTAGACATAAAAAGTGTTTTTGGTTATAAGTTATAATTCGTCATTAAATCCTGCAGTTTTGTGGCCACCATCGCAATATGGTTTGTTTTTGGAATGACCGCAACGGCAAAAGGCGGTAATATTGGCTTTTGCCTCCTGTTTGCCGGTTTTATCTTTTACCTGTATGGCGCCATGTACTAACAGCGGTCCGTTATGCATTACTTCTATGGTGGTTGCACTGGTTTCCGTAACGGCTTCAACGGCCGGCTCGTTATTATAATAATAGCTGAGCGCCCCGCTTGGGCATTTGTCTACCTGTGCGGCAATAGATGCACTGTCCCCCTGCTCCATCTTTATCCAGGGTTTTTCACGCGGATTAAAAACAAGCGGCAGGCCGGTAGCCTGTTTCCAGCACACGGTGGAATGGATACATTTTGCGGGCTTCCATACCACGGTTATATCGTTATTGGTATATTTTTTTGTGATCTCTTTTTCCATAGTTGGGGTGTTTTAACTGTTTTCAAATTTACATTGCTTCTATCAAATGGCAAGCTGCTGTACTTATAACAAGGTTTTGCTCCTGATTGTTTTTATAGTAAAACCAGGGTAGTTTTTCGTTTTTTGGTTCCGGCCGTCCCGCCCCAGGTTGGGCTGCCGTTGCGTCGCACACTTCAGCTGCAGTAAGGCTATTGGGCTTTTAACGGTTCAGCACCGGGCAACAAAAAAGACACCAGCAGGCTGATGTCTTCCTGGCATCAAACAGGAATATTAATCTAAAAACAGGTCTGTGTACAGGTCAGCACCCGGTATAACGGAATAACTGCTCAGGTCGGTAATGCCTTCGGCGGCAAAAACGGCCTCATCAATAAAACAATTGCCGGTTACCTGGCTGGCAGGTTTGGTAACAATATAATATACCGCATCGGCCAGTATCGCCGGGGTACGGCTCATTTTGGCCAGGGTTTCGCCACCTAATAAATTGCGCACAGCAGCTGTATCAATAGTTGTCCTTGGCCATAAGGCATTGGAGGCAATATTATATTGTTTAAACTCGGCAGCCCAGCCTAAGGCCATCATGCTCATATTGTATTTGGCCATGGTATAGGCCACATGTCCTTTTAACCATTTGGTAGCTAAACTAATGGGTGGCGACAGGGTAATAATATGGCCGTTATCCGATTTTTTTAAATGAGGTACACAGGCCTGGGTTACAAAAAAAGTACCTCTTACATTAATATCGTGCATCAGGTCGAACCGTTTGGGTTCGGTTTGCTCCGTATTGGTTAGTGCAATAGCCGATGCATTATTAATGAGTATATCAATGCCGCCAAAAGTTTCAACGGCTTTATTAACGGCTGCAGCAATCTGGTCTTCGTAGCGGATATCGCATTGTACGGCCAGTGCTTTACCGCCGGCTGCTTCAATTTCCTGTGCCGACGAAAAGATGGTGCCGCCCAATTTTGCATTCTCCTCCACCGATTTGGCAACTACCACAATATTGGCTCCTTCAGTGGCCAGGCGTAAGGCAATAGCTTTACCTATACCCCTGCTGGCGCCGGTAATAAAGACAGTTTTATTTTTTAATGACATATGCAAGCTTTTTAAAGAGTATTTGTAAATGTATTGATTGAGATTAAGTAAACCTAAAGTAATAATACGAATTGGCAAGTATATTTAACAAGCTTTTTTTTAGCCAAAAATGCGCTGGTATGAATTAATAAGGGGTGTTACTTTTACTGCGAAAGAGCAACTGATTTTATCCAACCCTTTGAAAAACATGTTTAGCAAACAAGGCCTGATCCATATAAATCATTTTGAGGCTTTTTTTAAATGAGTCCCGTTTAAATCCTAATACCCGTTGATGAAAACCTTTTGAGGAACCGTCCAGTAATCGTTTTTGGCCTCAAAAAACACGACCCGCTTTTGCGGGTCGGTTTTTTTTATTGTTGTTTAATGCTCCGGCAAAACGGGTTTGGTTTGCACAATAGCTTCAATTTGCTCTATTACTGTTTTATCTAATTTAGGTAATACTTCCAGTGCCTTAAAGTTTTGCAACAATTGCTCCTTATTGGTAGCGCCTAATATGGTAGTGGTAACATGGGGGTTGGTTAAACACCAGGCAATACTTAGTGCGGGTAAAGGCACATCGATATCCTTGGCCAACTGTGCCAGCTGTTTTACCTTATCAATAAAACCATCTTTTATCCAGCGGTCCTTTAACCAGTCAAAACCCTGGATGGCAAAGCGACTGTTCTCCGGTATGCCATCATTGTATTTACCGCTTAATAAACCCGATGCCAGGGGGCTCCAGGTGGTAGTGCCCATACCCACGGTATTAAATACCATACGGTACTCGTTCTCCATTTTATTACGCTCAAACAGGTTGTACTGCGGCTGTTCTACCGAAGGGCCAATTAAATGGTGCTGGGCCGCAACGCGGTGTGCTTCCATGATCTCTACCCCACTCCATTCGCTGGTACCCCAGTATAATATTTTGCCCTGCTGTATCAACTGGTGCATGGTCCATACCACTTCTTCAATCGGCACTTTTTTATCGGGACGGTGGCAAAAATACAGGTCCAGGTAATCTACCTGCAAACGGCCTAATGCTTCATGACAGGCTTCTACCAGGTGTTTACGGCTCAGGCCGGTTTGGTTGGGTTTATTCTGCTCGCCCCGCCAGCCCCAGAAAGCCTTGCTGCTGACAGTATAGGAACTGCGTTCCCAGTTTTTCTTTTTCAGCACCCGCCCCATCATTTTTTCGCTTTCGCCCAGGGCATAGATCTCTGCATTGTCAAAAAAATTAACCCCGTTGTCGTAAGCAATGCCCATTAGTTCATCGGCAACACTATCATCAATCTGTTTGTGAAAACTAACCCAGCTGCCAAAGGAAAGCAAACTTAACTGCAGGCCGGTTTTACCCATGTATCTGTATTCCATACTGTGAATTAAAAAGTAAAAATTAATAATTAAAAATAAGGCTTACTGTTAAAAAGAGGAAGAATTGATTAATAATTGCCCAATTATGGTAAAGTTTGGGCTTAACCGGGGTACTTACATAATAACCGGGCCCGCTTTTACTGCGCCGCTATCTTGTCTATTCCCAGCCTCGGTATCAATAGAGCCTACAGGAACCTTAAACGTTACTCTTTTTAAATCCTGGGTAGCTTCCATACCCAGTTTGCCGGTAATGTTTTTACCAAATGATTTGTAAGTGGCAATGGTATCTGTATAAAACAGTTTGGTATTCTGGTCCCACCACATATCATGGCACCATAGGGTATCGCCACGAACATTAATGATGACCACGCTGTCGCGCAGGTAAATTTTGTTGAGGTTATTATAGTATTTGCCATATTTGGCATCGAGCCAGCTTTCGCGTTTGATGCTGTCGTTGAAAAAGTCTACATGTAATGTTTTGGGAAACTCTGTGTAAATGGAATCGTTGGAGCTGCCTTCCATACGGATCATAGACGGGGCTTTTAGCTTGGCTTTTACAATGCCGTTCTGGCTCAACGTACCGTCAATAAATTTAGCTACTTCGGGCAGCTTAATATCCTTCGTCCATTTTTCAATTTCCTTCTGGTCGTTTTCGCAGGCAAATAATACAATGCTACAGCCTATTACCAGTAAAAAGGCAAACAGCGGATGTTTTTGTTTGTATTGCTTTGTTATTGCTTTCATTGTTTATAAACCTGAGAATCTTAAAACAGGACGCAAGTTAACCTTATTTATACTTAAACTGCCAACGCGTGAGGGATGGAAGCGGCATCCTTTTGCGCAGGGCAGCCAAAGCCGTGCAGGGCAAAAGATACAGCGGACAGCCCGACCCTGTAAAAAAATAAGCGTCTCCACCATTTAGTGAAGACGCCCCATATTTTTTTACAGGGGCACGCCCTATAACATATTAATCGTATTTACGTTTACCAAACCAGAAATCGCTTAACGATAATCCCAGTGATATACGGAACATATCTTCTTTTAACACATTGCTGTTGTTACCACGTTTGATGTACTCAAAACCAAGGTTCAACATTAATAACTGGTTTCTGGCCTGTTGGGTCTGACCTAATAAAGGCATACCTATACCGGCCGAAACACCATATTGAGGAAGGTTTTTACCACCCACGTTTATATAATCAGGACCCGTAAAGAAACCTGCACGGTAAGCTACGTTACTGAAATAGCTTTTGGCGCGGGGTATAGGACGTAATTCACCGCCAATGCGTATTTGCCAGTTGTTTTTTACCATATCGGTCTGGTCGTAGTAACGATAGTCCGACCAGTTACTGCGGGTGAAATCAACCCCCAGGCTCCAGCCACCTTCCGGGTTTTTAGGATCGTAGTTGATGGCTTTTTGTAAAAATATACCGGCTGTATAACTGGACGGGTATGTGATCTTGCCCTTCAAGTCTTTTTCTTCGTATACGCTGTCAATACGGATATTGCCGGCATCGGGACTGTAGTAATAAGTTTCGCGAACGGTGCTTTGGCGGGCATTTAAGGTTTGCTGTAAAGTACCGAAAGCGCCTACGGTTGCTTTAATACTTTTACTTAACGGAAAAGTGTATTGAACGCCGCCGTTGAAGTTAAAACCGCCAAAAGTGGTTAAACGCTGCCAGTTGCCGGGGGTGTACACAACGGTATCGCTGAATGGCGCTACACGGGTACTATAATCTTTTTTACCAAAAACATAGCCCACATTTACCCCGATGCTTAAAAATTGTGAAGAATCAAGGCGGATTTTGTAACCGGTACCGATTGAAGGCAGGTAACTGCCGCCATTGCCCTGGTTAAGGATCTGTACCCTGTCTATTGTTTTATTGGTAATGGGATCGACCAGCGGCCCCTCTTTTACCATATTATAGCTGATACGGGTAAGCGGGCGCATACCAAAGGTTAAACCCATATTACGACTGATAGGCATACCTATATAAATATGGGAAAAAGTAGCATTAGTGGCCCCGAATTTACTGTTTACCGTATTATTGCCCGGCTCACGCAGGGTACGGTTGTCAATATTCATCCCAACGTCCAGCACCACACGGCCTGTTGACATTTTTTTACTCTTTGCCTCAATATAACTCTGGAACCAGGCATAGGATGCCGGGTTGTTATAATTAATAGACAGATGGTCATTATAACCAGCCGATACGCCACCCATGCTACGGCTGATAACATTGGTTGGGGGAGTAATATCGCCTAAACCATACCTGGAATAGGGCGAGTTATCTTGTGCAAATACAGGAGTAATTACAGCAGTAAGTAGTATGGTTGCCGCTATACGGCAAACCCCTTTTACGTTAAACTTATCAGGGGTTGTTGACTTCGCTAATAGCATAAAGACCTTTAAATATTAAATCAGGGTCTGCAAATATCTTGTTTTTAAGGTGTGTACCCAAATGTACCATGTCACCTCCGGTTAATACCACGTTAAAGTTGTCGAATTTAGCGGCATATTCGTCTATAAATCCATCAATTTCGTAGCAAATGCCCAACACGACGCCTGAAAGAATGTTGGTATCTGTATCGTAACCTATTAATGGGACGTTGGCAGTAGGTTTTACTACCGGCAGGAATGCGGTATAGTGCTGCAGCGATTTTAAACGCATTTCCAGGCCAGGGGAAATGGCCCCTCCTACAAATTCATTGTATTTATTGATAAAATTATAGGTAACACAGGTGCCCAGGGCAATTACCAGGTTGTGTTTGCCCGGGTAAAAATGTACTGCGGCGGCGGCAATGGCCAGCCTGTCGGCCCCAATGGTTTCCGGCTTGCCCACCGGTGTGGTGAAGGAAACCCTAGTGGTATGACCCAGCCTGTGAAATTTGGAACAGCCTCTTAACCAGGTCTCTATCTCCGGGTTATGGTTAATAACCGAGGATAAAATGGTCTTTTGGGGCTTAAAATCGTCCGTTAACTGCTGAATAGTGGCCAAATCGTCGTTGGGAAGAACCAATATCTTCGTGATAACCGCATCGGTAAATACGGCTACTTTTTTCCGCGTATTGCCAAAATCAAAGCAGAGTGTTATGGACATGGGCTGCAAGATAGGGAAATGCAGCAATGTAACATACCTGCCGTTAAAATAAGGACCCCGTTCGCCGGGCTAAAATAAAGGACAAAGAAACTGTAAAAGCCTGTAACAAAATTTGAGCACCATCGTCTTAGCCCCCAAACCAACAAAAAATGACTGCATCTAAAAAAGTTGACCGGCTGGCTGGCCTGATCTATCTGGTGGTGGTGCTAACCGGTATTTTCAGCTTAATGTATGTTCCCTCGGCCCTGGTGAACTGGAAAGACCCGGCCGAAACCTTTCAGAACATTAGTTCCTCCCAACAGCTATTCAGGCTAAGCATTGCCAGCAGTATGCTTTGTTATATTGCTTTTTTACTGCTGCCCCTGGTGCTGTATAAAATATTACACGGAGTTAATGAACAGTATGCAAAACTGATGGTGATACTGGCCATTGTGAGCGTGCCTATGTCCTTTATTAACCTGCAACACAAATTTGCCGTGCTGAACCTGGTGGAAGGGGCCGGCTACCTGGATGTTTATAATATGGAGGAGTTACAGGCACAGGTGATGCAGCTGCTGGACAATTATAATTCCGGCCTGCGGGTTTGCCAGGTGTTCTGGGGACTTTGGCTATTTCCTTTTGGTTATCTGGTGTATAAATCAGGCGTTTTACCCAAAATACTGGGCATTTTATTAATGCTGGGTTGTATTGGTTACCTGGTGAGTGTATTTGCCAATACCATCTTTATAAATTTTCATCAATATGGGGTTTCAAAATTCATCACCCTTCCGGCCACACTGGGCGAAATAGGAACCTGTTTATGGTTGCTGATATTTGGCAGAAAACTTAAAAAAACTGAAAATGACTAACACTTATTTTGAGGATATTAAGGTAAATGTAAGAATTAAGCTGTCCGCCTTATGGACATCATTGATGTTTTGTTACCTGTATGGCGATTATTTTGAGCTATACGTTCCCGGGAAAACAGAAGGATTAATAACCGGTGAAAATATGCTGGATGCGCCCTTGAAACTATTTGCCGCCACCTTTATGCTCACTGTTCCGGCATTGATGGTGTTTTTATCGCTGGTGCTGAAGCCGGCCGTTTGCAGGGTATTGAATATTATGCTGGGCCTGTTTTTTACCCTGTTAATGTTGCTGATAGCCGCTTCTTCCTTAACCGAATGGCGTATTTTTTACGTGTTCCTGGCCATTGTGGAGAGTGTTATTTCGGTTTGTGTGATATGGCAGGCCTGGAAATGGCCTAAAACAGCCCCGGCCAAAGTTTAATTTACACCTGACAACAGGCAGCATAACAAAGCGCTGCATTTTTTATTAATTTAGACATAATCAAGCCGGCAAAGTATTGCAGGCAGGAATAAATTATTAATTAATGCAGGCATGGAAAATAGTTTAACACCATCCTTACAAAGGATGCAGGCATATTTCAGATCGGGGGCAACACAGGCTTATGCATTCAGAAAGCGGCAGTTACAGCAACTTAAAAAAGCTATTAAAGCACATGAACAGGAGCTGCAAACAGCTTTGTTCACCGATCTGCGGAAAAATGCCGAAGAGACCTGGGTTACCGAAACCGGCTTTGTATTAAATGAATTGAACTATGCCCTGGCCAACCTGGAGCATTGGATGCAGAAAAAACAGGTGGATACCAACCTGCTCAACTTTCCCGGTACCAGTTATATAAAAGCCGAACCCATGGGCATCGTGCTCATCATTGGTCCCTGGAACTATCCCTTACAATTAATTATGGTACCGCTTATAGGGGCCATTGCCGCCGGCAACTGCGTGGTAATAAAGCCCAGTGAGTTTGCCCCGGCTACCCTGGGCGCTATTAAAAAAATTATTGAATCGGTGTTCAATCCTGAATATGTGATGCTGGCAGAGGGCGAAGGCCATGAAGTGGTGCCGGCATTGATGCAGCATTTTACATTTGACCTTATTTTTTACACCGGCAGCCCGGCTGTAGGGAAGACCATTTATAAAATGGCGGCCGAAAACTTAGTGCCTGTGGTACTGGAACTGGGGGGCAAAAGTCCCTGTGTAATAGAAAGTGATGCCCATATTAAAGTAACGGCACAACGTATTGTACAGGCTAAGTTTTCCAATGCGGGACAAATGTGTATTGCACCCGATTATATACTGGTACATACATCGGTGAAGGAAAAATTATTACAATACTTACAGCGAACGATAGAAAAGTTTTTTGGTACCAACCCTGCGGAAAGTTATGACTATGGCCGTATCATCAACACCAAACAGTTTGACCGCTTAACCGGTTATTTACAAAACGGCACCATTGTAACCGGTGGGCAATACAACCGGGACGACCTGTATATTGCACCAACGGTGATGACGGATATCGGCACTAATGCCGCCGTTATGCAGGACGAAATTTTTGGCCCCATATTACCGGTACTGGA
>CAYUMH010000085.1:0-19231 GCA_964445775.1 uncultured Terrimonas sp.
TTATAAAACCGTGGTAGATAATTTAAGCAAATACTTATGCACCATCACCGCATTTGATGCCTGTAGTTTACAGCCTAATAGCGGTGCTCAGGGCGAATATGCCGGCCTGCTGACCATTAAAGCTTTCCACGAAGCCAATGGCGATCATCACCGTAATGTGATGCTGATCCCGATCAGTGCGCACGGTACCAACCCGGCTTCTGCCGTAATGGTAGGTATGAAAGTGGTAGTGGTAAAAGCTTTGGAAAATGGTTATATTGATGTGGAAGACTTAAAACAAAAAGCCACACAACATGCCGCCAACCTGGCCGGTATTATGATCACTTACCCCAGCACCTATGGTGTATATGAAGAAACAGTAAAAGAGATTACTGCTATTATTCACGAAAATGGTGGCCAGGTATATATGGACGGGGCCAATATGAATGCGCAGGTAGGCTTAACCGCCCCAGGCTTAATTGGGGCAGACGTTTGTCACCTGAACTTACATAAAACATTTGCCATTCCTCATGGTGGTGGTGGTCCGGGTGTTGGTCCTATTTGTGTAAAAGCACATTTGGCTCCTTATCTTCCTGGTCACGTAAACCTGGAAGGCAGTACACAAACTGCGGTATCTGCTGCGCCTTATGGATCGGCTTCAATTTTACTGATCAGTTACGGTTATATCAGGTTACTGGGACGTGATGGTGTGAAAGCAGCTACCAAAAATGCTATTTTAAATGCCAACTATATGCGTGCCCGCCTGGATGGTGCCTATGATGTACTGTACTTAGGAACCAATGGCACCTGTGCGCACGAGTTTATTGTTGATCTGCGTCCTTTCAAAAAAACGGCCGAGATAGAAGCCGAAGATGTGGCCAAACGTTTAATGGACTATGGCTTCCACGCTCCTACCATGAGCTTCCCTGTAGCCGGCACCATTATGATTGAGCCAACAGAAAGTGAAGATAAGGCCGAGCTGGACCGTTTCTGTGATGCCATGTTAAGCATCAGGGAAGAGATAAAAGCCATTGAAGAAGGAGCGGACAAAAAGAACAACCCTTTAAAAAATGCACCGCATACACAAACTACGGTTATCAGCAGCAACTGGGATAAACCTTATTCCCGTGAAGAAGCGGTATTCCCGTTACCATATGTGCAGCAAAATAAATTCTGGCCTTCCGTATCAAGAGTAAACAATACCCATGGCGACAGGAACCTGATTTGTACCTGTGAACCTATAGAAAGTTATATGGAAGAAGCTGTAAGTTAATAAAGCGACAAGCCCCTCTGACCGAGGGGTTTGTTATTTAAGCAGGTTTACAATACATATCATAAAGATTTGCTATTGCATTTTCTGTACCCTCTTATTATCTTTGTCTTTTACCAACACCAGTCATGAAAATAATCTTTACCCTTTGCACCTGTATCATTACCGTTTTATTCTTCTCCTGCCAGCGTGAACCATTGGAGGTATTACCGGAAGAAGAAACACCTCCCCCTGTAGATCCGGTAACCTGTGTATTAGATACTTTCCAGATTGATATGAAAAGTGAAGGCCAGTCTTTTTTATTTACACCAAAAAAAGCACTGAACTTTAATACCATTACCTATGTGGACAGCAGTGATGGTAATTTTAAGTATGTAGACAGTTTAGTCTACGATAATCAGAAAAGATTGAAAGAAATATATTCTTCTTCATTTGTGCCCCCTAACAACTATTCTACCCATAAGAGAACAGAAATCAGTTACAGCGCCGATGGAAAAGTAAGTAAAAAATTAGCCACATGGCATAATAACGAAACCCCTACAGAAACTGATTCTTTAATTATTTTGTATCGCTACATTGGTGATAAATTAAGTACAATCATTAAACTGGAGCCCTTCGCACAACGGACATATGCCCATATGAATCCATCACTTATTGCATATCAACCTTATCTTGTAAGCGACAGTATTGTATTAACATGGACTGGAGATAATATTACTCATTTAAAAAATTATGTTTATAATATCGAAATGGATGGCAGTTTTACCCCGTATATCCCATCCGATGATATTTCTTTTGAATATGATTTATCTAAAACCAATCCCTTTAATCCCCATACTCCATTTCTTACCTTGCTCACACAATCTTCCAATGATCTACCCAGCCAACCCATTGCATGGAGCGGTAAAAACCTTATAAAAAAAATTACCGATAACCGGCGGAACGAACCCAATGCGGAAGACCTGGAGTCTTATTCCTATACATACACATTTAATACGAAAGGAGAGATTACAAAAATTTATATGAAGTCAGATTCTAATCTATATACTCAAGAATTTTCACTGACATTCAATTTTTTCTCAAAATGCCAATAAACCTTTACAATAGACCTTGGGGCCTGACATAGTACAATTGTACCCAAACCCGTCAACAAAAGGTTAATTCAGATCAGTTTTTGAAGGCCGGTTTTGTTATCAAACTTTCTCGTGGTAATTTTGTTGTTTCATTCACACACCTAAAGTTGTTTGCCATAGTTCGTACAAAAACAACTTTATTACCAAGATGAACAATAGCATTATTAACAGGAGCCTGTATAAGGTGAACAGCTTATTTTTTCCCCAAAGGCAAAAAGGTACCCTGAATTACGAAGAAGCCAGCGCTTTTTACCGCCGTCGCTTACGTATTGCCGTATCTATCTTTTTCTTTTGCCAGGGTATTACTTTTGCTACCTGGGCCAGTCGTATCCCGGATATTAAAACTGTTTTATCGCTTTCAGATGCAGCCCTGGGCAGTATTTTACTGGCGCTTCCTGCCGGTCAGCTGGTTACCCTGCCCTTTTCCGGCCGTATTGTAGCCCGATTTGGCAGTCGCAATGTAATCCGTATCGCTTTAATATTATATACCATTGGCCTCACCAACCTGGCCCTGGCTACATCGGCCTGGCAGTTGACCATGGCCCTGTTCATCTTTGGCGTGTTTGGTAACTTCTGTAATATATCAGTAAACACCCAGGCTATTATGGCCGAAAAAATGTATGGCCGTCCCATTATGACCAGTTTTCACGGCGTATGGAGTATCGCCGGCTTTACCGGTGCCTTGATCGGTTTACTGATGATCGCTACCAATGTAACGCCGCATATGCATTTTTGTATCATGGCAGTGTTGATCACCATTACCTGTATACTGGCTCAACGTTATTTAAAATCCGGTACCACGGCCGCTGCCACTGCTAAAACAGAAAAGAAAAAATCTTTTATTGGCAAACCCAATATGATACTGGTGCAGTTAGGCATTATCGGCTTCTGCAGTATGGCCAGTGAAGGTGCTATGTTCGACTGGAGCGGGGTATATTTTAAACAGGTAGTACAGGCACCTGAAGCACTGACTATTTTGGGTTATGCTGCCTTTATGATCATGATGGCCACCGGAAGATTTATGGGTGACCGTTTAATTATAAAATTTGGCCGCCAGAAATTATTACGCTACAGTGGATTGTTCATTGCCGGTGGGTTATTCTTATCCGTCTTCTTACCCTATTTACCTACGGCTACTTTAGGCTTTTTAATGGTAGGCCTGGGTGTGTCGTCTATTGTGCCGATGGTATACAGTGCTGCCGGTAAAGTATCCAATATATCACCCAGTGTTGCTTTGGCATCGGTTTCCAGCATCAGCTACCTGGGCTTTTTAATGGGACCACCCCTGATCGGGTATATTGCTGAGTTATCCAGCCTGCGTTATTCATTTGCCGCTATTGGCTTAATGGGTTTTGCCATTATCTTCCTGGCCGCAAAAGTTAAATTGCTCAGAAGCTAAAATAGCAATAGTATGTAGTATAAAGTATTGAGTATATAGAAGGGGACCTGGCAAAACACCAGCTTTCAGCTTTCGAAACGCTTGGATCTTCGGATACCTTACTATATAGTATAAAGTATTGAGTATATAGAGGTAAACCTATATGGCATACAACCTTGAACTGTTGAACCTCCTGAATCTTTGGAGCTTTTGCCACCCATCACGACAACCTTAAACCTTAAACTTAAAACATTAAACCTGCAATCACAGGAACCTTTGAACCTCTTGAACTTTTAAACTTTTTGAACCCCGTGCTACCTCCTCTCCCCTATCTGTTGCCGCCACATGGCATAATACAATCCTTTTTTAGCCACCAGCTCCAGGTGTGTTCCCTGTTCAACTATTGTACCTTTCTCCAGTACATAAATCACATCGGCATACATAATAGTCGATAACCGGTGAGCGATCATAATGGTAATAGGGTCACGCTGTGCGGCAATATTCTTCACCGTTTCTGTAATGGCTTCTTCGGTTAATGAGTCCAGGGCCGAAGTGGCTTCATCAAAGATCAGCAGTTTGGGCTGACGTAATAAAGCACGGGCTATGGCCAGTCTTTGTTTTTCGCCACCAGACAGTTTCATGCCTCCTTCGCCCAGCACCGTATCCAGGCCTTTATCCGTTTTTTGCAACAGGTTATAACAGGATGCTTTTTGCATAGCATCAATCAGTTCTTCATCCGTTGCGGTGGGTTGTACAAACAATAAATTATCCCTGATGGTGCCATAGAACAGTTGTGTTTCCTGGGTGACAAAACCAATCTGGCGGCGCATTTCATTATACCGGATATTTTCGGCAGGTACATTATTAAAATGTATGGTTCCCTGCACCGGGCGGTATAACCCTACCAGCAATTTCACCAGGGTTGATTTACCGGAACCGGATGGCCCCACAAACGCGATGGTATCGCCGCTTTTAGCAGTGAAGTTGATCCCGTCGATGGCATTATAATCAGCCGTCTGGTGTTTAAAATAAACATCTTCAAATTGTATCTGCTGCAGTTTACCCAATTCAACAGGAGCTTCCGGTCTTTGTTCAACAGGCTTGTGCATTAACTTATCAAAGGTTTGGATAGACGCTTCGGCCTCACGGTAAGAAATAATAATATTACCCAGGTCCTGCAAAGGCCCGAAAATAGTAGTGGAGATAAACTGCATACTGATCAGCTCACCGGTGGTCAAAACATTCCTGAATATTAACCATAATAAAATAAATAAGATGGACTGCCGCAACAAGGTCAGGGCCGAGCTTTGCAAAAAAGAAAGCGTGCGCACTTTCCGGGTCTTCATCATCTCCAGGTCAAATATCTTTTGTGTATGCTCTCTTAAACGCCTGATCTCCGGGAAAGTAAGTCCCAGGCTTTTTACCAGTTCAATATTGCGTAATGACTCGGTGATAGCACCCGACATCTGGTTGGTTTCTTTATTAATGGAACGTTGCAGGGTTTTTATTTTTTTGCTTAACAAACCGGTTAAACCGCCCAGCACCACCACACCAATTAAAAACACCGGTATCAATAACCAGTGTTTGGTAACAGCATACCATATTAAGAAGCCCACACCAATGATGGAAGAAAATAAAATATTAATAAACGAGTTGATGAACCGTTCCGTATCGGTACGGACTTTTTGCAGGGTTGATAAAGTTTCGCCGCTACGCTGGTTCTCATACTCCACAAATGATAAACGCAGGGTTTGTTTTAAGCCATCGTTAAATATCTGCATGCCAAACTTTTGCACGGCCAGTCGCATCACATAATCCTGGAAAGCTTTTATTAACCTGGATGCGAGGGCAATACCAACGGCAATTAATAACCAGAACACGACTCCCTTTACTAATTCAGGTTCAGTTTTATCACCGGGGTTAGTGGCATAATCATCAATGATCTTTCCGAATATCAGGGGATCTAACAACAATAACAACTGGGCAATGCCGGCCAATACCAATGACAGGATGATCAGTTTACGATGCGGTTTCAGGTAATTCCAGAGTATTTTCAAACAAGTAGCATTTAGGTTAACGAATGTAATACTAATAAGATGGTTTTTAGGAAAGAAACCTGCTCTGCAGCAGGCAGCACGATCAGTACCAAACATAAAAAAGCCCCTTACGGGGCTTATAGTAGTTTTCACAGTTCATCATTTATTAACCTCTGCCGGGTCTTTCGGTTCGGCGACCACCACCTTCATTACCGCCTGACCTGCCGCCGCCCCTGTTCTGCATTTGTTGCTGGCGTGGGGCTTCCTGCCTTGGACTACGCATTTGCTGCGAAGGCCTTTGCTCCATGGTACGCTGCTGACGGGGTTGTACAGAAGGTTCCGCTCTTCTTTGTGTTTGCGGACGTTCAAAATTAGTACGCTCCCTGTTCCTGTTATTATCAGGTGTAGCGTCCATCCTGCGTTGGGGTTGCCTTGGCTCTGCATTACCCGGCTGCCTGTTATTGTTATTATTAGGTTCGTAACGGCGTGTTGGCAGGTTATTGCCATTCGCAGCACGGTTTTCACTATTCCTGTTAGGGGCTTCTGCATCCCTGGTACGCCTGTCACGGATCACATTATTATCATTTGTCCTGTCGGTTCTTCTGTCCGCATTGTTACGGTTATTAAACCTGTCAGTAGCGGCAGTACGGTCGTTGTTATTATTCCTGTCATTACGATCAATGGTCCTGCTGTTACGGTTATCATTATTACGATCATTCACACGGCCATTATTGTTATTATTTGTCCGGTTACGGTTATTTGCATTCTCCCTGTCATAACGTTCTACAGTACGTGGTGCAATACGGTTACGGTCATTGTTTTGCTGAATACTTGGCCTGTACACATTGATACGGTTACCACGCACTTCATTACGACCGGGACGATTTACCTCGTTGAACCTTACCGAACGGATACGACCGGTATAACGTTCTGCATCATTACGCCTCGGACCATTATTAATAAAGTAGTTATTATTAACACGGGTGCGGTTGTTTATGTTAATGATGGTTGTATTATTAATGATGGTTGTATTACGGCTACGTGGTAAACAGTAATCATAAATACGTGGCGATGCAATATACCTGCGGGGAGCAAAACTCCAGTAATTGATCGGCGGGTTATAGCTGGAAAACCCAATGCTGATACTAAAGCCGGGGCGTATAGGAGCCCAGCCATAGTAATCACCGCCATCACGCCAGGCTACCCAGGCAGGCGACCACTCGTAACCCGGTACCCACATCCATCCATAGAAGGGGTCCATGAACCAGCGGCCATAGTGAAACGGCGCCCAGCCCCAGGAATAATTAGAAGCCCACATCCATTCGTACTGGTCATTCCATACCCAGTTACCATTGGTACTGTAGGGCTGGAAATCGGCACCTACATTCGGAGCCCATACATAGCCATACTCCGGATTATCGATCCAGGTACCATAAGGACTCAGCTCATCATAAAATGTTTGATAATTCACCTCAGCCTGCACCGATACCTGCGCCTGCGTTTTTGTAGCAAATATGCTACCCATTACCAAACCTACTGCCATCATTGTATTTGTAAGTATCCGTTTCATGGCTCTATTATTTAAGGTTAAAAAAGTTTGTTTTGTAAAACATTATTGTTGTACACAAATATGAGCTAATATCATTCCATGTAGTTGCATAAAAATGTTATAACTACCAAGTGTTAGCAAAACTTTTGGTAAAAATTTTTAACATTTAATGAAAACAGTTTAAAGTTTAAGGTTGTCGAGACGAAAAAAGGTTCCAAAGGTTCAAAAGTTCAAATGTTCAAGGTTATCGTAAGTGGGTTCATGAAGTTCAAATGTTCAAAATGTTAAGGTTGCCTGTTATATCGGCGTCTCCTTCTCTATACTAAATACTTGATACTGCATACTATAAGTTTATTACCGGCTGCAGTTCCCTGATCGGACTGCTGTTGCGCTGTGCCCCAACAGGATTGTTGTGGGACGCTCCGTTCATCCTTCGTTTCGTTAATCGGCAGTGAAAAGTGAGTAATAAGTAATGAGCATGTTCTTGCCAATTGCTTATTGCCCCATTGTCACTTGTCAACTATCCATTGTCAACTGTCCATTGCCCCCTTACCAAAATAAAACCTAACTTAGTACAAAATCTGACAACCATGGATCAGCGCATTATTGATTTGTATGACGAGTACACCCACAAGCCACTTAGCAGGAGTTCGTTTATAAAAAGATTAGCGTTATTAACGGGCAGTATGGCCACCGCTTTAGCCATATTACCATCCATTGAAGTAAATGGTACCAATGCTGCCATTACCAATGATGACGACCTGTTTACCGAAACTATTAACTATGCAGGCGTTAACGGTACCATGGCCGCTTATGTAGCCAGGCCTAAAAAAGAGGGCAAATACGGGGCAATTGTGGTGATACATGAAAACCGCGGACTGAATGCGCATATCGAAGACGTAACACGCAGAGCTGCCAAAGCAGGCTTTTTAGCCATTGCCCCCAATGCGCTGGCGCCTATTGGTGGTACACCCGCCAACGAAGATGAAGCCCGTACAAAATTCCAGGAGTTGAAACAGGAAGACAGCAACGCTAATTTTATAAAAGTGTTTGACTACCTCAAAACCCGTAAAGACACTAACGGTAACTATGGTTGTGTTGGATTTTGCTGGGGTGGCGCCATGGCTAATACCTTAGCAGTGAATGTACCCGATTTAAAAGCCGCTGTTGCCTTTTATGGCCGTCAGCCAAAAACGGAAGATGTAGCTAAAATAAAAGCGGCTGTGCAGTTGCATTACGGCGGCCTGGACACCCGTGTAAATGAAGGTAAGGACGCCTACGAAGCAGCCTTAAAAGCAGCAGGTGTTCCATATGAGCAATATGTTTACGAGAATGTGAACCACGCTTTTCATAATGATACGGCGCCTACCCGTTACAATAAAGAAGCGGCCACATTGGCCTGGCAACGTACCATCAACTTTTTTGAAAAATATGTTAACGGTAAAAAAAGCTAACCGCATACACGCTACTTTTGTAACCCGTGCAACAGAATGATCATTATACGATATTGGAACTGGCGCCATCGGCCACACAGGAAGAAATAAAAAAAGCTTACCGCAGGCTGGTACTACAATACCATCCTGATAAAACCAATAACGACCCCTACGCCAGGGCTTATTTTGATGCGGTAAAAGAAGCCTATGAAACCCTTACCCATACAAGCCGGCGGGATGAATACCACAATGAAAGGTGGCTGAAAAAAAGCGGAGGCATAAAAAACAGCAGTTTTGTTTTAACGCCTGTGAGTGTGTTACAGCGTTGTATTATTCTTGAAAAACAGTTTTCCTTATTGAACAGCAGTAACCCGGCCAACCAGGTGGTAATAACACATGCCATTGAACAATTATTCACTGCTGATAATATTGAAAAGTTAAACGCCTTTAACGAAACAGATATCAATGATACTATTCTTACCACCGTTATAAAAATGACGCAGTCATTGAATTATAAAAACTTTTACCCCTTAGTTCCTGTTTTACAAAAAATAAACACCGGTAACACATTACAGACATTATTATTAAAAGTTACCCGGGAAAAAAAGCTGGAAAATTTATTTGAAAAAGCGCTACCCTTTTTAGTAATAACAGCAGTGATATTCATCTGTTTGTTTATATATTTTTTTGCGTCCTGATGCTGCATCGTTTATAAGCGTTCCGCTGTCATGCAGCAAACCTTATATAATATGCTAGCCAATTCCTTATCCCCGGTAAGACCGTATCTACTGATACTATGTATATTATTAATCCCTTTGGCATTACTGGCCCAGGATACTTTAATACTAAAACCCACCCGTAAAAAACCACAGGGAGATACTTTAATTGTTAAATTAGCCATGGTTTATTTTGCAAAAGAAATAAGTTATGTGCCATATGAAAATTTTCATCTTACCGAAAAAGATAAAAAAATACTGGAAGACGGGAAAATGATTAAACGGCCCGGCCAGGCAGAAATAGATGTGTTATCAGTAGAAAAAATTTTGTACGATGAAAACCAGAAACATACGATTCAATTTATTTACAAAAACTACCATAAAATAAACCGGTACCGGGAGTTAAGTAAACTTAAAAATATTGTTTCCCTCGGTTTAACTTATTCATCGATGGAAACTTCGGGAATTGAAATTGATATAAACTGGGGATCGTCTCAGGCGGAACAGATCCCGGCACAATACATCGTTTTTTTGCAACCTACTTATGAAAGATTAGTACTCAAAGGAAGGTTGGGTTTAAGGGTAGCTCCTGTTATGGTTGGTGTAAACAGGAAGGCGATTGGCTCAGGCATCGGTGGCCGGTTTTATTTTACCCGGCAAAAGCCATTTAATTTTGCATTGGGAGCGGATATAGCTTTTGTAAACAGCACCCTTTACAGGCAATTTTCTATAGCATCAACACATCGGGACTCAATAAATAACTACCCCGGTTACAACCAGGTAAAAAAAGAGAATAAAAACGAATTGTATATAACCCCTATCGTAGTCCAGTTTAGCTATACGCTTAAAAGTAATTATTATTTTAGTGCAGACCTTTCCTTAGGAGGACGTCAGATACTGTCGAATAAAACTTTTACTTATGATGGCCGGCCCTATCAATATGATCGTTTCCCTTCATATGGTCAGTTAAGATTAAATATTGGTAAAAAATTTTAAACCCTGCCGGTGGCAACCGCATTTTACCGGTAGCACCGGGAATATGTATATTATTGGACTGGTTTTATTGATGCCCGGTGTTGGTGCAGCACAAGTGTGCGACGCAAGGGACGATGACCGGTGTTAATGCCGGTGACCATCAAAAAATCACCACCTTGCCGGTAGCAATTATTTCATTCCGCAATGCCTTCTTTACCAAATTGCCTGACTATCTTTGCCGGATGCATTATGTATCGGTAGAGAATTTGAGTAAAAGTTACGGCATCAAGCCCTTGTTCAGTAATATATCCTTTCATATTTCCGAAGGTGATAAAATTGCCCTGGTAGCCAGGAATGGTTCCGGTAAATCGACCCTGTTACGTATTTTATCGGGCAAAGAGACGGCAGATAGTGGTAAAGTGTGGATCCACAAGGATGTAGACGTGGTGTTATTTGAACAGGACCCTATTTTTGAAGAAACCAAATCGGCCCTGGATAATATTTTCTTTCATGATCATCCCACCATTAAAGCCATCCGGGAATTTGAAGCCCTGGGCGAAACCGAAGATGTAGACAGATTAACCGATGCCATTTCAAGAATGGACGAGTTAAATGCCTGGGATTTTGATACCAAGGTAAAACAGATCATCGGCAAGCTGAATATTCACCATATTCTGAACCAGCCGGTAAATACCCTGAGCGGTGGCCAGCGTAAACGTGTGGCATTGGCCAAAACCCTTATTGATATTGGTTTTGAGCATAAACATGTTTTACTGATCATGGACGAACCGACCAACCACCTGGACGTAGAGATGGTAGAGTGGCTGGAACATTACCTGGACAAAGAAAAAGTGACCCTATTGCTGGTCACCCACGACCGTTATTTTTTAGACGCTGTTTGTGAAGAAATATGGGAGATGGATGGCAGCAATTTATACACCCATACCGGCGACTATGCCAATTACCTGGAGAAAAAAGCGGCACGTATAGAGAGTGAATCGGCCAGTATTGATAAAGCCCGCAATACCTACCGCAAAGAGCTGGAATGGATGCGCAAGCAACCCAAGGCCCGTACTACCAAGAGTAAAAGCCGGCAGGATAATTTTTATGATGTTGAAAAGAAAGCCAAACAAAAGATTGAAGACCAGCAGGTAGAACTGCAGATGAAGATGAACCGACTGGGTGGCAAGGTGGTGGAGATGAAAAAAGTGTATAAAAACTTTGGTGAGAAAGTTATACTGAAAGGCTTTGATTATACTTTTTCAAAAGGAGAACGGGTTGGTGTTGTAGGTAAAAACGGAGCCGGTAAATCAACCTTTATCAATATTGTTCAGCAAATTGAACAACCCGATAACGGCAAGATAAATATTGGTGATACAGTAGTATTTGGTAATTACTCGCAGCAGGGCCTGGTGATAAAAGAAGATATGCGGGTGATTGAGTTTGTAAAAGATATTGCCGAGCATTTTCCCCTAGCCGATGGCAGCACCATGAGCGCTGCACAGTTTTTACAACTGTTTTTGTTTGACCCCGATAAACAGTACACTTATATCAGTAAATTAAGCGGTGGTGAAAAAAGACGCCTGCATTTATTATCCATACTGTTCCGCAACCCGAATTTCTTAATACTGGATGAACCTACCAATGACCTGGACCTTCCCACTTTAAGTGTATTGGAGAATTTTTTAAGCGAGTATCCCGGTTGTTTGTTAATTGTATCGCACGACCGGTATTTTATGGACCGTTTAGTAGATCACCTTTTTGTATTTGAAGGCGAAGGTGAAATAAGAGACTTTCCGGGCAATTATACCCAATACCGCATTGACCTGTTGAACAGGGAAAATAATAAAACAGAAAAAGAGCCGGTTAAAAAGGAAGAACCTAAAACTGAACAAGCCCCGGTAGCTGCTAATACAACGGCTGCTCCTGCCCGCCGTATTAGTTTTAAAGAAAAACATGAGCTGGAAACTATTGAAAAAGAAATGAAACAGCTGAACATTGAAAAAGATTTGGTAACGCATAAACTGAGCGGAGGCGAAACAGATTTTGAAGCTTTACAAAAACTATCCAACCGCATCACGGAGATAAATAACCTGCTGGATGAAAAAGAATTGCGCTGGCTGGAGTTAAGTGAGTTAAGCAAGTAAAAGAAAAACGGTTGGTGCACACCAACCGTTTTTTTATGCTGAATTTTTAATGCCAATATTTTGTGATCCACTTAGCCGGGCGAAGAAAACGATACCATTTTCCCCAACCACCTTTAATGGCTTTATGCGGGTTGAACTCGCCATGGAAGATAATGATCTTGGCGCCATCAGGTATAGAAGGTATTTTCCAGAAAGCTAATGGAAAACGGGAAGCACAGTCGTACTTATAACTGGGGCACCAGGGTGTTGGCCAGTATTTTAAAATTCCCTTTTCATTAACGGCCCATGATAAATATTCCTGCTCATTACGGTGCTGTTGTCTTACACTATCAAAGTTGGTAATGAAATAGTCATACACATAGGAATGCTGCCCTATCTCAAACCGGTATACAGATGAGTTACCGGTTATACGCCATTGTTTGTTATAATCTTTAATGATCATAAACGGGTTATCGTCTTCAAAAAAAGAATCAATATTATCTACGATCACAATGTCCAGATCAAGAAAAAGCGCTGTTCCCTGCAGGCCATACAGATCCTTTTTAAAAGTGGTCAGCTTCTTCCACATCCGCTCAGGAATATTGGTAGGTAATTCCATTTCAGGAATAGGAAAACATTTTACATCAGCATGAATCCCCTCGGTATTATCTGTAAAACAAACCATGGTGAACGGCAGGGTAAGATTGCGTTTTACCATGGAGTATAAGGTGTTCACATATTCGGGGCCATACAGCGTACCCCATTTCATACAAAAAATATGAATGTCTTTTTTCATGTGTATATTTTTTGTTATTTCTTTTTGTCACATGGAATTTTGCATAAAAATTTTCATCGCTTAAGGCATGAATTTGCCCGAAAATTTTTATGTTCCTTTCATGTAGTTATTTGTTATTGTATAAAACGGGATTCAGACTTTCGTCGTTGTACATCTTCATTTGTTTGTACACTTTCATGTACTTATTGCCGTTTGCAAAATCGCCCAGCAACCGGATGATGGCAGTAGACAGGTCTTCACGTTGGGTCAGCAATACCTGTAATTTTTTGCTGCAGTTAAGCCTATGTTCATCAGATGCTTCCGTTCTATCGGCTTCAATTTGCATATGATAGATCTTCAGCTCCAGGATAGAAAGCCGGTCGATGGCCCAGGCCGGGCTTTCCGTATTAAAACTGGCATCTTCCTTTGGTGTTACCCCAGTGTATTGCTGCAGGAACCAGCTGTCGATATATTCCACCAGGTCGGTACGGTGCTGGTTAGACGCATCAATACGGCGTTTCAACGCCAGGGCCTCTACCGGGTCAATGGCCGGGTTACGGATAATATCCTCCAGGTGCCACTGTACCGTATCTACCCAGTTTTTCAGGTATAATAAATGTTCGATCGTTTCTTTTTCGTAGGGGTTGCTGATGGGGGTGTCCACATCATCGGCTAAATGATAATCGGCAATACTCTGTTGAAATATTTGAATGCTTTGGGCAATATTCATACTAAAAAGCTGTTAAAAAGCAAATTTAGGCAAGAGTTGGCTGCAGAAGGCATTTTTTGATACATTAATTGCCATTGCAGGTGATTCGGGCGTATATTGTTTATATATTTACTCCCAAAAAATGCCGTGGCACTTAACTGTACGCTCCTAATATCTACATACAACACTCCAAGGACATTAGAATTAATTTTGGAAACTGTATTATTACAGACCGTTTTACCTAATGAAGTGCTGATTGCTGACGATGGTTCAGGTAATGAAACCCGTTTATTAATTGAAGAATATATTAAAAAGTTCCCAATTCCTTTAATTCATATCTGGCATGAAGACAAGGGCTTCAGAAAAGCTATTATCATTAATAAAGCCATTGCACAATCAAAATATGAATATATCATACAGATTGACGGGGATATTTTACTGCATAAAAATTTTGTTGAAGACCATCTTCATTTTGCTGCAAAAGGCCTCTATTTATTCGGCACCCGGGTTCATGTAAAAAAATCGTACGTTCCCGTTGTATTGAAAAAGAAGAAGATAAAGTTTCATTTTTTCTCCAGGGGATTAAAAAACAGGTTCAGGCGCATGCGTATACTCAGTGTTGCCACCAAGCGAAAAGATTTTGATGAGATATCACCAAAACTGAGAGGCTGCAATATGTCGTTCTGGAAAGAGGATTTTATAAAAGTAAATGGTGCCAATGAATTATGTCATGGCTGGGGAAGGGAAGATTCAGAACTCGTATTACGTTTTCACAATATTGGCTTAAAAGGAAAACGTCTGGTATATAGTGCCATTTGTTACCATCTGGATCATACCGATAACTCAAGAGAGTTTTTAGATAAAAATGATATTGTGGAACAAAATACCAAGAAGAATAAACTGACCTATGCTGAACATGGTATTAATAAATACCTGCAATAGGTTTATGCACTTATTGCATTTTTGTATACGTTAATAACATCTTTAACCAATTTACCGGCATCAAATTTTTCTATCAGCAGCTGGTAAGATTTTTCGGCAAAGACTTTTTGTTTGTCGATATCTCCTACCAGCTTTTTAAGTGACAGTGCGAGTGCACCGGCATCTCCGATATTGACCAGGTAACCATTTTCTCCATCTGTTATTGCTTCCGGGATTCCTCCGGCCATTGTCGATACCACTGGGGTCTTATATTGAAAAGCTTCAAAGATGGTTAAGGGCAGTCCTTCAAATTTAGAGGTCATCATATATATATCAAAACCGCTGATATAGTTTTTTGCATTTGGTAAGAAATCTGTCATTAGTATATAGTCTTCTAAACCGTACGCTTTTATTTTATCCACCAGTTCCTGTGTAAAATTTGTTTTAGCTCCTATCTGCACAAACATCACATTCTTTATCATTAGCTGATTCACAAAATGGTGAATAGTCTCCACCCAGGTTAATAAATCTTTTGCCGGGTAATGATTCGCTATATTCCCCACAATTTTTTTATCAGCTGCAATATTAAATTTTCTCCTCACCGAGTATTCATGCAATAATGCATCGGTAACATCGGTTACAATAATACCATCATAGATACGAATTATTTTATGATGATTTTTTTTAGCGATAGTATTTTGCAAGCTGACTGCAACCGCATTGGATACAGCTATGATTTTTTTTATATTCTTGTAATTGTATTTAATCCTGCTGAGAGAGGAGGATTGAAAACTGATTCCTTTTTTTGAAAAGACGGCATTAATCCTGCGATTGTAAAAGACACCTAACAATAAATTGGTGGTAACCATATTACTGGTATGTATGTGCAATAAATCAATTTGATTATCCCGGATACATTCATTTAATGCTTTTGCAACTTTGAATGAAAATGCTCCCGCCTTTGGCAATGAATGATAAACTATTCCATTTTCTTTTGCATATTTTTCAATCGGGGAACTAACAAAGCAGAATATCATGCTTGCAATTCCTTCCTTATTTAAATTCACAATTAAATCCGTTAACTGTTGTTCGTTGCCGCCCCAAACCATGGCACCAGAAAGATGTAAGATTTTCACGAAGAAAAATTTTATAATAGTTAAAAGAAGGCAAAAAAATATCCTCATTAAATATAAACTATTTTATATTTAATGAGGATATGAAATATGATTCTTTGTATTTTATTCTAACACAAAATAAACTCTTATCTGAAGCGCTTCAAGCCTTCTTCCCAATCCGACAGTACCCCCGACTACATCGGCGCTAACCCAGTTAAGCCACCCAAGTCCATATACATGAGCTCTGTAAAAAACTTTTATGGTATATATACATAAACAACTGGAATTGTGCAAAATTGTAGTGTTTTGTGTTGCTTTAATTTTAACGGCCTCAATTTGCCTTCCTTGTCCCACTGTGCCACTAATATTAGGAGACATTACACTGGGCATCCATCCTATACCCGAAACATGTGATGAATATTGAAATCTAAAAATATCTGTTCCATAATTATTTCCCAAACTCACATCCCCAATTTGATAGTACACATAAGGAAGCGTAAATGCTTCTAATCTCCTCCCTTGTCCTACGGTTCCTAAATAACTACCAAGAGGAGGTGCTGTATTATCATATGCATCTGGTACTGGTTGAAATGGCACAGGAACACTCTCTAGATTCATCGCATTAAAGTTCATATTCGACCAACCTAATCCTTGTACATGTTGAGAAGTATTTCCACTTGCTTCATAAAACATACCACCGTCAAGAACTATACTTCCCACTCCAGGAACAGACCTACCTGCACTTAAACTAGTGTTTTCATTCACCTTTTTTACTCCGGAAATTGTATCATATAAATTTATTAACTCAAGTGCTTTCGAAGAATCATTCTTTTTTAAATAATCTGATATTAATTGTTTTAAAATCTGTGGGGGGATCTGATCGCTTATAGCAGTCTTTGCGTTTTCACTCTTTGTTTCTTTTTTTTCCAGAACTATTTCAGCTTTTTTACACTGGGAAAGGAATAAACAACTAAATAAAATAGAATAAGAAAAGATTTTTTTCATAAGTTTTTCGCAAATTTAAATCATTTCTCTACAAAATTCAGGTCCTTACCAAAAGTTTCCTTTGTAAGGATTGCAGCCAGGATGCCAATGCTCATTACCACGATACCCGTAATAATACCCCCATTCACAAATCCTATGCCGTCCATGCCCCGTAGCCATTGAAATAATGGTAAAATAAAAATAGCCAGCATCCCTCTTACCATATTAGGAATAGTGGTAGCTGCTGTTGCCCTTAAATTAGTACCAAACTGCTCGGCCCCCATGGTGACAAAAATGGCCCAAAAGCCTGTACCAAAGCCCAATCCGGCGCATATCCAGTACATTTTTGCAGCAGAGCCATTCCATTGTATGGTAAAGAACAGGATCATGAATATGGCCGTAATGGCATAAAAAAGATATAAGGCATTTTTCCTGCTCTTTAACCACTGGCTTACAAAACCAACCGCTATATCACCAATGGAAATAGCCGCATAGGCAAACATAATGGCCTTACCCGGATCGATGGGCTCAGTGATACCAAACTGTTTACCAAACTCGCTTGAAAAAGTAACCAGCACGCCTATTACAAACCAGGTAGGTAACCCGATAAGTATGCCAAAGAGATAACGTTTAAACCGGTCCCAGTTGGTAAACAACATGAAGAGGTTACCCCGTTGCACTTCCATGTTTTTTACCTGGTTAAACATACCCGATTCAAACACAGATATACGTAACACCAGTAATAACATACCCAGGCCACCGCCAATAAAATAGCAGGTACGCCAGTGAAAATATTCTTTCATTAAAAAAGCCACTACCGCACCGGTAAGACCAATGCCCGCCACAAGAGAAGTGGCAATACCTCTTTTCTCTTTGGGTGTGAGTTCCGACACCAGGGTAATACCCGCACCCAACTCACCGGCAAGGCCTAAGCCCGCTATAAAACGTATCCATTTATACTGGTCTACCGTTTCAACAAACCCATTGGCAATATTAGCGAGTGAGTATAATACAATAGAGCCGAATAACACACTTAACCGGCCGCGTTTATCACCCATTACGCCCCAGATGATACCGCCCAGTAATAAGCCCCACATCTGCCATTGTAAAATAGACTCACCATCGGTCAGTACCTGTTCGGGACTTAGCCCCATATCATTTAAACTGGGAATTCGTATAATGCCAAATAACAGCAGATCATATATATCTACAAAGTAGCCCAGTGCAGCTACCAATACAGCCACACTAAATATGGAGGAGGAAGATTTCACGGAAGTAGCAGTTTTGGGTTTAGTCTTAAAGGTAGTGCAGGATTTTGAATTAAGAAGTAAGATTTAGGATTTATTGATTTTGAAACCCGCCGGGTGTCCTATTCATTCAGTACAAAAATGGTTGTAGTAACAGCAACTATTTCAAATATTACAACTCGCTTATTTCTTTTTTCTTTTTTCCTTTGACCAACTTTAATATAACGGGCAAAGTGGTTACAATCACTATACCTAATACAATCCATTCCAGGTGCTGGGTAAGATCAAAATTATGCTGGGTTAAAAAGTATTTGTACAGGTAATGTCCGGCAGCCATCATACTAAATACCCAGGCCACGCAACCTACCACATTGTAAAAGGCAAATTTTTTAGCGTCCATCTTTACAATGCCCGCCACAATAGGCGCAAATGTGCGCACAAAGGGAATAAACCTGGCTACGATAATGGTAAAGCCACCATTTTTTTCGTAAAAAGATTTTGCCTGCTGCAGGTAGCGCTGCTTAAATAAAAAGCTGTCCTTACGGTTATATAATGCCGGGCCGCTTTTTTTACCAAACCAGTACCCGACAAAATTCCCTATAATACCCGCAAGGGTAACCAGGGTCATGATCATGAGTAAATTAGTAAAATCATTCTCTGTATCGTACAACCATTTGGCCAGGCTGTTACTGTATATACCCGATACAAACAATAAAGAATCACCGGGGAAGAAGAAGCCGATAAACAACCCGGTTTCGGCAAATACAATTAATAATAAAATCCACAGTCCGCCATGTTCAATATACCATTGTGGCTGTAATAAATTGGTCCAATGAAATGCGGCATCTAATAATTCAAACATAAAATAAGGTATGAATGAGTCCC
>CAYUMH010000086.1:0-18821 GCA_964445775.1 uncultured Terrimonas sp.
CCTGTAAATGGGGTAATAATAACAAGAGGGTTATTATTATCAATACATGACCGTAACCAAACTGTAGTGTTTTTTTCATTTTTTTAAAGCTATCATGATGCTCCGGGCATAAATAACAATCCCCACTATATGACCAATAAACAAAACGGGATCTCTTCGTATAACAGCATACACCAGTATCAGTAAGGAGCCGCAAAAGCTGATGATCCAAAAGCCAAGTGGCAGACTGGATTGTTTCCTTCTTTCAGAATATATCCACTGGTACACAAACCGCAGCGTAAATAATAACTGTGAAAAGATGCCCAATAGCAATAACCAGAGCGGGATGTGTTGATTCCTGAGTAAGTTATCGAGGTCATAAACATTGTTGTTATAACCATATACCATCACAATGACAGGAAAGAAAATAATAAAATAACGCAGGATAACATGAAATTTTTTCCATTCCTGCTGAAGCTGTAAGTTTCTTATATAAATATAATAAGTGATCACCTGTCCCAGCATGATGGCAAAGTCATCCCTGCAATAACCGTATACAAAAAGCAGGAAAGATGCCAATAAGCTAAGCTCCCAGAAAAGCGTAGGTGTCAGTATTTTCTTATTCTTTTCCGAGATGATCCACTGTAAGATCAGCCTGCTGGAAAACAGTATTTGAGCCAGGAAGCCAATACTATATATCACCCAATCTTTCATCCTTTTTTCTCAATCTTATAATTAATATATTTTTTCTTCATCCACAAATAAGCAAAACAATCCTGCAAAGGCCCTAATAACCTGTTCCATAAGTTAAATTTGGATTTTCCTGCTATCCTGGGGAAATGTTTTACCGGCACCTGTTTTATTTTTCCTTTTTGCAGCAGGATCATTGCCGGTAAAAACCGGTGTAAGCCGTTAAACATAGGTATCTTTTTTGCCATGTCGGTACGTATCAGTTTCATCGGGCATCCTGTATCGTCCATGCCATCATGGGTAAACAATCTTCTGATTCCGTTGGCTATTTTTGAAGACATATTTTTGACAAAGGAATCCTTCCGGCCGGTACGGACACCGGTTACCAGGTCGTAGTCATTGGTATATTCAAAAAGTGTAATAAAATCATCGGGAGTGGTTTGCAGATCGGCATCTATATAGCCCACCCACGGTGTATCTGCCGCATCGAACCCTGCTTTGATCGCAGCACTTAAGCCATAATTTTTATCAAAAGATATATATTGAAAGTTGTCGCTGCCATTGCATATCTGCTCAATAATGGACAGGCTGTTATCAGCAGAACCATCGTTTACAAATAAAACTTTTGCTTTTTTAGGAAACTTTTGAAAAAAAACGGTGATCTCATTTTTTACCCGGTCCAGGTTACCTTCTTCATTGTAAACCGGGATAATAATAGTTAACTCAAAAACGTACTTCTCTTCTTCCATCTGATTGTATACTTATAATTAAGTTTATAATATTGGTATTGAACCTTCGCTACAGGATACTGATTATTTGAAATGTAATTTCGTCGATAGTGATTATATAACAAAGCATTTGCAGCATATGTTTCACGGAATATTGCTTACAAAACTAAGGCCAACCGTTTTGTTTTGATAAAAAGGCATCACCATTGTTGCTGATCGTTCTTTTTTCCGTTTGAATAAATTGTTCATTTTGGGATAAAGCCAGTAAGCCAGTTCGGTAGATAAGATACCAATACCGGCACCGGCCACCACATCCCCCACCCAATGTTTATCATTCAACGCCCGGTATACGCCGGTAAATACAGCAAACGAATACCCCGACATCCCCAGCCAAAAGTGATTATCCTTGTACTCTTTAAACATAAAATGGGCTGTAGAAAAAGCGGTAGCCGTATGTCCTGAAGGGAACGATTGTTTGTTAGAGCCATCCGGCCTTTCTTCTTTTACCAGTCTTTTTAAAGGAACAACAAAACCTGCCGATATGAGTTGTGATGAAGCATAAATAATAGAACGGTCTGTAAAACCGTGTTTACCCTTAATGCCAATACCATTTAACCCGTATATCAACAAGGCCGGCATATATTGCGTATAATTATCTAATCTAATATGATCTGGTTTGTGTTCATCAATTTCGCTTTTAGTGGAAAGGTTCAACTGCTTAATATCCTTAACACCTAAACTGGCCACACCATACCCGATAAAGACGGCCGGCACAATTAGTTTTTTATACCCGAACCTTTTTTGGGGAACATTGATCATTGTGCTGTCAGTCCAGGTATCATTTTTATTGATGCCGGTACTATCCTGTGCAATTACGATTTGTGTCACTAAAAACAACACACAACTCAATGTGAAGCTCCTGCACCTGTTTGTTAAAAACATGATCTCCTGGTTTTATTACTCATCTAAAATTTATAACTGTAACCAATACGAATAACCTGTGTTTCATAATAATCATTACTGGTATAGGAAAAACCGTTTCCATTGACCTTCTTTTTAATGGTCATGGTATTCAACAAATCGGTTGCATTGCAAAACAACGCTCCCCTTCCCTTTTGAATTGTTTTTTTCGCACCTATATCCAATGAAAAACGTGAGCCTATCCGTCCCTGGGGAATGATATCCGGCGCCAGGTAAATGGCAGTAACCTGGATATCCAGTTTTGCCGGGAGCTGAAATTTGTTGTTCAGTTTTACATTACCGGAAACAATTTGCTGACGTCCGGCCGAAAACTGATGAGGAACAGGATAGCGGTTTTCTACTGTAAAAGCATTGATCCGGTTACGGTAGATGTTTGCATTTACATCAACAGTATACCAGGGTTGAAGTGCCTGCGAAACAACAAGCTCGGCCCCGGTATTATAACTCCTGTTTACATTTTGAAATATGGCATAAATAAGATTACTGCCGGGAACAACACTGGATATCCGCGTAATAGTCCCATCTGAAAAACGGTGATACGCTGCGGTATAAAAATAACCGCCCGGCCAGTTGGTTTTATAGCCCAGTTCAAATGAATTGGTAAACTGCGGCCTCAATGCAGGATTGCCCACTTTTATGATCTCCGCATCGTCATATTTTGGAAAAATACGAATATCCACTTCATTGGGCCTGTCTACCCGGCGATTATAAAAAGCAGAAATTTTGTTGCGGTCATTTATTTTATAGGCTAAGCGAACATTGGGAAAAGGCTGGGTGTAATTGTAGCCATCACTGGTATAGGTATTATGATCCGGATTTACATTGTACCGTAATCGCACATACTCCATACGCAAACCAAGTTCTGCTTCCCATTGCTCGTTCTCGAAAATATAGTTTCCATATAAAGCGGGAATTGTCTCCTGGTAGGTAGCCCACCCACCTGCATTTACATCTAAAGGAGAATTAATACCCGGCATAAACTGCATATCCGTTGGTATTTTACGCCAGCGGAGTTTAATCCCTGTTTCAAACCGGCCATATTTCAGGGGTTTTACATAGTCAGCGTTTATATCCATTACATGTTCATCCGACAGCAGTTTAAAGCTGTCCTGCCCTGTATAAGCGGGTAAAATATTGGTAAAGAAATATTTTTCATCTTCCCGGTGAAAAGTATAATTAACACCAAGATTGAATAAGTGGCCGGCCTGTTTAAACTTATGCTGATAGGCTGCTGTGGCCATCACCGTGGTCTTTAATTCATCTTCCAGGAATTGCCAGAGCCTCAACCTTTCTGAATGCGTTGCATTGAAGAAAGGCTGATCTCCCCGGTCAATTATTTTTTCGCTGCCAAACAAGCCGGAAACCGTGATGGTATTTTGGTTGTTTACCTGCCAGTCCACACCGGTTTTAGCGGTGAAAAAATTAGTATTCCGGTTTCGCTTCAACTGTTGTGCGATAACAGTACCATCATCATATGTTCTGGTAACAAATTCATTTTTATTCAATGTCTGTGTGTACAGGTTATCGGCCTGTAAAAAGACATTGATATTTTTTTTACGATAATTAAGCGCAAGAGAAGGATTGAATTTGGGAGTAGCCTGGTACTGGGGTCTTATATCAGGCAGGTTTTCTTTACGGATCCATAAGGCGCCAAGCCCGGTAGTTATACCCAGCTTACCATTCCACCCTTCCTGTTTATTTTTCTTCATGATAATATTGATAATGCCTGCGTTACCGTTGGCATCATACTTTGAAGAAGGATTATTGATGATCTCAATTTTTTCGATTGCAGAGGCAGGCAGGTTATCCAAACCGGCCTGGTTGCCAAATCCCGTTAAAGCCGTCTGCTTTCCATCAATCAATACCGTGATCTTATCATTGCCCCGTAGTTGTACCTTCCCTTCCTGGATGGTGATACCAGGCAGGTTTTGCAGCGATTGTAAAACGGAGGCTCCGGCCTGGCTGATATTATCGGCCAGGGAATAGGTCTTCTTATCCATTTTAGTACCAATATCGCCGGTAGCAGCTGCAGTCACTATTACTTCACCCAATAAGCCGGTATTAGGCTCCAGTTCAATCGTGTGCATATCTAAAAAACCGGAAAGACTGCCTACATAAAGGTGTTGGTAGACCGTTTTATAACCCGAACCGGAAACTTCCAGTAAATAGTTATCTGGTTTAATATTGAGCAGTGTAAACCGTCCTTCCTCATTTGTTACAGTGCCTGTTACAAAAACGCTGTCTTTTACCTTCTTCAGGCCAACATTTACATAAGCAAGGACATTACCCGAAGTTTTATCTTTAATTAAACCTGATACCGATACTGCAGTATACTGGGCATTCACCTGGTGCGGCAAACCCAAAAAAATGAGGAGACTCCAGACAAAAAAACCAACAAACTTTGCTTTCAACATGTCCTTACTTCATTATTTCAGGACAAAACTCCATAGAGATTTAGAAGAAATTTTGAATTTTAAGTAAAAAGGGCCTCCCCGGTTTTATTTAACTTTTGTAAAACACCGGTAAACAGATAATGGCAATTGTGCCCTTCCCCCCATCACCGCCGGCAATGGTAAACGAAGCCGTATCTGCCTGGTTTTGTAAGTTGATCATATCAATACGTTCTTTGATGGACTCCAGGCCGATGGATTTTTCTTTAATACCAACCGGTTTCCTGGTAAGCAGGTGTTTGTTTTCAATACCAATGCCATTATCCTTTATGGTTACCCGTAAGCCATCACCGTTTTTCTGCAGTTTCACTTCCAGGTGTGCACCCGGTTGATTATCGGTCATTAATCCATGTAAAATGGCATTTTCAATCAATGGTTGTATTAACATGGGAGGTAAAAACAGGGTTTTTAAAGGCAATTCCTCATCTACAATAAATTGATAGCTAAAGGAGTTGTTGTACCGGATGGCTTCCAGCTCTGTATACAACATCAGCGCTTTCCATTCCTTATCGGCCGATACCAGGCTTTTGGTAGAGTTTTCCAGTATTAACCGGCTTAAAGAAGCAAATTTTTGTACCAGCCGCGATGCCGTTTTTTTATCATTGTCCATTATATAGGACTCAATAGAATTCAATACATTGAAAATAAAATGCGGGTTCATTTGTGAGCGAATGGCCTTCAATTCACTTTCAGACAGCTGATACTGGTGTTTCAGCTGCAATGCTGTTTGCGCAGCCTCCTGTTGCTGCAGGGTGTTTTTAAATTTTAACCGTCTTAAGCGGTACAGGTTCAACAGGTAAATTAAAACAGAAATCAGGGTAATTACCGCCAATACCCAATACAACCAAAGTTGTTTAAGTTCCAGTTTATCCAGTTTCTGTTGTTGCGACAGGGAGTCTAATTTATTTGCCTGGAGTTTTTCATTGGTTTGCGAAATGATCAGTTGCTTTTGCTTTTCTTCATTCAATAATTTTTCATTCTGCAATTGTACGGCCTGTAAATTTTTCAGCTGCTCTACCTGTTGTATCTGCGCCAGGCTTAAAGCTAATTCCAGTTGCTGCTGTTTCAACTGTTCATCGGCTAATAATTGTTTCTGTTTGTATAAGTTTTCTGTTTTATCAAACTCATAACGCATCCCCATTTTTGTCACTTCGCTCTTTATATTATCGTTACTCATGGAGTCGGAAAATGCCATAAACATTTTATAATAATACAAGGCACTATCGGGCTTAGCCTCCGCTTCATATACTTCACTCATGCCTAAACTGGCTTCTTTCTGTATTTCCATTACAGCCAGTTCATTACCGATCTGTAACGCACTCAATCCGTATTTTTTTGCCTCGGCTATATTGCCCAGTTTTAAATAAGCGGCCGATACATTTTGCCGGTTAAAACCCAGGCTTTTTTTACTGCTGATCTGTTCATTAATAGCCACCGCTTTTAACCCATACTCCAGGGCCCGTTTATGTTGCCCCACCCGGTTATAATAACCGGAGAGGTTACCGTTTTCCCTGCCACTTGAGCGTATATCCCCGGTAGAATCGGCCATACGTAATGCCAGCTCACTATATTTAATGGCCTCCGGCATATTTTTCTTCTTAAAATAAACAATGCCGATATTGGTCAGGGTATTGATCTGGCCCGCAATATCCTGCTGCTGTTTAAAATAGGCAAGTGAGCCCTGGTAGTTTTTCATTGCCTGGTCATAGTCGCCCATTTCATTATACACAATACCAATATTTGCACGGGTTCTTGCCGCATCCAGGTGGTTATTTATGTTTTCAAACCGTTTTAATGATAACAGGTAATATTTAAGTGCTTCTGAAAATTTTGACTGTGTCATGTATACCAGTCCTATCGATCCCAAATCGCCGCCAATACCGGCGTCGTCCTTTAATTTTTCATCTAATTCAAGCGCCTTATGTAAATACAATAATGCCTCCGGGTACAGGGAAAGATGATAATATACAACGCCCTTCACCCTGTAAGCCGCAGAAACAATGTGCTGGTTTTTAATTGTCTTTTGAAGTGCAAGAATTTCATCAATATAGGTTTGGGCCAGCTTAGCATCGGCCGATAAGGCTTGGGCCGCCAGACCAAATAAGCTGGTCGCTATCTCGTCTGTTTTCCCCGGATTTATTTTTAGCTCCTGTCTCAGGGAGTCTAACAAGTTGGTTTGGGCATGCAATGGTTTAACAGCCAGCCCAAAACATAGTAAACTCATGAAGAGATACAGGTATTGTTTTTTTAACCGGAACGAGGGTATTGGTGAAATATTTTTTAGCATCATTTTCATCATGGGTTCAACAGGTAGTACAAAAAATTACGGGATTTTACCCTTATCAAATATAGCATTAAGCTAATCAACTGCGGGTTTTATTCACTCGTTTAAAAAAGGGGTTCACTCATTATAGTATCCATTTCAATCAATTGCCCCAAAAACCGTACAAAACGGTTATAAGTTTGAATCAGCAAACAGGGATACAGCCAGTTGTTCAGCTAAAAAACAGTACAAAACCATTAACCCGTTAACCCGTGTTTCCTGAAAATTCAGCCATTGATCATTAAACCTTTTCTATTAACCTGTATGGCATAACATGGCAAACTGTACTTAAAAAAAGCTGATAAAAGAACTGAACGATGCCTGTTGTTACCATAGCCGGTAACCTAAAAATTAATGACGCTTTTTTTTGTAGTACCCGGTAATCACTATGATATTTTATACCCTATTTACTTTTTAAACTAAACAATTATGTCAAAACTATTTTTCTCCACTATTTTTTTAGCCGTTGCTATCTTATTTATTCAATGTAAAAAAGAAGGCGTAACCGGACCAGAAGGTCCACGCGGCGAAACAGGCGCAACCGGTAATGCGAATGTTAAAGTAGATACGTTCAGGCTAACCAATGCACAATGGCAGGCCGGCGGCACCTATATATTGGATCATGTGGTGAACGGCTATATGTGGTCTGTTACCAGGTTCCATGAAAGGGCTTTTCCATCCATTACCCAGGATATATTAAATACCGGGATGGTGCTTTGTTATTTTACCCCATCCATCGCTTTTAATGCAAACAATTGGGTGCCGTTAAACTATAGTATGCTGAGCCCGAATGATAATTATTTTTACAATGTAGCTTACGAGACCACGGCAGGTAAAGTTAAACTGCATTATTATTACCGTACCAACGATGACGGTGTAGCAGCACCCAGTATTGCAGCTGCCGTAATTCCTGTTTACCGGTTTAAAATAGTAGCCGTAAGCGGTTCCATTGCTTCGGGCCGTATGATGCCGGGTGCAACAGCTACCAAACTGTTTTACCTGAAAGGAAAAGATTACACCGAAGCAGACCTGAAAGCCATGCCTTATAGCGAAGTATGTAGCCTGCTGGATATAGCCCCGTAAATATAAACCACAATAGCCATCACAGTTGCTATTTATAAAACTGCCTGTTATGATCAACTTACATAACAGGCAGTTTTTATTAGCCTTTATTCAATTCTTACCTAAACAATACGATCATGAAAATCTATATTCTTTTTTATAGCTTGCTGTTGTTGTGTAGTTTTCCAAGCCAGGCGCAAGACCTGCCACCCTGCATACAGGCATTAAACAGCAGTAACGACCTCACTAAAAAAACATTTGTAAAAACAATAACTTTAAAGCAGAACCGTATCGTTTACGAGTTTGTCATTAAAAGTGCACGGCAATGTATTGACTGTACCAACGGAACTGTTTTTTATGATAAAAATTGTAATGTAGCCGGTAGTTTCACTATTGGCCGGACTGCCAGCGGGTATGTAGCCCATGGGTATTCGGCTGAAGAGTTGGGTAAAGCCGGTTTCCCCAAGATACAGTACGGACAAAAACATGATACCATTCCTCCCTGTATCAGCAAAGCTATTTTACAGGAAGATTCATTGCACAATGCCGGCGTATTAAAAATTACACAGGTGAGCCTGAAAGGCAAAACCTTTTATTATTTTGAGCATCCGCCGGAAAAAGCCATTGCCAATTGTAAAGACTGCATTACCAATTTCGTTTATTATGATGCCAGCTGCAGCCCCGCCGTAAGGTTTACGGTAGGTGGTATAGCCGGCACCAAGGGAAGTAATGGTTACACCAGCACTGATTTTTATAATAAAAGAACGCTGCAAATACTATGGACGGCTACACAAACCGGTAAGTCCGGGAAGTCTTTGCACCCATAATGTTCGGAGGTGTCCCTCGTGCCTCGGGCCGGGCTATCCGCTGTATCTTTTGCCCCACGCTGCCGGGCCCCGCTTCGCAAAAGGATGCCGCTGCTATCCCTCACCCGCTTGCGCCGGCCAATACTCACTCATTGTTTATCCGGCTTCACTCATTCATATAGCATACCCAATCATTCCCTTTAAAAGCCTTTTAAAAAGCAGGTAGGTTTGTGTTATCATTAAAAATTTGGACATGAAAAAAATAATCCTCCTCCCCTTACTGATACTTTGCATAGTGATGGCCTGCAAAAAAGATAAAGTAAAAGAAGGCATCGTTATTAACGGCAACATTAAACAAACCACCGAAACGGTGAATGGTATTACCTACCGGTTGTTTACAGATAAAAACCTTACCAATTTTAAAGGCATATTGGTAATGGGTAGCGGTAACAATGAAGCCAAACCAAAAGAAGGCAGCATTGATGGCGCCGCAGAAACCGCCATTTGCGAAAAAGCAGCGGCCAATGGTTATGCTGCTGCCATTGTACAATACCGTAAAACACCGGGCAACGATAACTGGAACGAAAGCGCCCGGATGATTGGCGAAGATTATGACAAATGTATTGTGGCTATTTCCACCAAATACAATGTGAGTAAAAACAAAGCGGTAGTAGGTGGTTATTCCTATGCTACTTATATGTTGTTTACCAATATCTCGGCCTATACCACTTTACAATATACTAAAGGTGTTTTAGGCGCCTGTGGCGGCAGCGGGGCCTGGAATGCACAAAATTTTAAAATCCCCATTTTCGCCATTAACTGCAGTGGTAATAATGAGGGAGAGTTTTACGGAAAAGGTTTGTATGACCAGATACCAGCCAACTCGCCTATAAAAGCAAAAAGCGAAGGCATTACCGATAATAGCTGCAATACGCATTGCGGCGGCAACTGGACAGATAGAATGTATACCAAAATGGCCGCCTGGTTAAATTAATCAACTACTAAAAACAGCATTATGAAAACAATAACACAAACCCTTATCAAAACTGTCTTTTTATTCAGCATACTGGCCTTATATACGGCCTGCAAAAAAGATAAAGACCGTTCCACCATATCACATGCCGCTTTAGTTGATTACCAGATAGTGGTATTACTGAAAAGCCCGACAAAGACCGAGACCCGCGCCGTTTTTTTCAGCAAAGGAGATAACAGTGTTATTGCCCGCCTGGTAGGTATCGACAGTGATCATGCACAATCCGTATCCATGAAAAATGATGTTCTAACTGTCCGGGAAGGTGGCGAACAAAAATCCTCTTTCCAGTTTTCATTGAAACAGGACAATGCCGGGAATATTTCTATTAACACGGTAAATTATAGCATCCCCGATGATGTAAACATGAAAGTAGAAGCGTTTTACATGACCAAAACTACCGGTATGTTGCCACTATCAAATACCCAATACGGCGGACCGGCAGCTTTAACCTTTATGGCAAACACCTGGCGGTATACGGCTGTGACTAATGTGGTAGGTAACTACTCACAAATTGCACCAGGTGCCTGGAAAGGAAGTTTAGGCGGAGGTGCTTATATGGGTGTAAGTATAAAGGAAAATAACCAGTGGCATATGGTGCTGCAGATCGGTAAAAACCGTTACGATATTTTTTACCTGATATAAATTTCTGCCAACCATTTAATACAATCAACTAAATCATTTTACCATGAAAATTATAATTAAATATATCAACAGTATACCGGTAATACTATTGTTTTTGTTTGTCTCGGTAAAGGCCAGCAGCCAGGTAACCGACTATAAAGATTATTGCATTGTGGGTTATTATGCCAGCTCGGCTACCAGCAGTTTTAAAACACCTTTTATTTTCAACTTTGGCGAAAACAATACTTTCGAAAAACTGGAAATTGACGGTAAAATACATGAAGGCAAGTACACTGTAACAAATGGTAATATTACATTTGAATTTATAGGTGGTGAAGAAAATTTTAAAGTTGACGGCACCACACTCACGCCTGTGAGCAAGAGAACTTTTGCCAAACTGGAAAAGAAAATTTTTGGCAACCGCCTGAAAGGAAACCGTTACACCGGCATTTTATACAAACAAAAATCAACCGAAGCCCTGCGGACCAGCTACCAGTTTATTGGTACTAAATTCAGCATCACCGATGAAAAAGGCGTTGTAACCTCTTATGATGAGTATAACCTGGTAGGTAACCTGGCCGGTTACAAATTGGGTGGTATTAAATCAAAAATCAAACGCAGCATTTTTGTCTTGTATCGTAACCAATTAGTCGTGATGAATATTTACAGAGATGATACGGCTACTTATGGCATTTTAGACCTTGTTACTAAAAACTAAAGAACAGTTATCCGGCCCTTATTAATTTATTAACTCCCTTTAAACCTTTTTACCATGAAAACTTTACAACAAATTGCAAAAATCCTTTCCCTTGTATTGGTACTGTTTGCCGCAGGCTGCAAAAAAGATAAACAAGACAGCTTACCCGTTAATCCTGATGACCTGTTAGCCTATCGGTTCGTGGGTACATTTATTGACAATAATGGCGTGGAAAGGCTGCGGTTGTTTTATTTTAACAAAACAGGTAATACCATAGAATGCACCACTGACTATATTACTACCCGCAGAATACAAACCGTTAGCCTGGTTAACAATAGTTTTACCATTGATATGGATGGTGATGGTAAAGTGGTGTACACATTTAACCTGGGCAAACATCATGATGGCAGCGTATTTATCCGGTCGTCAACCTACAAAAACATCACTACACCCGCTTATACATCCTGGCAATGTGAGGCACATAAAGCAGCAGATATTGCGTCGGTAAAAAATATGTACTTTGTCGGCTCTAACGAATACAACATAACGTTTAAAACAGATACCTGGTTTTTTGCCAAAACGCCTGCTGTTACCGGCACCTTTTACGAAGTATTCCCGGGCGCCTGGAAAGGAACACTAAATGGCGTTGATTATTTTGGTATACGGTTAAAAACAACAGCGGATAGTGAAATGATTTTTCAGAAAAACGGTGATGTTAAACTGATAACCTTATACCAGGACTAATGACACCTGTAATATGTTTATACCACCCACCCGTCAAAACATAATTGACCACAACAAATAAATACACGAAATTTACCTAAAGTACAACAGCTATGCTAAAAGCCGCCATTTTAGACGACGAAGTAAGAGGAAGCAAATTACTGGCCCAGAAATTAGCCGTTTTTGAGGATGAGCTACAGGTTGTGGCCGTATTTAATCATCCGGCTAAAGCCCTGAACAGCATTATTGACTTAGATATTGATGTATTGTTCCTGGATGTTGAAATGCCGGAGATGAATGGCTTCCAGTTTTTAGAACAATTAGGTACTTTTAATTTCGATATTATTTTTACCACCGCTTATGACAGTTATACATTAGAAGCCCTGCGCTTAAGTGCCGTTGATTATTTACTGAAACCGGTAGATAATGATGAACTGGAAACCGCCATTCAAAGATTACAAAAAAAAGTAAGTGAAAAAAAAACTTACAAAGCGGCAAAGCCCGAAAAACCAGCGAGCAACCGCCTGCCCCTGCCTACAGCCGAGGGAGTGTATATAGTAGACCGTAACAATATCATCCGGGTGGAAGCCATGAGCAATTACAGTGTTTTTTTACTGGCAGATAATAAAAAGATTGTTGTTTCCAAAACCCTGAAGGAATATGAAACGGTTTTAGATGACGAACGTTTTATGCGTATCAATAGATCTGTCATCATTAACCTTGATTTTGTAATAAAATACCGCAAAGGCGATGGCGGCACACTTGAATTGGCCGACGGCACTGAAGTGGAAGTATCGCCGCAAAAAAAAGATATACTGTTGCAACGTTTATTTTAAAACAGCATATACATTATTAGCAAACCCCTTACCACCTTAATCTAACGTAAAGCCAAACCGTTCCACACTACTACCTGCTTTAATAATGCATGATTAAAACAAGCAATAAGTAGCATTAAATATACAATATGTATCATCTTATAAAAACGTTCTGATGCAGTACTGAACAGCTTTATAAAAATATGCATCACACTTATATAGTATTAAAAAAAATAATTCTTTGAAAGTTAATACTATATAATAATTAACATAACCGGTTAACAAAAATCAGGTTTCAATTCAATAATAAAAATATATCTTGCTAACATTATTCTTACACAAAGAATAATATTAGTATGCAACCTACACCGCCTGATAATGTGTCAAAACTCTTTACTGCTATTGCCGCCGGGCATGAACCTTCCTTTACTATACTTTATCAACAGTATTACAGCCTGGTATTTTCCTCGGCATTACAATACTGTAAGGTGCGCAGCATTGCCGAAGATGTAGCACAGCAGGTATTCTTTACCGTTTGGGAAAAACGCCACTCCCTGGCTTCTATTGAAAACGGGGAATCCTGGTTATGGACAGTTGCCCGTAACCAAACCATGAATATCTTAAGGAAAGAAGCTTCCAGGAAATCCTATATTACCCATATCAAAGAACGGTTTGATCATGAGGATAACTCCCCTTTACAGGAATTATTAAATAAACAAAAAGGTGAACGTATTGAGCAGCTTATCAATACGCTGACAGCCCGTCAGCAGCAGGTATATAAACTGAGCAGGAATAACGGAATGACCTATGCCGAAATAGCTAAAACCCTGGAGCTTAGTACCGATACGGTAAAAGAACATATGGCCAATGCCCTGAAAACCTTGCGTAAGAAGCTTTTACAGTACAAAGATGAGCTGCTGCTGTTTGCCACCATGTCATTCCTGTAATTTTTTTTACACCCTCCCCCCCTGTTTTTATTGACCGCAACACATATATATGAATAATTAAATTATGAGCCAGGAAAGGTATACTTATTTATTGCAAGGCTGGCTGAACCAGCAACTATCGCCGGAAGAGGTAGATGAGTTTCTACATGCATTACAGGATAATACCTTTATTGATTATGTGGGAGAAGATATCATTCAATCATTACGTACCGGAAAATTCAACCACCTGGAAACAAGGGAAGAAAAAGAAAAAAACCTGGCGGCTTTACTGGCCCGGATAGGCTCATCGCAAACGGCAGTGATGCCACCAGCCTCCGGCAACAAACTGGTATGGTTAAAAAGAATGGCAGCCGCAGCCATATTTACCGGGTTATGTATCATCGGGTATTTTATTTTTACCAAAAAAGAATATCATCCACCAGTAGTTACCGTACAGGAAAAGATTGGTTACCCGGTAATTAACCAGGCCGTGATTACCCTACCCGATGGCACCCAATTACGGATTGATACCATCAGTTCCTCCATTGTGCTGACCCGTTACGGTATACAGATAGAAAAGACGCCGGATGGCCGGTTAGTGTATAAAAATATTAACAGCGATCAGTCATTTACAGCCCTGCCCGTAAAAATAGAAAACCCGAGGGGCAGTACCCCGCTTCATGTACAACTTACCGATGGTTCGGATGTATGGCTGAATGCACAATCAACGGTAACTTATCCTGTAATTTTTGCAGCGGATAAAAGAGAGGTCAGTATTACGGGAGAAGCATATTTTGAAGTAGCCAAAGCTCCCGCAAAAAAATTCATTGTTTCCAACAGCCGGCTGACCACTGAAGTATTAGGCACTCATTTCAATATAAAAGCCTATGAAGATGAACCGGTGGCAAAAGTTACCTTATTGGAAGGATCGGTAAAAGTATATCCCGGCAAAGCCGCTGAAGGTAGTAAGCTGGTTCCTGACCAGCAGGCGGTTGTAGCTGATCAGCAGGCACAAATCATTACGGCCGATATACAGCACACGATGGCCTGGAAAAATGCTTTGTTAAGCTTTAACGACGCCGGGATAAAGGCTATTATGCTGGATATCTGCCGCTGGTACGATGTAGATGTAAGCTATGCCCCGGATATTCCGGACAAAAAATTTTCGGGATATATCAGCCGCCAGACATCTTTGGAAGATGTATTACAGATCATCAGGCAAAGTGGGTTTAAGCTGAAAACGGAAGGCAGAAAAATATATGTACTGTCCCATTAAAAACTAATTACTAACAATAAAACGATTGCTATGAAACGGATTCGCACTCAAACATTGATTACCTGATCTATCGCTTTCCTGTTTACCTATATATTAACAACAACACCCCGGAGTCTAGGCCGGGGTGTATACAAGTTAGGGTAAACAATAAAAACAAATGCTGAGGTTGCTCTATTATTCACTCAAAACCTATCAAAATTATGCATTTAACGGCTATCCCGGCCTTAAAGTTTAACCAAATTAAAGGTCTTTTTAAAGTACTGCTCATTATGAAGATCATGTTGCTGCTTATGTTGGCTTTTGTCGCACAGGCTTTTGCAGCTGGTAATGCCCAGGTAGTTACACTATCGGAAAACAATACCACACCCAAATCTGTGCTGGCAAAGATTGAATTGCAGACCGGTTATTATTTCTGGTATGAAAATACCCTTATGGATAAGATCGGACCTATTTCCGTAAAGTTTAAAAAGCTTCCATTAAAAGACGCCTTAAATCTTTGTTTTGCCGATCAACCCGTTACGTATGAGATCATCAATCGTACCATTCTTTTAAAACCTGGTAAGATAATGGAAGCCTTCAGAGAAATTACAGGCATTATACGCGATTCGGCCGGTACATTACTGGGTGGTGCCAATATCGCCATAAAAGGAACAAAAAAACAGACTATCAGCGATGCCAATGGACGGTTTTCCATCGAAGCAACTGACGGGGACATACTGGTCGTTTCCTTTGTGGGATATGAATCAACGGAAGTACTGATCAATACCGGTCAAAACCACTTAGATATTGTATTGCAGAAAACTACGCGTGAAAATGAAAATATAGTGGTTACTGCATTAGGTATAAAACGGCAGGAGAAAGCACTTGCCTATAACCTGCAGCGGGTAACAGGTGAAGAGCTTACCCGTAATAAAGATGCGAATTTTGTGAACAGCCTGGCAGGTAAAATAGCAGGCGTTACTATCAATGCAAGCGCTGCCGGTATTGGCGGTGCTACCCGTGTAGTAATGCGTGGCACAAAATCCATCAGTGGCAATAATAATGCCTTATATGTTATAGATGGTATTCCTGTTTTAAACTCAACTGACCTTAGTACTAATAAATCGGCAGGTCAGATCAGCGATATTTTTTCTGCCAATACAGGTACCGATATCATGTCTACCATTAACCCGGAAGACATTGAAACTATTTCTGTTCTTACAGGTGCTTCCGGCACAGCCTTATATGGGAAAGACGGCCAGAACGGTGTAATTATCATTAACACCAAATCGGGCAGAAAAGACAATAAAACCAGTTTAGGACTGGTAAACAATACCATGTACTATACGCCGCTGGTTATGCCCGAATTCCAAAATACCTATGGCCAGACTGATGAAGGCAGCAGTCAAAGCTGGGGCCCAAAACTAAGTACACCGTCTGACTATAATCCCCGTGATTTTTTCCAGACAGGAAATAATACGACCGTAGGCCTGAACTTTTCTACCGGAACGGAGAAAAACCAAACCTACCTGGCGGCAGATATGGTAAGAGCCAATGGCATTATCCCGAATAATACCTTAAAACGCTATAATATCTCGGCACGTAATACCACAAATTTTTTGAACAACAGGTTTACCCTAGATATCAATACACGTTACAGCTATCAAAACGAAAAAAATATGGTAGCTCAGGGTTTATACCATAATCCCCTGGTACCTATCTACCTGTTTCCGCCAGGCGGCAATATTGAAGCCGTTAAAATATATGAACGTTATAACCCTACCCGCTTGTTTCCCACACAATACTGGCCTTTTCTCGGCGACCAGTTCAGAACAGAAAACCCCTGGTGGATCGTAAACCGTGAATCTGTAGAAAGTATAAGCCGGCGATTGTTGTTTACAGCCTCGCTGAAATATAACTTATTCAGCTGGATGAATATTACAGCAAGAGGAACTGTTGACCATATTAACAGGACAGGCGGCTATAAACGCCACGCCAGTACCGACCAGCTTTTTGCAGGTTACGGAGGTGCTTTCAGCATTGATAATAGTATTGGCCAAAGGCTTTATGGCGATCTCATGGTTAATATCAATAAAACATGGGGAGATTACGGTTTAACCGCTACTATAGGCGGACAACGTACAGAAGACATGGCCAATAGTAATTTTACCGAATACAGGATACCTGAAGGGTCACCACCCAATGTTTTTACCACCGATATTGGTACCGGGATTGCCAGACAAGCCGACCGGATCAGTTACCAGTCTCTTTTTGCAACAACAGCCTTATCATACCGGAATATGTTATTTCTCGAGGGCTCTTACCGGGTTGACTGGGATTCAAGATTATATTTTAACTCTGATTCAAAATTAAATCTTACTTATCCTTCCGTGGGCGCATCAGCTATTCTCAGTGATCTTTTCAAGCTAAAGTCTGATGTGGTATCGTTTATAAAAATCAGGGGGAGTTATGGTGCCGCCGGCAATGCTCCGCGTTCCTATATCGGGGGGCCGCAAACATTTAATTTATCAGGGGGGCGCATTTCCCAATATCAACCGCTGCACCTTCCTTTACAACCCGAACGTACAAATTCCTGGGAAGCGGGAACCAGCCTTAAATTTCTCCATAACAAGATCAGTTTAGACATAACCCTGTATAGCGCATCCACCATTCACCAGATATTTGAAGTTGCCCAATCAGTTACAGGAGGAGGTTATAGTTCTTTTTATCTCAATGCCGGAAAGGTGAATAACAGGGGAATTGAGGGTACCCTTGGTTACGCAGGAAACCTGGGACCGGTTCACTGGAATAGTAATACTACTTATACACTCAATAAGAACACGGTGAAAGCATTGTATAACACGGTGGATGCTAACGGTAATAATATTTCAATCCCCTACCTGGATCTGGCAGGTGGCGGGTCATATCTTCAGAGGGCTAAGGTTGGACGCAGCTTAAGTTCCATTTATACCACCGCACAATTAAAATTGGATGAAAAGGGCTATGTAATGCTACCGCTTTCTGTAGATGCCTCATCAACCAATCCTGTATATGTTGGAAATGCGGATCCCAAATATACGCTGGGCTGGAATAATGGTTTTACTTACAAAAACTTCAGCCTGAATTTTTTGATTTTCGCAAGGATCGGAGGTGTAGGTGTATCGGCTACACAAGCGATGATGGATGCTTATGGTGTATCTAAAACTACAGCTGATGCCCGTGACAGAGGTAATGTAATGATCAATGGTTATCCTTATAATGATATACAGAACTATTATACCCAAATGGGGAGTGGCTTAAATGGTGTGCTGGGCTACTATGTATACAGCGCTACTAATGTAAGATTAAAAGAGTTGTCGCTTGCTTATACCATCCCCGGTAAATTACTGGGAAATTGGGTAAAAGGCGTAAAACTGGCTGTTACGGGTAATAACCTGTTCATGTTTTATAATAAAGCGCCTTTCGATCCGGAGAGTACTGCATCGTCCGGTACTTATTACCAGGGCTTCGACTACTTCAGGCAACCCAGCCTGCGCGGGATAGGCTTTAGTATTAACGCACAATTTTAATGTAAAGAATTAATTACTCACTTTTTATATGAAACCAGGCATAATAGTTTTTCCATAAAAAAATAATTATTCTGCGGGGTTCCATCCGATAATTAAAAACAAAAAATACACGGATGAAAAATTTAAAACATAACCATACATATCCAGGTATTCTTTTCCTGTT
>CAYUMH010000087.1:0-18789 GCA_964445775.1 uncultured Terrimonas sp.
ATAAATAAATACAAAAAAAATTATTGCCGATATATACAATTTCAGCGGGAAACAATCGTGTAGAATACAGACGGGCAGTGGTTTTCAGCAAACATGCACAAAACAAAATATAAAAACCAATACCCTGTTTTTATGATGCAATTAAAAAAAATGTCGTTCTTAATTTGCTCTAAACAAATATAGAGGATATGTTAACAAAAAACAAAAAAATTAGTCTACTGATTTTATAGACTAATTAATAAAAAAAACATATCCAATTAAAAATCAGTCAATAAGCTTCAAAAAAAATGTTAAAAAATGTTAAAAAAATTTTAATGTAGATTATAAGCCCTGAGTACAGCCGGTTGAAATACCGCAAAATTGAAACGAAAAGACGGTACCGGGGAATTGATAACAGTATTAGATAGCTAAGTTTATTTTATGAACGCAACCGGTTAAATTTTATGACTGAATTACTGATTTCCGCTTATTTTAGCAGCTACTAAATGTATATAACAGATGCGTAAGCTTTTTTTTATTTTAACGATTGCCCCGGCGGTACTATTTGCGCAAAAAAAACAAATAACGCTGGACGATATTTATAAACGCGGTACTTTCAGGGCAGATGCCGTAAATGCAAGATTTGAGAGCCAGGCCGTACCGGCAACGGTGGAAACCAAGGGATTAAAAGATGCCGCCGGCAAAGATCTCAGCCGCCCGGACAGAACCATTACCTCGGAAACCAACCCGGCTGTTGCTTTATTAACTTATAATACGGAAAGCATTTACCGTCACTCTTCAAAAGGCAATCTATATCTCTATAATCTTACTACCAAATCAGTTACAAGCCTTTCGGCTGAAAAAGTACTGCACCCTACCCTGTCTCCCGATGGCAGCAAAGTAGCTTTTGTTGAAAACAATAACCTGGTGGTATATGATATACCTGCCGCCAAAAAAACGGCCGTTACCAATGATGGTAAATGGAATTTTGTGATCAATGGTAATTGCGACTGGGTATATGAAGAAGAGTTCGGCTTTACCCAGGCCTACCAGTGGAGTGAAAAAGGAAATTACCTGGCGTACTATCGTTTTGATGAATCGGCGGTAAAAGAATACAATATGACCATTTATAATAATGAGCATAATGAGGATTATCGTTTTAAATACCCCAAAGCGGGTGATGCCAATTCAACGGTAGATATTTATATATACGATGTAAAAGCCGGCACCAAAGCAAAAGCACAATACGAGCAGGGCGATATTTATATCCCAAGGATCAAATGGACAAAGGACGATAGTAAGCTGGTAGTATTCTGGTTAAACCGTCACCAGAACAACTTAAAACTTCTGCTGACAGACGCAGCTACCGGTAAAAGCAACCCGGTTTACGAAGAAACCAACCAGTACTATGTTGACATTAACGATGAATGGATATTTTTAGAAGACGGTAAACATTTTATTTATACCAGCGAAAAAGAAGGCTATACACAAATTTACCTGAATAGCTTTGATGGTAAAGTAAAGACCAAGATCACAAAAGATAACTATGATGTAGCGTCTATTACTGCCGTAGATGAAAAAAACAAACGTATTTATTATTTAGCGGCATATCCCCGCCCGATGGACCGGAACTTTTTTGTTGCGGATTTTGGCGGCAAAAAAGTAACGCCTTTAACCACAGGTGAGTTCACACACAGGGTTACCCTGAATAAGGATTTTACCCAGTTCTACGATTTTAAAACGGACATCAATACCCCGCAGGAAGTAACCTTAAACAATATTGTCGTAAATAAAAAGAACCTTATTTCTGCCACTGTAGAAAAAGTAGTGGGAAGCAGTGAAAAATTAAAAGGCGTAATGGCACAATATGCCTTAGGCAAAGCCGAGTTCCTGAGAATACCCAACAGCAAAGGCGATACCCTCAACAGCTGGATATTAAAACCCACTAATTTTGACCCATCTAAACAATACCCTGTTTTATTCTGTAATTACGGCGGCCCCGGATCACAGAATGTGGCCAACCGCTTCGGCGCCGTATCATTCTGGCATCAGTTATTGGCAGAGCGTGGCTTTATCATTGCCTGCGTGGATAATACCGGCACCGGTTACCGTGGGGAGGCTTTCAAGAAGAAAACCTACCTGCAACTGGGTAAATATGAAATTGAAGACCAGATAGACGCCGCAAAATGGTTTGGCTCTTTACCTTATGTTGATAAAACAAAGATCGGTCACTGGGGCTGGAGTTACGGTGGCTTTATGAGCTCCCTGGCTATTACCAAAGGCGCCGATGTTTTTTCAGCGGCTATTGCCGTAGCACCGGTTACCAACTGGCGTTATTATGATAATATTTATACCGAAAGGTATATGCGTACGCCAAAAGAAAATGCCGATGGCTATGATAATAACTCTCCTATCAACTTTACTAATTTAATCAAAGGGAAATACCTGATCATACATGGCACAGGCGACGATAATGTACATTTTCAGAATGCCACCCAAATGGTAACCGCATTGGTTAAAAGTAATATTGATTTTGAAAGCGCCTACTACCCTAATAAAAACCATGGCATTGGCGGCACTACCGATAATACCAGTTATCACCTGTGGAGCAAAATGACCAATTGGTTATATAAAAACCTGGGGAATAAAAACACCACAGAATAATAAAACCTTTTTAATAAGAAACGGCTGTTCAGGTGAACAGCCGTTTTTGTGTCTGTATGTATTACCGTCCCGAAGTATAATCTGTTTCTCTTGCCGGTTTATCCTTAGCGGCTAAGTATTTTGCTTTCTCAACCAGTTTAACAAACTCGGCCCTGTACCCTTCTTCATCCTCACCCTTTGCTTTTTTTGCCAGTTGTAACACCATATCATAGGATGCTCCTCCTTTAAAATCAGAGTTACGTAACAACATGCCGAAAGCGGCTACCGATGCAGAGAATCGCAGGTTTTCAGATGCGGATTCAATGCCGGTAATACTGTTACTGATGGGGTATTCCAGTAAAAGACTGGTTTCGCTGTTAACAGGTTTGTACCTGGCTTTTACCGTCATCATCTCGGTTCCGTTATACTTGCCTGATTTAACAGGTTGCTGGTATTTTAATGCATCAACCGATCCCAGCATGGTATCTTTTATACCGGCCGGAATAATTTCATAAATGGCCGTAACAGTATGGCCGCTGCCCAGTTCACCGGCGTCTTTTTTATCATCATTAAAATCTTCCTTGGCCAGCATGCGGTTTTCATAACCTATCAGGCGATAACCCTGTACCAGGGCCGGGTTAAACTCTACCTGTAATTTTACATCTTTGGCAATGGCAAACATGGTACCGCCAAATTCGTTCACCAATACTTTTTTAGCTTCGCTGATATCGTCAATATAAGCATGGTTACCATTTCCTTTTTGTGCCAGTTTCTGCATTTTACTGTCCTTATAATTGCCCATGCCATAACCTAATACAGTAAGATAAACGCCAGCCTTTCTTTCTGCTTCAATTAAACGCTCCATGGCATCATCACTGCTTTCGCCTACATTAAAATCACCGTCCGAACACAGTATTACCCGGTTATTACCCCCATCTATAAAATTTTGTTTAGCCGTTTTATAAGCCAGCCTGATCCCTTCGCCACCGGCAGTAGAGCCACCTGCTTCCAGGTTATCAATAGCTTCTTTTATTTTAATTTTATTGGCGCCACTGGTGGGTTTTAATACCAGGCCTGCTGCACCCGCATAAACCACAATAGATACTTTATCACTTTCCCTTAACTGATCCGTAAGCATTTTCATAGATGCTTTTACAAGCGGTAATTTATTCTCATCTTCCATAGAACCCGAAACATCAATTAAAAAAGTAAGGTTGCTGGCCGGTAATTTATCCGTGGCTATTCTTTTGCCCTGCATACCTATCATTACCAGCTTATGATCTTTATTCCAGGGAGCCTGGGTCATTTCTGTATTAATGGTAAAAGGTTTATCTGCTGCAGGCTGCGGGTAGTTATAATGAAAGTAATTGATCATCTCTTCAATCCTCACGGCACCGGCCGGTGGTAAAGAGCCATTATTCAAAAACCTTCTTACATTGCCGTAAGACGCGGCATCTACATCAATGGAAAAAGTGCTTAAAGGATTATCAGTAACCCGTAAAAATTTATTGTCCTGTATATGATCGTAGCCTTCGGTGTTAAAATCATCATAGTTTTTATAACCACCTATCACCTTTTCATCGGCAACAATAACCGGAGGGGCATAAAAATTCCTATCCATTACCGGCGCAGCATTCTCCGCATACATCCGTTTTGATTTTTGTGACATTTGTTTATTATAACCCAATACCACTACTTCCTCCAGTTCATTATCCTGTTCTGCCAGGGTAATGGTCACTTTCTTTTTGCTCTTCAATGCCAGTTCCTGTGTTTCATATCCAATGGCTGAAATAATAATAGTGGCATTACTATGCGATACGGTAATGGAAAAACTGCCTTTTTCGTCTGTTACAGCAACAGCTGTCTTTCCCTTTTCTTTTACTGTTGCATTTGCAATAACGCTGCCGTCGCCGGCTTTTACCTGGCCGGTAACAGTAACCGGTTCCTGTTTTAAAAATGCCAGCACCAGGCATAGAACAGGTATTAATAATAATAATTTTTTCATATAGTTATTTTACAGTGAGATGTTAAAACTTTTCATTTTACACAAGCCGCTTGCAACTATTTTAAAAATGTCCTGTCCTTTTAGCCTGTAATAACCCGTTAAATGAAGCTTAGTAGCCATAAAAACCGGAATGGCAGTTTAACCGCAACCAATGTGTTAACATGAACAAATGGCCGGTTTTTTGCTAAAAAAACCGCATCTTTGTGTACTGTTAAAACCTATGTGGATATGAGTTTTTTAAAATTGTTACTTGCAGCCTTATTTGTTTCAGTATCATTTTTTGTGCAGGCCCAAAATCAACCTTTGGTGGCTAAAAAAAATGATGCAGGGCTATATATTGACCATACCGTAAAACCTAAAGAAGGTATTTACGCTATCGGCCGCCTGTACAATGTGCATCCGAAAAGCATTGCCGGTTTTAATAAAATTGATATTAATAAGGGACTGAATATTGGCGAAGTAATTAAAGTACCGCTGGAAACTGCCAACTTTTCTCAAACAAATACAACCGGGGTACCTGTTTATTATGTGGTGGGCGAAAAAGACGGCTTAATGAAAGTGAGCAATTTTGCCAATAAATTAACCCTCCAAAAAATAAGGGACTGGAACCAGTTAAGCTCCGATAACTTATCGGTGGGTCAGAACCTGATTGTAGGCTATTTACAATCAGCCGAGTTGGCTAAAGTAACCCCTGTACAAACATTACCGGTTACAAAACCCGAAGCAGTAAAACCCAAAGATGATACACACCCCGTAGAAACGGTAAAAGCAACCATTATTGATGAGCCGGCAAAACCGCTGACAACCGTAGTAAAAGAAACGCCCAAAACTGAAGAAGTAAAACCTGTAGTGGTAAAAGAAACTCCAAAGCCGGTAACTACACAACCTGTCACTGTTGCAAACACTCCGGTAAACGGCGATGGTTATTTTGCGGCCTCCTTTGCCGCGCAAACCAAACAATCAGCTGCCGATAATAACGAAACGGTTACCTCCGGTATTTTTAAAACATCCAGCGGGTGGCAGGATGCCAAGTATTATTTGTTAATGGATAAGGTACAGGCGGGTAAAATTGTACGCGTTACCAACCCCGATAACAACAAAACCATTTATGCAAAAGTGCTGGGCGAAATGAGCAGCATTAAACAAAACCAGGGCTTAAACATACGTATCAGCAATGCTGCTGCCGCTGCATTGGGCATTGCCGAAAACGATAAGTTTATTGTAAACCTGAATTACTAAAAATGATAACCCGCTAAAAAACTGCGGATATCCATACGTTTTTTACCTTCCAGTTGTATATCCTGTACATGTACATACCCGTCTGCACAGGCAAACTTTAAAAAGCTTTTACCATCGGTTTCATAATGGCCGTTAACCTGCTGATGCGCTGTTAACTCTTTGGTTACCGCAAATACTTTCAGCTTTTTATTATTCAATGTAGTAAAGGCTGCAGGAAAAGGCGCCAGGCCGCGTACCAGGTTATGTATGGCAGCCACCGTATCATTAAAATTGATCTGGCAGGTTTCGGTAAATATTTTGGGCGCATGTTTTAAATCGCCCGTTTGTACGGGTTGTGGTATCTCCGTCGCAGTACCCTCTTCAATCGCCTGTACAGTTTTTACCAGTAAGTCCGCACCAATCAGTTTCATCCGGTCATGTACTTCTCCGGCAGTTTCGTTTTCACCAATGGCAAAACGCTCCTGCATCATAATATCCCCGGTATCTATGGCATGCTGTAACTTAAATGTAGTTACACCGGTTTCTTTTTCACCATTAATCACCGCCCAGTTAATAGGCGCAGCTCCACGGTATTGCGGTAACAGCGAACCATGTAAATTAATGGTGCCTTTCGAAGGCATATTCCATACTATCTCCGGTAACATTCTAAACGCTACTACCACCTGCAGATCAGCCTGCAGGGAAGCCAGTTCGGCTATAAAATCAGGGTCTTTTAATTTTATGGGTTGCAATACTTTTAAATGGTGTTCAACCGCATATTGTTTCACCGCACTTTGGGTTAACTGCATGCCCCTCCCTGCCGGTTTATCGGGCGCAGTTACCACACCCACAATATTGCAGCCGGCTTTTACCAATGCATCCAGCGATGCTACTGCAAACTCCGGTGTACCCATAAAAACAATACGTTGTGTAACCAATCCCGACATAAAATTTACAGCCTGTGGTTGTTTATGCTTTAAAGTAAATTCAATCATGCCGCAAAGGTAGGGTAAGTAGTAAGTACTAAGTTATAAGTAATAAGTTTTGAGCTTTAGTGCTGCTGTATAATAAAAACCGCAGGCACGGCCCGCTGTTGTTTATCAGAGGGAGCAATTGTTTGCTTACCGTTCACTAATAAACAACTGCTGCCGCCACCATCAACATTCAGGGCCTCGATACAGCCCAACTGTTGTAATATAAGCGCCAGTTGCGACAGTGAAGCTCCTTCGGCAATACCCGGGTTACGACCTTCCACTACTAATAAAACCAGTTTACCGTCAGCCGTATAACCCATGGCGGTACGCGGGTGTTTATCGTCAATGGCCTTGCCGGCAAATTTTAGTTCTTCGTTATTGCTGATCTGTACTTTCCCGTTTTGCACCAATACCGGTCCGCCACCTACAGCCGTCTGCATTTTCCATTTGGCAAAATGATGCCCTGCTGCTTTTTTTGATTTATTAAACCTGGCAGGAAGCGATAAGGAAGAATCTTTAAAAGCAGGTACCGCAGCCTGGCTGGCATAAGCATAACGCATGCTGCTGTCCGTATATACCCAGGCAATATCAGCCTTACGTTTTTTGGTAATGCCCAGGGCCCCGGTAAAAGGGTGACGATAGGTTAAGGTATCCTTCCCCTTTCCGGCTAAAGCGTGAATATTATAGCCTACCAGCTTACCTTCTTTAATAACCGTATTAAGGTTCTGGTGTGTGGCAAATGAGAAAAAAGTAGTGTTCATTACCGCCAGCGGTTGCTTATTGCGGTCATAATACTGCTGGGGTGTCAGTCTCCTGTTCAGGCTGGTATCCACCGTAAATACCAGGTTCTTATCCTTCAGATCGGCCACCAGGTACCAGCTTATATTGGGCTTACCGTCCGGTAAAGCATCCGTTGTTTTAAATACCTGTACCGATGCCGGAAGATTGCCGAATGTAGTGGTCATATCGGTCCAGCGTAACTGCGCCATTGCTACATGAGCTGTTAACAACAGGCACAAAATAAAACATGATCGTATCATACCACAAGTGTACTAAAACAATTTGGAAATTTGGTGATTTGGAAATTTGATAATACAAGGCTTACTGTATGCCAGCTATATAATGCTGCATAGCATTACAGCTGCACAAAAGTACGACCCGCAACAATGCTGTTGGGGCAGGCGCAGCGGAAGCCGATAGTAGTACAGCTGCCGGTAACATAAAAATTAAAATCCTGTTTTAGGGCATTACCAAACCCGATTTGCTCATCTCCCACTCTTTGCGGCCCAGGCCGGCAAATACGTGGCGTTCGCTATGGTAGGATGAACGAACCAATGGCCCGCTTTCCACATAATCCAGCCCCATTTCATAGCCTGCATCTTTATAAAACGCAAACTCATCGGGGTGTACAAAACGTTGTACGGGTAAATGTTTCTGTGTAGGCTGTAAATATTGTCCAATGGTCACTACGTCGCAACCATTATCTTTTAAATCCTGCAGGGTTTGCAATACTTCTTCTTTCTCCTCGCCCAGGCCCAGCATAATACCGCTTTTGGTACGCATGCCGCCTTCTTTTAAAATACGTATTACTTCCATACTGCGCCAGTATTTGGCTTGTATCCGTACTTTTTTGGTCAGGCGTTCTACGGTTTCAATATTATGGCTTACCACTTCAGGCGCCGCATCAATCACCCTTTGTATATCCTCCTGTTTGCCTTTAAAATCGGGTATCAGGGTTTCCAAGGTAGTATCGTTATTTAAGGCTTTTACGGCCTTAATGGTATTGTGCCAGATAATGGAGCCGCCGTCTTTCAGCTCATCACGGTCAACAGAGGTAATAACCGCATGTTTTACTTTCATTAAAAAGATGGCTTCGGCCACACGTTGCGGCTCATCCCAGTCTACGGCATCGGGCCGGCCGGTGGCCACTGCACAAAAGCCGCAGCTGCGGGTACACACATTACCCAATATCATAAAAGTAGCGGTACCGGCACCCCAGCACTCGCCCATGTTGGGGCAATTACCACTTTCACAAATAGTATGTAACTTATGATTATCTACCAGGCCGCGAACGTGCTTGTAGTTTTCACCAATGGGTAACTTAACCCTTAACCAATCGGGTTTCTTTATCTTGGTTTTTGTATTGTCAATATTCGATACTACGGGTAACTCGGTCATAACTGCAAAGATACATCAATACAGATGTAATTTTTATTCCTAAAACAATAGGCACTATTTACGGTTGCCAAATACAATGGCTAAATAGCCCTGGAAAAACATTTGTCTTTCCTTATTGGCAAACATGATGGGAACTTTTGAAAAATAATAATCCAGGCTCATACCCACTTCCAGCGCCGATACACGTTCGTTAAAACGGCCATAATCAAACCGCAGGGCCGCTTTACCAAATACACCGGGCTTCACTTTCATTTCGCCCCAGCCTTTACCAAAAAATCCGGTACCCCCCAAAATAGTACCATCGCCTCCTAAAAAGGCCGCACTATCCTGCTGGGTATACTTTATCCGGCGTTCTACACCGCTCTGGTTCACATCAATATAATAAGGTCTTAATAAACCCACGCTTAAACCGGCATTGTACACGCCCGATACCGATACGCCGTTCTTATTACCCTTCTGGCCAAAAATATACTGTTGTCCGTAACCCAGGCTTATCGGGTAAAAATAATTCAGCTTACCATAAACAAAGGGATTGCCAAAAAATACGCTGGTATTGATCAGTTTTTCTTCTTTTGCATGTTTCACTTCCTGGATATCGATCCTGAAAATATTTGTCTTGCGGGTGCTTACCATACGGCCATGCTCATAAAAAGCGCCATAACCATTCGTGCGCAGTTGTATACCAAACATATTGTGCTTTCTAAACACCAGCACACCTTCTTCGGCCTGGCGGATCAGCTCAGCCACTTTCTGGCGTTTCGCCTCTTTCCGTTCAGCCCGGGTAGGTTGACGATCAATCGTACTGTCCTGTGCCGTTACAACTAAGCTGCCGCTAAAGGCAAACATTAAAAAAAGAAAAATCTTCTTCACTAAATTATTTGTTAGGTTAATACAAGATTACCGTGTTGCAAATATAAACCAATACACACTACTTTACCCTTGTAATAATAGTATGGGGGGCTCTCTGCTTCCTGCTCACCGGTCAGCTGCATTTCCCGCTGTCCGCTATACCCCTGTACTGCGTACGGGGTGCCGCTTCCATCGGGCAGCCCATCAGCAATATATCAACACCCAACAGCCCGTTCTACGTGCTAAATGCCTATAAACTAAGGACATTTATACATATTGTTTATATCATCTACAGGTAATAACGTAAATTTAGGCCAAAAATTGACATGACGGCTAACGTAATTTATAATAAAGACTTAAGAACTACCTGCACCCACCTCAAAAGCGGTTCTCACTTTGAAACAGATGCACCCACAGATAACAACGGAAAAGGCGAAAGGTTCTCTCCCACCGATCTGCTGGCTACCAGTTTGGCTGCCTGCATGGTTACCGTAATGGGCATCAAAGCCCGTACCATGGGCTTTGACCTTGAAAATGTAAAAGTGGAAGTACTGAAAAATATGAAAGCCGAACCCCGCCGGGTAGGTGGCATCGACCTGGTTTTTCATATCCCCGAAGCACTGGCCGGTATTGATGCTAAAACTATCACAATTTTAAAACATACGGGCCATACCTGCCCTGTAGCCAAAAGTTTACATCCCGATATCGAGATCAATATTAACTGGGGCGCCTGGGCTAATAATGAAGCCGGTTAACAGTACAGGCAAAGCATAAGCTTTTATTTATTTGAAGCGACAGTAGTTTTTAAAATACTATTGCCCACGGCACATTCCAGGCATCGTTTTTCCTGGCAATACTGTGTTTTCAACTCCAGCAAAGCCTGGCTGTCACCGGCATGTTTACAACGGATACCTATTTGTTTAAAATCGTCAGTAATACTGTTCTGCTCTGCCCTGGTTGCCAGCAGCCAGTTAACGGCTTTATGCTTTACAGTTTCCTGCTGATGATACAGGCCATAGGCAAATAACACGGGGCAAATGGTGTTGATAACAATACTGTCAAACATGGTTGCCCCCAGTTGTTTTTCCCGGTAAGCCGCCGGCTGGTTCAACCGGTAATGGTATAACCAGTAATCATTGGGTTTTATGGCAAACAGCCTGGCAATAACGGCCAGCTCCTTTGTTTCTATAATAGTGGAAAATAAATGTACGGACTGGTGTACCAGCATGGCCAGCTGCGCCAGGCGTATGGTGGGAAAATTGGCCGGGCGCATTCTTAAAAAATAAACCGGCAGCTGCACTTCCGGCAACTGGTATTTCTTTTGTAAAAACCGATATTCTTTTTGTAACAGCACTACATATTGGTCTTCACTCTCATCGGCTAACAGGCCTGCCTGTCCCAACAGCAGGGCCTCCAATTGCTGTACCTGGTTGCGGTGCCGGGCCAGCAAGGGTACCGGTAAGGATCTGGCAACAGCCTCAAAAGCATCCCTGTTTACTTTTAGTCCAAAATTGGCCGCCAACTGCCACCAGAAAACATCCTCCCAGGAATGCCTGCTATTATCAAAATGTTCCAGTACCTTGTCTGCTTTCCGGCTTAATCTTTCTACCAGCAAACGTTCTTTCCAGCCCTGCCATACAATATCCTTTACACTGGTAATACTGTTTTCACAGGGTATAAATCCCTTTTGCTGTAATAACTGTTCATACCGCGTCAGTAATACTTTAGGCACCAGGCTGCATAGTTCTAATACCGGGTGATTACCGGGTTTGTTACTCCCGCTATCATGCTGCCATACCACATGTAATACTACCTGGTCGTAATGCATATCACTGTCATGACCATGCCTCAGCCAGTCAGATGTTCTGATATGTACTTCTACCGAGCCTACCCAGGTGGTATTGCCTATCTGTATTTTAGCTTGTGAAAAATCCGGCCCCTGGTGGGTATTTAATAAGCCGGGGGAAAGTATGGTTAATGGTTCCTGGTCCGTGGTCTGCAGCTGGTGTTTATTAAAATACTGAAACTGCCAGATGTATTGCAAAAGGCGTTCGTTCATAGTGTGGTGGTTAGGTACACTAAAGTTCAACAAGTTTTTGCATTACAACAAGAAAACTTACATCAATGATATCATGGCTGGCACTACCCTGCTTACCGGCAGGCCCATTACATTATAAAAATCGCCATTAATGGATTTTATACCTACTACGCCAATCCACTCCTGTATGGCATAAGCACCTGCTTTATCGTAAGGCCCGTATTTATCTACATAAAATTCTATTTGTTGTGGTGTAAGTATATGAAACTCCACCGTAGTGGTATCATAAAAAGTAACCTGTTGTTCGCCACGCGTAATAACTACACCGGTAATTACATAATGGCTGTTACCCGATAAAGCGCTGAGTATGGTAATGGCATCCTCCCTGTCCTTGGGTTTACCAATAATGATATCATTTAACACCACTACCGTATCGGCCGCAATAATGATCACATCATCAGGCAGCTTATTTTTTACGGCAAGTGCTTTTTGTTGTGCAATATGTACAACCGCCTCGGCCGGGGATAAACCTTCCGGGAAGGATTCATCAGTTGGCTCCACCATTACCTTAAAATCAATCTCGGCCCATTCTAACAATTGCTTACGTCTGGGCGATTGGGAGGCTAAATATATTGCAGGTAACATGGTATACAGGGTTTACAGGAATTATAAATAAAAATAAAACAGGGCCATCGATAAAATACCGGTCAGCATCACCAGTTTAATATTATTACTTAAGCGGCTGAAATCCCTGGTATCAGTTGCTTTGTGCAAACGTTTAAAAAAAACAGCCAGGGGTACTAATATAAAAACAATACAATAAATAACCGGCAGCCACCAGCCAAACTGTAATACATATACCTGCACCACCAGTAAAAGCCCGATCAGGATCACCAGCCAAACGGCGGTATATACTTTTGATACGGTTACGCCCCATACTATCGGCATGGTGGTACAGCCATACTTTGCATCACCATGCATATCTTCCACATCCTTTACTGCTTCCCGGATAATAGTACATAAAAATGCAAAGGCTGCATACAAAATGGCAAAGCGGAACAGCTTTACCTGGTTATCACCCTCATAGGTAAAGGCATCGGCAAAAGAAAATTTGGAAAAAAACACCACCAGGATGGTCCAGGAAGTAAGTAAGGATATTAATATATTACCGATCAGTAGTTTCCGTTTAAAAGTGGTGGAGTAAAACCATAACAATATTACACAACCAATATTGGCAATAATAAGGTACCATTGCTGCATTACATTAATGGCGAGGGCAGTGAATAATAAGCCCAGTCCACTTAACACCAGGTGCCACAACAGGGCCCAGCGGCGGTTGATCACCTTGTTCACCACCATTTTATCGGGCTTGTTTACCTCGTCTATATTTATGTCAAAATAATCGTTGATAATATAGCCGGCTGCGGCAATAAGAACAGAAGCGAATACTAAAGAGAAAAACTCCAACGTACTGGTAATGGCGATCTCCTCTTTAAAAAGCGGGTAATAAATAGCGTAATGAAATAATATTTGCGTAAGGGCAATAAAAATAAGATTAGGTAGCCGTATCATTTTTAAAAAGGCAACTAACAATCTCATTTAATCTCGTTTAATTTTAAATACCTGGTTATTGGGAAACAATTTGGTCTTCGGGCCCCCATTGCTGATGCTCCCGCATTACTTTTTCTATAACATCCCGCACACAGCCCCATCCGCCGTTATAAGGTGATATGTATTGCACAATTTCCCTGATCTCTCCCACTGCATCAGCCGGGCAGGCACTGATGCCTACCACCGACATGGCGCCCAGGTCCGGTAGGTCATCGCCCATAAACAATATATCTTCAGTATCCAGGGCGTTCGATATTTTATATTTTTCTATATAGTCCCGCTTATCTTTTATAGCCATATGCACCTCGGTTATGCCCAGTTTGTTTAAACGGTCAACAACCGGTGAAACAGCCGCACCCGATAATACAAGGATCTTATATCCTTTTTTAATGGCCAGCTGTAAGGCGTAACCATCTTTTACATTCATCCGCCTGGCCTGCAGGCCATCTTCCAGCACCAGGATGGTACCGTCAGTTAATACACCATCTACATCAAAAATAAAAGTGGTAATTTTTTTAAATTGCTCCTGCAGGTTCATGTAGGGTATATATTAAGCCTTTGTTGATGTTTGGAAATAATAATATGCTGTTTTCACAGACCATGCAAAAATAAGGTTTTATCTATTTGCCTATTGTTTACAAAGACTTGCCTTCAATACTATCTGAAATAGTTTTATATATTTTTTTCAACTGGGGGTAATTACTTAACAATTCCAGGTGTTTGTTTAACGTAACTTCATCATGTCTTATCGCAGGACCGGTTTGTACCAGGGCCGGTGAGCTGTTATTTACTCTTTCCGTTGTTTCCTGTATAAGGGGAAGTAATTGTTTAAAATCCACACCCTCGGCCTTACAAAATGCCTCAACCAATGTATACAGGTGATTCACCAGGTTGTTTACCACAACAGCTGTAACATGTAATTTCTCACGTTGCAACTCCGTTACATGATGTACTTCGTGCTTATGCGATATGGTAGCGGCCAGGTTGTCCAACACCAGTTGGGCCTGTTCAGTGGCCGCATCAACAAAAATGGGTGTATCTGGTAAATGCGGACTTTCCTTACGTAAGGTCTGTAAAGGATAAAATACCCCGTAATGCGGGGTAACAGCCTGCAATACATCTTTGGAAACAGCGCCTGCCGTATGGGCTACCACTTTTCCGGAAAGGTGTAATTCTTTTGCCAGCGGTTCTATGGAATTGTCCGAAACGGATATAATATATACATCCGCCTCTTTTGTGATCATACTGATATAATTGGTCGACTCGGTGTCCCATTCATAAGCCAGTTCGCTGGCCGCACTCGCATTACGGCTATATATCTGCACAATTTTATGCCCGGCTGCAACAAACTTGCGTCCTAAAATGGCGGTAACATTTCCCGAACCAATAAATACAATATTCATAATACAAAGATGATAAAAAAAAGAACAAAAGTACATGCAGAATGTTCAGGGGTTTACCAGGTTGATACCGGTTACTGCAGCGGGATAAAAGGTAATTGTAAAAAACAAAACCGCCTCGCCAGACAGCGAGACGGTTTTTTCTACATCACACACAAAATATGATAGTATATGACAATTGTCATACAGGAATAATAAATAACACTATAAATAATGGATTACAAAAACAGATTAAAATAGGGGCAGGAAAGCGTGATCAACAGATTATGCAACAATATACGCAACAAATTTTACATACAAAAAAAATTATTCCTTTTTTTCTTGTTTTAATGTAATGTCCGGAAACAGGCCACTGATCAGTAAGGTGATGGAGAATATTAATAACATGTATAAACCCGAAAGTTTTTCGGGACACTCCCCTGCTTCACAACTGCCGATAACAATGAAATTACGTATAGCCCAGGCAAAGTTTAAACCAACAAAGATCAACCCGATACGTTTTGCGCCTACTGACCTGATGAAAAAAGTAATGGCAAACAGGATAACAAAACTGATATGTAAATAACCCGGCTTACCAAAGCCAGTGCCTTCTGTCTGTAAGCCATTAATAGTTATCTGTAAGCTGTTAATACTGGCCCAGGGCAAAAAACAAGCAGCAACAACACCTATAACCGACAAAATACTCAATACTTTTTTCCAGGACATGATAATTATTTAGGGGCGCAAGATAGATTTTTATACAATAAAAAAGCGGGGAAAATCCCCGCTTGCATGAAATGTATATAGCAGTTGCGACTAAAATTTAATACCAACGCTTACACTAAATACCCTGTGTTTATTTTTATCATTGTCACCATTATCATCGGCTGCATAAATTTTAGCCAGACCCAGTCCGTAGTTAGCCGATATCACAAACCTGTCCAGTTCCAAACCCGCTAATACGTTTACACCATAGTCAAATTTTCTTACTTTATAGGCGCCTGCATCTTCCTGCTCCTGTGTCAGGGGATCATCGTCATTAAACTCAATATCGTACTCATTGCTGCCCAGATCGGATTTCACTTTGTATTTACCAGCCACACCCATGGCTACATAGGGACCAGCACCGGCAAAAAACCTTGATGTTTCGGAAATAGGAGCTTTAAATACCAGGTTTAACGGTAACTCAATATACTGAGGGTTAAATGTGGTAGTGGTAGTACCCAATACCGGGATGTTCCGTTCTGTTTTAATACCTTTCGAGGTATAGAATAAACCGGGTTGAATAGATAAGACATCTAATATAGCCAGGTCAATCACACCACCTGCATGCCAGCTGGTTAACATACGGGCATCACTAACATCACCATCTTCAGAGTTGGAAATATTGGCCAGGTTAACACCACCTTTTAAAATAATGGAAGATTTTTGCGCCTGTGCTACTTGTACTGCCAATATACATACCAATGCCATAAAAGCGAATTGAAGCTTTTTCATAATTGTTGATTTTTTTTAAATTAAGGATTGTGTTATAGCTATTACTGGTTAAAAAATTATTTCGGGTACTAAACCAACGTTATACCTATTACCGATATGCGCATATAGTAATTTATAAAACTGATTTTTCTGCTTAACCTACCTGGTATTTGCAAACGGCTTGCCAAAAAATGGGTTTATAAAAAAAATGTTATTAAACTATTAAAAATCATCCGCTTACGGCCATAGTAATAAAATTTTAAAATCAAATTGTATACGTTTGCAATCACGTATTTTTGCGTTTTAAAACATTTATATGCTTAAACAGTGTTTATCCGCTTTTTTATTTATTATATGTTTATCAGCCGGCCTTGCAAGTTGTTCATCGGTTGATAAATCTGACCCAAAATCTGTATTAAAGGCTTTTTTTGATAAGCTGGCCAAGAAAGATATAGACGGTGCTATGGAGCTGGCCACCCAAAGCAGCCAGACCACTTTAGGTTTAATGAAGATGGCAGTAAATATGGCGCAGGATGGTAAAACAGACGAAAAGAAAGACTTTACACAAGATTTTAAAGACGTAATATTGAGTGAGCCTAAAATAGATGGCGACAAAGCCACCGTAGCCCTTACATCTAAAAAAGAACAAAAAACGATTGATTTTATCCTGAAAAAAGAAAGCGGCAGCTGGAAAGTTGATTTTTCACTCGAAGCTTTAATGAAAATGGGACTGAATAGCCGCGGTGCCGAAAGCAGAAGAAGCGACTCCGATACTTTAATTGACCAGTTTGACGAAGAAACCCTGAAAAGAGCCAACGATGTAGCCGACAGCATTCTGAAAAACATGGACCCTAAAAAACTGGAAGAGTACCAGAAAGAAGGAAAAGCATTATTAGATAAGTACAAAGAGAATAACTAACCCTTAGCAAAAGGAACAATGAAAAATAAATTTATAGCAATAATGGCCATTGCTGCAGTAACAGTAGCATGTAACAACCCTACCCGGGATGCCGAAGCCGAAGGTAAACAGGAAGATATTGGCGCTGCCCGGAGTTTTATACAGGCCGCACTGAAAGGTAACTATACAGAAGCTAAAAAGTTCATGCTGAAGGACTCTGTTAACGAGCAGTGGATGTCGATAGCCGAACACCAGACCATGGATTCGCATACCAAGCAGGGGCTGTATGATGCTTCGGTAAATATTCATAACAGGCAGGTGGTGAATGATTCTACTACCATTATTATTTATTCCAACACTTTTAAGAATGATAAGGATACCCTTAAAATTCTTAAACAACCAACCGGCGAATGGCTGGTGGACCTGAAGTATTTATTTAATCATGATAATGATACCATTAATACCCCCAAAAAACCGGGTATTGATACGGTTATAAAATGATAAAGCCATTATTAATTGTAGGCATTGGCGGTGCATTGGGCAGTATATTGCGTTATGTATGTCAGCGTTTTTTACCGGGCATAAACGGTACAGGCTTTCCCTGGAACACCCTCCTGGTAAACCTGGCCGGTTGTTTTTTGATCGGCCTGCTGACAGGCTGGTTTAGCAGGAACAGCCAGGCGCCGGAATATATAAAACTGTTTGCGGTCACCGGCTTTTGTGGCGGTTTTACCACCTTCTCCGCCTTTTCTATAGAAACCTTTCAATTAATGAAAAGCGATAAATGGCTATGGGCCATCGCTTACATTGCGTTAAGTGTGGTCATTGGTATTTTACTCACATTTTCCGGATATAAAATCACTCAATAAATAGAATATGTTAAATGTAAATCACCCCTGGCATGGGGCAAGTTTTGGTGAAGAAGCACCTGTAGTAGTAACCGGCTTAATTGAAATTCCACAAGGTTCACGTTCCAAATATGAAGTAGATAAGGAAACCGGTTTGCTGAAACTGGACAGGGTTATTTATTCCTCCTTCCACTACCCTGCTAATTATGGCTTTATTCCCCAAACCCTGGGTCATGACGGCGACCCGCTGGATATACTGGTATTATGTTCCCAGTCCATTCAGTCACTTTGTTTGGTAGAAGCCAAAGTAATTGGCAATATGCAGATGATAGACAACGGCGAACTGGATGATAAGATCATAGCCGTGGCGGCCAAAGACCCTTCGGTAAACCATTACAACGATATTGATGAGTTACCCCAGCACTTTTTACTGGAGCTGCGTAATTTCTTTGAGCAGTATAAAGTGTTAGAGCAGAAAAAAGTGGAAATTGATAATTTCCAGGATAAAGCAACTGCCCATACTATCATTAACGATGCAATTGCTTATTATAAAGAATATTTTAAGAAATAATTACCGCCTTTTTTTTCACGGGCCAGCTCCCGTTGCTTATGTTTATATAAAATAATGCCGCCATGATTAAAAATCTACTCCTTATTTTTAGTTGTATTATTTTTGGTGTAATAATTAGCAAC
>CAYUMH010000088.1:0-18459 GCA_964445775.1 uncultured Terrimonas sp.
GTCTCTGCCAGGCTTTCGGTAAAGTCCAGCATAGGTTTTTTCTTCTTTTCACTCAACAGGGCCAGGGCAATACCAAATATTACACTGAATACAACAATAGGAAGTACATTACCTTCATAAATAGATTTGATGATGTTTTCAGGGAATATATCTATAATATGGTCCTGCCAGGTTTTTCCCGGAGCATCCGGTAACTTATTGATCAGCCCTTCGGGTATATCGGCACCGGCACTATCTAATATATTAATAACCTTTTGCTGGAATACTTTTTCATTGGACTTTGGCAGCTCCAGGTGCTCCGGAACAGCGATACCCTTACCGGCCTGGGTAATATTAATAAATACCAGGCCTATCACCAGGGCCAGTGTGGTTACTACTTCAAAATATAATAGTGATTTCCAGCCTATACGCCCTACCTGCTTTAAATTGCTATGGCTGGCAATACCCACAACCAGGGTTGAGAAAAGTAAAGGCGCCACAATTGTTTTTACCAGGCGCAGGAATATTTTACTGAGGAACTGGAGGTTTTGCGAAAACTCCCTGAAATCAAGCCCTATTTCTATACCCAGGGCCATGGCCACCAATATCCAGGTAGTAAGCGATTTTTTAAACCAGGCAAAAACCACCAGGTTGGTAATTAAAAGCCATCTTATAATAAATAAGGGCTGCTCGCCAATAGTTAACCAACCTTCATAATGTACCAGGTGTAGTAAAACGGCAATCGTAAATAATATAAAAGCGGAAAACCCTACATTACGTTTATTCATGTGTAAACAGTTGGTAAAAGCATTGGTTTCAAAACTAAAGGTTTCGGGTCAAAAAATGATTTAAAATATTTAATATCTGAAAAGTTAATGATTAAGTAAATCTTTTTCATGCTGTTTTCCGATAAATCCTTACTTTTCAGGCTGCATTTAAAAAACTGCATATAAAACTACAATTTCCAACTTATGAGTATTTTTATTAAAAAGCCCATTGACTCCTTACTGGCTGAGGCAAATGAAACGGGCGAACACTCACTAAAAAGAACCTTAACCGGCTGGGGTTTGGTTGCATTAGGTATTGGTGCCATTATTGGTGCGGGCCTGTTTGTGCGTACTGCCGCCGCCGCCTCACAAAATGCCGGGCCTTCCGTAACACTGGCCTTTTTACTGGCAGCTGTAGGTTGTGCTTTAGCAGGTTTGTGTTATGCTGAGCTTTCCTCTTCCATTCCTATCTCGGGCAGTGCTTATACCTATACTTATGCTACCATGGGTGAATTACTGGCCTGGATCATTGGTTGGGACCTTGTACTGGAATATGCAGTAGGTGCCGCCACGGTAGGTATAGCCTGGAGTGAGTATTTAAATAATTTATTGGTAGAGGTGTTTAATACCAGTCCCGTCCCGTACGAATGGTGCCACTCCCCTTTCCAGCATTTAAACACCATTAGTATTGCCAATGCTTCGGAAGCAGCACAGTACAGCACTTACTTAAGTGCTTCTTCCATGCAAAACCTGCTGGCCAACAACCAGGTAGCTATTGATAATGATGTGTTGCAAAAATTACCGCAAGCCCTGCAGGAAACGGTATCGGTAAAAAATGGTATCATTAATTTACCGGCACTGGGTATAGTAACCGCCATTAGTTTACTGCTCATAAGAGGTACACAGGAATCCGCTTTTGTGAATAACCTTATTGTGATCATTAAAGTGGCCATAGTAGTACTGATTATTGCACTGGGCTGGAGCCATATTAATCCTGCTTACCACGTACCATATATACCTGAAGCTACCAAGTATGTAGACCACCAGGGTATTACCCACAACTTCGGGGGTATAATGGGTATACTGGGCGCAGCAGGTACGGTGTTCTTTGCATTCATTGGTTTTGACGCGGTAAGTACAGCGGCACAGGAAACCAAGAATCCTAAAAAAGCAATGCCTTTCGGTATCCTGGGTTCACTGATCGTTTGTACCATTTTATATGTTCTGTTCTCTCACGTACTGACCGGTCTGGCTCCGCTGGAGTTCTTCCGTGATCCGTCAAAAGGTGGTGAAGCATCGGTAGTAGCCGCTATCAGGGAATCGATGCCGGAATATGGCTGGTTAAGTAAATCGGTAACGGTTGCTATCTTAGCCGGTTTCTCTTCGGTGATCCTGGTAATGTTATTAGGACAAAGCCGTGTATTCTTCTCCATGAGTAAAGATGGTTTATTACCTAAAGTATTTTCTGAAGTACACCCTAAATACAAAACGCCTTACAAAGGAAATATGGTGATCCTGATCCTGGTAGCTTTATTTGCCGCTTTTGTACCGGGTGATGTGGTGGGTCATATGACCAGTATTGGTACCCTGTTTGCCTTTATGCTGGTATGTGCCGCGGTAATTATTTTACGTAAGACCGAGCCGAATATGCCACGCCAGTTTAAAACACCATTGGTACCATTCCTGCCTATTTTAGGTATTCTTGCCTGTGGCGCCATGATATTTGGTTTAGGCTGGGAAAACTGGGCCCGTTTAGGTGCCTGGTTAGCACTTGGTTTTATCATCTACTTCGGTTACAGTAAAAAACACAGTAAACTAAATAACCCGGGTAAATAATTATTGCCGGGATAAATAAAAACCGCCTGTTTAACAGGCGGTTTTTTTATACACACAATTTAATATGTACTTAGTACACAATTATAAAAAACCCTACATTTGCTTACTCTCTTTATTATTTAAATACAGCTATATGAAAAATTTGCTTGTACTATTTTGCCTGGTATTGCTGCAGTTGGTTAGCCGTGCACAACAGCTAAACTCCCCGGACGGCCAGTTACAGTTACATTTTAAACTCACGGACAGTGTACCCTATTACCAGTTAAGTTTTAAAAATAAGCTGTTGGTAAACAACAGTAAGTTAGGACTTACCCTGAAAGAGGGGGCTTCCCTGGATGGTGGCTTTACCATAACCAGTCAGCAGCAAAATACATTTAATGAGCAGTGGCAGCCTGTATTGGGAGAGGTGAAGAGCATTACCAATCATTATAACGAGTTACTGGTTACTTTACAACAACCCAAAGAAAAAAGGAGTATTCGTATCCGTTTCAGGTTATTCAATGATGGCCTGGGTTTCCGTTATGAGTTCCCGGAACAGCAACACCTGAATTACTTTGTTATTACGGAAGAAGATACCGAGATAAAACTGACCGAAGATTATACTGCCTGGTGGATACCCGGCGATTATGATACGGAGGAGTACAATTATACCCGTTCCACCTTATCAGCTATCCCCTCGCTTTTTGATAAATCATATGACGGGAATGCTTCGCAAAAGATCGTTCCCCTATCGGTGCAAACCCCGGTACAATTGAAATCACCGGATGGTAAAGTATATGTGAATATACATGAAGCGGCCCTGATTGGTTACCCCGGTTATTGTTTAAAAATTGATGCGAAGAATTATACTTTTAAAGCGCATTTAACACCCGACGGGCAAGGTAATAAAGGCTATATACAAACACCTTTTCATACGCCGTGGCGTACCATTGTAGTGGCTGATAATGCACCGGCCATGTTAAGCTCTAAGCTAATTCTGAACCTGAACGATCCTACACCCTATACTTCTACTGACTGGATAAAACCCGTGAAATATGTAGGCGTATGGTGGGAGATGATATTTGGTCAGAAAAGCTGGAGTTATACTAACCTGGACAATGTACACCTGGGTAAAACCGATTATACTAAAACCACTCCCAACGGCACGCATGGCGCCAACAACAGTTATGTAAAAAAATATATTGACTTTGCCGCCAAACATGGTTTTGACGGGGTACTGGTAGAAGGCTGGAATGAAGGCTGGGAAGATTGGTTTGGCAAATCGAAGGAATATGTATTTGATTTTGTGACGCCCTACCCGGATTTTAATTTAAAAGAATTGAATGACTATGCCCATGCCAAAGGCGTTAAGATCATCATGCACCATGAAACATCCTCGGCAGTAACCAATTATGAACGTCACCTGGATACCGCCTTTAAACTGATGCGGAATTATGGTTATAATGCGGTAAAGACGGGTTATGTAGGCAATATTATTCCCCGTGGTGAACACCATTACAGCCAATGGATGATTGAACATTACCAGCGTGTAGTAGATAAAGCTGCCCAATATAAAATGATGGTCAATTCGCATGAATCGGTACACCCCACCGGACTGCACCGTACCTACCCCAACTGGATAGCGGCCGAAGCAGCCCGTGGTACAGAGTATGAAGCGTTTGGAGGCAATAATCCCGATCACCAGACCATATTGCCCTTTACCCGTTTTATGGGTGGCCCAATGGATTATACACCCGGTATTTTCCAGACACAGCTGAGTTATTACAAAAAAGACGATACCCGGTTTGTAAAGACCACCCTGGTTAAACAGCTGGCCTTGTATGTAGTGATGTACAGTCCTTTACAGATGGCGGCGGATATTATTGATAATTATGAACGTTTCCCAGATGCCTTCCAATTTATCAAGGATGTGGCCGTGGATTGGGATGATACCAAAATACTGGCAGCTGAGCCGGGTGATTATATTTTAACAGCCCGTAAAGCAAAAGGTAAAGAGGACTGGTTTGTGGGTGGTATTACGGACGAGAATGCCAGGACCCTGGATATTAACTTCAGCTTCCTGGACCCGGAGGCCAAATACGAGGCCACCATTTACGAAGATGCAAAAGACGCCCATTATATCAACAAGCCCCAGGCATACCATATTTATAAAAAAACGATCACTTCCAAAACCAAAATTGCCCAAAAACTGGCCCCAAGTGGCGGCGTAGCCATCAGTATCAGGAAATTGTAGTGTAATAACAAACAGGCGGATATGGTTCCTGTTATTATCTTTGCAGGATAAACCTGACATTATGTTATTAACTACCACCAACAACATTGAAGGACGCACTATTGAAGATTATAAAGGTGTGATATCGGCCGAAATCATTATCGGTGCTAATTTCTTAAAAGACATCATGGGAGGCCTGCGTGACTTTTTTGGCGGCCGCAGCGGCACTTATGAAAAAGTGCTGGAAGAAGCCCGTCAAAATGCATTGAATGAGCTGAGCCTTAAAGCCCAGGCCCTGGGTGCCAATGCCGTAATTGGTATTGACCTTGATTTTGAAACCGTAGGCAGCGGGGGCAGCATGCTGATGGTGGTTGCATCGGGTACAGCGGTGCGTTATTCGTAAGCACAGGTTTTGTACATTTGCGGCACCTTTTATTAGTTTTACTCATTCCACCGGAAGATTATTAGTAGTTGATAAATGGCTGGAACGATGCAGTGTGCGATCCGCAACAATGCTGTTGGGATAAACGCAACGGAAGCTGATAGCAGCATTGCTGCTGACCAACAAATAATTAAGTAAATAAGAGCCTTTACCCTAAGCTGGTAAGGCATAACAGAATATTATGGGAAGAATTTTTGAGGTACGTAAGGCCAGTATGTTTGCCCGCTACGACCGCATGGCCAAACAGTTTACACGTATTGGAAAAGAGATTGCAATTGCGGTGAAAGCCGGCGGGCCTGATCCGTCGAGTAATGCTGCCTTACGCCGCTGTTTTCAGAATGCCAAGAGTGTGAATATGCCCAAAGACCGTGTGGAAGCGGCTATTAAACGGGCACAGGGCAAGGAGATGGAAACCTATGACGAGATCTTATACGAAGGTTACGCACCCCATGGTGTAGCCCTGCTGGTAGAAACGGCAACCGATAACCACGTACGTACCGTAGCCAATGTAAAAAGTCATTTTACCAAAGGTCATGGTGCGATGGGTAATAGCGGCAGCGTGGCTTTCCAGTTTAAAAAAATGGGAGTGTTTACCTTAAGTCCTGAGGGCTTGAACACAGACGACCTGGAGCTGGAACTGATTGACTTTGGCCTGGAAGAGCTAGGCGAAAGTACCACGGAAGAAGGAAAGGATGTGATTGTTGTACGCGTAGGTTTTACCGATTTTGGTAATATGCAAAATGCATTGGAAGAAAAAAATATTACCCCCATTAGTGCCGAACTGGAATGGATACCCACTACCACTGTACCTGTGACTGATGCACAGGCCGAGGACGTGAGTAAACTGATTGAAAGACTGGAGCAGGACGAAGACGTGCAGAAAGTGTTTCATAACATGGGCTAAACAAAGAAAAAATAATGTGAAGGCGTAAGAACAAAAGGACTTACGCCTTTTTTACGCCCCTACCGCCCTACCCCTTATCCCTTACACCTTAAACCCTACACCTCCCTCCTTCCCTTAACGATAATTAACATCCCTCATTACGAAATTTTCGCAACATATTATTATCTTCGTAAGATGCGACTGATACTTATTTCCATTTTATTATTGTTGCTGGCTGGTAATGTTTTATCCCAGCAAACCATCAGGGGAACGGTGGTGAATGGTGTAACCAGTCAGCCGCTCAGTGGGGTAAGTGTATTTTTAACCAATACTTCCAAAGGTACCAGCACCAACTCATCCGGGTATTTTGAAATAAGCGACATTAAACCGGGTAAGTATGAGCTGGTGGCTACATCCGTTGGGTTTGAGACAAGTGTATTTTCTTTTACAGCCGAGCAGTTGCCGCTTAAACTGCGTATTGAAATGAAGCAGAAGACAGTAGAACTGGATAATGTAGTTCTCGAGCCATTTGTAGAGGAGGGTTGGGATAAATGGGGCAAAACTTTTTTAGGTAACTTTATTGGCAATAATACCAATGCCAAAGATTGTTTTTTAAAAAACTCCAGGGATATCCGGTTCCGCTATTATAAACGCAGTAATCGTTTAGAAGCTATTGCCGATAAACCGCTGATCATTGAAAACAGAGTATTGGGTTATAAAATTGAATACCAGCTGGAAGCATTTGAAATGAAGTTTAAAGAAGGCTCCACAACTTATTATGGCTACACTTTATTTACACAGCTGGGGAATGAAGATAAAGACCCAAAAAAACGTTGGGTAAAGAACAGGGAGAAAGCCTATTACGGGTCGATGAAGCATTTTTTCAGAGCCCTGTACAATAATAAACTGCTTGAAGAAGGGTTTGAGGTACGCCGCATGGTAAAATACCCTAACCTGGAGAAACAAAGGGTACGTAAACTAGGGCCGGCTGTCCTGCAGGGAAATGTTTTTGTGCGTACAGATAACAACAAACCTGACCCTAATGATTCAATTGTACAAATAAAACCCGGACCTGCTACCAGGGATAGAGATTCATCAGAATATTATAAGCGCGTATTACGCCAGAATGATTTTATTGAAGAGTACAGCAGGCACTTTATCACACTGGATAGTATTGCCATTGGCACAGATGGGCAGTATAAGCTGATCTACTTCCCTGATTATCTTGCCATTACTTATAAGAACGGGATGGAAGACCAGGCTTACCTGAATTTTATTCTTGAAATGCGGCAACCCTATTACCAGCGTTCCCTTATTTTCATTACAGAGGAAGTTGCCGTGTTTATAGGCCCGGACGGGAGTTATTTTTATCCTGATAAATTACTGGCTACCGCCTGGTGGGGCTTTAATGAAAAAATAAGTACCATGTTACCGCAGGACTATGAGCCGCGAGAAAAATAAGACACTCATCCCTTCAACCTTACACCTCAAACCTTATACCCTTCAACCTTAACTCACAGGCTTTCTTTCAATATTCTTAATTCCTTGGGATAATAGTTATTAATACGGTTCGGCAATACATTCATCCAACCCAGGGCATGCCCCTTATATGTAGCCAGTTGCCAGCCTTTGGTTGCGGGTAACTGTTTAATGTCTTTACGTTGCAAAAAAGCAATAGCATCGTCATAATCTAAGTCCGCCGATTGTATATTACCTTGTAACGATGGATTCATGGCCAGTGCATGATCGGGGATTAATTTATCCCGCATTAATTCTCCCAGTTTGGTGCCAGAGTAGATCACTTTTAATTTATCCAGCAAAAAACTGCCCTGCGTTAATAACATACCGGCCCATGCATAGACCGTCTGTTCGTGCAGTATAAATTGTTGCGCCTGGTTAGCGGCCAGCCATTGTTGTATACCCGCTAACTGCGATTTAGCCGGTGCTTCTGTTTTTCGTTTTGTTTTAATAGCTACTTCGGCTTCGGGTGTTTGTTTTTGCAGACAGGCCAGAAAAAAACCTTCGCCCTTTACCTGGTCGGGCCAGAAACGGTAACCATTTTCACCGGCAACTATGCCCCATTCCGGTTGAAGGGTCAATGGTTTTACCAGGGCATTATATTCCGCTACCATCCATTGTACAATATCTTCATCCTCCTTTTGTGAAAAGGAACAGGTAGAATAAATCAGTATACCACCTTCTTTCAGGCAGGGCCATATATCGGCCAGGATACGCTGCTGGCGCTGGCAACAGAGATTTACATTATCCTCGCTCCATTCGGCTATCGCTTCCTCATCACGCCTGAAAAGGCCGCTGCCACTGCAGGGTGCATCTACCACAATCACATCAAAATACCCGGTAAGCGGTTTAAAATGTGCCGGATCGTTATTAGTGACCACTACATTATCAGCTCCCCATTTAATAATATTATCTTTTAAAATATTAGCACGGCTGCGAATAACCTCATTACTCACGAGTAAACTGTCAGTAATCATCAATGATTGTAAATGCGTTGATTTACCGCCCGGCGCAGCACAGAGATCCAATACCTTTAAAGGCTGCGACAGGTCAGTTGTCTGGCGTAAAGCCTGTTCCACAAACATACTGCTGGCTTCCTGTACATAGTAAGTACCTGCATGGAATAAAGGGTCAAATGTAAAAGAGGGCCGTTCGGGCAGGTAGTAACCATTCGCCGTCCAGGGAACAGGGTTAAGTGAACCGACATCAAAAGGCAGTGAAGCGTCGCTTCTTATTTTATTTGGATTTACCCGGATAGAAGTGATCTGTTCGCCTGATGCATGTACGGCTTCAAAAGCCTCCCGGTTAAAGCCTCTGGCATTATTTAACGAATTCATCAAGGAGGCCGGGAGCTTCATCATTATTTATCTCTTTATTAAAACGAAAACTTTTCAGCAAAGTTAAGGCGAAGAAAATATGTGCGATAAATAGGCAGGAATAAATTACCACGAACTCAATCTGGGTGGTTAAAATCATGCGTTCCATATATTCATCTTCGGTAACATCATACGGGGCAGTAAGACTCCCTACAAAATGAATAAGAAAAGGAAAAACAACTATCAACCCAATAGCGCCAAAATAGCAAGGTTTATTTTTTATTTGCACGACACCTTACTTATAATTGTATAATTTAAAGGTTTTAATGCCGGTATAACCGTTAGATGTTATGTCTACGGTATAACCATCTTCTTCAATACCGGTTATTTTTACATACAATTTAAGATCAGGTTTAAGCGCAGGTAGCTTTCCTTTTATTACTTTGGGGTTAACTAAATTATATGCACAATCCGATACCCATTCTACCTTAAACACAGCTTTCACCTTAAACTCCGGCACTTCTTCATACTGTACGTTTTTCTTCCTTTTGATTATTGTCGTGAAAGCGGTACCATCTTCAGCCGTAGCCATTGTTTTAAAGGTACCCTCTCTTAAACCGGCACAATCTAATGGTGAATATTGCGTATCACCATATACAATAGAAAAAAAATAAATCAGTAAGCTTACCATTATTACAAATTTTTAATTTCCCCTACCAGGTCCTGCAATACCTTTTTTGCATCGCCAAATAACATAGAAGTTTTGGGTTGAAAGAACAGGTCGTTCTCAATGCCGGCATAACCGGGTTTCATACTGCGTTTGTTGACAATTACATTTTTAGCCAGCTCTACATCCAAGATCGGCATACCATAAATAGGAGAAGCCGGATCGGTTTTGGCAGCAGGGTTCACCACATCATTGGCACCTAATACCAGCACCACATCGGTTGTAGCAAACTCTTCATTGGCCTGCTCCATCTCCAGCAACTTTTCGTAAGGCACATCGGCTTCGGCCAGTAATACGTTCATGTGTCCGGGCATGCGACCCGCTACAGGATGAATAGCGTATTTTACTTCCACGCCTTTACTCTCCAGCAATTTTTCCAGCTCATGGCATACGTGTTGCGCCTGCGCTACCGCCAGGCCATAGCCCGGCACAATAAATACTTTATGGGCATAAGCCATTACCACGGCCGTATCGGTCAGTGATATTTCTTTATAAGTGCCCTGTTCCTTACCGCCCGCACCACCGGCAGCGGTTTTGTTACCACCAAAGGAACCTATCAATACATTCGCCAGGGAACGATTCATGGCTTTACACATGAGTATAGTTAATAAAGTACCGGCTGCTCCTACCAGTATACCACCGGTGAGCATTACTTTGTTGTCGTATAAAAAACCACCGCAGGCAGCAGCAACACCCGTGAAAGAATTCAACAGGGAAATAACCACCGGCATGTCCGCACCGCCTATTGGCAGTACAAAAAAGACACCATAGAAAAGAGATAAGATAAAGATGCTGTAGAACAAAAACTTCACTTCGGTAAAAAACGACTCATCAGGAAGGCTTTTTGTCAGTGCAAAGCCTGAAAAATCAATACCCTTTTGACTCACATTCCATAATAAATAGCCTGCAAGACCTACTATTAATAAAAGCACAATAATATTGAATACCTGCTGTCCTTTAAATGAAAAGTCTTTGATCTTACCATTTAACTTTCCCCAGGCAACTATACTTCCGGCAAAGGAAACCGTTCCTATTATTAATCCGAGCAAAATGATAAATAATTGCCCCGTAGGTATAATATTAATGAACAAAGAACCCTTATCCCCAATCGTAAACCATTCATAATCTACATGACTAATATTCGGATTTACCAGATGATTGAATTCTACAATAGAGATCAGCATCGCACAGGCCCCACCCATACCGTTGAACAGGCTCACCATCTCCGGCATGGCCGTCATCTTTACTTTTTTAGCAGCCAAAAAACCAATCACCGTACCAATGGTAATACCACCGAATATCCAACCGTAGTTACCCAGCTTCTCGCCATTCTCTTCGTACAGGAAAATGGTGCCCAATATGGCCAGTACCATACCTCCTGCGGCTATCAGGTTGCCCCTGCGCGCCGTAGCCGGGTTAGATAACATTTTTAAACCCAGGATAAAAGTAACACTGCCGATCAGGTATATTAAAGTAAGCATCATAAAATTATCTGTGGTAGTTTATAAGGAGTAGATAGTAACAGTGACCAGCCTAATGGCCGGCTTTATTTCCTTTTGTTGGTTTATTTTTTCCTTTGAACATTTCCAGCATCCTGTCGGTTACCACAAAGCCTCCCACCACATTTAATGTTCCCAGTACTACCGCTAAAAACCCGAGTATCAATGCCAGGTAATTATCAGGCTCCGCTTTGCCCATTACAATAATAGCTCCAATGATCACCACCCCATGTATGGCATTGGCACCACTCATTAAAGGTGTATGCAGTACGCTGGGCACTCGGCCTATTATTTCAATACCCACAAAAATCATGAGTATCACAATATAAATGGTTTGCTGGTGCAGCGTGATCCAGTTTAAAAATTCGTTCATTGTTATTCGTTAATTGGTATTAGTTTCTATACTTTCAGACTAAAGACCTGAGATTTGAGCAGTCAGACGTTTCCTAATTCCCCGTCTTCTGACAAATTTCCCTTTTCACTATTCCCTGGCTAATTGTCCACTGCCTTTTACTCATTGCTTATACTCCCTGTCTTTCTGACTTTCTAACTTCCCGTCTTTCTGACAAATTTCACTTTTCACTATTCCTGTAGCTAATTGTTCATTGCCTGTTGTCAATTACTTTGTACATCCCAACTTACTGACTTTCGGTCTCTCCTTCTTCCAGACTATGCACTCACTACCCTTTCATGCACTACTGCTCCCCCATGTGTAATACAGGCTCCCTTTACCAGGTCGTCCTCCCAGTTTAAATGCAACTGGTTTTCTTTATCAATGATCAGTTGTAAAAAATTGAGCAGGTTTTTACCATACAGCTTACTTGCATCAGCCGGCATGGTACTTTGTAAAGAGGAATCGCCGATAATGCTTACCCCATTGTAATGAACGGTTTGTGCGTTTTGTGTAACCGGTGTATTACCACCCGTAGCAGCAGCCAGGTCAATAATAACCGAGCCATTGCGCATGGATTGCAACATGGCTTCTGTAATTAACACAGGCGCTTTTTTACCCGGTATCTGGGCGGTGGTAATAATAATATCGGCCTTGGCCACACTCTCAGCAATACGCTGTTGTTGTTTTTGTTTGTACTCCTCCGTTTGTTCTACCGCATAGCCCCCAGCCTTACTGGCATCGGCAGCACCTTCTACTTCTACAAACTTAGCGCCCAGGCTCATTACCTCTTCCTTCACTGCAGGCCGGGTATCAAACACTTCCACTACCGCACCCAAACGCCGGGCCGTTGCAATGGCCTGTAAGCCCGCCACACCGGCACCCAATATCAATACCTTGGCAGGGGCAATACTTCCGGCAGCGGTCATAAACATGGGGAAATAACGGCCGTACGAAGCCGCCGCAGTTAACACCGCTTTGTACCCGGCAATATTGGCCTGTGAGCTCAATACGTCCATTGACTGCGCACGCGTAGTACGTGGCAACATATCCAGCGAAAAAACTGTGAGCTGCTGAGCCGCATACTCCTGCATTAAACCGGGATGAAATAAAGGCTGGTATACGCCTATGCATACTTTTCCCTGCACCGCATACTGACCGAGTTCCGTTGCCACGGGTGGGTGAATAACAGCAATAATTGTTGATTGTGTTATAACGTCGGCGCGTGTAGTAATGGTAGCGCCGGCTTTTTCATACTCAGCATCGGCACAAAAAGCTTTTGCGCCGGCATCCTGTTCTACTAAAACGGTAATTCCTTTTTTGGTCATTGCGGCAACTGTCTCTGCCACCATCGATACCCTTGTTTCAAAATCCGGTTCTTTAAGCAGGCCAATTATCATGCATCAGGTTTAAGTAAGTAACTTATACGGAACGTACCGAAGATAATGTATAATTAGCCAATTTGAAAATTTGGTAATATGCCAATGTAAAAACAGGAAGTGTTGTAAAATATTGGGATACAGGCAACCTCTAAAACCTGATAGCAAAATGTTGTTTTTCTAAAAACTCCTTGCGGAATAAAACCACGCCCACAAAAAACAGGTCAATGCTGCACCGTACCGCCTCGTGAGCGGTAATTTGTTGCCAGGCCTCTTCCATTTCCAGGCTCCAGTGTATATCGTCAAACACCAGTATCGTGTCGTTATGAATATGGGGTAACAGTTGCTCAAAATAATCCAGCGTGGGTTGCAACCGGTGGTTACCATCTAAAAAAGCAAAATCTATGGGCGTGTTTTTGGACAGTACATTGTCCAGCGTATTTTCAAAAGGGCCAACCACCTGTTCTATATTCTGCAGTTGCAGCCGGGTAAAATTTTGCCGGGCGGCAGTGGCAATGGCCGGAGCCCCTTCCAGTGTAATTAACCGCCCCTGCGGGTTACCCAATGCCAGGTAAGCACTGGTAATACCCAGCGAAGTACCCAGCTCCAGTATATTTTGTGGTTTATAAAACTGCACCATGCGGTATAACAATTGCCCAAATTTTTTAGGCTTGGCCGCATGCCTTGCAATGGCGCTTATTTTTCGCTGGTTGGAATTAGTGGTAACCGAGCCCGCCCCAAAATCCTGCACTTCAATTACCGTACGATCCTGTAACAGGGCCTGCCGCATGGCTTCTACCCTTGCATAATCCTTATAAGCCGTGGTATCGTTCAGCACTTTGGTTATAAAACTAAATACAAAAGGCGAATGCATACCATGCCCTTTGCTGTTGTTAGCCTGCCAGTAATACTGTATATATTTTTTTGTAAGCTTTACCGGTGAGTACATATCGGGTGATTACCTTGCTGTTATTTTATACGCTCCCATACCTGGAAAGCATGATCATAATTATTCTTTTCATCGGCCTTGTAAGTATCATTACTCACCAGTTTCCATACCGTATCATCCACCGCCGGGAAAAAAGTATCGGCTTCAAACTCGGCATCCACCCTTGTTAAATAAATTCTTCTGGCCTTTTCAAATAACAGTTTGTATATCTCGCCGCCGCCAATCACCATCAGCTCTTTCACGTCCATCTGTTTGGCTAAAAACATAGCATCCTCAATACTCTTTACACCTATGGCGTTATCATGTTTCCAGCCGCCGTTACGGCTTATCACAATATTTTTACGGCCGGGTAAAGGTTTACCCAGCGAGTCAAAGGTTTTACGGCCCATCACTACCGGTAAGCCCCAGGTTACATTTTTAAAATGTTTTAAATCGTTGGGTAAATGCCAGGGCATTTTACCGTCCTTGCCAATGGCGTTGTTATTAGATGCGGCAACTACTAAAGAAATGATCATATATACCGGTAAAGGTATAAAAAAAGCGTACAGGTTGCTGCCTGTACGCTTTTCTGTTGTATAACTTAAGTTATTACTTATTCCTGTTGGCAAAGGGATAAAAAGAAGTTCCCAGTGATAATAAAAACCCTCTGGAGTATAAATCCGGACCACCGTCATCATTTACATTCAGGTAAAACGGGGGCGTGGAAAAGTTCATACCTATATCCAGTTTTATCCAGTCAGCATTTTTAAACCCAACCTGGAAAAATAAACTGGGTTCAAACACCATCATGGTCCTGCCCCTTACACCGTCCAGGTTCAGCATACTTTCCTCGGCCGGGTCATAATTGGTGGTAATATTGCTGAACGTAAAGCCGGATAACTTAGGGCTTAATGACATTCTGAATTGTTCGCTGAAAGAGAAGTTAAAGGCCGGTTGCAGGTAAAACTTGGCTACATCGGCTTCATAATTTCTTGTCCGCCTGTCGGGTATACCATAATCGGTATGGCGGCTGTTACCAAAGCCCGCACCGGCAATAATATTAAAGTAATGGCGCTTGCTACGTCCCATCGGCAAATAAAAACCCACACCCGCATCTACCATATAACGCTTATACTTCACCTTGCTTTCCGTATTACTGGTGTTTAGCTCATCCTCATCAAAGCGGTCGGTTTCGTTACGGTACAAACCACCAACCGTAACCATAAAATTATTGGTCAGTGCATAGGCTACCTGTCCATCCAGGCCGGTGGAATAGTTCCTTTCTCCGTCACTGTCTGCACCATCAATATCCTGTACAATACGGCCGGGATTAATGGAGCCTGAAGCGGCTACCTTAAAATCACCTTTTTCCTTAAAAAAAGTAGCATTATAGGCTGCGGGCGAATTAACGTAACGGGGCGAGCTACAGGAAAAAAAAACAATACTCAGTATAACTGCAATACATAGTCTCATAACGGCGGGTTTAAGTTTTTAAGTGGCTTTATCAATAAAGCCAATGACATGCTTTCCGGGATATCCACTGTTAACAGCCTGTTAAACCCTATACCGCTACCTGCGCTTTTATAGCCGGGTGGCTTTCATAATTTTCCAGTGTAAAATCCTCGTATCGGAACGCAAAAATATCTTTCACCTCCGGGTTAATCTTCATTACCGGTAAGGGCAGCGGCGACCGGCTTAACTGCAGGTTTACCTGCTCTTTATGATTGCTGTAAATATGTACATCACCAAATGTGTGTACAAAATCTCCGGGCTGCAGCTCACATACCTGTGCCATCATTAAGGTAAGCAAGGCATAGGATGCAATATTAAAAGGCACACCTAAAAAAACATCGGCACTGCGCTGGTACAGCTGGCAGCTTAATTTGCCATCGGCTACATAAAACTGGAACATATTGTGGCAGGGCATTAAGGCCATCTCACTCAGTTCACCTACATTCCAGGCACTCACTACCAGTCGCCTGCTGTCGGGGTTCTTTTTTATCTGTGCAATTACCTCGCTTATCTGGTCAATTGTTTTACCATCCCTGGTTTCCCAGCTACGCCATTGTTTGCCATATACGGGGCCCAGGTCGCCATTTTCATCGGCCCATTCATCCCATATACGAACACCGTTTTCTTTCAGGTAACCAATATTGGTATCACCTTTTAAAAACCACAGCAGCTCGTGTATAATACTTTTTAAATGTACTTTTTTCGTGGTCACCAGGGGAAAGCCCTCCTGCAGGTTAAAACGCATCTGGTAACCAAAAGTGCTGATGGTGCCGGTTCCGGTACGGTCAGTTTTTTCACTGCCCTTATCTAAAATATGTTGCAATAAATCTAAATACTGTTGCATGGGTGCAAGTTAACAAGAAATTACGGGCTGCTGATAAACAGCCTGGTGGTGGGGAAAACTCGGTTGCAGGTGTTCATTCTTTGGGGCTATGGTCATGGGTAACTCCGGTCAGCTGCAGTTCCCGCTTTTGGCAGTAGTGCAGGCCACGCGTCCTAAAACGGCTAACACACCTGCAGCTACTGCTGCCAATCGGGCAGCCTTTCAACCATTACTTATATCCATTTATACGCTGACAGCCATTTTTTAAACGCTTCAACTTTCTGTTTATTATCATACAGCCATAGCTCATTTAATACGACTCCCGAACTCGTGTACATGATGTGTACAAAGGTTTCCCGGAAACCCTCTTTCTCCAGGCTGGCAAAAAACGGCGCATAAAACTCCCAGTAAAAACCTTTGCCCTCTTTTTGGCCCATACTTAACCCGTTAAAAACCGTACCCAGGTTACGCTGCATACGTTCTATAGCCGTTTCGTTCTCATGTTCTTTGGTATAGTTGCTTGCAGCGGTAAGCCCCAGCATCAGCTCCAGTGAACTAAAATCATTTTCTTTTTTCTTTTTAGCGGGCAGCGATAAACTGATGGTTATATTCTTATCATCTTTTTTCTCCGCACTCCCGCCAATGATCCGTTCTGCCTTTTCACGATTGTAATTAGCCCTTTCCGTTGCCTGTGGTTGTATAGCCAGGTAGGCCAGGTTACTTAACATGGCAGCTATTTTATTATTTCCTGCAGTAAGCAGGCCCAATACATGGTGTGAACTGGAATGTAAAGGGTTACTTTTCAGTGCCAGTTGTAGCTCCTCAATGGCTTCTTCCTTATCACCACGGCTGTTATACGAAATGGCTTTGTTAAAGTGTAATAAATAATTGCCCGGAAAAGCTTTTAATCCTTTTGTATACACTTTTAAAGCGTCTTTTGTTTTGCCCTGGTAATCCAAGGCCGTACCCCAGTTAATATAGACATTGGGAATATTCTCATCTCCCGGAAAATTTTCAATAATGTCCTTACTCAGTTGTATTGATTCACTGTACTTACGCAGCATGAGTAGAGAGTATGATTTTTCATATTGGGCCAATACATTTTTAGTATCGGCTGCAATTACCTCATCGTATAACTTAATGGCCGCTTCGTATTGTGCATTTTCATGTAAGGCAATCCCCTGCCGGATCTTCTCCAGGTTGGTTTGCGCCCTTAAAGGCATTATACCCATACACACTAAAAACAAAAATATGATGCTCCTTTTATACATGCCTGTAGCTTTAAACAGAAAATATTGTTGGTACCGGTAAGGTAAAACTTATTATGCAATATTACAATGGCCCGTGTACTTCAGCACACATAGTTGTACACCCCTGTTCACTATTTTACACAATAAAAACGGCCCGGTAAACCGGGCCGTTAATTTTATACTGAGCACTATTACAGTTCTAATAACAATTTAACAGGGTCTTTTGCAGCCAGTAACTGCTCAGGACTTTCCAGCAGGTCTTTTACCCGCACCAGGAAGCTTACCGATTCGCGGCCATCAATAATACGGTGGTCGTAGCTAAGCGCAATATACATCATGGGGCGAATCACCACCTGGCCGTTAATAGCCATGGGGCGCTCCTGTATTTTATGCATACCCAAAATAGCCGATTGCGGTATGTTAATGATAGGTGTGCTCATTAATGAACCAAATACACCACCATTGGTAATGGTGAAAGTACCACCTGTTAATTCTTCGGCGGTTAATTTACTATCGCGGGCCTTGCCTGCCATTTCAATTACTTTTTTCTCAATATCGGCCATGCTCAGGCTTTCCACGTTACGGATCACCGGCACGGTTAAACCACGTGGTGTACTTACGGCAATGCTGATATCGGCATAATCGTGGTAAACCAGCTGGTCGCCATCAATATAAGCGTTTACCGAAGGCCACTCTGCTAAAGCAACTGCACAGGCTTTGGCAAAAAAGCTCATAAAGCCTAAACCTACACCATGTGCCTCTTTAAAAGCGTCTTTATATTTTTTCCTGATATCCATGATCGCCGTCATGTCAACTTCATTAAAAGTAGTTAACATGGCCGTGGTGTTCTTTGCTTCTACCAGGCGGCGGCTGATGGTCTTACGCAGGTTGGTCATTTTTTCGTTGCGTACGTTGCGGCTAAACAACTCGGCACCACCAAAAGTCTTTTTACCGGGATTGCTTAAGGCGGCTAATACATCGCCTTTTAATATTTTTC
>CAYUMH010000089.1:0-18370 GCA_964445775.1 uncultured Terrimonas sp.
TAAAACGGTCAGTCCTTCGGCGCAGCTAAAAGGATGGTGGGAAAAAATAAGTACTTTCTCCCCTTTCTTTTCTGCTTTTTTTAAAACCTGTTCCAGCCATTGTACCTGTTTACTACTGATACCGCCGTTATAATCCGTTGCATTTTTGCCATTATTTGCTTTGATAACCGCAAACATATCCGTTAACTCTTTTTCTTTCCAGCTGCCGGCAACATTGGCATAGGAAGCCACTTCATTGGTGTTCAGGAAAACAAAACGCCATTTCTTTTTTTTAAAACTGTAGTACTCATGGGGCATACCCAGCTTTTTATATAACGCTTCGTTGTTGGTCACCCCGCTGTAATCGTGGTTGCCAGTTACATGATGCACTGTATGGTCCAGCCTTTTCAGCGACTGTAGTACCGTATCCAGGTCCTTCGGGTCTTTATCCACTATATCGCCCAGGCTAATGGTAAACTGCACCTGTTGCCGGTTCAGCTCGTTTACACTGCTATCCAGTTTGGCAATAGAACCCCGGTAAAAACGGCTTCCCCTGGTATTTTGATCACCATATTGTATATCGGCAATTAACCCGAACCTGACGAGGGGTTTATTAGGTTGACAGAAACCTGTTACTGTATTGAACAGAATACTGATAACAATAAGAACTTTACTAAAAGATTTCATATACTAACAGATAGGCTTATATAAAATTATACGGCTGTAAAATAAATGGTAGGCGTTTCTATCAATTCCCCGCTCAGACTTATCGGAACAATTGTTTAATGGTATCCTGTATATCAAAAATATCACTAACCGTATACAGGCCCACCGGTTTTTCAAGCTGTTTATTGGATGGAGGCTCGCTTACACAGGCTGACACCAGGGTAACCTGGTTGGCCAGGTCTGGTAAAAACTTTAAACCGCTTACAGAATACATTTCTATCCTCTCTACACCGTCGTTATATTTAGCGCCTTTAGCCGTTAAGCCCTGTAGTTCAGCCATAGCCGGCACCTGGCTAAAAACACCATTATAAAATTCTATCACCGGGCTTTCATTTGGCCGGGCCAGCCGGTGAATATAGGCTGCATAAAACTTTTTGTCCAGTTGAATAGCGATAACATCCTTAGCCCGGTAAAAACTAATGCTGTCAGGCATACCCGGTTTACGTTTCAGCGGCTCCGGCGCTGAGGAAATAAAAGTTTTGATCTCCTTCGACTTCCGGAAAAAATCATCACTTAGCACCACCCCGTCATTCAGTTCGTCAATGGCCTTGATAGCTTTTGCCGTAATCTCCTTATGTACAAAACCATATTTATGCAACAATATGGCTAAGGCCAGGATGGTTTTTTGCCTGTAAATGGGAGTTGCAGTTTCGTCACCTGCTTCCAATACACAGTTCCATCTTAACAGTAAAGGTGTGAGTACTTTTTTTGCCAGGCTATCCGGCTTTTCATTTTTGTAAACGGCCATAACATAGGCCGTAAGCCTGGCCAGGTCTTCATCTATGGATTGAACCAGGTGCTGGGCAGCCAGTTTATCCAGTGCTTGCTGATGTGTCATAAGTTATTATTTTCAAAAGGTTATTTATCAAGCAATACAAATCAGTATCCAGTTATTTTTCGCTCCGCTTCCAAAACCTCACTTTCTGAAAAATTTAATCTGCTCCAGTCTTAACAGGGCCTGGTCGTAGGTATAATCATTTTTACTCAGGGATTCAACATAGGCATAGTTCCCAAATTTTGTTTCTTTTGCACCAGTCCCGGGTGAGATCAGGTTTAGTTCATTACAATGATTACACCTTCCTATATACCAGCTATATTCAGGAATACCTTCCTCAAATTTTAGTATATGCGTTTCCAGTTCATCCCCGCATTTTGTACAAGGTTGTTTAAGGGTTTTAACAATTCTTTCCGGCCTTAACAATCTTTGCAGTTTCATTAGCATAACTAAAAAGGGATCATACAACCACGCGTTAAGGATATCATTTATCTCTGTACCGGTGATCGCCGCCAGTTCATACATTAAATCACAAATAAATTCTCTTTCTTCCCTATCGAAATCTGACTTTTTAAGCTGCCTGAACTCTTTTCTTAATAATCTTTTAAACTGCCTTGCCGAATAATTTCTCTCTACTCCTCCGATTGCCCTATCAGCACATGCATTGAAAAAAAACGACAGGTACCTGCAGGTTTCATCCGGGGACGGACTTAAGCCCCTGTCATTCCAGGCCTGCCATGAAAATTTATCCCGTTCCTTAAACGCCCTTAGCTTTTCTATTATCCGTGTATTTTTATCCATATATCTATGCCGACTGCTTAACGAACCGTTTTTGAATATTCCTCGAGTTTTTCTTTTTCTTTTTTACTCAGGCTGCCCATACCCTTCCGGCTTATCTTATCCAGGATAGCATCAATTTCCTGCTGCCGGCTCTTCCTGGTTTCATTATACCGGTGATCTATCGAATAATGATTTTTATGAGTCTTAAAATAAAAATTGTCAACCAATAAAATATGCGGCCGGGTAATGATCAGGTAAATAAATATCAGTGTCGGGATGGCAATCAATAAAATGGTCAGGTAGTTTTCGCCAATAGCGGATGGCTCTATCAGTAAGGCCACAGCCATACCCATCAATGCCCCGCCCAAATGAGCATCGTGACCTATATTATCCTTATCGGACCTGATACCATAAATGGAGAATGCAATATATAAAACCCCGTACAGCCAGGCCGGAATAGAAACCGGCAGGCCGAAAAAACCTATACCCATACCCGGGAATAAAGCTATTGAGGCAAAGATGATTCCACTCACGGCCCCCGATGCTCCCACCGCACTGTAATTGCCATGGTTGCGGTGTATATACAAGGATAGTAAATCACCCCCGATTAAACCCGCAAAATAGATGATCAGGAAATTCAAGCCTCCCAGACTATCTTCAATATGCCCGCTAAAAAGATATAAGCTTAACATATTAAAAATGAGGTGCGCCCAGCCAACATGTAAAAAGCCGGAAGTAATGAGACGTTTATAGTCTTTTTTAACCAGTATACTGTCCACTTCAAACTTATAACCATCAAAAAATGCCTGGTTGGTAAAGCCCCTGTAAGAAATGGCAATATTGGCAATGATCAGTATAAGTCCTAAAATGCTGGTATCAGTCATTATATTGGTTGTTTAAGTTTTAGCCGTTTAGATAAACCAAGCATTAGCTCCAGGCTAAGACTTACTCCTTTTCCCGGATAATAGTTTCTCTCCTTCATTTAAAAGAGCGATTTGACAAGGTTTACAATTTATTGAAATGTAGAAATGGATTACATCATTTTAAAAACCATTAGTCAATTATATTGCCTTTCCCGATTCAATAGCAGTCGCTATCTCGTCATTATTTTTTGCCCAGGGAGATCCAAAGAAAACCAGGAAATACAATTTATCCTTTTTTTCAAAAAAATAGTACCTGGCAAAAAATAATTGCTGCCTACCTATTACAAAATTCAAAGCATTTCTCTTTACCTTTAAACCGGCAATTGTTATTTCATCCCGCTTAAAAACTTTTGTTTCGTCCAATTCAACCCCTACTCTATTGTTAAGACGCCGGATCATCAGATTATTTCCATCGTCAAACACCTTATCCATAAATTTATCCACGCTTCCATTCTGAGCGACAGCTTCTTTAACGGTAATGGCTGACATGAGAATTGTTCTTTTAAGAGAATCCTGCAGATTAAAACAAACCTGCTGCCAGCCTTTCATGGTTTCCGTATCAAATGTCTCCTTTACAACCTTTTCACCTCTTTTACTAAGTGCATCAATTTGTAAAGAGTCCAGAGCTGTAAACCTGTCCGGCAGCGTAAAGGAAAGTCCAAGTTCAGGACAAGTTACCTGTTCGGCGATAACCCCGCCAGTAGTATAGGTTCCATAAATTAAACCGACCAATAATAAAAGACTTTTGCAAAAACCGATCATATCCAACAATTTAATCTTCGAATAAATTAAACGATATTTTGAACATCGACAATATCATCATTGGTTATCCTCCTTTATAAGCATATAATTGGCTACCCATTGAAAGCCCACAAACCCGATAATAAAAATGGAACTCATCATATTAAACATTTCGCCGGTGGAGAACGTGAGCCCGATGGCTATTAATCCCACAACTGCCAGGGCAATGCTATAGATCAAAAGTGCATTTTTGTTTTTTGAAGGCGCAAACATTGTACCCAGGGGCAACATCATGGCAAAACCAAATAAAGCGATCGTAAGCATTTTTTCATCTGCCAGGGCAAAATATAATATGGCGCCTGCCACAAATATACCCAGGCTTACCGCAACAAAACCGGAGCTTAGCTTTTCTTTTTTATCAAGTAATAGCTGCCCGTATTTATTGAACCGCAGGAATAAATTACTGATGGGACCAATGATCCAGGTAGAGAATGCAATGATCGCCAGGGCAATGATCAAAGGCGTCAGGTAAGGCTGCAGCGTTGCGTTGTTTTTAGCAAGCATATTTAATCCCCTGAAACCAAGATAAAACCCAATGATCACCGCCCATTGGTATTTAGCCGTCAGGTTACCCATCCAGAAAGCATATTTCAGGAAGAGACGGTAAACCGGGTTAGCGGCTTTTATTGCCTGTAACATACCGGCCTGGGCATATTCATAGTCCGGCTTATTGGCAAGCGCTTCTTTAAAATGTATCAATGCTTTTTTATGGTCACCTTTCTCAAGCAACCCCCAACCATAATTAGTATGGGTGTAAGCATTGTTAGGGTCCTCTCTTAAAGCATCTTCAATGGTGACAAAAGACTCCTCTTTCCTGTTCAGCTTATTTAAAGCAGTGCTGCGGGCATTGAGCGCCAGGAGGTTTTCCGGGTCAATTTCCAGGCCCTGGTTAGCTATCGCTAATGCTTCCGTAAATTGTTTTCTTGCCAATTTAATATTAGCCAGCAAGGCAAAATAATCTGCATCGTAGGGGTCTAATGTAATAGACTGCTGTATAAACTGCTCTGCTTCGTTTAATTTATTCTCCTGGGCAGCAATACGCGACTTAATGTAAAATAACCAGGCGGAGTCGGGAGACAACCCTATCGCATCATCAATAATAAGATTTGCTTTATCATATTTGCCTTGCTGCAGGTTTACTTCTGCCAGTAAGGACAGGAAATGAATATTGTGCGCATCCCCGGCAAGCAGGTCAGCAATAATTTTTTCTGCCTCTGCAAACTTCTTCTGCTGGATCAGTATTTCAACTTTTGATATCCTGTGGTCTACGTGCATGTTATTTTTTAATTTTCAAATAGTTTAAAATATCGTCATACAATCCTGAATCATTTGCAAACATGGCAAAATTCTTAGCCGTTGCAAACCACTCCTGTGTACTGGGCCTGTGTTTTTTTATAGCACCCAGCAAATCGCCGGTTTCCAGTGGCCGGGGAATACCATCTGCAAAAGAAGACTCCAGCTTTTCTTCAATCGCAATATCAATGATGGCATCAATATCTGCCCCCGAATAGTTTTCGGTCTTTTTGGCAACGCCCCTTACATCAATTGTACCGGTTGGTTTATTATGGAGTTTGAGTTTTAAAATGGACTCTCTTGTATTCATATCGGGTGGTGGTACAAATACAATCCGGTCAAATCTCCCAGGCCGCCTGAACGCCGGGTCCAGGTTCCAGGGTGTATTGGTAGCGCCGATGATCAGTACCCCTTCATTCACACTGTCAATGCCATCCAGCTCCTGTAAAAACTGGTTGATCAAATGCCGGCTGCTGGACTGTTTCATGTCGCTCCTGCTGGCTCCCAGCGCATCTATCTCATCAATGAACAATACACAGGGTGTGTTCTGCCGGGCCAGCTCAAACATTTCATGCAGGTTCTTTTCACTGTTACCTACCCACATATCCAGGATATCGTTTAACCCTACACTGATGAATTTTGCATTTACCTGCCCGGCTGTGGCTTTAGCAATAAATGTTTTACCGCAGCCCGGGGGGCCGTACAGCAAAATACCCCCACCCGTTTTTTTACCATAGGCCTTATACAATTCGGGGTGAAGCAGGGGCTTAATAATTTTCAGGTCAATTTCTTTTTTTACGGCTTCCATGCCACCCACATGGCTGAAATTGATATCCGGCTTCTGTAAAAAACGTGCATCTGATATCTCCTCCTCTTCCTCCTCCACCGGGTTAAAACTCCGCTGGCGTAACTGGCTATCCAGCTCTTCATCAAAATAAGCCGGGTCAATGGCCAGTGCTTTTTTATACGCTTCAATGGCTTTACCCGTTTCGTTTTCCTTTAAAAGCCCTTTAGCATATAAGGTAAATACTGCAATATCATGGGTGCCGTTCTCAATGATCTCTTCCAAGATCACATTACAGGCGGAGTAACTGCCTTTTTTAAAGAACACGGTTGCCAGCCCTATTTTGGGTTTAATATCACGGGTAAGTTTAAGTAAGGCGGCATACTCGGCTTCCGCTTCTTCCAACCTGTTCCCGTTTAATAAAGTATCAGCTAGTAACTGTCTTAAAGGTGTGTTTTCTGGGGAGTGTTTCAATGCCTCCCGTAAACTGTCAATGGTATTATCGTTCATAACTTCAATATGACTGAATTTTCGGTTAAAATTACAGCCAACTCAAATATAGATGCAAGCGGCTGAATAGCCAAGTTTTGTATTATGCCATACAATGCTTTAACATATAATGATGGTATCAAATAAAGTTCAGTATTGAAAGGAAGAGTGAAAATAAACTGACAAAAGGTCCAATGTTAATGAAAGAAAAACAAAGCATTAATCACTTCATTGCACCTAACGCTATTAAGAATTATCCTGCTATACAGGACATCGCACCAAAAAACCGGACAAATACCATAGGAACTATCAGTATCCGTAACTAAAGTTTTTCTCCCTGACAAGGAGAGGTATATGTTACACTACTCATCCAAATATTATTTCCTTTTCAAATCAGTAATTAATAATCCATTCGTTTGCCTTAGCTTTTCAAGTAACTTTTCTGTCTCCGAGGTTTTAGGATTTTGTTTCAATTGCTCATATTCACTGGTTGTAAGGCCTACCATTTGTAAAAAACTTACTTCGCCATGCGGGGTATTTATTTTACCCAATTCCGGATCTGTTACAAAAGCTAATGCGGTTATATCCGTATCATAATCTAACCTTATAGGACCGTTAGCAGGAATAAAATGAAATTCTTCGAACCATTTACCCGATTTAAAAACATATTTGGCCAGGTTTTGAAGCAGGTTGCAGGCCCAGTGCAAATTATCCTCCTCCGTTTCTTTTTTTAACCGGAATGTGAGTTCAAATCCATACTTGCTAAATTCCGCACCGGCCTGTTCTTCGTCGTAATAAAGTTGAGAAAAACCATAGGTAACATAATGAAAATGGTCGGCTTGTTTTTTGCTCTCATACACACTAATACCATCTAGCGGATCTTCGCCACCAATGGCATAATGTAAAACCGGTGCAAAATGTTTGGGCTCCTGGTCGGGATAAATTTTTATTAATTCTTTATCAATAGCTTCCCAGCCCACTGTATCTTCTTCGGTAAACTGTTTTTTGTATTCTTCTTTGTTCATCGTTGTTTGGTGTTTTTATAGTTTTTTTGAAAATAGTACTCAAATTTAAGTGTACATAAACCGAAAAAATCAATTAATATGTACGAGGTTATAGAAAAAAAGAAAGAGAATCATGACAACTATGTAACGATAAACAAATGATAATACTAGTACCCATACGTCCTGTACCAGTTTTCTTTAATCTTCCAATTATTTCCAGGAGCATCTTTTATTTTTCTTTCCAATTCTTTCATTTTTTGTTTGTCATCGGTATAGATAAAATGAGTTGAAGGGGAATCAAAAAAGTTTCTAAATACCCAAAATGTAACCGTTGTACCATTATTTTTATCATTTCTGCTTATTCCGATATCGTTACCACCGTTTGAAACAATTGGAAACTCAAATGGCAATTCACATACCCATTCGTTCCAACTGACATTTGGATTTAATGTTTTGTTTTTTACTTGTTGTACAATTTCCATTCTTTTGTTTTCGAGTATTAACCAGTCAACTTTTTCAATTGCAATATTTACTATTTGACTGAAAAATGTTAAAAGTAAGAGTGTAGCAAAAGTCAAAACTTTCGCAATGCGTAACTTGGATAAACGTTTTCTTTCATCAATAGCTTTTATAATTTGAATTATAGTCAAAATAATGAGTGTCAAAATCATTCCCAACCAAATAAATGCTAAGAAGAAAAAACTTACATAGTAATATTTTATTAAGGTTATTACAACCCAAACTATAATTGTCCATATTAGTCCCTTTTTTGTCACTTTATTAGTTTTCTAAACTTCTTTTAAATATACACAAGTTCTCAAAAAACTGTATTCCAATTGTTCAATTATATTCTACGCCCAAAAGCTGCCCGATGCACAGGGTTTAGTGCGCAGCACCGGAGCGCCAGCGGAGCCCGGAGCAGCGGGGACTGCAGCTGAACAATGAACCGAACCCCGACAGCCCCAAAACAAATGATATAATTTAAAAATTAGCTGATTTGAAAATGGATATTTATCTACTTTTGCCGCATGCAAAAAATAGGAATCTTAGGTGGTGGCCAGCTGGGCCGTATGTTATTACAGGAAGCGGCCAATTACCCCGTGGAAACTTTTGTGATGGAAAACGATGAGCAATGCCCCGCTGCACACCTCTGCGATAACTTTACCAAAGGCGATATTAAGAACTTTGACGACGTATATCATTTTGGTAAAAACCTGGATGCCATTACCATAGAGATTGAGAACGTAAACACCGATGCCCTGGAAAAACTGGAAGCCGAAGGTGTAAAAGTGTATCCCAAACCATCGGTGTTAAAGACCATCAAGAACAAAATTTTACAAAAACAGTATTACCAGCAGCACCAGATACCAACCTCCGATTTTATCGTGACCCAAAACCTGTATGAACTGGAAGCGGCGGCCGATTTTTTACCCGCCGTACATAAAATTGGCGAAGGCGGCTATGATGGCAAGGGCGTACAGTTATTGCCCGATACTAACACTATTGCCAAAGGTTTTGACGCTCCCTCGGTACTGGAAAAGATGGTGGACGTAAAAAAAGAAATAGCCATTATGGTAGCCATAGCCAATGATGGCAGCGCCGCTATTTACCCACCCGTAGAAATGGTTTTTGACAGCCGTTTAAACCTGCTGGATTTTCAGTTATGTCCCGCCGACCTGGATGAAAAAGTATTATGGAAGGCTGAAGCCATTGCCCTGTCGGTAGTAAAGAATTTTAAATCGGCCGGTATTTTTGCCGTAGAGCTGTTTGTGGATATGGATAATGATGTACTGGTGAACGAAACCGCCCCCCGGGTGCATAACAGCGGTCACCATACCATTGAAGCACATTACAGCTCACAGTTTGATATGTTATGGCGGGTGATGCTGAACTACCCCCTGGGTAATACCGATGCCATTTTACCCTCGGTAATGGTAAATATCATAGGCGCAGAAGGTTTTTCCGGCAAAGTACAGTACGAAGGCCTGGAAGAAGTATTAAAGATTGATAATGCTTTTGTACACCTGTACGGTAAAAAAGAAACCAAACCAGGCCGTAAAATGGGTCATGCCACGGTAATGAGCAAGGAAAAGGCTGACCTCTTATTACAGGCCGGCAAAATAAAGCGTTCGCTGACCGTAAAATCATAACCGTTCATCCTGTTTATTTACCGTTCATCAACAGATAATTCAGCTAATAACAAGGAAAATGCCCGGAGTACGTCTAATTGTTGATTGATATTCAATTATCTTTATCCCGGTTTGGTGTGTATGTTATTTTATATAAATATGATTACATACTGACCGGCTAATACGAAATAAAGACTACTACCATTCATGCGTTTTGAAACAAAAACAGCGAAAGCTATGCCCTGCCGTTTGTTAACGTGTTTTACGGCTTCTGTTATTTTATTATCGGCATGTGGCGGCAAAACAGATAAAAAACCAGCCGCCGACGCAAAAAAAACTTCCACCCCTAAAGTTGACGCCTTCATTGTACAAACCCGCAGCTTTGCCGAATCTATTGAAGTGCCGGGAACTATTATTGCCAATGAGAGTACCGAAATTCAGCCCGAAGTATCGGGCCGTATTATTAGCCTGAATGTGGCCGAAGGCAAGTATGTAACCAAGGGATCATTAATTGCTAAATTATACGATGCCGACCTGCAGGCCCAGTTAAAAAAACTACAGGTACAATTGCAGATAGCCAATACCAACGAAGAAAGATCGGCACAGTTATTAAAGATACAGGGCATCAGCAAGGCCGATTATGATGCCAGCCTGCTGAACGTAAATAATATTAAGGCCGATATGGATATTATCCGTACCAGTATTGCCCGTACGGAAATAAGAGCCCCATTTAACGGTAAACTGGGTTTACGCAATATCAGCCCCGGTGCCTATATTTCGCCCGGTACCATTATTGCCGTTATTAATAAAGTAGACCAGTTGAAGCTGGATTTTACGGTGCCGGAAAAATACACTTCGCAGATAAAGGTAAACCAGCTGGTACAGTTTAAGTTTGAAGGCAGTAATAAAACCTATGAAGCCCGGGTAATGGCCAGCGAATCGTCGGTAACCGAAACCACCCGCAGTTTAAAAGTAAGGGCTGCCATACAAAGCAAGGACGATATGATTTTACCGGGCGCCTTTGCCAAGGTACAATTGAATTTTGCACCCGATCCCAATGCCATTTTAATTCCCACACAGGCAGTGGTACCACAGGCCAGGGGTAAAAAAGTGATCCTGTACAAAGGCGGCACAGCGAGCTTTGTGGATGTAAGCACCGGCGTGCGTGACTCATCGTATATACAAATTACCGAAGGACTGAAAGCAGGTGATACTGTAATAGTGACCGGCCTGTTAAGCACGAGGCCCGATGCTAAAATTGGTATCAATAAAATTATTAACCAATAAGTTTAGGTTACCGGCTGCAGTTCCCTGGTGCGCCCTGAGGGGCGTTTGGTTGCGCTGAGTCCCAACAGTATTGTTGTGGGTCGCACACTTGTACTGCAGTACTGCTATCGACTTTCTTGAATCTAGTGGTTGCGGAGGCTAATTTTCAAATTGACTAATTACCAAATTATTCTTAATGAATATATCTGAGTTAAGTTTAAGACGCCCGGTACTGGCAATAGTAATGAATATTGTTATTGTTGTTTTTGGCGTTATCGGCTTTAAATTTTTAGGTGTGCGGGATTATCCTGCCATTGACCCGCCCAATATTAATGTAAGCACCTCCTACCCCGGCGCCAATGCCGATATTATTGAAACCCAGATAACCGAGCCCCTGGAAAAAGCCATTAATGGTGTGCCGGGTATTAAAAATATGACCAGCAGCAGCAGTAATGGCAGCAGCCGGATCAATGTGGAGTTTGAACTGGGTACCGACCTGGAAACCGCTGCCAATGATGTAAGGGATAAGGTATCGGGTGCACAACGCTCCTTACCTACCGACCTGGAAGCGCCACCCGTTGTATCAAAAGCTGATGCCAGCTCCGATGCCATTTTATCCATGACCGTACAGAGCGATACTCGCAACCAGTTACAGATAACGGAGTATGCCAATAATGTACTGGTAGAAAGATTGCAGACCATACCCGGCGTAAGTGGTATACAGATATGGGGCGAAAAAAGGTATGCCATGCGTATCTGGATAAACCCGGTACAGCTGAATGCCTATGGCCTTACCGCCAATGATGTGCAGGTAGCCCTGAATAAAGAGAACGTGGAACTGCCCTCCGGTAAAATTGCCGGTAATGCCACCGAATTAACCGTAAGAACTTTTGGCCGCCTGAATACCGAGGAAGAATTTGGCAACGTGATCATTAAAAATGTGAATGGCGCCGATGTAAGGGTAAAAGATATTGCGGAAGTTGTACTGGGCCCCGAGAATGAAGAGACCATGCTGAAAGAAAGCCAGGTACCCATGATTGCCCTGGCCGTTGTGCCGCAGCCCGGCGCCAACTATGTAGCCATCTCCAACGAGTTTTATAAAAGACTGGAGCAGATTAAAGTAGATGTACCCGAGGATATCAAGATCAATATAGCCCTGGACCAGACCCGTTTTATCAAACGTTCGGTTTTAGAGGTGGAGGAAACCCTGATCATTTCCATCATCCTGGTAATTATCATTATATTTTTATTCTTCCGTGACTGGATAGTGGCTTTCAGGCCATTGATCGACATCCCCGTATCGTTGATCGGAGCATTCTTTATTATGTACATGATGGGGTATACCATTAATGTACTATCCCTGCTGGCCATTGTACTGGCAACAGGTCTGGTGGTGGATGATGGTATTGTGGTAACGGAAAATATTTATAAAAAAATGGAACAGGGCATGGGCAAATGGCAGGCAGCCCTGGAAGGCTCCAAAGAGATTTATTTTGCGGTTATTGCCACGTCTATCACTATTGCCGTAGTGTTCCTCCCCATTATGTTCCTGGAAGGTTTTGTGGGCAGCTTATTCCGTGAGTTTGCCGTGGTGGTAGCGGGCGCCGTACTGATATCGGCCTTTGTATCACTAACCCTCACACCGGTGCTGAATGTGAAGATGAGCAAAAAAAATCCGCACAAACATTCCTGGTTCTACAACAAGACCGAGCCTTTTTTCCGGGCCATGGAAAACGGTTACCGCAAATCGCTGGAAGCATTTATGAAAGTGCGGTGGGTGGCTTTTATCATTATTGCCGCCTGTGTTGTTATCTTTCTTATCCTGTTTAAAAATATACCATCGGAGCTGGCGCCCATGGAAGACCGCAGCCAGTTCAGGGTACAGCTCACTACACCCGAAGGAACTTCCTTTGATGCGATGGACCAGTATGTGAATAAGGTAGCCGGCTTTATGATGGATTCGGTACCGGAGAATAAAATTGTACTGTCCATGACCGCACCCGGTTTTAGTGGTGGTAATGTAAATGCCGGTAATGTGCGCCTGATGCTGACCGACCCTTCGGAACGTAAGCGATCGCAGGAAGAGATTGTGAACATGGTAAGCCGTAACCTGGGTAAATTTAATGAAGGCCGTGCTTTTGTGATACAGGAGCAAACGATACAGGTAAACCGCCGTGGCGGCCAGCCGGTGCAGTTTGTATTACAGAATAATAATTTTGAAAAACTAACGGCCATCCTGCCCAAGTTTTTAGAAGAGGCCAATAAGAGCAGTGTATTACAGCAGGTGGATATTGACCTGAAGTTCAATAAACCCGAGTTAAGGGTATCTATCGACCGTTTAAAGGCCAGTGAACTGGGTGTTAGCGTGGGCGATATTTCGCAGACCCTGCAAATGGCTTATAGTAACCGTCGCCTGGGTTATTTTACCAAGGATGGTAAACAATACCAGGTAATGGGCCAGGTTGACAGGAGCAACCGCGACGATCCGGATGACCTGAAAGCCCTGTTTGTCCGTAATACCCGGGGCGAGATGATCAGCATGGATAACCTGGTAACCGTGGAAGAGGCCAATACCCCGCCTACTATTTTTCACTTTAACCGGTATAAATCGGCCACTATTTCGGCAGGCTTACAGCCGGGCAAAACCCTGGGTGACGGTGTAAAAGAGATGGACCGGATTGCCAAAAGCCTGTTGGACGAAACCTTCAGTACCTCTTTATCCGGCTCCTCCCGCGATTACGCCGAGAGCAGCAGCAATACCTTATTTGCCTTATTACTGGCATTAGGTTTGATCTTCCTGATACTGGCAGCCCAGTTTGAAAGCTTTATCGACCCGTTAATTATTATTACCACCGTACCGCTGGCTTTTGCAGGCGCTTTTATTTCGCTGTGGTTATTCGGACATACTTTTAATATCTTCTCACAAATTGGTATGATCATGCTGATAGGCCTGGTAACCAAGAATGGTATTTTAATTGTGGAGTTTGCCAATCATAACCGGATGAAAGGTATGCCTAAAACAGAGGCGGCCATTTATTCGGCTACGCAGCGGTTACGTCCTATTTTAATGACCAGCCTGGCTATGGCCCTGGGTGCTTTGCCTATTGCATTGTCCTTAGGCGCTGCGGCCACCAGCCGTATTCCGTTAGGTGTGGTAATTGTGGGTGGTATTATGTTCTCGCTGGTGCTTACGCTGTATATATTACCGGCCATGTACTCTTTCCTGTCGGGCAAAAAGAAAAAAAGCGAGATGGAGACACTCTATCCTTTACCGGAGAACAACCCGGCGCCTGTTAATACCGGTGATCAAAACAATCAATCATTAACCGATATATAAGTGTAAACATGGTACCTACAATTGAAACACGATACAATTACCATCTATCACTAAGCAAAAAGTTTCGTCCCATGAAAATGGCAAAATATATTCTTCCTCTATTTATCACCTGTATCAGTGTTACTGCTACCCGGGCGCAGGATGAGGTATTAACCCTGGAGGAAGCCATTGCTACTGTATTACAGAATAATTATGATATACAATTAGCCAAGAACGATTCCATTATTGCCGCACTGGATTATAAATACCGCAACACGGTATTTTACCCCACTTTAAATGGGGTGGCCGGTACTACCTGGAATAATAATAACCAGCGCCAGACCCTGGCCGATAATTCCAAACGGGAGCAGAACGGCATCCGTTCGCATAACTGGAACGCCTCCCTTGCTTTTTCATGGACCCTGTTTGACGGCTTAAGAATGTTTGCTACCCGTGATAAAGCTGCCGAACTGGTAGCCGCCGGCTCGTATGTGATAAAGGAGCAAATGGTAAACAGTATTGCCCAGGTGGTAAATACCTATTACAATATTGTACGCCAGAAACAGCAGATCATAGCTACTAACGAACAAATAATACTGAATGAAGAAAGGGTTAAACTGGCGCAGTATAAATTAGATATTGGCACAGGAGCCAAACCCGATGTATTGCAAAGCAAGGTGGACCTGAATGCCCAAAAAGCTATTAAACTGGAACAGGAAACCTTAGTAGTTCAGTTAAAAGAACAACTGGCACAATTGATGAACGTAAAATCTACCACCGCTTTCCAGGTAGTGGATTCTATTCCCCTAAATACCGAAATTGGCTTAGGCAGTATACAGGAGTCCGTAGAAAGCACCAACCCTACCCTTTTATTGCTGCAACAAAATATCCGTATATCTGAATTTGAATTAAGAGAAAGAAAGGCTGACCTGTACCCTGACCTGACTTTTAATGCCAATTATCTTTTTAACCGTACCAATAACCAGACGGTGATCAACCCCTTTTCGCCTTTATTTAACCAGTCAACGGGGTTTAACTATGGTGTTAACCTGGTAGTGCCCATTTTCAACCGCTTTGCCACCAAACGTTTGATCAAACAAACGGAGATAGATATGCGCAACCGCCAGTTACTGTTCGAGAACCAGCGCTCGCAGATCAACCTGGCCGTTATTATTGCCTACCGCAGTTACGAGTTACAGAAAAAAGCATTAGCCCTGGAAGAAGAGAATATATTACTGGCCCGTGAAAACGTGGACATTGTTTTTCAAACCTATAAACTGGGCGCCGCTACACTGGTACAGCTACGTGAAGCCCAGAATAGCCTGGAGATGGCCAATAACCGTTTAATAGCGGCCCGTTATGCGCTTAAATTATCCGAAACGGAGTTATTAAGATTAAAGGGAGATATTATCCGGTAACCCGTCAGGCTTATTTTTCTTCATCGTATTTTTCCAGCTGGATCAGGTATTGATTAAACAGGCTGTTGAGGTTATTCTTTTTGTATTCGTCAAACCAGATAATACCTGATGCCTCGTGTTTGCCTACCAGTTCCTTACCCTTAAGCGAATAAGGTCCGGCAACGGCCAGGTAATCTGTTGTGGTAGCAGTACCCTGCTCATCTTCATCAGCAAAAGAAACAATAAAGAATAAGAACTTTTTATCTTCTCCTTTATATTTTACCGTCCGTTCTTCAAGGAAGGTTATTTTTTCAGCTTCTATTTCATCATCTGTGGCCAGGTCATAAATCTTTGATTTTGCCAGTTCTTTCCGGTTTAAATAAGCTTTAGGTAACAGGCTTTCCTTTTTCTGCTCAGCTAAAAACTCATACAGGGGCAGGCGGTGATTATCGTCCTTTGCCAGCAGTTCAATTTCTTTAGCGGCAACCGGCTTATTATGTTTTAATAACACTTTTACCGCGGCAAATTTTAACTCCCGGTTTTCAAACTGTAAAAACTTCTCGGCCACGTTGTTACTCCTTTCATTATCCAGGTAAGCAAGCAATGTCAGCAGTTGTACATGGGAATAAATAGCTTCTTCCACTTTTTCTTTGTCCTGCTCATAAGCCTGTTCGGCTACAGCAATAATATCATCCTGGTAAGGTAATATGATGGCCGGGTCTGCTACTTTATTATCCAATATATCGTTTAATGACTCAACTACATAAGGCCAGAAATTAGGCCGTTTAATGATTTGTAACAGGTCGGGGTATAAAGTAGCGGTGAGTGCCAGTGAATCATATATTCTCAGGTAGATATAATCTTCCTCACCCAGCGTAGTGGATGGTGATAACAGTAACTTTTTTAAAACGGTATAAGCCGCTTCGGTTTTAATGTTGGACAGGTGCTGAAGTAAATGGTATCTTAATTTTTTATCTTTTTCCTCCAGCTTTTCGTACCCGGCATTGATATCGGCAACCATGGTGTTCGTAGTATCCAGGGCAGAAACCCGCTGTAATAAATAGCTGTTCATACCACTGTGTAAAGAATCAAGATCCGCATAAGGATGCAGGGCCATTTGTTTTAATACCGGCAGGTCGGCAGGTATAAAGTCAATGGTTCTAACCCATGGCATCATGGCTTTCACCTGGGCCGCATCAGCAATTGCCAGTTTTTTTTGCAGGCCCGCGATATTTGAACGGCTCCTGTCAACCGTTTTTAACGGTTCGGTAACCGTAAAACTCTGCAGATAGTCCAGTCTATTATTCAGCGTATCCTTGTCTGATATAAACCCATATATTTCATACAACTCATTACCATTAAGAACAAGTTTTACTTTTTTAAGTATCCGGGTTCCTTTTTTAACAGTTGTAAAGGAGGCCTCCTTTGTATAGCCTTTATCTGATACGGTATAATTTATCACCGAATCGTTCCAGTATATAAAATGATCGGCCCTGTTTGACAGAAAAGCACTGTCCGACTGCATCCAATACCAATCAGGAATAATTGTTTTATCAATATTAACGGTGTACCCGGTAAGAGGATCGTACAGTTCGTACGACTGCGCTACCTGCGTATTATCATCGGATTGATCAGTATAATCAGCAGTCCGGTCTTTTATTACTCCCGATGTGTTAAAAGAAAAGCCGGCATTTTCCAGTTTTACCGTTTTAGTTGCTGCATTTTTATAGGGCAACAGTTTAAAAGCATTTAAATAATGGTTGGCCATAATATCGTTCTGGTCGCGCGGCTCGTAAGTAGTGAACAGGTAATAAAAAATGCCGCCCCTCAGTACCAGTTTATACTTTACTCTCATTTCCTCACCTTCCATTTTGCCGGCCACTGTTCCTGAAAATGCCGGGTAGCCATCCATAGTGGCAAATGAACTGTCCAGTAAGCGGGCAGGTTTGAACATAGCTGAAAGGTTTTCCTTCATGGCTAAGAACAAAGCGGTATCTGACTGTGATTGGTAATAACCCGGATTGTACATTAATACACTGGCGCCGTAAACGATCTGGTTTTTAGCGTCCAGTCCTATCCAGGAATATTCGGTCCTGTCCTCATCAACTGTTTTCTTTGGTTCCTTTTTAGCCAGGGAAACGATAGCCGTTGAAAAGCCGAGGTTTTCGTCCACCAGGCTCATCCAATAACTATCCGTTCCTTTCTTTTCCAACTGATGCGGGTCATAGGTAAATGATTGAAAGAAAAAATCAGCATCGGAGTTGCTGAGGTCCTCTTCTTTAAAAGCCATCACTGCATTTAATACCACCACTTTTGCATCCAGTTCAATTACCTGTCCTTTCATTATTCCCCCGGCAAAAGATGCCAGGAACTCTGCTGCGGGCATACCTTTAATGACCGTTTCTTTTTTATGCAGTATTTTCTTTTTCCCGCTTTTATCCTTATTTAGCCCGTTAATGATGCGTTGTATTGCTTCCCCTTTTTTCTCGCCCTGTATGGGCATTTGCAGCGACATATACATTTGCATGGCAGCCATATCAAAGTACATGCTCATGTCCATCATCATGCCGGCGCCATTGGTAATGCGTTGTGCTTCACCGGGCATTTTAACAAGATAAACACTATCCTCGTAGGCCAGGGTTTTCCAATAGTTTTCCTGGGATATTTCCGGCAGGTCCTCCGGCTTTACCAGTTTGGTAGAAAACACC
>CAYUMH010000090.1:0-6803 GCA_964445775.1 uncultured Terrimonas sp.
CAGGCCATGGCCGAAAATACCCATAGTAAAAGCCCGGTTATGCCAATGCCTGCTGTTGCCCGTACATGACCATGGTATATGCCAATGCCTGCCACAAATAAAAAATAAACGGTAGCCGGCAATAACAGGATGCCCTGCTGGTATAACATAGCGGCCAGTCTTTGCCGGTAAGGCAGGGTATTAAGGTTTTGTAAAAACAGGTAGGATGCTTTGGTAATAGTACTATAGAAAAACTGAAATACTTTTAATGTATATACCAGCCACATGAGCATAGCGATGATAAAAAACATGCCCGAGCTGAGGATGCTTTTCATTAATGCCGTGTGGAATAATACCGCATCTGTAAAAGAAGGTTGTGTGCCAAAAAAAAGAAAAAACAGGAACAGGAAGAAGCCGGCATGTTGCCTGTAAAAGGGGGCTGTGATGGAACGCCGTAGTATTTGAATAATATCAGTGAGCATGGCTGTCGTTTACTACGGTTAACTCCTGGTTAATGATCCTGAAAACGTTGGTAAAAGCAATATGACTGGCTTCAATATCGTGATGGGAAGTAAGGATGAACGCAATGTTTTTTTGCTGATGGGTGTTTACGATCAGCTGCTCCAAAGCCTGTTGGGATGCATGGTCCAGCGTGGTGAAGGGCTCGTCCAGTAATATCCATTGTGGTTTACCGATAAAGGCCAGCAACAGGGAAAGTTTCTTTAACATGCCGCTGGAGTAGCTGCCGGTAGGGTTATGAATAAAGTCACCTATTTGTAAAATATCGCGTATCAACCTGATCTGTGCTTCATCACCTTCTTTTACAGAACGGGTAAAATTAACCAGTTCCTGTCCGCTGATAAAGGGCGGGAACTGCGGTTCGGCCGGCGCATAATTGATCTGTTTGCGGAACGCAACAGGTTGTTTTTGCAGGGAAATACTATTGTTCATGCGAATATCTCCCGAAAAAGGTAATAAACCGGATAGTATTTTTAAGAGTGTTGATTTGCCGCTGCCATTGGTACCCTGTAGCCAATACAGGCCCTGAGACAGGCTCCGGTGGGGGATATTGAGTACCTGTGTGCCGTTAAATGACTTGTTTACAGCTATTAATTCTAACATATTTGCTAAAGTTAAGCGGAGATAGCGTAAAATTTTTTCAAAAATAACTTTATGATTTGGCTGTTTCAAAAACATCGATATATTTGTGGACTAAGCCAAGTCATTCTTTAACTGATAAAACTAACAACGTGGCGTACGAGAATAACGACAAGAAATTAGAAAGTATCTACAGCAAGCGCATTCGTGCAGGAAAAAGAAGAACCTATTTTTTTGATGTAAGAGCTACCCGTGGTAATGATTACTACCTGACCATTACCGAAAGCCGCAAACGTTTTGATGATAACGGTTATGACCGTCACAAAGTATTCTTGTATAAAGAGGACTTTAATAAATTTATCAAAGCATTAAACGAAGCAGTTGATTATGTTAAAACTGACCTGATGCCTGATTTTGATTTTGACGCGTTTAATCATGATGATTATGATGGCGAAGGCAATAATGAAACAGAAGCTCCGGCTGTTGCTGAAACCGTAACTACAGCCAGGGAAGAAGAAGTTTCAACTCCTGCTGCAGAAGAAACTGAGTCGACCCCGGTAGCCGGCGGAAGCACTGAGGAAGTAGATAAATGGTAATATTCGCAATGCGATCTTAAATAAGTAAGGCTGTCTCTGGAAAGAGACAGCCTTTTTTTGTGTTACTGTTGCACGGTTAATGTGTCTGTATGGGTTTGTGAAAAAGATATGGTGACCGGGTTAATTTTTTTACCGGCATTGGGTATGGTAGCTCCCCAGTTTTTATTTTTTAAACTGGCTCCCGCATTTAATATGTTTCCTTCTGTTTTTGGAATGATACAAGGCATATTGTCCTGGGCTAACAAAACAACTGTATTGCCGTTAGCCAATTGCCAGCTATCGGTGGCGCTGTTTGCATCAGTTTTATTATTTTTTTGCTGCCCGGGTTTGGTGATGGTGACACCAGGTTCTTTTTGAAGATAGGGCTGAGGGTTTACCTGGGCCATGCCGGTAAGGTATAAAACAATGCCTGCCGCTGTTAAAAGAAGTTTCATTATTGCTGGTTTTGAATAAGTTAACTTAATATTATTCCCTTATTCTTAACAGGATGCAATAAGCAGGCAGATTACATAAAAGTTTTTTACAAACGCACCAGTTTTGTTGTAAATAATAAGCGGCCCTTATCCCACACCTGTATAAAATATTTGCCCTTACCCATTTTAGCGACAGGCAGGGGGTAGGTAGCCAGGCCACCCGCGGCTTTGTTTTGTATTATTTGCGCTACCATTTGTCCGTTGCTGCTGTAAATATTGAGTTGTAGTTGTTCAACCGCTGCAGGTGTATATACCAATATATTGGCCTGGTTATTATATACCGGGTTGGGCACTATTTTCACATAACTGGTGTCCTGTACCGGATCTACTGGTGGCGTTACTGTACAAATGCTGTTCAGTGTTACCGACACGGTATCCAGGTAAACTGCGATGAGACTGGCCTGTGCAGTATCGATGATCTGTTTAATGCGATAGTTGATAGTGCCGGGTCCAAGGTTGGTAATGTCGTTGGTAAACTGGTAGGTTTTTTTACTGAGCGAATCGCCGGCTGCAGCAACCATGCTGCCAACGGTTGTGTAGTTGAAAGTATTAGGAAGCTGACGTTCTATTTCGTAACGCATAGCCCCCATATCCTTAGTGTTCCAGCTTATAGTGGCAACGCAATTTGTTACCTGCTGTGAGGCAGTAGCATATTCCACCAGTAAACGGCCAAAAGCCTGTTTCATATCGGGTATACCATAACCTACCCGATCGTCAGGTGTATTGTATTTACTGGATGACAGGCGTAAGGTTTCAATGATCTTAATATTTTTAAATTCGGGAAAGGCCTGCCACAGACAGGTTGCTAGCCCGGCCATATTCGGACAGGCATAGGATGTACCATTGCCGGCACTCAGGCCGCCACCTGTATTTTGTATGCGGGCGCCCCAGCCAACTGAAGCTACATCTGGCTTTATGCGTCCGTCTGCTGCAGGTCCGTAACTGGAGTTGGGCCATACGGCCGATGCTGTATTCACAGCACCCACACTTAATACACTATCCGCATCGGCGGGAGTAAGCAGATAGCGCCAGCTGCTGTTACCTGAATTGCCATTAGCTACTACTACCAGCATGCCTTTACGGGAGGCCAGGGTAGCGGCTTTAGCGGCAATGCTGGTTTTGCCGTTTAACTGGGCATAGGTATAACTGTAAGGAGCATAATCAAAATCGGCATAACCCAAGGAAGATGAAATGATATCGGCTCCCACACTGTCCGACCGTTCGGCTGCACATAGCCAGTTAAACTCTTCAATGGGGTATTCGCTGGCCGCATCTTCGGTCCTGAATAAATGAAATATAGCTCCGGGTGCTTTACCGATAAATGAACCAGGGATATTGGCTGCAATAATGGATAAACATTGCATACCATGTGAATGGTCTTCGGCAACACTTGTATTCCCATCCACAAAATCCCAGGTACTTCTCACCTGGTTATTTTTATTTATGCTGTCAAATGCAGGAAGCGTAGTGTAATTATAATAACCGGCATCTAACATGGCAATTTGCATATGCTGGCCACGCATGCCTATATTATGTAAAAACTGGCCGTTATGCAGGTTGATCTCTGCCAGGGGCACAGTGCCATAATCATAAAAATCGGCTAAACCGCTTTGTACACGTTGTGCGGGTGGCAGTACAACATCGTTAGTGGTTACAGGCGGTGTAATACGGCTGCCACCGCTTGTGCGGGCTGCTACAGGCTGACTTTGCTGTACAAATGGCAGTGCATTAATAGTATTGATTGTATTTACATCATTAATACGTACGGCTACCTGGTTAAACCAACGGGATGTATTAAGTATGGTAACACCAGGTATAGCAGCGATCTGTTGCAGGTAAGCCGGTGTTACAGGCAGGTCGGCAGAATCAATGGCAATCTGGTAACGGGTGCGCCTTTCAATGGCTTTGGGTGAAAGGTAGGCAGTAGGGTTAGCCAGCGTATAAGGACTATTGCCTTTGTGTTTAAGCGTGATGATATAACGGGTAAAGCCGCTTTGCGCAAAACAATTGTCGGGTAACAGCAGGTACATGCAAACAAAAAATATGATTGCTTTATAGTTCATGGTACCCAAATGTAAAACTAAATTTTTAGAGAAAAGACGGGAAGTGGGAAAGACTGGAAGTCAGAAAGATCGAAAGTCAGGAAGATGGAAAGTCAGAAAGACTGAAAGTCAGGAAGATGGGAAGTCAGAAAGTTGGAAAGACCGGAAGATCAATGAGCAATTAACAATTGACCGGAGACTACATCTGAATGCTGAAATCTCAATTCTCAATTCATAACTCATAACTCATCACTCATCATTCAACATTCTTAATTATGTTCTATCATCCACATGGTAACACCAAAGCCGGTATAGGTGGGGTTGGGGGAGGAGGGGTTGTTCTGGTATTCCCACAAAGTATATTCTTTAAATACCAGGCCGATGTTTTTGGCATAACGATCAACTGAACGGATACGGGAGGCGATGGTTGTATTGGGTTGTATGGGCAGGTTATCGCTTTCGTCTATCTGCTCCACGGTTAATACATCCTCGTAATTATTACCCTCGTGGCTAAAGTTGTCAAAGGAATCGTAATAAAAATCCCAGTTCTGCATATCATTATCCACGCTGAATGTGAACACATTTTTATAAGGTTCCAGGGGCAGGTGGCGGTTGCCTTTCCAGCTAAAGCCTTCGCGTAAGGGGATATGCAGTTTGATCACCCTTAAATTATCATCAACTACTTCTGTCTGGTCGCCGGCGGTAACAACGGTATAATTGCCATTGGCCTGCCAGCCACTGGTTCCGGCTTCGTTACGCAGAGAACGGTTTACAATATAGGTAGTACGGCCGGCATTATCGGTTGTTACAGAAGCTACCTCGTGCTTTACCTGGTATTTATGTACTTCGATAGTTGTATTCAGGTTGGTAAAAACGGTGGAATCCATCCGGTAGATAATGTACTTGCCTACCTGCATCGGCAGGTAATCGCTCATGGCCGGGGTATCAAATGTTTCCTTTTCGCTGCCGCAGGAACTGATGGTGAAAAGTATAACCAGCGAAAAAAAAGTAATATGTAAAAATCTCATAAGCGGTAAGGCCTGGTTCATAAGCTGGAATCTTAAAAAAATAAGCAGTTAATCTGGGTTACGATTTATATTGTCAGCTCAAAGCTAAAAAATAAATGGGGAAAATTGCTTCACCCCGTTTATAAACGATTCTATTAAAAAAATATTGTTTGATTTTCAGTTCATCAGGAACTTAATCCTGTTTAAAGCCCATTTGGATATGTCCGCCGCCAATCACATCATCGCCTTCATAAAACACGGCGCTTTGTCCCGGGGCTATACCTTTTACCGGTTCGTAAAACTCCACCCTCATGGTATTGCCATCCTGGTACAGGTTGGACAGGGCACCTTTATCCTTATACCTTATTTTGGTCAGGGCTTCCATGCCCGGGGTAAGGGTATCGTATTTGATCAGGTTTAGTTTACCCACGCTCATGATATTCTTTTCCAGGTCCACTTCATCACCCAGGGTTACGGTATTGTGTTCCGGATCAATATGGGTGACAAAAACCGGGCGGCCTAAAGCTATTTCCAGGCCCTTACGCTGGCCGATGGTATAAAAAGGATAGCCTTTGTGTTTACCCAGCAGGTTGCCGTTTTTATCAATAAAATTGCCGCCGTTTACACGTTCTTCCAGTCCGTCTACCCGTCTTTTTAAAAAGCCGCGGTAATCGTTATCGGGTACAAAACAAATCTCGTAGCTCTCGCTTTTTTTAGCCAGCTGGGGGTAACCCAGGTCAATAGCCATCTGGCGTATCTCCGATTTCTGGTAACCGCCCAGGGGTAATAAGGTGCGGCTCAGCAGGTCCTGCTGTAAGCCCCAGAGTACATAGCTCTGATCTTTGGTATCGTCCACGGCCTTACTGATCACAAAACGGCCATTATCGTGCTGGCGTATTTTGGCATAGTGGCCGGTAGCAATATAGTCGCAACCCAGGGCGTCGGCCCGTTTTAACAGGGCGCGCCATTTAATATGGGTATTGCACAATACACAGGGGTTGGGCGTACGTCCGGCAATATACTCTTCCACAAAATTTTCTACCACAAAACCACCAAACTCGTCCCGGATATCAAAAATATAATGCGGGAAGCCATGTTCCACGGCTGCCTGGCGGGCATCGTTAAAGCTGTCCACATTACAGCAGCCGGTCTCTTTTTTGCTGCCGCCGCTTTCCGCGTAGTCCCAGGTTTTCATAGTAATCCCCACTACCTCATAACCTTGATTATGAAGCATTAGCGCCACTACGGTACTATCAATACCGCCACTCATGGCCACCAATACTTTCCCTTTTCTGCTCATTTTATTTCTTTTTTCGCCAACGGCAAAGGTACATTGTTAAATTGGTACTTAAAACAACCCCTCCCGGCAATTGTTTGGTGGCCCGGGAAGAAATTTTTTTCACATGGCGGTGGTGAATAGCTAATAACTGTAACTTGCCGGCATAAATAATAATTACGTCACTTAAAAATTGAGCACTATGATTAAAATGCAGGTAATTGGCCGTTTGGGAAAAGATTGTATTGTAAATACAGTTAACGGGAAAAATGTAATTAACTTTTCAGTAGCCCACTCGGAACGTTATAAAGACAGCCAGGGTAATTTACAGG
>CAYUMH010000090.1:6813-18351 GCA_964445775.1 uncultured Terrimonas sp.
GGAAAAAACCACCTGGGTTGATTGCGCCTACTGGACCGACCGTACAGCCGTTGCACCTTACCTGGTGAAAGGCGTACAGGTATATGTGGAAGGAACCCCGGAAGCCCGTGCGTTCAGCCGCCAGGATGGTACTGCCGGCGCATCCTTATCGGTTCGTGTACGTGAAGTACAGTTGCTGGGTAGTAAAGGTGAAGGAACCGGTGGCAGCACGCCATCATATAATGCAGGCAACAGCAGCGCAGGTTCTTCATCCGGTAACAGTTATGTCAATGCCGATGATATTACGGAAGCATCAGACGATCTGCCGTTTTAAAATGTTAGCCCCTCGTTTTGAGGGGTTTTTTATTTCCGGTAGATAGGAGAAAGTCAGTAAGACCGAAAGACGGGAAGTCAGGAAGTTCGGAAGTTGGAAAGATGGGAAGTGGAATAGACAGGGGCTGATGAGTAACCAGGTAGTAGGCAAAAGGAAATCAGTAATAAACAAATCAGCCGGGGCTAATAATCAACATTCGATAAACAAAGACGGGCATTGCAATCTGCAATCGACAGTATAAAATAAACAGAGCGGGATTAATTATAATTTGGCAATTGTCTGCATTAGCATATTAGCAAATTGGCTAATTATCACATTATCTCTTAAGCCATTATCTTTGTCGCATGGCCGAACAAGTTTTTTCTTACCAGCAGTTATATGATTTTGTAGTAGCAATATTTAATAAAATTGGATGTAGTGAACAGGATGCCGTTACTGCCGCCAAAGTTTTATTATCAGCGGATATACGGGGTGTGGATTCTCATGGTATTGCCCGCTTAAGCGGTTATGTGCGTTTATGGGAAGTGCAGAGGGTAAATGCGCAGCCGCAGATAAAGATCATTCATGAAACGCCTTCCACCGCTGTGATTGACGGCGACAGTGGCCTGGGACTGGTGGTAGCGCCTTATGCCATGCAGGTGGCCATTGAAAAAGCGAAAGCGGTGGGCACCGGTTGGGTGAGTGTACAGAATAGTAATCATTTTGGTATTGCTGCTGCTCATGCTATGATGGCACTGGAGCATGATATGATCGGTATCGCCATGACCAATGCCAGTCCGCTGGTAGCGCCCACTTTCTCTACGGCAAAAATGCTGGGCACCAATCCTATTTGTGTGGCGGCACCTGCCGGTCAGCAACCGGCATTTGTAGCCGACCTGGCTACTACTACCGCAGCCAATGGTAAACTGGAAATTCTGCAACGCAAGAACCAGGCTGCTCCTGCGGGCTGGATACAGGATGCTGAAGGCAATACTTCGCATGATCCGCATGAATTAAAAAAGGGTGGAGCCTTATTACCACTGGGAGGCGACAGGGAACATGGTAGTCATAAAGGATATGCTTTGGGCGCCATTGTAGATATTTTTTCGGCCCTTTTAAGCGGCGCCAACTATGCACCCTGGGTACCGCCTTTTCCGGCCTATGTACCTATGCCGGCACAACAGCCGGGTAAGGGTATCGGTCACTTTTTAGGTGCTATGCGCATTGATGCTTTCCGGCCTGCAACAGACTTTAAACAAAGTATGGATCATTGGATAGAAGGGTTCCGGAATGCCGCCACTATTACCGGTGAAGAAAAAGTGCTGGTGCCCGGTGATCCGGAACGTGAGTTTGAAGCAGAGCGTTCCGCAAACGGTATTCCGTTATTACCGGCGGTAGTGGATGATTTAAAGGGACTGGGACAGAAGTTGGGAGTGACACTACCGGCTTAACAGGTAGTACAATAAATAGTCAGGGCGACACGTTTGTGTTGTAATGGCACTGCGTTATATTTTAGTTTGTATAACTTCTTTTTCCTTATTTGTATTACTGTCCTGTAATACAAAACAATCAGCTTCTGTTCCCACATTCCAGGATACCTTACTACAATACCTGAAAAACGACCTGGGCATTTTTATTGATACCGCTGATCTTGATACTGATTATAGGACAGGTTTACAGCAACAAACAACGAGTTTGGCTATCGATAGTTTATTATTGAATAATACTGAGGTAGTGAACTATCCGTCTAAGAATATAAGATTACTGGCATTTACTAACCGTCTTTATTATAAACCCGGCGAGCGAAAAAACGGCTATTCAATCCATTTTATACAGGATGTTGAAACGGGAAAGTTTTATGTTGATTGGATTGATGATAGATCATCCTTTATTATAGAAAGTTTTTGCGGGTATGCCTTCGTCAGATTATTACGTAAAAGCGATGAGGATAGTATTAAGTTGACAGATGTTCAAAACTTTAATGATATTCCTTCTGATCGTTTTTTTGGAGATCATGAGTTGCAAGCATTGCCGCAGAAAAGAGGATTGGAACAGCTGCTGAATGCAAGATATCGTTATGATAAAATAAATGATGCGGGGCTTGATAGTTTGTTTAAGTGTTATGACCAGTTGTATTCTTTCCCATCGAATGAAGTAAAGAATGCCCCGGATATGCTGGCATTAATGTCTGATTTTAAGAATAAAATTACCAGTCAATATAATAGGACAGATCGAAAACAGCGGTTATTGTATTTAAAAGACCAGTTCTCACTTTTATTATTAAAGCAACAACAATCCGGGTATGACGAATATCATCACAGAAGTTATTACCTGCGGATTTTTAACTTTGATGATTTTCTTTTAGTAAGAGAAGTCACCATAACCGGTACTAACGCATCTGGGTACAGCCATTATATTAATGAGTATAGCTTATGTTTTTAATTTATAAAATTCGCAAAACGAAAGAGGCATTTGACCACAGATCAAATGCCTCTTTCTATATACTGAATACTGTATACTACATACTTTTACACTAACTTCCTCTCTGCGAGCCGGTATTGGATTGTTTGCTTACAAAGCCGGTGCTTTTGGGTTTTTGTATAAACTTGGAACCTGCCGCCGCATTAGCGCCGCCGGTCTTTTTATCTCCTTTTTTCTTGTCTTTTCCTTTTTGTTGATTAAGTAACGACATAGTAATAATTTTTATAAATATACTGTTTTTTTTATTTGCCAATTAAACGGTCAACGCTGAACCGGCCCGGGCCAACCAATAGTATAACCGAAAATAACATTAAGAAAAGACCGGCTGATTCACCATCTGCATATAACCTGGCACCATGGGCGCTAAAAAAGGCTACCGACATACAAATAATCAGGGGAATGGAAGACAGGCGTGTGAAAATACCCAGGATTATGAATATAGCACAGAAGAACTCCGCAAAAATGGTCAGTGATAAAGAAACTGTTGGTCCCAGCCCGAACGGATCGGCAAAACCTTTGGCTAAAATACTATTAAAATTTTGCAGTTTTTTTAAACCATGTGAAATGGCCATAGTAGAACCGGCTACTGCCCTTAATAAGAACATAGCAACATCAAAAGAAGTAGCCGAGTATTTTGTGCTGAAAAGCTTTTTCATAAAGTAAAAAATGATTTATGCTGCAATATTAATAAATTATTGTTCACAGCAAAGAACAAGTAATAATTAGCAATTGACAATGGACAATTGACAAGTAACCAGTAATTCATCCAATATTTCTCTACCCCTCTCTCCAACGGCGTAAATTTCAGACTTACTGACTTTCGGACATCCTGATTTCCGGTCTTTCGTCTGCCGATCAGAGAACCGGAGGATGCAGTGTGCGACGCAAGGAACGATGATAGCAGTTACTGTAGCCGGTAACATAAAATTAATGACCCTGATAATGAGGGAGTTTTGTAATAGAAATGTTAAACATTGTGATTAAAGGCACTTATCCACACCTGTTTGGAACGTTCTTTGGTCAGGGCTGAAATATTTTGAATATTGCAACGTTATCCTCACACGGTTTAAAGGACTTAGGAATGAAAAAAATATGCTTACTAGTTGGAGCTGTTGCTACTGTATATATGGCCCATGGCCAGCAAACACGGTTTTACACAGATCCTAATGACAGGTTTAAAGAGGCAAAAGAGTATTTCCAGAAGGAACAATACAGTCTTGCCTATCCCATTTTTAAAGAGTTAAAAGCCGGTACTGCCGAAACGCATACCGTTAACCAGCCGGTAACCACGCAGGAGTTGAATTATTACACCCTGGTTTGCGGACTGAAGCAGAACGAGGAAACTGCTGTAAATAAGGCCATTGATTATGTTGACCTGGAAAAAAACAGTGCCCGTTCGCAAATGATGGCTTATCATTTGGGCGAGTATTATTTCAGGGAAAAGAAATACCGGGAAGCCGCCAATTTTTATGAGCAGGCCAATATTGCCAACCTCAGCAATAGCGATATCAGCAATATGAAGTTTCACCAGGGCTATACTTATTTTACCATGCAGCAATTTGACAGGGCCCGCCCGTTGTTTAATACGGTGCGTAACCTGAAAGACGATCCCAATTACCTGGATGCGAACTATTATTATGGTATCCTGGCATTTAAAGATGCAAAGTATACCGATGCCTTACAGAGTTTTAAAGTAGTGGAGAACGAGGACGGATACGGAACTGTAGTGCCTTATTATATTGCCCAGATATATTATATACAGGGTAAAAAGGATGAAGCATTGAAATATGCGGAGGAGAAGATCAAGAAAGGGGAGTCGCAGTTTTATGACCTGGAACTGAAACAGATGATCGGCCATGCTTATTTTGAGCAGAAGGAATATGCCAAAGCCCTGCCTTACCTGGAGGATTATGTTGCTAAAACGGAGAAAGTAAGAAGAGAGGATATTTATGAACTGTCTTATTGTTATTACCAGGCCGGTAAATTAAATAAGGCTATTGAAGGCTTTAAGCAATTAAGTGGTAAGGAAGACCCGCTGAGCCAGCATGCCATGTATTTATTAGGCGATGCCTATTTAAAGACCGGGCAAAAGGCCAATGCAAGAAATGCCTTTTTGTTCTGTACCGCTAACAGCAGCAATGCCGAACAGAAAGAGATAGCCAAGTTCCAGTATGCTAAATTATCCTACGAGTTAGGATACCAGGATGAGGCTTTAAATGGTTTAAAATCCTTTTTGGCGGAATATCCTAAATCCACCTATAATACTGAAGCCCAGGAACTGCTGGTGGCCGTACTGGCTAATACAAATAATTACAAGGACGCATTGGTGTTGATTGACGGACTGAAAACACCGACTGAAAATGCCAAGCGTTTATATCCCCGTATTTTATATGGCCGTTCTACCGAGCTGGTGAACGATGGCCGTTTTGCAGAAGCCAATACCTTGCTGGATAAAGCATTAAAAGATCCCTATAACGGCAGTGTATTACCCCTGATATCATTCTGGAAAGCAGAACTGGCCTACCGTACCAATAAAACGGATGAAGCCATAAAGTATTACAATGCATACCTGGATGGCGGTTCGCCCAGCAGTGGCGAAGCTACACCCGTAGCAGCCCGCTATAACCTGGGATATTGTTATTTAAGAAAAGAGAATTACCCTGTAGCACTTGATCATTTTGAGCCGATTGGTAAAAACGCCTCCTTACGTTCCGACGGGTTGACACAGGATGCTTACCTGCGTACCGGTGACTGTTATTTTATGATGAAGAACTACAGCAAGGCCAAGGTGATTTATGATAATGTGATCAAGTTTTCCTGGCCGGCAGAAGATTATGCTACTTTCCAGAATGCCATGATCGCCGGTATTAAAAGTACCAGTGAGAAAAGAAGCCTGATGACCACCATGACCCGCAAATTCCCTGAATCATCCTTAGTAACGGATGCCAATATGGAGATTGCCAACTCACTGATCAGTGATGAGAAATATGCGGAAGCCATTACCTTCCTGGATAAAGTGGTACGTCAATCGGGTAATGCCAGCTTAAAGCCTGAGGCTTTGTTGAAAATGGGGATAGCTGCCTATAATATGAATAACAGTGCCGATGCTGTAAAATATTATAAAGCACTGATCGGTCAATACCCTAACTCACCGGAAGCGGCAGATGCCATTGAAAATATTAAAGTGGTATATGTAAATGATAACCGCCCCGATGAGTATGCCGCCTATATGAAACAGGTAGGCAAGCCCATCAGTGTGGATACAGAAGACTCTTTAACCTATTATGTAGCGGATAATCATTACCAGGCCAATAATGTAAATGCAGCTTTAACGGCTTACAATAACTATTTACAAAAATTCCCGAGCGGGGCCTATGCTATTGATGCCAACTATTTCCGTGGCGAGATTTACAGTGATAAAAAAGACTGGAACAATGCCTTAGCGGCCTATACTTATGTGGCCAACAATGCACCCAACAGGTATGCCGAGCCGGCAGTACTGGAAGCAGCCCGCCTGAACTTTTTTGAGAAGAAAGATTATGCCACGGCTGAATCTTATTACAAACAGTTGAATGAACTGGCATCGAGCCAGGAAAATAAACTGGAAGCTATGCGTGGTTTATTACGCAGCCAGTACCAGTTGAAAAAATGGACGGATGCGGTTGAAAATGCCAAAAACCTGACGGCAGCCAAAGGCAGCAGTTCCGATGATAAGGCATTGGCCAATATGGCTATTGCAAAATCATACCAGGTAGAAGGTAATTATAACCAGGCCATCGCTACTTTTAAAAATGTAGTATCGCAAAATAAAGCGGCACTGGCGGCCGAAGCCCGTTATGAAATTGCCAATTGCTGGCTGGCTATTGATAAATTGTCAGATGCCGAAAAAGCAGCTTTTGAAACCATTAATAAATCGGGCTCTTACGGGTACTGGGTTACTAAATCGTATATCCTGTTAGGAGATATATACTTTAAGCAAAAGGATTATTTTAATGCTAAAGCTACCTTCCAGAGCGTAGTGGATAACAGCCTGGATGCTGATCTGCAGACCGAAGCTAAAACCAAATTAGCCCAGGCTACTGCCGAAGAGCAAAAAGCAAGCAGGTTTAACTAATTCAAATTTTGTTACGGTCATAAATAGCGATAATTACAGATGAAACATATAAATAAACCGGTTGTACTTTCTTTAGCTTTACTAAGTGTAACAGCCATGGTACAGGCACAGGATACTACCCGTAAACGCTCGGTAGAAATTACTTCGGCATTTAAACCTGTTTTAAGGGAGAGTGCAAAAATTAATTTTAATGCAACTCCGCCACAACCCGATACCAGCAAGCCGGTATTGCAGTATAATGTGCCTAACCAGCATTTATTATTTGCTTACCAGCCCGGTGCATTAACACCCCTGGCATTACAACATGATACCGCAGGTGTATGGGATAACAGCAATTATATTAAAGCCGGTTTCGGTAGTTTAAAAACACCTTACCTGCAGGCGGGTCTTTCATTTGGTGACGGCAGCACCGCCGGTGCGGAAATATTTGCAAAATATACTTCTTCGAAAGGTAAGCGGGAATACCAGGAAAATGCCAATGCACAGGCCCGTGTATCGGCGTTTTATAAAACAGCCGGTGGCCTGGAATGGTCCGGTGGCCTGGGTTTTAAAGCAGACAGGTTATATAAATACGGTTATGTTCCGGAAACCTTGTCTTTTCCCAAAGATTCTATCAGGCAGCAATTCAGTACTTTCTCAGGCCGTATTATGTTACGCAACCTGCGTGAAACAAATTTTGCATTGAGTTATGCTCCGGAGTTAAAGATTGATGTGTTCTCCGATCACCTGAAAAACAGTGAGAGCAATACGGTATTAACGCTGCCGCTGGAAAAAAATATTAACAGCGATTTTGCGGTAAACCTGGGCCTGGCTTTTGATATGACCCGTTTATCCCGCGATAAACAAAAAGCTATCAATAATACCATCTTTTATGTAGCGCCGGGTATTACCTATAAATCGGAAAAATTTGTAGCCCAGGTAGGCATCAGACCAAGCTGGGATAACAGCGAGTTTAAAATGTTCCCCAATATTCTGGCGGAGTATGCCATTGCCGATAAGCAGTTTGTGGTACATGGCGGCTGGACCGGTTATATGCGTAAAACATCTTACCAGTACCTGGCTTCTCAAAACCCCTGGATATGGGCTCCCGGTGAGTTGAAGAATACCTGGATAGAGGAAGTATTTGGTGGTATTAAAGGCACATTGGTTGACCATTTTACCTATAATGCCCGGGTAGGGGTAAATAAATTAAATAACCAGCCTTTATTCATCAACGATACCAGTGCGGGTATTTTCTCAGATGGTAAATCATTTGCCGTATTGAACCAGGATAAGATGAACATTATTGTGATGGGAGGCGAGTTAGGATATACCGTAGAAGAGAAGTTCTCAGCAACAGCCGGTATTACCCTAAACCAGTTTACCAAATTAAAAGGTAATAACCAAAAAGCCTGGGGTATGTTGCCGATGGAGATGAATGCCAATATCCGGGCACAGATTATTAAAGACCTGTGGCTGAAAGTAGATATGTTTGGCTGGGATGGAGCACATTTTATTCGTCCTGACGGCAGCACTACCAAGTTAAAAGGTGCTTTTGACCTGAATGCAGGACTGGAGTTTAAAGTATGGAATAATATCAGTTTGTGGACGCAGTTTAACAATATCACCAACCAGGAATACCAGCGCTGGAATCAATATCCTGTATATGGCTTTAACTTTGTCGGCGGTATCGTATATTCGTTCGCTAAAAAGAATAAATAATGTACCAGCAGTTATACCGTTATCTTGTACAACACCAGCAATTACAATTACCCGGCATTGGTACATTAGCTATTCAGCAGGCCGATGCGGAAATGAATATTGCCGATCATAGTGTAACAGCCGGGACTTATCAATTGAACCTGCACAAGGATCATACGGTTACGGCGCCTGCAAAACTGTACAACTGGGTTGCAGGGGTATTGGGCATTACGGAAAGAGAAGCCATTGTTCAGTACAACGATTTTGTATTTGACCTGCAGCAGCAATTGAAAAATGGCGCTACCATTAACTGGCAGCAGGTGGGTGTGTTAACCGCCGGTCTGGGTGGTGAGATTAAATTTGAGAGTGCTGTAAAACAATATACCGCTGGTCATGCAGTAACTGCGCATAAAGTAAAACGTGACCAGGCCCTGCATACCATCAGGGTAGGAGAGCAGGAGAAAACCTCGGCCGAGATGATTGAAATGCTGGCGCCACAAGCCGCTACCCGTGACCCCTGGATGATTATTGCTTATGTATTGTTAGGTTTATCATTGGCCTTTGTTGCCTGGCACCTGGCTAGACAGCAGGGCATTGGTAATCAAACTTCCTTGTTTCCATAAATGATAGTTTATAAGACCGGAAGTCAGAAAGACGGAAAGTCAGGAAGACAAGAGTCCGAAAGTCCGAAAGTCGGGAAGTTGGAAAGTCAGGAAGTCCGAAAGATAGGAAGTGAGAAAATAGTAGGGAATACACAATACCGAACTGTCTGAATGCTGAATTCAGACTGCTGACTGCTGAACTCCCAATTCCTAAACCGCAAATCTTACTTCAATAGATCTTACTTCTCACATCAATTAATGCTGTCAATCAGTTTCTTCTCACCCACAATCCACACTACATCGCCTTCGGCAAATATCATGGATGACTCAGGATTGAGTATACGTTCCCCATCACGTTCAATACCTACAACCAGTCCATTGGTAATGGTGCGTATGCCCGAATCGCGGATTGATTTATTAATGAACGGAGAGTCGTGCTCAATGGTGAATTTGTCCAGCTCTACTTCAGCATCATGCTGTTTTTCTAATAACTTTTTATCGGCACGTAAAATAGCGTTCATCTTCTTTTCCTGGGCATCCGTACAAATGATATATAACTTATCGCCGGGGTAAATGCGATCGTAGCGGGTAGGGGTGGTGATGGTTACCTGTCCGCGCCTGATCATGGCTACATTTACACCTACTACTTCCCGCCATTTCAGTTCCTCCAGGGTTTTTCCAATAATGCTTGTTTCTGGTAACACTTCAAAAGTGGTCATATGCGCATCCCAGGGGGCCAGGGCTACATTCCGTTTACTGGCCTGTATTTCCAGTTGTTTCAGCTCGGCCTGTAGTTCACGGTCGTTCAGGTTATTGATAAAGCGGTTTTCAATGCGATCATACTGTTCCTGTATTTTTTTGCGGAAGTAGACAAATACGAATAAGATAATAACTGCAGCGGATAAGGCCACACTCATGGAGAAGAACCGGTTAAATAAAAATACAATGGAAAAAACGGCGAGTCCCAGCTTGATGCCACGCATTACCCAGATAGGGCTGCGGTATTTTTGTATGGCATATATTTTTACAAAGGACTCATTTCTTTCATTACGCACAATAAGACCCCATAAAAAAGGCGCCATAGCCGCTAAGGTGAAAAGTGTAACGGTAATACGGCCGATAGCATAATTGGTATGTTCGTTTACCCAGGGTAATATATAAGTGGCCGATAAAAATACCAGGGCCCCAATAATAACCGAGAATAACAATACATTGATCACAAATGATTTAACCACCTGGTGGAAATCGCTGGTAGCAGTAATGGTGGTAGCTTCCGAACTATAACGGGTGAGTGATTTACGCCACCTTTCCGGCATACGTTTATCTATCCAGTCATAAAACGGTGAGCTGGCTTTTATTAAATAGGGAGTGGTAAATGTAGTAACACCTGAAACGGCTACAATAATGGGATATAAAAATGCACTGGTGGCATTTAACGTACTACCCAGCATGGCAATGATGAACGAAAATTCACCGATCTGGGCTAAACTCATACCGGTTTGTAAGGATACTTTTAAGGAATTACCCGAGATAAAAGCTCCAATACCGGTAGTGATCACTTTACCCACAATACAAACCAGGGTAATTAATAAAATAGGAATCGCATATTCGCCGATCATCTTCAGGTCAATCATCATACCCACCGATACAAAGAAGATAGCGCCGAAAAGGTCTTTTACCGGTTTAACCAGGTGTTCAATTCTTTCGGCCTTGGTTGTTTCTGCCAGTAATGAACCCATGACGAAAGCGCCCAATGCATAAGAGAAACCTGCTCTTGCAGCCAGGTACACCATCACCAGGCACATGGAAATTGAAACCACTAAAAGTGTCTCATCGTTCATTAAATTCCTTGTCTTTTTAAGAATGGTAGGTATAAAGAATATACCGGCAACAAACCATAAAATAAGGAAGAAGATCAGTTTACCTACCGAAAGTAAAAGCTCAATACCATTTACCTGCTGGCTTACCGATAAGGTGGTCAATAATACCAATATAGCAATGGTAATAAGGTCTTCCACGATGAGGATACCAAATACCAGTCCGGCAAATTTCTTTTTCTTCAGCCCCAGTTCTTCTACCGCTTTTAAAATAATGGTAGTGGAGGAAACGGCTAAAGCCGCACCAAGGTAGATACTATCCATAGTAGACCACCCCAGCAACTGGCCGGCGCCATAACCAAGGGCTGACATACCAATGGCCTCTACAAAAGCTGATACCGAAGAAGAGCCGCCTACCTGTGCCAGCTTTTTAAAACTGAACTCAAGCCCCAGGCTGAATAGTAAGAAGATGATACCTATTTCTGCCAGTACTTTTACATTTTCTGTCTGGCTGATAGAAATTGAAGGAAACCATGAAAAATTGGCGCTCAC
>CAYUMH010000091.1:0-18329 GCA_964445775.1 uncultured Terrimonas sp.
TTTTTTTTGCGCCGTATCCTTTGAAGCCGGTTTAGTGCCGGTAGGGGCATCCGGGTCAATATAAGGCTTGGAATCTGTTTCAAAGTCATTATACATATAGTCCGCACCTGTGCCAACCCCCTGGTCTTCACTCTCTGCACCCGGGGTAGCATCATAATCACTTACCAATGCATCGGCACTGCTCATTTCGTTTTCCAGCTCTGCCGGTTTAATAAATTTTTCATCCCTGTTAATCCCCAGGGTTTTATCGGCATATACTTTTTTAAAGAAAGCCTCCCAGATAGGTCTTGAAGCAGCGCCACCAAAACCACCATTGCCTTCGTTACGGATAAAACGGTCATCGCAACCAACCCATACACCACCCAGTAGCTGAGGGGTATAACCAATATACCAGGCATCGGAGTTATCGTTGGTGGTACCGGTTTTACCAGCCATCTCTGCAGCGCCTAAACGTCCTTTTAAGCCGGCTGCAGTACCCTTGGTTACCGCACCTTCCATCATCCTGGCCATTTTATAGGCGGTTATCTCGCTGATCGCTTCCTTACGGTTGGCACTGTAATCAAAACGTTTAATTACATTACCGTTACGGTCTTCAATACGGCTGATAAAATAAGGTTTGGTAGTAAAGCCACGGCCTGCGAACATGCTATAGCCCCACAACATTTCAAACAGGGAAAGCTCACAGGAGCCCAGTGCGATAGAAGGGAAGGGCTCTACCTTGGTCGGGATATTGATACGTGATAAGAACTCGGCAAATTCTTTAGGGCCAACCTGCTTCATGATATAGGCGGTAGCACAGTTTTTTGACCAGGCAAGGGCATTCGCCATGGTAATACTGCCACCCGGACAAGCTTTGCCAGCGGGTACCCAGCCACTGCCGGGAAAGTACTGAGCGGAGTTCTCACACATGGTTTCCGCTTCAAAACCTCTTTCCTCCATGGCCTGCGTATACAGCAAAGGCTTGATGGTAGAACCTACCTGCCTTTTGGTACGCATATTAACGTGGTCAAGTTTATAGGTTTTAAAATTAATACCACCTACCCAGGCTTTTACCTCGCCGGTAATGGGGTCCATTACCATAAAGGCCGATTGTACCATGGTACGGTGATATTTAATAGAATCATACGGTGTCATCACCGTATCTTTTTCATGTGTTTTATTAAAGGCAAAGATCTTCATCGGCGTTTTTACATAAAAACTGGCCTTGATCTCTTTGTCAGATAAACCATCTTCCACGCCGTTTTTCCAGCGGTCGCTTTCCTTCATGGCTCTTTCCAGTACATTGTCACGATCTTTCCAGATACTGCCGTTCTTCACCTTACTCTGGGCTACCAGTGCTTTTTGTAAAACAGGTACCTGGGCCGCCATCGCTGCTTCGGCATATTCCTGCATACGCGGATTGATGGTGGTATAAATCTTTAATCCGTCTTCGTAAATATTATAAGAACTGCCATCCGGTTTTTTCAGGTCGCCCGATTTCAGCAAGGTTTTTACTTCATCCCTTAATACCTCGCGGAAATAGGGGGCATAACCGGTGTTCTCGTCCAGTTTTTTATAGTTTAACTTAATAGGGGCGGCTTTAAATTTAGTGGCTTCTGCCGCAGTAATATTGCCATTCTCCTCCATACGGGTCAGCACCAGGTTTCGGCGGTCACGCGAAGCTACGGGGTTACGGCGGGGGTTATAAATACCCGGGCCATTGATCATACCAACCAGTAAAGCAGCTTCCTCCACCGTCAGGCGGTCAGGCTCTTTTTGAAAAAAGGTACGGGAGGCGTTCCTGATACCAAATACGTTTTCAGAAAACGGAACGGCATTCAGGTATAAAGCAATAATTTCTTCTTTGGTAAAATTGCGTTCCAGCTTAACGGAAATGATCCATTCCTTTAGCTTCTGCATTACACGCAGCGCTTTATTGGTGGCCCTTTGGTTAAACAGCGCCAGTGCCAGCTGCTGGGTAATGGTACTGCCACCGCCCTGGCTACCCAGGAAAACAATGGCCCTGAAAGTACCCTTCATGTCAATGCCCGCATGATCCTTAAACCGTTTGTCTTCGGTAGCTATCAGGGCATTTACTACGTGTGGCGAAATATCACGGTATTTCACAATACTCCTGTTACCATTAGGTAAGTAGTATTTACCCATCAGGGTGCCATCCTCGGCATAAACTTCGGAGGATTGTAAAATAGAAGGATTTTCCAACTCTTCAATGGAGGGCATTTTACCAAATACGCCAAAGTTGGCCATCAGTAAAATGGCGATAAATCCTAAAAAGCCAAAGAGAAATACGCGCCAGAAAATTTTTACGCTTTTACGTACTATTCCTTGTTGCGGTTGTTTAGCTGTTGCCATATATGCAGATAAAGTATTTTATTCCGTTTTTGTTTAATAAAGCCGTTCTTATGGTCTCGTTATTCTCCGTTTAAAACTTACTTAAAGCCCTAGTATTGGATTTTGCCATCCAAAATTTTGTTAATAAAATATATAGCAAAAACCGGGCTACATTATTACCCGAAATTAATTAAAACCCGGGCAACAATACTATTTTGGCACCTAAATTTTAGCCAAATAGGGTATACCGCCACAGGTATTGTTATAAAAATGTGAAAGCGTTGGTTATAATGCGCTTAATACATCAATTACTTTAAATCCCGACATGTCAAAATATTTTTCATCGGCCGTTTTGGTAAATGATTTCAGGTCGCGTTGCGATACCGGCTCCTCTTTTTTATTGTACAGTATCTGGCGCACAATAAAACCCTCTACCATATCCTTTGCCGTGTTACTGCTGGCCGGGAATTTATAGCTATCCAGGCGGGCGCCCATCATATAATTACCACTCAGGTTAATAGAGATGTCCTTGCTTAACCAGGCTTCCATGGTAGAATATTTCGGGTTTTTATCATAGGTGTAAATATATTTCCTGGCTTTAAATCCATTAATGGTTTCGTAAACATCGGTGGCTTTCCAGCCGGTCATATTATTGTCGGCCTCTTCCCGTTCGGCTTCTTTTTTGGCCATTTTCTCCGCCATTTTTTTGGCATTGATCAGTGGCATTTTCATGGCACTTTTATCCTTAATGTTGCAGACATAATTGGCCTTGTCTGCATAATTGTAAATAAACCAGGTTTCGTTTTTATCGCCTTCCTCATTTACCATACATTCACCTACTTTGCCAAAAATAACTTTAGATACGGTGGTCTTTTTTACCTCACCTTTTTTCTTAAAGGTTTTATCTTCAAAAGTAATGGTAGCCTGTACTTTATTGGTAGGGTCTTTATAGCGGGTATCGTTTTCATAGGTTATTTTCTCCAGCTCTTCTTTTCCTTTCTGTCGTTGCGGGTCGGCATATTTCTTCTCCATATCATTTTCCACAGCATTTTTTACTGCAGCGGGAGGGCGGCGAACAGGTGGTTTTTTAACAGGGACTTTTTGTGCAAAGAGAAAGTTACTGGCACAACATAATAACAAGGCTGCAAGGCAGCAGGTAGCAAAAGTTTTCATGATGAACAGGTTTTAAGGTTTAATTAGTTATAAAGTTAGGAAAAAGGAGGGAAGTCGAAAAGTCAGATAGTCAGGAAGACAGGAAGTTTGTATTAATGATACCTCATCCCTTTATAAGGAGAGATGTTTTTGTAAAAACTGGATGTACTGTTCTATATCTTTTGTATTCTGTAATAATTTCAGGTTACGTTCCGATATGATATGGAATGTGTATTTACCACCTTTTAACCAGGGAATGATATCGGTGGCGGCCTTGGGTTTTGTATCCTTAATATAGGCTGTTGCTTCGGCCACATCTTTAAACGGACTGATCAGTAATAATTTATTATCGGCCGTTAAATTGTTCAGCTCTGCCTGCATGGTTTTATTAAAGTAAAGATCCTTGTTATAACGTGCAAACGCGTTGCGGGCTTCGCTTACAAACACAGGGTCTACTTTATTTAATACAATCAGTACATACTGCGGCACCTCTGTATCAAAACTATATTCATTATCATTCACAACAGGTTTTACAGGTGTAGCAGGTGGGGTAACTACAGGTGTTTTGGTAATTAATGGTGTATCAATAACCGGTTTTTTTATAATACTGTCTTGTTTAGGCTGTGCCTTTACCGTATCAATAAGCGGTTTGGTAACAATGCTATCCACTTTTGGCTGAACTTTTACCGGGTCTACAGGAGTTTTGGCCAATGTATCAACAGGCGGTGTAGTTGTTTTTACCGGCTGCGTGGTTGGAGCAGCAATATTGATATTATTATTGGCCTTATTTTTATCAATTACCGCCACATTGGTTTTTGCCTTGGCACTATCTGCCACCAGCTGGCGCTGTTTAGGTGTAACCAGGGTAGGTGCCGCTTGTTCTACACTGTCCTCGGTAATGGCAGGTAATACCAGGTTGGTCAGCTCTTCTTCAATTTGTTTGCGGCGGCCCAACACATCCAGCAGGTTGGCTGCTTTGGCGGCCATAGGCGTACCATTAAATTTATTGATCAGGCTGTTTAATACACTTGTTGCAACAGAGTCTTCGCGTTGTTTGATATAGTAGATAGACTCAATGTATAATAATTGTGGTGTCCAGTAACTGTTGCCATAAGTACTGTCGGCCAATTTTTTTTGCGCTTTGGCCTGCTCAAAATTACCTTCAATAAACAGGTCGTAAACATTTTCGTATGCTTTGGTAGCGGCAGCGGTATCGGTAACTGAAGGGTCTTTACCGGTATTAACAATAGCGGTCAGGTTGCTATCGCCAAATTTATTGCTCATTATTTTTTTAATGGCATTGGCTTTATCAGTATAACCCTGTTTATTATAACAGTAATAAAGATTAAAGAGTATTTCCTCCATTTTAGGATGCTCCGGAAATTTCTCCATCGTATTTTCCAGGGTGGGTACACCTAATGCACATTCCTCCATGGATTGGATATAGATCTTACCGATCTCAAACATGGCTTCCTGTATTGAGTCATTTGATTTTTTCAGTAATTCCGGTGTAAGTGGTAAACGGCTGTACAACAGGTCCGAGGTGATCTCCTGGTTAAGGTCGGCAACCATATTACCAACATCCTGTGTCAATGGATTATTACCGTTTTGTGCCAGGTTACGGTTTTTAGAGGCTACTGCACTGCTGCGACGCCAGTTGTCTACATTCGGCCGGCCGCCCCATTTACTTTTAAATTCCCCGTTACCCCGTTGTTTCAGGTTATTATTATTAAAATACCATTCCCCTTTATTTTCAGCAAAAAGGGTAGGAGGCGGTGTTTTTGAAGACGATAAAGTAGCACCACTCCCGGTATTAAAACTGGCTTCGTCTTTCAGTCCCTGCTCTTTACGCAGTTTACGGGCCAGCTTTTTTACATAAGCTCTTATTTCTTCTTCGGGTAATAAGGCAATCCGTTGTACGCTGTCCTGGCGTTCAATGATCTCAAAACGCTGTGCCAGGTCGGTTGCCAGCTTTTTCCTGATAGCAATATCTTCTGCATCCACCTTATCCTCCGGCGTTACAGTTACGCTGTCGTAAAAATTAGCGGCATAACGGTAGCGTTGGTTATCAAAAGACAGGTCGGCTAACTGTAAAAAAATACGGTTGCGCTGTAAGGCATTTGCCTGGGTAGTATAACGGGATGCTCTTTCCAGTAAAGCAATGGCGCCCGGTATATTTTTGCGCTCCAGTTCCATCTGGGCAGCAGTATAATATAAAATGTCCCGGTAGTCGGTATATTTATCACGGCGTGCCATTTTTAGCAGCGCATCAATATTCTCTTCAATGTAGTTTTCACCACCATCCTTGTTTACACGGATGGAAGCCAGGCGGGCATATATCTCCAGTACCGGGTCGGTCGTATGTTTAATGGTCCGGGCATAAAATGCTTCTGCCGATTCAAAGTTGTTAGCGGCTTCATACATTTGACCGATCAGGTATTCCCAGCGGCCACGTTCGTGTTGGTTGGTGGCATTACCCAGGGCTTTTGTCAAATATACGGCAGAACTATCCCAGTTTTTTAATTTGTAATGCATGTATGCCTGCACTTCGGCCAGGTCATTTTGCAGGCGTTTGGGGAACAGGGGGTCTTCCTTTAAAACAGTGATCAGGCTGTTCGCTTCCGCATATTCATCCAGGGCCAGGTGATTCCTTATCTGCCAGATAAACGCATCATTACGGCTGGGTGGCTGGGTAAAGGTCTTTTTAATAATATTAGATGATTCCTTATTGGCTACACTATAAGCCATATTACCATCTAAACGGCTGCCGATGATCTTATTATACCCGTCCTCTTTTTTGGGTGCAAAAGAGTAGTTGATGAACTGTAACATCAGGTAAGCCGAATCATATTTCTGCTGGTAATGATAGGCAATGCCCCAAAGCAGGTACAGGTTATCTATCCAGTCGCCCCGCAGATCATGGATGGCAATACCGGTCTGTGATTTGTAAGTAAGTGAATCCAGCTGAATACTGTCCGCGGCAATAGTCTCAGTACTGTAATTATAAAAAGGGAGTAAACTGGCATAATCGTCCCGGTGAGCGGCTTTGGCCCTTTCCAGGATATCGTTGAGCTTATTATTGGCGTTGAAGTAGTAGTTAAAGCGGGTAATGGTATTCTGGTATACCCGGCGGCTAAAGGTAAATTTCTTATCCTGCGACTTTTCTGACTGTAAAACCTTGTTTTCGTACTCTTTAGGTTTGGCAAACTGGTAAGAAATGCCCAACTGTCCCAATGCCGAAAAGGTGAAGGAAGCAGCCAACAGCCAAAATGCCGTAAGAATAATATATTTAAAACCGGGTATCAATCTGCGCAAACTAAGGCCTTATTAACTGAAATTCAAAGATTTTAGTATAAAATTAGGGGATTTTTTTAGGAAAATTTTACGCGTAAGCGGGCAGGCTATCGTCCATAGTATTACTGCAGTTGAACGGAGCGTCGCAACCATAGCCCCATCAGGGTACAGCAGCCGGTAATATTCAATAATCCAGTTCCCTGGTGTTTCAGGATATAATTTTATAAATGGTTTGGTGATGGTATGTTTCACCCGGCTCTAAAATGGTGTTAGGGAAAACCGGACGATTCACCGCATTGGGGTGTACCTGGGTTTCAAAACAAAGGCCGGAATAAGGACCATACTGGGCGCCATTCTTACCCGTTAAATCGGGTATCCAGCGGCCGGTATAAAAATGTACGGTAGGTTGGTTGGTGTATACCTGCAACTGCACATCATCTTTATGTACATAGGTGGCGGCAGCCAGGGTGTTAATGTCCTGTTTTACTACCTCAAAGGTCTGGTCATAGCCATCAGCCGGGTTCCATTCCGCATCCACCTGTTTAAAGCCGGTGAAATCGTGGGCAGTACCTGCTACCGGTAAAAGTTTCCCGGTTGTTACAAAATCACTGTCCTGTTCCAGTATATGATTGCTGTTGATGAAGACCTGGTGATTGCCTATGGGACTGGCATCGGGGTTCAGGTTAAAATAACTATGGTGGGTAATATTGACCGCCGTTGTTTTATCAGTAGTAGCTGTAATGGTATAGGTCAGTTCATTGTCATCCGATAAAGTAAACTCAATATTGGTGGTCAGGTTACCGGGGTAGCCTTCATCGCCATCGGGCGATACATGTTGTAATACCAGCCTGGGAACGGGGGCCGTTTCGTATACCAAAGGTTTCCATACTTTTTTATCAAAACCATTGTAGCCGCCATGTAACTGGTGCGGATCAAAGTTGGGTGATACCTGTACGGTATTGCCATGAATAGGAAAACGGGCATCACCAATACGGTTTCCATAACGGCCTATCACTGCGCCCAGGTAAGGATAATCCTTACTGTAATAATCGCTGTCCATATAACGGCTTACATCGTCAAAGCCCAGCACAATATCCTGTAAACCGCCCTCCTTATTTTGAATAACAAATGATTGTATGATGGCGCCGTAATTGGTAATACCAACCTGCGTATTTTTAGAGTTGGTCAGTTTAAATAAATAAATATCTTCACCGTTAGTATGGGTAGCAACCCGTTCATTATTATATTGTAGCATAACATAAAAATAGTTATTATTCCATGACCATCGATGCTTTGCAAAAAGAATTTGAAAACCGTTATAAACAACCTGCCACGGGCAGTTTTTTTTGTCCGGGACGTGTTAATTTAATTGGCGAACATATTGATTATAACGGCGGCCAGGTAATGCCCTTTGCCATCTCCCTGGGCACTTACCTGCTGGTGGCCCCTAACAATGACAATGTTTTCAGGTTTCAGTGCGCCAACTTTCCGGAAACAGCCGAGTTTAACGTGGGCGATAAATACAGGAAGAGCGGCAAAGAATGGTTTTACTATCCCCTGGGTGTAATTGATTATTTTACACAAAAACAACAGCACCTGGGCGGGCTGGATTTATTTTTTTATGGTAACCTGCCTATTGGTTCAGGCTTATCATCATCGGCCTCTATTGAAGTACTGATGGCTTATGCCCTGGGCCAGGTATTTAATATCGGCATCAGCAAAAAAGATATTGCCCTGCTTTGTAAAGAAGTGGAGAATAAATTTATTGGTGTGAACTCAGGCATTATGGACCAGTTTGCCGTGGCCATGGGTAAAGAAAACCATGTTATACTATTGAATTGCGATACGGTTGATCATATTTATATTCCCTTTAATGCATCGCCCTATAAGGTAATGGTGATCAACAGTAATAAACAGCGCTCCCTGGCCGAATCCAAGTACAATGAACGTTATGCCGAATGTATGGAAGCTCTGTCACAATTAAAACAGGAGCTATCCATTCACCAGTTATGTGATATTGACACCGGCACTTTTCAAAAACATGCCCACCTTATTACCAACCCGGTGGTAGGTAAAAGGGCTTACCATGTGGTAACAGAAAACGACCGGGTAAAAGCGGCTACTGAAGCGCTGCAAAATGGCGATATGGAAACCCTGGGCCAAATCCTGTATGCATCCCATGAATCTTTAAAAAGCATGTACGAAGTATCGGGCCGTGAGCTGGATGCCATTATCGATTTTTGTAAAACTTATAACGGCTGTATTGGCGCCCGTATGACTGGTGCGGGCTTTGGCGGCTGTGCCATTGCGCTGGTACACGAAGATCATGCTGAGGCATTTGCAGAAAACCTTACCCAATATTATAAGGGGGTAGTGGGTTATCCCTGCGAAGTATTTACATCGGCTATCAGTGAAGGCGTAAGTTTACTGGAGGCTTGATACAAATTGGGGCTGTCAGCTATATAACCATTATCAGCTGTAGTCCACCGCCCGTCTGCAATCTGCCGGCTATAAGGCCGCCAGTATTTTCGCCTAAGCGGTGCAGCCCTTCAGCTGCAATACAACATTCAACAAGCAGCAGGAAATTTCCTGCTGCTTTTGTTTTGTAAACGTTAATTGAATTTTTGTTAACAGCGCAGCGGTAAAACAAAATGTAGTTTAACACAAATATTTATGTATGACTAAACTACTACACATTTTTTTACTCTGCGGTTGTTCCTTCATCATAACTGATACCGATGCCCAAAAGTGGACAGTCGGTTTATATTCCCAGGCGCATTTTCCTCAAACTGATTACAAAGAAATTTATCCCAAAACAGGGGTAGGTATGGGCCTTGATGCGCTGTACACCCCGCAAGAAGACGGGTTGATCAGTGTGGGCGGGGAAGTAGGCATGTTATTTTTGCGTACGGCCCGCCGCCGGGTCGATCTGTATAATTTAGGGTGGGGTAATACCCATATGATGATCGCCTCCAATAATATTGTAAACCTCGGCGCCAAGGTCCGTATTAATATTATCAGAGATACAGACAAACCCGTTAGGTTGTACATTGAAGGTAAAGCAGGTACCAATGCTTTTGCCCGCAGTGTGGAATTACAGCAATTGATAACCGGTGAAACAGATGCCAGTGTATCCCGTACCAGGTGGGGACTGTACGGCGGGCCCGGCGCGGGTATTGCCGTGGCGTTGGGTGAAAACCGGAAAATATGGGTGTTTGCCCAGGCTGCCTATTTATGGGGATCTAAAACAACTTATTATTCACACCCCAGGATAAATGAAGAAAATAAACCGGTATTTACCGCTAACCGGTCTACAACGGATATGATATTGGCGCAGTTAGGTTTCAGGTTTAACCTGGAGGATAGCTGAACGTATTAAAAAAGGGCAACATCACTGTTGCCCTTTTTGTTTTACAGGTATCTTTCCTGCACAATATTAATATGGTGGGTAGCATGGCCTAATAAAATATAAGACCAGCCCAGTACATAATTACCACTGCCCGAAGCCGTACCCCTGGCATTTAATTGCTCAGCATCAAAATCGCTGAACATCAGCACGGAGGATAGCCTTACGGCTTTACATTCCTCTGCCAGTGCACTCCAGGAACGGTTCTCTGTTTTTGCATTATCCGCAAATAAATTTTCATCAAAACCAGGTAAAGGCGTTTCATCCTTACGGGCAAAACGCAAGGCCCGATAAGCGAATACCCGCTCAGCATCAATAATATGTTGTACCACCTGCTTAATGGTCCATTTATCAGGGCCATATTTATGATCATACTTTTCTGGTGGAATACTATTCAGGAAAGTTTCCAGTTTGAAACTATGGTAAATGCTTCAGCCAGGTTATCCTCTGGTACCAGGGATATATAGCCGTGATACCAGGAGCCTATTAAAGAAAGATCGGGACGCATGATAATTTGTTTATAGGTAAAAGGTTTTAATGCATTACCGGTAACAACACATGACTGCTGTTTTTAGCATCGTGGTGTATACGGATGGTTGACTTTTGAAAATCACTTTCATTCATTTCAGCAATAGTACCAAACTTTTGCGGGTTACGGTCTACCAGCGGGAACCAGCTGCTTTGTACCTGTATCATAATGCGGTGACCTTTTTTAAAGGTATGGGCCACTTCGTTCAGGCGCATGGTCACTTTTTCAATTTTATCTTTGGTAAACGGCTCGGGTTTGCTGAAGCTGTTCCTGAACTTGCCGCGGAACACTTCGGCACGTACCATTTGCTGGTAACCGCTCATATTTACCGGGCGCTGGTTTGCCTGGGTAGCCGGTACACTGCTGTTCTCAGGCCATACATCAATCAGCTTTACAATAAAGTCCGCATCGGATCCAGACATGGATACAAAGAGGTTGGCGATAATCTCACCGGTTAAAGTAACATCAGTTGTCAGGCTATCTGTTTTAAATACCAGTACATCCGGGCGTTGTGCGGCAAAACGCTGATCCTCCACCATGTATTCGTTGTTACGGCGTGGATAAATGCCCGCGGTATAAGGTACCGGCTTGTTCGGATCGCTTACATATTCGGTTAGGCCATTTGTAGTGGGTTGGGTAACTGTTAACTGCCCGTTGTTCTGAAAATAATAAGGCGTTTGTTTGCTGTTTGCCGGAGGCCATACCCCATAATTTTTCCACTGGTTACTGCCGGTTTCATAAATAGTGGCTTCTCCCAAATTAAAGCTGCCCTTATCTTTTAAGTAGAAATTAAAAAACTTGGTTTCAATTTCTTCCTGGTAATACTTGTTCAGGTTTTCTCCAAAATGGTATTGGCCGAACGATGTCCAGCTAGGTGAGGCCCAGCCACCGTGAGTCCAGGGGCCCATTACCAAACGGGTATTGTTATTAGGCGATTGTTTTTCAATAGCGCCATAGGTTTTTAATGCACCAAACAGGTCCTCGGCATCAAACCAGCCACCTACTACCAAAACAGCCGGTTTAATATCTTTTAGGTGCTGGCGTATATTTCTCGATTGCCAGAATTCGTTATAAGTATCATTTTTAACCGTCTGCCGCCAGATACTGTTGGGATCGCGGAAAAAGTTTTCATTGTTCACATTTTTCAGTGGTCCCATATCCAGGAAGTACTGGTAGGCATCGGAATAACGGGCACGGAAAAAAGGAGCATAACTTTCTCCGTTCTCTGCTTTGGGGCCGTCAAAACCACTGTAAAAACCAAAATTATCCATCAGGAAAAAAGCACCGTTATGGTAACAGTCGTCACCAATAAACTCGTCCGACATAGGCGCCTGCGGCGATACCGCTTTCAGTGCCGGGTGTGCATCGGGTAAGGACGCGGTGGAATAAAAACCGGGGAAGGAAATACCATATTGTCCTACACGACCATTGTTATTGCTGTTTTTTAACAGCCATTCAATGGTATCATAGGTGTCGCTGGATTCATCCACATCCTTATTGCTTTTTTTATTGGCAATAAAGGGTGTCATTTCCCTGAAACTGCCTTCACTTTTGTAGCGGCCTCTTACATCCTGGTAAACAAAAATATATTTGTCTTCCATCAGCAGGGTATTGGGGCCCAGGCGCTGCCTTAACTGGCTTTCACCATAAGGCCGGGAGGAGTAGGGACTCCGTTGCATGAGTATGGGGTATTTTTGCGAGAGGTCTTTGGGTGAGTAAATAGCGGTAAATAGCTTTGTACCATCACGCATGGTAATATACACTTCCTGTTTGCTGTAATTATTGGCTACCCAGGCACTATCGGGTGTAAACTGTTGCGCTTTCCCTGTAATTGTAACCAACAGACTGCTGCATAGCAGTACAAAAAAATACTTCATATTTATTACATTAAAATCAAAGGATCAGAGGCTTTCAAATATAGACAATATAATAATTTGTTTGCCTGATAATATGACCAATGGCATTAGTAAAGTTTAAATAGGAAGCCCTGTAGCTATAGTTGTTAAAATAAGGGTTAACAAACTATATTTGTTTGTAAAGTTTATATATGGAGCAGGTTAACTGGGGTATAATAGGTTGTGGCGATGTTACGGAGGTAAAAAGCGGGCCGGCATTTAATAAAGTACCACAATCGGCACTGGTAGCGGTCATGCGGCGGGATGCTGAAAAAGTAAAAGACTATGCCGCCAGGCACGGCGTACCCAAATATTATACCGATGCGCAGGCGTTGATCAATGACCCGGATATTAATGCCATTTATATTGCCACCCCACCTGATTCGCACGAAGCTTACACCTTAGCGGCCATTGCGGCGGGCAAGCCGGTATATGTAGAAAAACCGATGACCATCAATACCGCATCGGCTATAAAAATGGTAAAGGCCGCCAATGAAAATAATGTAAAGCTGACTGTGGCCCATTACAGGCGGGAGCAGCCATTGTATAAAACATTAAAAGAAATAGTAGATAGTAATATTATTGGCCAGGTAAGGCTGGTAAAACTATCCATGATCAAAAAAAGATTAACACCTGAACAATTGCAGGTTGATAAAACCTCCTGGCGTGTAAATACCGCTATTGCCGGCGGGGGCTTATTTCATGACCTGGCACCTCATCAGCTGGATATTTTATATTACCTGTTTGGCGAAGCAAAAAAAGTACAGGGCATTGCAACCAACCAGGCTAAGTTATATGATGCGGATGATATAGTAGCCGGTACCATTTTGTTCGAAAACAGCATCCTTTTCCAGGGCAACTGGTGTTTTAGCCTGGCACAGGTGAAAGAAGAAGATACCTGTGAGATAACAGGAGAGGAGGGCAGTATCCGGTTTAGCTTTTTTAATACCTCACCTGTCATTGTACAAACAAAAGATACACAACAAGCCTATGAATTTCCGGCCCTGCAACATGTGCAGCAGCCTATGATAGAAAAAGTGGTACAATACTTTTTAGGCAACAGTACTAACCCTTGTAGCGGTGAGGAAGGCGTTACCGTTATGCAATGGCTGGATGCTATGAGTAAATAAGCCGCTTTATATAAACCTGGTTATTCATTATTAACCGGCACGCCGGTTGACGATTTCAGTGCAGCCAGGCAATTTCCTTTTTCCACGTTGTTATATTCAATAACCATGATATCCTCAGCAGGAGTAACAAGGTTTTGAGAAAAATAAACGGAAGGGTGAAAAGCAACGGGTATGATCACATACCTGTTTTTATGGTGGTTTAAGTTATGATTAACCGCAAACTGGCTGGTAGTTTTTTTGTCCCAGATCACCAGGCCGATATCTTTGGGTTTAACGGTAAAATAAGTGTAATAATCCAGTGCCAGCATGGAGCTTACAACCGGGTCATCACTATAATTATCATCAATAAACGCTTTTAAAACAGCAAACACATCATTGATATTATAACGGTGCAGGCTGTGTTTTTCAGCAAATAGTTTGCCCAGGCCCAGCAGAAAATCGAATATGCTGTAGTTACCGGTTATATAACGGAGTGTATGGCAGGCCCTTTTTTTATTCCAGTACACTTCGAGTGCATGCTCTAATAAAGTAACGGCATGCAGTTCTTCTTCGCTGAGAAAATTGCTTTTAATGATCTGGTAAGGCGGCATGGGATCAAATACATAACCGTATTGCTCATATTTTTCCCGTACCGGCGTGCCTTTTAAAAACTTTAAAAAACCCAGTTGTAATTCCGGCGGGAACAGTTTGAATACACTTTCAAAACTAAACTTCAGGTCATTCCAGTACTCCAATGGCAGGCCCACAATCAGGTCCAGGTGCATTTCAATCCGGTCATCCAGTGCTTTGATCACCTTGCTGGTTTTTTCAAAGTTTTGTTTACGGCTTACTTCCAGGTTGCTTTGCTGGTTAACGGTTTGGATGCCTATTTCAAAACGGAAAAGACCGGTGGGTACTTTTTCATTAATGAAGGTAATTATATCCGGGTGTACAATGTCTGCTGTTATCTCGAACTGGAATACATTACCGGGACGATGATGATCAAGTATAAACTGGAACAGCTCCAGTGTAAAATCTTTTTTGATATTAAAAGTGCGGTCTAAAAATTTGATCACACGTCCATGTTGCATTAAGTACAGCAGGTTGTCTTTAATGGTCTGCATGGGCAGGTAACGCACTTTATTATCCAGGCTGGCCAGGCAGAAAGAACATTTATAAGGACAGCCGCGACTGGTTTCAATATAACTTACTTTATGCGCCAGGGTGGCGGGATCGTCGTATTGGTAGGGATTACGGTTTTCAAATTCTTTTACATCAAAACCTACATCCTGTTTATTATAATGAATATGGCAGTCCGTATTGCCGTTTTCATATGTCTTGTAAATGAGGTTGGGCACATTATTTACAAGAGGATAGTTTTGTACAAATTCGGTGAAAGGTATTTCGCCTTCCCCTGCAATAATATAGTCAATACAGGGTTGTGCGATCACCTGTTCCCATTCGTAACTTACTTCGGGGCCACCCAGTAAAATTTTAATATGCGGATGTTTTGCCTTGATGGCTTCCGCCGCTTTAAGAGTAGGAGTGATATTCCAGATATAACAGCTGAAACAAATAACATCAAAGCCGGCACAATGATCTACGATCTCCTCCACGGGCGATTTTATCGTAAACTCGTGCCAGCTTAGCCCTTCCTGGTCCTTGTTCAGGTCGTATAAAATACGGATGGCCAGGTTCAGGTGAATGTATTTGGCATTTAAGGTGCTCAGTAATATCTTGGACATGCCGCAAAGTTAGCCTGCAAAACTATTTCAGCGTTTTAATTTTAAGGCTTCTGAATGAAACATTATCCCCGTGATCCTGTAACAGGATATGCCCTTCCTTTGCCATACCAAAGTTTGGCCAGTCTTTATATTTACTGATGGCCACCAGGTCGTTGAATTGTTTTGAGCCCCTGGTATAACTGGTTACCAGGTACCCGTTTAACCAATGTTCCACCCGGTTATCAGGATACACCCTTAAAACACCCTGGTTCCATTCGCCTATTTTTTTCCGGGCTTTATCATTTTTATCGGAGGTAATTAAATCATACAAGGAGGCCAGGGTCCTGTTGCCATCCCTGCCCATCTTGGCATCCGGGTGTTCGGCATCATCCAGCAACTGGTATTCAAGGCCAATGGCCGAGCCTTTGTTGCCTTCGCTTTCGGTAACAAAATATTTTACCCCGCTGTTAGCGCCCTTGCTCAGTTTAAATTCAAACTGCAGTTCAAAAGCGCTGTATTTTTTTACGGTAACAATATCACCGCCATTGGTCGATTCGCCGCCATCGGATTTTTGTACCCTTAATTCGCCATCGGCGATGTTCCAGCCTTTTTCGGGAAAAGTGGTTTTATAGGCACCGCGCCAGCCATTGGTGGTTTTGCCGTCCCACAAGAGGCTAAAACCATTCTTTTGTTCCTGTGCAGAGATGGTATTGGGGATCAGGTTTACGACAAAAATTTTATCGTAAGGTTGTGGCATGAACTTACCGGTTTTAATACGGATATTTTTCCAGCGGATCTGTTTACCGGCTACATCTTTATCGCTGATGGAGTGTACCTGCAGGGCAATAAAACCTTCTTTAGTCATATCATCCACCACATGTGATACCGGTATGTTGTTGATCCAGGTACGTATGGTATTGCCGATACATTCAATGCGGGCCTTGTTCCATACATTATTTTTAAAGGCTTTTTTTGCCGGTGTATTTACTTCGGTGGTATATAGCCAGCCTCTGCGGGCTTCGTCATAAATGCCGCCGGCCCATCCTCTGGATGAAGGGTCTATTTCAAACTGGTAACCATGTACCCGGCCTTTCTGGTAGTCCTCAGTGCTCAGGCTCCTGAATTGTACACCGGAGTTAATGGTGCTGTCCACAAAAAACTCGAACTCCAATAAAAAATCGCCATAATTTTTTTCGGTAGCCAGGAAAGAGTTGGGCTGTTTGTGTACTGTGGTACCCACAATTTCACCATTCTTTACTTCAAACGGCGCTTTACCATTCAAGGGTTTCCAGCCGGTAAGGTCTTTACCGTTAAAAAGATTTTGCCAGCCATTGTTTTGTGCGTGTAAGAAAATGGTTGTTGTTATGGCCATTAAAAGAAAACATATTTTTTTCATGAACTTTTTTATTTGTCGTTGCTATTTTAGAAACATTATTGTTAGTATAACCTTTGTTGTTGAAATCCCTGCTAAACAGGGACTTCATTTTCAAATCACCAAATTATCTCATTACCAAATTGTTTTACACTTTATAGTATTGCTCCCAGCCCTTTCGGGGTGCAGGGCCGGCTAATAAAGCATTAGCTGTTTTATTATTGGTGATTTTAAATGTCTTGGTATCAAAAGCCAGCGGTTGGTTTAACTGCTGGGCCAGTACACCTAAATTAAATACCTGGCATAAGGGAACAGCTACACTAAACGGCGACCTGGTTTTTTCCTTGCCCATACAGGCCAGTAAAAAGTTTTTAAAATGGTTAGACGGTGAAGCCGGTACCTGTGGCAGGCTTGCTTTCATAGCTTTGGCTTTAGCTTCCGGGATAATGCTGAGCGGGCTGCCATGGGAACCGCCTTTAAAGGTGAGGTCCTTACTGTAAATAATTTTACCCGGGTTTAGTTTAGCCGGTTGTAAAGCGCCTGTGCTTGGCGGGGGAATGCTGGGATCTAAACCTGATACACCAAAACCCTCGGGAATGGGTGGCAGGTTATTAACCCCGTCGTACCATTTTACTTCTACTGCCGGCATGTTTTTACGGGCCGCAAATTTAAAAGAGAGGGTAGAGGACATGGGGAAGAAGAATTTGTTATGCCCTTCCAGTTTTATGGGTGTTACTTCATGGGGTAATCCTAATTCTAAAAACTCGTGGGCCGTATCCAGGATATGGGCACCCCAATCGCCCAGTGCACCCATGCCAAAGTCGTACCAGCAGCGCCACTGCCCGTTTATATAGTCTTTATTGTATTGGTGCTCACCAACAGCCGATAACCATTCGTTCCAATCGAGTGTTTCCGGTATAGGTTGGGCTGCAGGAAGTGATTTCATGTTCACATCCCAGCCATGCCAGCGGCGGGCCAGGTTCATATGCGCGGTAATGGCTGTTACATCTTTTATAATGCCGGCTTCTTTCCAGGTTTTGAACTGAAAATAATTTTCTTCAGAGTGGCCCTGGTTACCCATCTGGGTAACTACATTTTTATATTTATTGGCAGCTTTTAATAGTAATTCACATTCGCGGAAAGTACGTCCCAATGGTTTTTCTACATACACATGTTTGCCCAGTGACATGGCCATCATGGTAGCGGGAAAATGGGCATGATCGGGGGTGGCAATGGACACGGCCTGGATAGAAGCGCCCATTTTATCGAACATGCTCCTGAAATCCTTAAACCGCGGCACATTAGGAAATTGTTCCAGTATTTTCTGGGTATGTGGTGCATTCATATCTACATCGCAGAGTGCCACTATATTGGCCAGGCCGGTATTGTATAGTTCTTTAATAGTGTCGGCCCCACGGTTACCGATACCTATGCAGGCCAGGTTTACTTTGTCGGCCCTGCCGGCTGCGGATAAAATATTTGGGGCTACAAAAGCGGCAGTACTAAGAACGGCCACC
>CAYUMH010000092.1:0-18194 GCA_964445775.1 uncultured Terrimonas sp.
GTTTTGGGTTTAGCGTTTAAGGTTCCCGGGCCGTTTTATGAGTTATGAATGTGGAATTATGAATAAAGAATAAAGAGCGGGTGCAGGTGGTTTTGTAACAGCACAAAAAAAGTCCGCCAACTTTTAGGTTGACGGACATAGTATGATGAAAAGAGCGAGTGAATTATGCTCCTTTTAATTTGTTGATAGCGGCGGTAAGTTTAGGTACTACTTCAAATGCATCGCCTACAATACCGTAGTCGGCTGCTTTAAAGAAAGGCGCTTCCGCATCCTTATTAATTACCACGATAACCTTACTGCGGTTTACACCGGCCAGGTGTTGAATGGCCCCTGATATACCAATGGCAATATACAGGTTGGGGGCAATAGCTCCACCGGTCTGACCTACGTGTTCGTTATGCGGACGCCAGTGTGCATCGGCAACCGGGCGGCTGCAGGCTAAACCGGCATGTAATGCTTTTGCCAGGTCTTCCACTATACCCCAGTTCTCCGGTCCTTTTAATCCGCGGCCGCCACTTACCACTATTTCCGCCTCGGCCAATGGTATTTCACCGGAAGCCTTGGAGCTGCTTACCAGTTTTACTTTTGAAGCCGTCAGGGTAGGCGCATAGGCAACTACTTCTGCACTGCCACCGGTCTCTTCAATTTTGTAGGCATTGGGGCTAAGGGCAATAATTTTTACCGCTGTGGTAATGCTGATATTGGCAAAAGCTTTACCGGAAAAAACATTTTTCTTCACGGTAAACCCGTTAGCCGTATCGGGTAAAGCTACAGCGCCCGATACCAGTCCCGCTTTCAGTTTAGCCGATAAACGGGGTGCAATGGCTTTGCCGGTTGTATTATTGGAAAAAACGATTACATCTGCGTTAATGCTTTGTGCTAATTGTGCAATAGCGGCGGTGTACTGTTGCGCATCCAGGTGATCCAGTGCGGCATCGGCAGCATGGTGTACTTTTTGTACGCCATATTTGCCCAATGCTGCCAGGTCTTCGGTTACATTACCCAATACAACACCTTCAGCCGTTGTGCCGTTTTGCTGTGCTATTTTTACACCATAGCTGATGGCTTCCAGGGAAGCTTTTTTTATTTGTCCTTCTGCGTGATCTATAAATATTAAAACGCTCATGATTGTAGTGTTAAAAGTGGTAAAAAAATGGTGCGGGTTAAATCGCTTTTGCCTCTTCGTGTAATAAACGTACCAGTTCGTCTACATTATCGGCATCAACCAGCTTTACACCGGCTTTTGCAGGGGGTAAACCAAAGCTGGCAATGGTGGTAAGGGTATCAACCGCAACCGGTTCTACAACTTTTAACGGTTTTGTACGGGCGCCCATAATACCTTTCATATTAGGTATGCGTTGTTCGGCCAACCCTTTTGAAGCGCTTAATACCATCGGTAAGGTTACCTCCGCTACTTCTTCACCTCCTTCTATCTCGCGGGAAACAGTAGCCTGCGAGCCATTCAGTTCAAACTTTGTAGCTAAGGCAATATAGGGAAGGTCCAGTAATTCTGCTACCATACCGCCAATAGATGAACCGTTGTAGTCGATCGTTTCTTTGCCGGTAAACACCAGGTCATAACCACCTTCTTTAGCTACTGCTGCAATTTGAGAAGCTATATAGTAGCTGTCATGGCTGTCAGCATTTACACGAATGGCTTCATCGCCACCCAGTGCCAGTGCTTTACGTATAATGGGATCGGCGTCTGCCTGGCCTACGGTAATCAGGTGCAGTACAGTTGCAGGATCTTTTTCTTTTAATTCTACCGCACGTACCAGGGCATACCATTCGTCGGATGGATTGATGATCCATTGTACACCATTGGTATCAAATTTTGTGTTACTGTCGGTGAAAGCAATTTTTGCCGTTGTGTCAGGCGTTTTACTAATACAAACTAATATTTTCATACAACTTGTTTTATTCCGTTATTTGCTGTTATACAAAACCAGGGAAAAGTTTAAAAAGGTTGTTTATGCAACTAAACAAAGATAAGGTTTGTGTTATTTCAATGATTATTAAATAAGGAATTTTTTTTGAACTTATGAGCAGGGTGGAAAAACTATTGGCCATGTTGCAGGATAATGCAAATGATACTTTTTTGCAGCACGCATTGGCCCTTGAATATATCAAATTAGCGCAGGACGACCTGGCATTGACAACATTTGAAAACCTGTTGACTGCTAATCCCGATTATGTGGGTAGCTATTATCACCTGGCTAAACTGCAGGAAAAGAGGGGAGCGGTGGAGCAGGCAATTATAACCTATGAAAAAGGGATGGCTGTGGCCCAAAAGCTGAATGACCGGCATGCCTACGGTGAGTTGCATGGAGCCTGGGAAGAGTTAACAATGTAACTTATTTGCTTTAACCATAAAAAAGGAACAGGTCCGGAGAATGCTAATATGATCAAATGCCTGCCTGTTATTTTTAAAAACACCCTGCCTGGCAAAATAGTACATTGTAAAGGGTAGTACTACAAATGGCAATTTTCTTTTCTGGAAAATCTACGTCGTTATTTTTTTGTGTCTTTTTGTGAACATTCCTGGTAAATTTACTATTTTATATTTTATTGACATTTAATATGTTAGGTTTTTTTTGCGCTGTTTTGCGTTTTAAATCCACAAAACTTGTGTACTAGTCGCAATCTTTTTTATCTTGTTGGCCAATTTAGCTGCATGTTGCGTACCCAGTACATTAGACCATTACTGCTTATTTTTTTACTCACAGCCTCCAGTTTTCTGTACGGCCAGCAGCCACATTTCCCCAAACATATTACCATAAAAGTTGCAGATTCTACCGGGCATGCCATTGCCGGCGCCACAGTGTCTTTATTGCGGGCCGATTCAACCGTCAATAAAATTAAAGTCACCGGCGATAATGGTGAAACAGGCTTTGATATAACAACGGAAGGCCAGGCATTATTTAGAGTTTCGGCCCTGGGCTTTATCAGTATTTACACCCGGTTATACATCAGTCCTAACAGCAACTCTTTTAGTGTTACCCTGTTTTATAAGGATAATACCCTGCAACAGGTAGAAGTTACAGCCAAAATACCCCTTATACAAATGCTGCCCGATAAAACGGTCGTAAATGTAGAAGCATCCATACTGAGCAGCGGCTCTTCCATTTTGGAGGTACTGGAACGTTCTCCCGGCGTATTTGTAGATCGTTCCGGTAATATCAGTCTTAAGGGCAGGCCTTCGGTATTGATCATGATGGATGGAAAGCCGGTACAGGTAACGGGGCAGGAGTTGCAGCAGTTATTAAGTGGTATTAATGCGGCTACTATTGAAAAGCTGGAACTGATGGAAAACCCGCCGGCCCGGTACGATGCAGCGGGTAATGCAGGTATTATTAATATTGTTACCAAACGGATTAAACAGGTTGGCTTTAACGGTAGTGTGAATGCCAGTTACGGACAGGGCAAGTATCATAAGAATAATAATAACCTGCAGCTGAACTTCAGGAAAAACAAACTATATCTTTTTCTTACCTATGGTTTTAATGCCAATAAAGGGTTTACCGACCTGTATGCCCACCGTAAGTATTATGATGCCAATGATGCGGTATTATTACAGGTAGTGCAGCCATTTTATACCACTGCCGATAATAACAATCACCGCGTGTCAACGGGGATTGATTATAAATTGTCCGAGCAAACCAATATTGGTGCTACTATATCGGGAATGTATGGTTACCGTACCAACAATGGCCGCAGCGAAGCAGTCTGGTACAACGGTAGCATGGTCCGCGATTCCGTTATTGCTACCAATAGCCGTAATACCAACCGGCAAAGACATGGCAGCGTGAATGTATATGCCCGTCATAAGTTTAATGGCTATAATGAGCTTTCCGTAGATGCGGACGTGATAGGGTATGACCTGTTTGGTACACAGTATTTTATTAACCGTAAAACGGTGCCTGCTACCATGGCCAACCCCGATCAGGCCCGTGCAGATATTCCATCCAATATTACCATCTACTCTGCCAAAGCCGATTATACCTATTCCCGGAACAACCTGGTTTGGGAAACAGGGTGGAAGTCATCCATCATAAAAACAAACAATCAATCCAGTTTTTACACCAATACTAATAATGTATGGCAGGATGACCTGGCCCGCAGTAATCACTTTTTGTATGATGAAAATATTCATGCATTGTACACCAGCATACAAAAGCATACCGGCAAATGGAACCTGCAGGGAGGGCTGCGGTACGAATTAACCGATTATAATGCCAACCAATTGGGCAATGGTGTTAGTTTAGATTCTTCTTTTTCCCGTAATTATAACAGCCTATTCCCAACCGCGTTTGTGACGTATGAGGCCGATACGCTTAACTCTTTCACCTTCCGTGCCGGACGTCGTATTGACCGCCCCGCTTTCCAGAAGCTGAACCCGTTTTTATACATCATTAACAAGTACACTTACCAAAGCGGTAATCCTTACCTGGTACCCCAGTATACCTGGAATATGGAGCTGGCCCATTTGTACAAAAGCTTTTTAAACACGTCGGTGAGTTATAACTATACCAATGATTATTTTTCGCAGGTGTTTACGCTGGACCCCGTAACGGGCATTGTGGTGTACACCGATGGTAATATCGGGCGTATGCATAATATTGGCGTTTCTGTCAGCCTGCAAAAGGATATCCGGCCCTGGTGGTTTGCAGTGGCCGAAGTGAACTATAATTACAAGGAGATCAAGGGCAGGGTACAAAGTACTGATTATAACCCCACCATTAACCAGGTACAGTTTAACCTGAGCAGCCAGTTTAATTTTAAAAAGGGCTGGGCGGCGGAACTGAGCGGTTTTTATATCAGCCGCAGCCAGAATGATCTGCAGGAAGTGCTGGATCCTAACGGGCAGGTTTCGCTGGGCATTTCCAAACAGGTATTCAAAGATAAAGGCAATATCAGGTTCACTTTCCGGGATATTTTTTATACCCAGCGTATGCAGGGCAATACCTATTTTAACCGGTCGGACGAGTTTTTTACCATGCAATACGATACCAGGGTAGCTACTTTATCGTTCACCTATAAATTTGGTAAACTATTTAAGCCGGCCCGCACCTCCTCCGGATCGGCGGCCGATGAGATACAAAGGGTAGAAAACTAGTAACCGGTCAACAAGCCCAAACCCGGCTTTTTATTCCGGATTTGGGTGTTAAAGACTCTAAATCAGTACTTTTACTCGGCTTTTTTAAAAAAAGCATGTTTTTTTCTTCACGAATGCCATCTTTTCCATAAAATATCCCTACCTTCGCCGTCCAAAATTTAGAACAGTCATGGCAAGAGTATGTCAGGTTACAGGTAAAACCCCGATAGGTGGAAACAAGGTTTCTCACTCAAATATTAAAACAAAACGTCGTTTTTTGCCCAATTTGCAAAAAAAGAGGTTTTACCTTGTTGAAGAAGACAAATGGATTACCCTTAAGTTAACTACCGACGCAATGCGTACCATTAACAAACAAGGTTTGTATAATGTGGTAAAAGATTTAAGAGCTAAAGGAGAAAAAATATAAGTTTGATTTGTAGTCCGGTTGTAAAACCGGAAACCAAATTCTCACCTTTTCAAATAAACAACAATGGCAAAGAAAGGAAACCGTGTACAAGTTATATTGGAATGCACTGAGCACAAAACCAGTGGTCAGCCTGGCACCAGTCGTTATATCACGGTAAAAAACAAAAAGAACAACCCGGAGCGTTTAGAGTTAAAGAAATTTAACCCTATCCTGAAAAAAGTGACTGTTCACAAAGAAATTAAATAATTAAGCAAGGCGTGGTTGTTGTTAACACAACAATACTTCCTGACATAACTTTTCAAATAATTTACAATGGCAAAAGCAGCTTCAAAGAACGCTAAAGTAAAAGACGCTAAAGCAGCGGCAGAATCTAAAAACTGGACTAAAGTTATTAGAGCGGTACGCAGCCCTAAAACAGGCGCTTATACTTTTAAAGAACAAATCGTTCACAAAGAAAAAGTAAAAGACTTTTTAGCTCAGAAATAATGCTGAGTTAGTGATATATTTAAAAGCTGTTCGTTTTTAGCGAATGGCTTTTGTTGTTTACGTACCTGCATCATTAATTTACTACAACTATGGGTTTTTTTAATAAGTTATTCGGTAAAAAGGAAAAAGAGAGTCTGGACCAGGGCCTGCAAAAAACCAAAGAAGGTTTTTTTGCAAAAATCACCAAAGCTATTGCCGGCAAAAGCACAGTTGATGAGGAAGTGCTGGATAACCTGGAGGAAGCCCTGGTGGGCGCCGATGTGGGCATTGAAACCACGGTAGAAATTATTAACCGTATTGAAAAAAGGGTAGCCAAGGATAAATATTTAAGCAGTGCCGAGCTGAATAAGATGTTGCAGGAAGAGATGGAGCAACTGCTGGTGAATGCACCTGAAAGTAATAGTTATGCTTTTACCAGTGAGCTGCCGGCCAAACCCTATATTATTTTAGTAGTAGGAGTAAACGGGGTAGGTAAAACCACCACCATTGGTAAACTGGCTTACAACTTTAAAAAGGCCGGTAAAAATGTATTATTAGGCGCTGCCGATACTTGCAGGGCAGCGGCTGTTGACCAGCTGACCATCTGGAGTGAAAGGGTAGGCGTACCTATTGTAAAACAGGATATGGCCAGCGATCCTGCTGCCGTGGCTTTTGATACGGCACAGAGCGCTGTGGCCAAACAAAGCGATGTGGTATTGATTGATACCGCAGGCCGTTTGCATAATAAAGCCCATTTAATGGATGAGCTGAGTAAAATTAAACGTGTTATACAAAAAGTAATTCCCGATGCGCCGCACGAAGTATTGCTGGTATTGGATGGCAGTACCGGGCAAAACGCCCTGGAACAGGCCAAACATTTTACCGCGGCTACCGATGTTACCGCACTGGCCATTACTAAATTAGATGGTACGGCCAAAGGTGGTGTGGTATTGGCTATTGCCAACCAGTTTAAAATACCCGTTAAATTTATTGGCGTAGGCGAAAAAATGGAAGACCTGCTGGTGTTTGATAAACACGAATTTGTTGATAGTCTTTTCAGTCTTGAAAAATAAAATAAGCTGACCCCTCCGCAAGAGGGGTTTTATTTTGGGTGTATTTTTTTGTTATCATCGTCCCACCCCTGATCAGGCTGCTGTTGCGTCGCACACTTCAGCTGGTGTAACGTTATTGGGCATTATAGCCAGTATATTACAGGCACTAAGACATTCCCGGCAATACCCTTTTCGGTAAAAGATATTTTACGCTTATATTAGCATACATGAACATACCTGAACTATAACTATTGTTTATGAATCTTAATTCAATTATTGGTACAGTCTTTTGCCTGCTTATTTTTATATCCTGTAAAAAAAGCGGTGAAAAGTTTTGTTGGCAAATACAAGACGATAATGGCAATAAAGTGAATATCGTATGTGATAAAACGGAGAAAGAGCTTAGGCAGTGTATTACTGATGGGTCCTGTGTATTTCCCCTCGAACTGCGTCACATTACGCCATGCAGGTATTTTAAAATAGAAGGCGACAAAAAATGCTGGATGGTAGGTAATGACTATTTGCAAGATATAGTGGAAAATGATGCCAGGGCATTTTCAAATTGTTTTGGCGGCGGCGTTGAACCTGTAGAAACCAGTTGCCGTGATTGTAAAGTTTGGTATCATAGGAAAAAAATGACCTTTAAGCCCGCCAATACATTTCTTTATTCGGTTACAAAAAGGGAATACTTTTGTGGAGATACCGCCAGGACTTTATTTCAAGGTCGACAGATAATCATTAAAGATGATGCTGATTCTCTCATCGTAATTCAATTCAGTAATAACGGAACTAACTGGTAAACTCATTTTCCATTTACGTGGGTTTTATGCAATTTGTGGATCACCGGTGTATTCGACTCTATATGCTGTTCTGTAAGTCTCGAGGTATTGAATGAGTGCATTACCAAATCTCCAAATTAACAAATTTCCAAATTTGATTTTCCTATCTTTAAGCAGGAAAAGAACTCTATATGAAAAAAGTTTTTTGTATTGTTATGATGAGTAGTGTACTGGGTGCGCAGGCACAAATAAAATATCCGCAAACGAAAAAAGAAGCAGTTACCGATAATTATCACGGAACCGTTGTTGAAGATCCCTACCGCTGGCTGGAAGATGATAACAGCGCCGCCACCAAAAGCTGGGTAACCCAACAGAATACCGTAACACAGGATTACCTGGCTACCATACCTTTCCGTAAACAGGTATATAGCCGCCTGGAGGAGCTGTGGAACTATCCCAAATACGGCTCGCCCTTTAAAAAAGGAGACTACTATTATTTCTTTAAAAATGATGGTTTACAAAACCAGTCAGTGATGTACCGGCAGATCGGTCTGGAAGGTATGCCCGAGGAGTTTTTAAATCCCAATACTTTAAGTACTGAAGGTATTGTGGCATTGGGCGGGGTATATTTTACCAAAAGCGGTAAGTATATGGCTTATTCGGTGGCAGTAGCTGGTAGCGACTGGCAGGAGATCTATGTAATGGAAACGGCTACTAAAAAAATACTGGGTGATAAAATTGAATGGTCAAAATTCAGCGGGGCCAGTTGGAATGGCGATGACGGTTTTTATTACAGCGCCTATAGTAAACCAGACTCGGCAGCCAGGTTAAGCGGCAAGAACGAATACCATAAAGTGTTTTACCATAAACTGGGCACTCCACAGGCGGAGGATCAGCTGATCTATGAGGATACGAAACATCCCCTGCGTTATCATGGCGTAGGTTTATCCGAAGATAAAAGGTTTTTATTCCTTACCATCAGTGAAGGTACCAGTGGTACGGAAATATGGTTCAGGGATTTGAAACAACCTGCACAGAAAAATTTTAAATTACTGATACCGGGTTTTAAAACCGAGCCCGATGTAATAGATAATGACGGCGATAAAATTTTAGTACGTACCAATGACGGTGCCCCTAACTACAAAATTGTTTTAATTGATCCGAACAACCCGGCCAAAAGAAACTGGAAAACGGTTATCCCAGAAACAAAAGAAGCATTACAGGGTGTTAGTACTGCGGGTAAATATCTGTTCCTGTCCTATTTAAAAGATGCGGCTTCAAAAATATACCAATATACCTACGATGGAAAACTGGTACGGGAAATAAAATTACCCGGTGTAGGCAGTGCAGGTGGTTTTAGCGGCGAAAAGGAAGATGCCGAGTTATTTTATACCTATTCTTCTTTTGCAACACCGCCAACTATATACCGTTATAATATTGCATCGGGTGTATCTACGTTGTTCAGGCGTACCGAGGTAAAACTGGATGAAAACCAGTTTACAACCGAGCAGGTATTTATTACAAGTAAGGATGGTACTAAAGTACCGGTATTCCTGTCCTACAAAAAAGGCCTGGTGAAAGATGGCAGCAACCCGGTATTGTTATATGGTTATGGTGGGTTTAATGTGCCTGTTACACCCGGCTTTAGTGTGAGCAACGCTTTCTTTATGGAGCAGGGCGGCATATATGCTGTGGTAAATTTAAGAGGGGGCAGTGAATATGGGGAAGCCTGGCATAAAGCCGGTATGCTGGAAAAGAAACAGAATGTATTTGATGATTTTATTGCAGCAGCTGAACAATTGATCAAGTTAAATTATACCTCACAGGGCAAGATCGCTATCCGTGGCGGCAGTAACGGCGGGTTGCTGGTGGGTGCTGCCATGGTACAAAGGCCCGACCTGTTTACCGTTGCCTTACCGGCGGTAGGTGTGCTGGATATGTTACGTTACCATAAGTTTACTGTAGGCTGGGGCTGGGTAGTGGAGTATGGCAGTTCTGATACGGCCAGGCATTTCCCGTTTTTATACAAGTATTCTCCCTATCATAATTTAAAGAAAGGAACTACTTACCCGGCTACACTTATTACTACGGCCGATCATGATGACAGGGTAGTACCTGCGCATTCATTTAAATTCGCGGCACGTTTACAGGAATATCATATTGGAACAAACCCGGTGTTGATACGTATAGAGACCAATGCGGGACACGGTGCCGGTAAACCTACCGATAAACAAATTGCTGAGGCGGCTGATACCTGGAGTTTTGTAATGTATAACCTGGGCATGAGTTTTAAAACGGAAGCTGATAATAAAAGGGACAATGTCATAGAAAAGGAACTGCAAAAAATACGGGAAGAGAATGGCGGTTCACTCTCTAAAGAAGAAGAGGAAAAACACCGGCTTAAACTGGGCCAAAAAGTAGATGGCCGCCTTCAGGCAAAAGAGCAGCGCGATAAAAAGAATGCAGCGGCCGAACAACCGTCCAACGGCACGGAAGCGGCAAAAGGTGTTAAACCGGTGAAGAAGGCTAAACTGGATTAACCGATACCTGCTGTATCAATTATATCAGTAGTTTTGCCGCTTATGACAGTGAAACCGTTAACACCGCTTCAACAAGCGTTTACCGAGGGGAAAGTATTATTGATTGATAAACCGCTGTACTGGACATCCTTTGATGCCGTAAGAAAAATACGTAACCTTATACGGATAAAAAAAGTAGGCCATGCCGGTACCCTGGACCCATTGGCTACCGGGCTTTTAATTATATGCACCGGGAAGTTTACCAAACGTATTAATGAATATATGGCAAAGGAGAAGGAGTATACCGGTACTTTTGTACTGGGTGCCACTACCCCTACTTATGACCTGGAGAGCGAGCCGGAAAATCATCGTTCTATCGATGGTATTGATATAACCGCTATTGAAAAAGCGGCCGGGCAACTAACCGGTGAGATCATGCAGGTACCTCCGGCACACTCAGCTATTAAAAAAGATGGGGTACGGGTATACGAACTGGCCAGGCAGGGTAAGGAAGTAAAACTGGACCCCCGTAAAATAACCATTCATGCATTTGAGATTGTAAAGCTTGAACTGCCTGTTATACATTTCCGGGTAGTATGTTCTACCGGTACCTATATACGCAGCCTGGCCAATGATATAGGACAGTTATTGGGCTGCGGCGCTTATTTAAGCAGCTTATGCAGAACCCGCATAGGTGAGTTTGAACTGAAAGATGCCAGCACTATTGAGCAGTTCAATGCAACAGTAGAAGAGATGGCTAAAATATAAAAGGATAATTTACGCCTAACTGGAACTGGTCGCCTTTAAAGAAAGGATAAGCGAAGAATTTATTCTTATAGCTGCTGAATTCTACAGAAGGACTTGGGTCTTTTATTTTATAGGCATAATCAAAACGGATCACGAAAAAGCTAAAGTCTATCCTCAAACCAGCGCCTGCGCCAATGGCAATGTCCTGCGGCAGCCTGGAAAAATTAAACACTTCTTCTGCCGGGCGGTTAGGGGCATTCTTTAAATACCACACATTACCTATATCCGTAAATAAGGCGCCGTTCAACGGTATACCAAAAGGCTTTGCTACCGGAAAGCGGTACTCTACATTTGCTTCTATCTGTACATCGCCAAAGCGGTCGGGGGTACTGCCTACACCTGTAAAGCTTTTTACGGTTGATCCCGGTCCTAAACGGCGTAACTGCCAGGCACGCATGCTGCTGGGGCCGCCCGCCACATATTGTTTAAAGAAGGGGAGATTATACTTTTTGGTTTCGTCGGCCGTAAAATCAAACTCGTAACCTACACCGGCAAAGCCGCGTAATACCAATGATGTTTTTCCAAATGTAAACAGTCGTGCCAGTTCAAGGTCCACTTTAATATACCGGTATAAATTTGAGTCCAGGAATTTGTTTTTTATTAACCCGGTTAAAAGACCGGCCTGTTCAATATTCACCTTAAACAAACGGTTCATTTTGGTATTGTCGCTACCCGATAAAGTAAAATTGGCTACAACCGAGGAGATGAAACCATCTGAAAATACATTGGCCAGGCTGGGGTTTTGTACAATAAGATCATTTAAACCATTAAGCTTTGTTAAGTTGGAGTATTCAATATTTGGCAGTTTAATATTTAATAACCAGTTATTGCGCTGGTAACGGCGCTGAAACTCGTAACCCCACGAACCGTTTACGGATACCAGGTTAAATAAGTTATAACGCTCGGTATTACCAATGCTGCTGCTGAACACACTCCTTATATTTCCTTTAAACCGATCTTTTATTCCTTTGATAAAACCGATATTCGGCGCTAAGAAACGGGAGAAATATATCTGGTGTGAAAGGCTCACCTGCTGGGTTTGAATAAATTGCTGTTCATTTAAATTACCCAGTTCCACACCATAACGCAGGTTAGTATTGGTTATATTGGCACCTTTTAAAAAATTACGGTTTTGCACACCGGCCGTAATACCCACGCCAAACAAGCTGCCTAAAATAGTACTTTGGTTAACACTGCTTTCAAAGTTGGTATTAAAAGTGTATTTCTTTTTGGGTGTAAGCCTTATAATAAAATCTATTGTATCCGATCCCCTGGTATAAACGGGTTCAATATTTACCGCACCCCAGGTATCCAAACCGTTAAAACGGTTGATGGTACGGTCGTAGTTACGTTGCCGGAATAAACTATCGCTTTTCAGGTACACATAACCAGGAAAAATTTTCGGCTTGAATTTATAATCGTATTGTATCACTTTTACCCCTTTTACAAAACGCACATGCGGTGTTTTACCTACTGTGTCCAACGAATGGTTGGGATATAAAGTGATATTGCGTATGGTGTATTGCCAGTGTTTGCTACTATCGGCTAAAGGGTGACGTCGTATTTCCAGGTTGGCGGTAGGTTTTTCCCTTCTTGCTTTCAGTTTTTCAAGGGCCTGGAATTGTTCAAAGGGATCGAGGTTGGGCTGTAGTAAAGACACATCTAACGTATCCCAAAGGCCAAAGAGGTCGTCGCGGTTAAACCTCAGATAGCCATTGTTGCGGTACAGGGTTACCAGCCGATCCAGTTCGGCGGAAATAATGCCCTGGGCAAAAGGTAATCCTCTTTTTATCAGTGCATCTTTTTTATGCTGGTCGGTTATTTTTTGCAGTGTACTATCCTTTAACAGGTAACCCACCGAATCAAGTTTTACCTGTTTACCCAGTTTCACATCAAAAGCTATATGGGTACGGAACTGATCGTTTTTAGCGGTATCCACGGTGGTGATAAAGGAAATAGTATCGGTAAAGTAACCCAGTGAGTTCAGGTAGTACTTCATAAACTGTATGGACTTACTGATACTGCTGCTGTCGAATGAAGAAGGGTGCTTGATTAAAGCGCCAAAAGGATAATTAATGACTTCGTCCAGTGATTTGCGGCTGGTTCTTACCTGTAAGCTATCGTCCAGCTGGTTTTCCAGTTCGGCTGTAATATTTTGTAAACTATCTTTCGAGGTATTACCATTTACCCGCACATCCGTTTTGTAAACAAAGGGTTTGTTGGGCGGATAGTGTTTAACATAAGGTTCCAGTACGTTACACGAATCAAGCATAAATATGGCAATAATGCCCCCCAGTATACTCAGGAAAAGCCGAAAGCGCATAATTTTGTCCTGTTCGTTAATAAGATTAATTTTAAAATAATGATCTCTAAATCAAAGCTCAAATATATTCAAAGTTTAGGCCATAAAAAATTCAGGGATGAAGCAGGTGTTTTTGTGGTGGAAGGGCCTAAAATGGTAGCGGAGATATTACAGGATAAATTATTAACGGTAACCGGCTTATATGCCCTGCAGGACTGGATTACAGCGAATGAACAACTGCTACAGCAGGTGCAGGGATCGGTGGAAATAACCCCTGTTGACGATATTTCTTTAGCAAAAATATCACAATTGACCACTCCTAATAAAGTGGTGGCCGTTGTGCAGCAACAACCTTTACTGGCCCGTATTGATGTTTCGCAGCTGACATTGGTACTGGATACCATACAGGATCCTGGCAACCTGGGTACCATTATCCGTATTGCCGACTGGTTTGGCATAGGCCAATTGGTTTGCAGCCAGGAATGTGCCGACAGGTATAATCCGAAAGTGGTACAATCGACCATGGGCAGCATTGCCAGGGTAGGTTTTTATTATACGGATCTCCCCGGTTTTTTAACAGCCAACAAGGATACCCATATTTATGCTGCAGCCCTGGATGGGGTACCTGTGCAAAACCTGGGCAAGCTGGCCACCGGCTTCCTGGTGATAGGCAATGAGTCAAAAGGGATCAGCCCTGAAGTGATGGAGTTGGTGAATATTCGTATGACCATTCCCCGTATCGGTATGGCTGAGTCGCTGAATGCCGCGGTGGCTACGGGTATTATTTTATCGAATGTGAGGGGGTAAGGGGGAAGCCAGAACGATGAACTATTAACCATGAACCATTAACTGTTAACTACCTGAACTGTATAGCCCGCACCGGCTGAACCTTGCGTACAATAAGGGAAGGGATCATGAGGATGAGCATACATACCAGCAGCGTAGCTATACAAATTGCTGCTACCTGCCACCAGATTATATGTACAGCGGCTTTGTCCATATAATAGGCATCTTCGGGCAGGGTAATAAAGCCGGTATAGATTTGTAAGTACAGGATGCCTAAACCCAGCACAGCACCTGCAGCAACACCCACAAATGTTATTAATAAAGAATGACGTAAGAAGATCTTCTGGATGGTCCAGTCCGTAGCGCCCAATGCTTTTAATACGCCTATCATACGCACCCTTTCCAATACCAGGATAATGAGACAGGTGATCAGGTTAATGATCGCTACCACCACCATGAAGCCGATGAGTACATTGCGGGTTGTATCCTGCATATTGAGCCAGTCAAATATATTGGGTGAAACGGTTTTGGTACTTTCCGATTCCCAGGTGGCGGGGAAATCGCCGATCATATAAATTTCATCGGCCACTTCTTCGGCCTTTTTGTAATTATCAGTGAAGATCTCATAACCGCCGATCTGTGCCGGGTCCCATTCGTTTAAACGTTGAATGAGTTTTAGATCACCGATCGCAAATGTTTTATCATAATCTTCGATACCGGTTTTATAAATACCGGTGATGGTTAATTTGTCGGGACGAATATTACCGTCGGGTTTGATGAAGTAGATGAGCAAGCCATCATTTACTTTTAAATGCAGCTGTTCGGCAGTATAGGCCGATATCATGATCTCGCGGCTATAGGTACTGTCGTTGAACTGTACACTGCGACCGGATTGCATAAAGCCCTCCAGGTTTTTAAAATCGTAATCCTTATCAATGCCTTTTAAGAGTACACCTTCAATATCTTCCCCTGATTTAAGGATAGCATATTTGGTGGCAAAGGGAGCTACTGTTTTTACTGCGGGGTTTTGTTTGATCTGTTGTACCAATGCAGGGTAAGCCTCAATCGGGATCTCTTCTGCTATCAGGGCTTTATAAGGTTGTTTTTCCTGTATGCGGATATGGCCCCAGAAGCTGAACACTTTTTCGCTTATTGTACGCTGAAAACCATTGGCGAAGGCGAGGGTAACGATCATTACCGCTACACTTATTACCGTTGCTATAATGGACAGGCGGATAATAAAACGGGAAATAGACCGTTGTTGATTAAAAGCTATTCTGTGTGCTATGAAACCTGCAACCTTCAATTGATAAAATTTGTCTTGGCTTCAAAATTAAGCGCTTTCGGGTTATAAGGGTGTTATAATTGTAAATATCCACCTAAAAGGCACGTTAACAAAAACATACTTATTTTTATAGCGTTTAACAGAATATTTTTTCTTTAAAATACCGGCATGAATAAATTGTTGTTACTTGTTTTATTGTTTGCGGTGAATGTGGTACAGGCACAAACAGCGGATAAGATCTTTCATAATAATATCCGGTCCGTGAAGTTATACAAAGCCAATAACCAGGTGGCTTACCCCATACTTACCTTAAAAGGCACCGATAAACTGGAATTGCATTTTGATGATATGGACGGGGATGTAAAAAATTACTTTTACAGTTTTGTGTTATGTGATGCCGACTGGACCGTTGCCAATGTAGTGCCGTTTGATTATATACAGGGTTTCCAGACCACCCGTATCAGCACTTACCGTATTTCATCTATTTCAGAAACCAAGTATACACATTATACAGCTTCGTTCCCGGAACGTGGTTCGATACCAACCCGCTCGGGTAATTATATTTTAAAAGTTTTTTTAAACAACGATACATCCAAACTGGCGTTTACCAAACGTTTTTTAGTCATTGATATCAAAGTGCAACTGGCGGCGCAGGTAAAACAGCCATTGAACGGACAGCTGTTTCAAACACACCAGCGGGTACAGGCTACCATTAATACGGCCAATAATAAAGTGAATATATTATCGCCACAGGATATAAAGCTGACCGTGGTACAGAATTTTAACTGGAACCAGTCGGTATTACAAACCAGGCCTACTATTTTCAGGGGAAATTATTTTGAGTACAGCGATGACGGCTTAACCTTTCCTGCGGGCAGGGAGTTTCGCTGGGCTTACCTGAACACTTTTCGTTTACTGACCGACAGGATGCTGAAGATTGATGATAAGGTGGACGGACAGATACAGGTGTATTTAAAACCCGATGCCGACCAGAGCAAACAGGTTTATTTTTCGTTTAACGATATAAATGGTTTATATACGCTGGAGAACGAAGATGGCAATAACCCTTTCTGGCAAAGCGATTATGCCTATGTACATTTTACTTATGTACCTTCCAACAGGCTGGCCATACCGGGTAAGGATGTGTATATTTTTGGGGAGTTGACACAGTACCAGACCAATGATAATAACAAGATGATTTTTAACGAAGCGGATGGTGTGTATGAGAAAACCTTATTCCTGAAACAAGGGTATTATAACTATTCGTATGTAACCCAGGCAGCAACCCCGGGGAAAGCAGCTGCTAACCCTGAAAACCTGGAAGGTAATTTTTGGGCGGCCGAGAATACTTATATGGTGCTGGTATACTTCCGTCCTTTTGGAGCCCGGTCCGATGAGTTGATTGGTTATGCTACCGTAAACTCTGTAGCCGGCAGATAATAAAAGATACACCTGATGTATAAAGAGAAACGGCACCACTGGTGCCGTTTTTTATATTTTGCTGCAGCAGTAAGCTTACAGTTTTTTTGCATCTTCTAAAAACTTGGCTAAGCCGATATCGGTAAGCGGGTGTTTTAATAAAGCTAAGATAGAATCCAGAGGACAGGTACAAACATCGGCGCCTACTTCGGCACAACGGATGATATGGTTGGCATTACGGATAGAAGCTGCCAGTACCTGGGTTTTAAAACCCTGGATAGCATAAATATTCGCGATCTGCTCTACCAGCTGAATACCATCCCAGCCGCTGTCATCTACACGACCAATAAAGGGCGATACATATTTAGCACCGGCTTTGGCACATAAAATAGCCTGGCCTGCAGAGAATACTAAGGTACAGTTGGTGCTGATACCGTTATCGGTAAACCATTTGATGGCTTTGATACCGTCTTTGATCATTGGTACTTTTACAATGATATTCGGGTGAATAGCTGCCAGTTTTTTACCTTCTTCAATAATACCATCAAAATCGGTGCTCAATACTTCTGCACTGATATCGCCATCCACAATATCACAAATAGCTTTATAGTGATTGATAATAGCTTCCTGTCCTGAAATACCTTCCTTAGCCATTAAGGATGGATTGGTGGTTACGCCATCTAATATGCCTAAATCGTTAGCTTCTTTAATTTGCGCAAGATTTGCGGTATCAATAAAAAATTTCATAACTATGTTTATTTAATAGGTAATATATAATATTTAAGATTTTTGGGATTGTGAAGTTTTACGTGAAGATGCTAAAATTCTGGTTAATTCGTCCGCTTCTTTCACAATTAATTCTAATTTTTCTTCCGGTATCAATTTAAGGTCTTTAATTGTTTCGAGCCAAAACAGGGATTCATCAATTTCTTCAAAAGCAATACTGAGTTTGGCTACAAAAGCTTTATATGATTGTGCTTTACAGGCAGCACGATAATTGGCAGCGGCAGAAAAACTGGAGCGTAATAGCTGGTCTTCAATAATCTGGGATGTTTTTTTCTTAGGTAGTGCGGTGCTTAGGGTGACAATCCGGTAAGCAAAATGCTTTAGTCGTTGTTGTAAGGTATCGGCGTTCATTAGTAATAACAATGGTTAGGTTGCGATTACTAAATTAATAAATATTACCTCATCAATAAGAAAATAAAAAAGGCAGGCTACTCACATCGCACCGCTCAACCACATATCCTTGCTGCCTTCC
>CAYUMH010000093.1:0-18142 GCA_964445775.1 uncultured Terrimonas sp.
GCGGCATCAAACATTTATAAGAGTCGCATCCTCCAGGTAACCGCGACCCCGGAGGGGTCGAACCTTACCGGTGGTTTTATTAAAAGTTACATAGCATTACTGCAGTTGAACGGAGCGTCGCAACGGCGGCTCCATCAGGGTACTGCAGCCGGTACCATAAAACAACAAACCCTTCTAAAACAGAAGGGTTTGTTTATCTTATAAAAATCTTTAGTACTAAATCACGAAGCCGTTGGGTATCACTGCTCCTTTTTTAATCACCACAATACCATCTTTAACGGTATACAGGCTGTGATCAACAGGCTCCAGGTGTGCGCCGCCATTGATACGCACATCATCGCCAATGCGGCAGTTTTTATCAATAATGGCATTTTTAATATAACAACGGTTGCCAATACCCAGGGCAGGCTTGCCGGTGACCAGGTCGCTCTGTATATCTTCAAGGGTTTCGTAATAATCGCAACCCATAATATAACTGCTGTTTACTGTAGTGCCGTGGCCAATGCGGGAACGGATGCCGATCACACTGTTTTCAATACGCGAGGCATTGATGATGGTACCTTCGGCTATCACCGTTTTTTCCAGTGTGGTGCCGCTTATTTTAGCCGGCGGCAGCATACGTGCACGGGTATAGATGGTATTGGTATTATCAAACAAATTAAAATCGGGCAGGTCGGCAGTCAGGCCCAGGTTGGCTTCAAAGAAAGAATAGATATTTCCGATATCCGTCCAGTAACCATCGTACTGGTAGCTCACCACTTTTTTGTTTTCTATGGACTGCGGTATGATCTCTTTACCAAAGTCGGTAGCATCGGCAAAATCATCCTGCAACAGGTCAAACAATAATTTACGGTTAAAGATATAAATACCCATCGATGCCAGGTAATTACGTCCCTGCGCCTGCATGGCATCGCCGGTATCGCTAACCCATTCGGGTAATAACTCGGCTTTGGGTTTTTCAATAAAGGAAGTAATATACCCTTCCTCGTTCGATTTTAAAATGCCGAACTCAGGCGCTTCCCTGCTGCCAACCGGTATGGTGGCAATGGAAATATCGGCACCCAGTTTTTTATGGTTCTCCAGCATTTTATGAAAGTCCATCTGGTATAACTGGTCACCCGATAGTATCAGTACATACTCACTGTTAAAGGGCGACAGGTGACGCAGACTTTGGCGCACCGCATCGGCCGTACCCTGGTACCAGGTCGGGTTATCCGGCGTTTGCTCGGCAGCCAGTATATCTACAAAGGCCGCACTGAAAGCACTGAAGTGATAAGTATTTTTAATATGCCTGTTTAAGGACGCGGAGTTGAACTGCGTTAACACAAACATACGGTTGATACCCGAGTTGATACAGTTGGAAATAGGAATATCCACCAGCCGGTATTTACCCGCAATGGGTACCGCCGGTTTTGACCTGCTGGCTGTTAAAGGGTATAACCTCGATCCGGCTCCTCCGCCCAGTATCACCGTTAGTATTTCTTTTGAAATAGACATAGCAATGTATAATTATAAGTTAGTGGTGCAAAAGATAAGTAACATTATTAATTAAACAATCATGCTCCTGATTATTTTAATATTTGTCACCCGCTTTATTTGTGAATGGACTGGTACACGTCAATATACTGTTGTGCCGAGGCATCCCACGAATGATCAATGGTCATCATATACCCCCGCATCCACTCATATAAATCAGGTTTATTGGTGTACAGGTCAATGGCCCGGCCTACGGAATAAATAATATCCCCTACACTGGACTGATCCATCCTGATACCATAACCCTGCCAGTCACCAAAATCCTTAATCGTATCTTTTAAGCCGCCTACACTGCGTACCATGGGCACAGTGCCATAACGTAAAGCATACATCTGGTTCAGGCCACAGGGCTCTACCCGGCTGGGCATCAGTAAAAAATCGGCGCCGGCATATATCAGGTGGCTCAGGGGTTCGCTGTAACCTATGTAAGAGTTAAAGTATCCTTTAAACTGGTTCTTCATTTGGTCCAGTTGTTCTTCCAGCTGCGTTTCACCCGAACCCAGTACCAGGAAATTAGCTTTGCCATGGTGCTGGTAAATAGATTGGCTGATGGCTTCCGGCAACAGGTCTGCAGCTTTCTCCCCCACTAACCTGCCAATAAAGGTGATCAGCGGTTTATCAGGGTCCAGGCCAAACTGGTTACATATTTCCAGTTTGTTTTTTTGTTTGCCTTTGTGTACCAGCTCCTGGCTGTAATTCTTTGCCAAAAAACTATCGGTCTGCGGATCCCATACCTCCGTATCAATACCATTTAATATGCCCAGGCTTTTACCCTTCTCATACTCAAACAGGTTTTGCAGGCCATTGGCCGATACCTTCAGCTCGTCCATATAACTATGACTCACCGTGGTAACCTTATCGGAACATTTTACGGCTGCAGCCATCGGGTTAATGGTATTATCCCAATCCAGCAAACCCCAGTTCCAGCTGTCATAAGCCGGTATATAATAATATTTATCCCAGGGTATCCAGCCCTGGTACTGCCCGTTATGCACGGTGAATACCGTTTTTACCCGTGTTAGTTTATTGCGAAAGGCATAACTGTATTTACACATAAAAGGTATCAGGCCGGTATGGTGATCGTGACAGTGCATCACATCGGGTGCATGCTGCCAGCGGTTCACCCAGTCACATACCGCTATCTGGAAAGCCAGGAAACGCTCGGTATCATCATCGTATCCGTAGATCTTTTCCCTGTCCAGCAAACCGTTAATATCTACCAGGTACAGGTCAAAACCCAGTTTATTTGTTTTCTCTCTTATCACGCTGTAATGAAACCAGTGCGATCCCAGTTGTTGCCCGCCCTCATGCACCAGCTCCCACTGGTTGGCGTATAAAAATTTGGTGCGGTACATGGGCATCACCACTTTGGCCACATGCCCTAACTCGTTCTGGTATTTGGGTAAAGCGCCTACCACATCACCCAATCCGCCGGCTTTGGCCATCGGGTAACATTCAGCGGCAACATGTAATATTTCCATAAGTTATAGTATTATACAAGTATTTTAATTTCTTTTCATTACCTGGTATGGGGCTGTCAGCTTCACCTTGCTATCGGCTATACACCGGCTTTCCGCTGCTACTCCGCCACAGCCCTTTGCTGCCAAACCTTCAGCGGGGTATCCGCTGCAATCCGGCAGCCCTTCAGCTGTATTGCCCGGCCCGGCTATACAAAAAACCTTCACCGGTAAACGGCTCTTTGTATTCATCTTTATCAACCTTTCATACAGTTTCAGGCACCTTACTTATTAAAACAAAAAAAGCAGGTTAAGTGTTGAAAAAGGCCCCCCTGTGATCCCCCCGAAAATTTTACACAAACGTTTAACCTTAAACAGATTATAAATATGGTGGTTTTAATTTTCAAAATACCACTTTTTTATGAGCTAACTAAGAATTAAAATTTTTGGATAGCGTATTTCTGATTATTTTGGGGTCTTAATCTTTAAAATAGATACTTGCTATGAGTCAACAAACCAAATGGTCGCAGTTCGGCACCCTCATTATTGTATTTTTCTTCTGGGGTTTCGTTGCAGCCAGTAACAGTATTTTCATTCCTTTTTGTAAAAAATATTTCGATCTGGATCAGTTGCAGTCACAGCTGATCGGTTCGGCATTTTACGGCGCTTATTTTTATGGCTCTTTGTTATTGTACCTGTTCTCTTATTTAAGTAATGTAGATATCCTGAACAAGATCGGGTATAAAAAAGGTATCATCTACGGATTACTGATATCTGTTGTAGGTGCGGTATCATTAGCACTTATCAGTACTTCGGCCAATCCCTCATTTGGTTTAATTCTCGTAGCGTTCTTTATTATTGCCCTGGGCTTTTCGTTGCAACAAACAGCGGCCAATCCATTTGCCATTGCCCTGGGTTCACCCGAAACCGGTTCGCACCGCTTAAATATGGCGGGTGGCGTTAACTCATTCGGCACCTTACTGGGTCCCCTGGCGGTAAGCTTTATGCTTTTTGGTAGTGTAAGTGCTGCTAAAGAAGCCACGCTGGGAAATATTGAAACCGTATACTTTATTTTAGCGGGCCTGTTCACACTGGCAGCCATTATTTTCTCGGTATCCAAATTACCCAAAGTAACCAGCGATGAAAAGCTGGAAAGAAGCCCTAAAGCATTAGTGGTATTACTGATCATCGGCCTGGTTTTCTTACCAATCCTGTTTGCCGATGCCATTAAAACCAGCACAGGCATTCCTAAATCGGTTATCATTTATGCTTCGCTCATCATCATCCTTGGTTTATTATTTGCCAGCATGTTCATGGCTAAAAAAGATAAAACCGGCTGGGGCGCTATGCAGTACCCGCAGTTAGTATTGGGTATGATAGCCATTTTTGTATATGTAGGTGTAGAGGTTACCATTGATAATAACTTTGGCGCCCTGTTATTAAGACCCGAGTTCGGTGGTTTTAATGAGGAGCATAACTCACATTTAATTGCCCTGTACTGGGGTAGTATGATGATCGGTCGCTGGACCGGGGCGGTAAGTGTGTTTAACCTGAGTAAGTCTACCAAAAGACTGATGGTGATCATTGTACCTTTTGTTGCCTTTGGCATCATTTGCCTGGCCAACTATTTAAAAGGTAACCCGATCGAAGATTTTAAATACTACCCTATCTTCCTGTTATTCCTGGTAGGCGCTAATTTATATGCACAGGAAAAACCGGTAAAATTATTACTGACCGTATCGGTATTAGCCATAGGTTTTGTGGTGGTATCCTTATTCAGTACCGGTATGTTAGCTAACTATTGTCTTATTGCCTGTGGTTTATGCTGCTCGGTAATGTGGCCCGGTATTTTTACATTGGCTATTGCTGGTATTGGCAAGTACGCCAGCCAGGGTTCGGCTTTTTTAATTATGATGATATTAGGTGGCGCCATTATTCCGCCGGCCCAGGGTGCATTAATTGACCTTGACCTGGGTACAGAAGTTAACGGTGTAACTACCGGTCCTTGGACACATTTGTCTTATATTGTGCCGCTTGTTTGTTTTGCCTACCTGGTATGGCATACCATCAGCAGTAAAAACGCCTTGAAAAAACAAGGTATTGACTTTGACCAGCAGGTAGCTGGCGGTCACTAATTTTTATTTTACATTATTAACAGAGAATATGTCACTTTTAGATCTATCGAACGAGCTGGCCATAGGCATTGATATCGGCGGCACCAATACCAAGTACGGGTTAGTGAACCACCGTGGTGAGATACTGGCGCAGGGCGATATTCCAACCGACCGCAGCCCCGATGTACATGAGTTCATCAATGACCTGCACGCCGCTTTAATGCCTATACTTGGTGAGTTTAATGCCAAGATCAGGGGTATTGGTGTGGGCGCTCCCAATGGTAATTATTATACCGGTACTATTGAATACGCCCCTAACCTGCCCTGGAAAGGTATTATTCCCCTGGCGCAGTTAATTGGTGAAAAATTTGGTGTGGATTGTACCCTTACCAACGATGCCAACGCGGCGGCAGTTGGTGAAATGATGTATGGCGCTGCCCGTGGCATGAAAGATTTTATCATGATCACTTTAGGAACCGGCGTAGGCAGCGGTATTGTGGCCAATGGTCATTTAATATATGGCCACGATGGTTTTGCCGGCGAATTAGGCCATACCATCATCCGCCCGGGTGGCAGGTTACACTGGTCAACCGGCGCCGAAGGTTCGCTGGAAGCCTATTGTTCCGCTACCGGCATAACCCTTACGGCCAAAGAAATGCGCCAGAAATACAAAGACTCTTTACTGAATAATTATAAGGAAGAAGAGATCAACTCCAAAGTGGTGTACGAGTGTGCCGAAAAAGGCGATGAAGCAGCCAAAGAAACCTTCCGTTTTACCGGCCAGATACTGGGTGAGGCCCTGGCAAATTTTATCATGTTCTCCTCGCCGGAAGCCATTGTACTATTTGGTGGTGTAATTAAAGCGGGTGATTATATTTTAAACCCTACCCGCGAATACATGGAGAAGAATTTATTGCCCATTTTCCGCGATAAAGTGGCCCTGGTGTTCAGCGAACTGAAAGAAGCGGATGCCGCTATTTTAGGCGCCAGTGCGCTGGCCTGGGAGAGTTAATTAATATTGACGATTTAATATTGTATAAAAAACAAAGCCGTTGAAAAATTTCAACGGCTTTGTTTTTTTAAACCTTATAGGTTCTGTGGACTTTTACAACCCTTGGATCCAATTGTAGATATAAGTGGTGGTATCCTGCCAGTCGGGCAAGCCTACTACAAAGTGATTATGGTTATCAAATTGTTTGAACTGGGTAATGGAATTTTTATCGCTGTAACGTTTAAAGTTCCGTTTGTTTAAACTGGCCGGTATAATATTATCCTGGCCACCCGCTAAAAACAACAGGGGCGCATGTGGTTTTTTAAAATCTACTTTTGCCGCCAGGGTCAGTCCGCCTCTTGCCGCTCTTTTTGATTCGGGTATGGTGTTCTCATGATAAGCGGCCTGCTGTGCTTCCAGCGACATACCATTTACAAATGCATATTGCCAGGTTTTAAAGGACATCAGGTAGGTTTTATCCAAAGGAGTGAACAGTCCCAAAGAGCGCCAGCCTGCTTTTAAAAAACTGAACTCGTAAGGTATTACACCAAAGGGCGGTACGGAGTGCACCACAACGGCGGCTGCGGCCAGTCCGCGGTTCAGTAATATCTGGGTAACCAGGCCACCGAATGAGTGACCGATAATAATAGGTTTTTCGGGTAAGGATTTGATCAGGTTCTCGTAAGTGGCTATAACGTCTTTAATGGTAACACGGGCCAGGGCTGTATCGTTGGGCTTGCGGTTACGCACTTCAGCCGCAGTGCCTTCTTTATGCGGCCAGGCCGGTGCATAAGTGGTATAGCCTTTTGATTCGAAATAGTTTTGCCAGTTGCGCCAGCCTAAATTAGTTACAAAAGCGCCGGTTACAAATACGATTGTTTTGGATTGAATTGTTTGCATGATTATTAGTTTTTGAGGTTTTTAAAGTTTTATGTTCCGATTTGATAACACAAAGCTCTATTTCAAAAACCGCAAAAACTTTAACCTGGGTTAAAATCAATTCAGCGCCCGGAAATTCTTTTCCGGATCCGGCTTAAGGAGGGTCCCTGTATACCCAGGTAGGAGGAAATATGGTATAAGGGTACATTATTAAAAATATCGGGATGATCGTTCACCAGTTGTAAATACCTCTCTTCCGGTGAGCGGAACAGGAAACCTTCGGTTCGCTGCATGGAAATACTAAAGGCCATTTCGGCTATAATACGCCCGAGCCTTTCCCATTGGTGTGATTGTTTATAGAGCGCCTGTAAATGGTTGATATGAATGTACAGCACCTGCGATTCGGTCATGGACTGTGTAAAGTAATTACAGGGTGCCTGGTGAATAAAGCTCTGGAACGATACCACCACCTGGTGCTGCGAAAAAAAGAAAACATTTTTATCCTCCCCAGTTTTATCATCAATATAATAAGTCCGGAAAACGCCCTGCAGAATAAATCCCAGGTGTTTACATACCTGGCGGTACTCATTGTAATACTCGTTCTTTTTAAAGGCTTTCAGTTCCCAGTGATCCTGCGACAGGGCAAAATGTTCGGCATCCACACCGGCAACAGCCTGGAGGGTTTGCTGTAAAACTGTAATGGGATCGGGTGCAGTGGTAGTGATGGTCATGGCATGAAATTACTGTATCCGGCAGATAAAGTAAACAGGTGAACTGTATTTTCCGGATTCATGATCCTCTTTTTATTGTTTTTAATACAACTGTTTGTATATAAACCGGTGTTTACAGCAAAAAATGCTGCAAAAAAGCCCTTACCGGGTGGTTTTAAGGGGTATAACCAGTTAATTTTTCTTTTTTGCACGGGTATAGAATGTTAACTTAGCACCGCTAAAAAAACAAAATATTCAATATGAGTAAGTACAGAGCCGGGGTATTATTTGGCGACGAGCTGGAAGCCCTTTACAATGATGCTAAAGACAATCAATTTGCCTTACCTGCGGTTAACACCATTGGTACCAACACCATTAATGCTACTTTAGAAACAGCAGCAAAAGTAAACTCACCCGTTATTATACAGTTTTCCAACGGCGGTGCACAGTTTATTGCTGGTAAAGGCATGCCTAACGATAAATTACAGGGTAATATAGCCGGTGGTATTTCCGGTGCTTTGCATATACACAATGTAGCCAAACATTACGGCGTACCGGTAGTATTACATACCGACCATGCCGCTAAAAAATGGTTACCCTGGGTAAGCGGTTTAATTGATGCCGGCGAACAGTTTTTTAAAGAAAAAGGCCAGCCCCTGTTCAGCTCGCATATGCTTGACCTGAGCGAAGAGCCGATTGAAGAGAATATACATACCTCCGTTGAGTTTTTTAAACGCATGCAGCCATTAGGCATGGGTATTGAAATTGAGCTGGGTGTTACCGGCGGTGAGGAAGATGGTGTAGACAACAGCGATGTGGAAAATGACAAATTATATACCCAGCCCGAACATGTGGCTTATGCTTTTACCGAGCTTGGTAAAGTAGGTAAATTATTCACCGTAGCGGCCGCTTTTGGTAATGTGCACGGTGTATACAAACCGGGTAATGTGGAACTGCGTCCTGAAATTTTACATAACAGCCAGCTGCATATTGAAAAAACCTTAGGCACCGGCCCTAAACCTGTTTACTTTGTATTCCACGGTGGCAGCGGCTCGCCCCAGCACCAGATCCGCGAAGCCATTGGTTATGGCGCTATCAAAATGAATATTGATACCGACCTGCAATGGGCTTTCTGGGAAGGCATTTTGAATAATTACCAAAAGAACGAAGCCTACTTACAAGGCCAGCTGGGTAACCCTGAAGGTGAAGACTCACCCAACAAAAAATACTACGATCCCCGTGTATGGTTACGTAAAGGTGAAGAAAGCTTCAGCAAACGCCTGGAGGTAGCTTTTGAAGATTTGAATTGCATTAACCGTAATGCATAATTACGTTAATGATTAATAAAGAAATGGCCGCTGTATAGCGGCCATTTTTATTATCGTCAGAGGTGAAGAATAGTATTGCGAAGCTGTAAGCTTCGCACAGCGAGGATAGTACTAGTTTTTTAATATTTTCTTCAGCTATTATCTATCACTACTTACTAAAATTTTTATATCTTTTTGATTAAAATACTCCTCTAAAGAGGCACCTGGCTCAGGTTTTATTGGTAAACTATGTCCATGAATACGAATGTAAGTATAATTATTAGCAACCAAATTTACAGGAAATACTGCCTTCAAGTTTAATTCAGGAATTTTAATAAGAACTGAATCAGCCTCTCTCGTAATAACTCCTTTTATCAATACTTCCAAAGGATAAGTTTTAGTTATCTCCTTAGTTATAATTTTAGATTCTTTTAACCTTATCCCACTCTTTTCAGACCAAAAACCATTAAAAACATTTAGGCTGTCGTTTACAATTGAAAAAGAGAGTGAGAAATTCTTATAATTTTCATAAAATTTAATAACTTTTTTGTTTTCTAGTGGTTTAATAACCAAGTTAATTCTTATACTATCATTAATAGAGTAAATATCTTTATCGGTTCTTAAAATACGTTCAGTATTATAATAATTATCGGTTTGGCATGATACGAAATAAACTGATATTAATGTAAGCAGTGTAAGTAAAATAAATTTCATGGTTACTCTATTTTTTTAAAAAACCATCTAAAGTACTTAGAAAGCTTCCGAATCCAAAAAATCGCATAATCTGAACACCTGTATCATTATACAATTTATAAAAAGCATACCCCAAACTGTTAGAGTAAAAGTCCTGTCGATTCATGCCACTGGGTAATCCAGCTGCACTTTGCCCCATTTCAATTAATGAGCCAGCAACAAAGCCCATCTCACCTACTATTAACATATGTCGCATATCAATTACATTACCTGATCTAGGGTGAAAAACATATCTATTTCTAGGCCCCCCCACTTGAGAATGTAACCCAGTAAACCCGGCATTTTGTACCTGATTTATTATCTCCTTTTTACTAAGCCCCTTATTAGACTTTACCCACTCTGATAACGTAACAGCATTATTAAAATTTTCGTGCAGAGGATTATTTTGATCAAATGCAGGCTTTTTATCATAATATTTAGGCTTACCTTTTTTATCATTTTGAAGTGACTCAAACATATTAAAAACGGACCATTTACCATCAGAATAAGCCCCGATACGATGAAATTTTTGAAAATCATTCCACGAAAATATAGTTCCAGATTCATCTTGATATTGCCCTGTATCCCAATTGTAGGATAAATTTCCATTTGGATTGTTTTCCCAACTCCCTTCATGAAATACACCTGTATTCCAATCATAATATGGGTCTCCATTATACCTATTTGGACTTCTTCCGTCTGGATCAATGTTCAGTACCGGATTATTAAAAACATAATTATATGGTGTCCATTGTCTCATAATTTCTGAAAGTGGATCAACAACATTCCAACGAGCAATTTGCATATCGTACATACGGGCACCATAGTCATACCAATCTAACCCAGAGGCGTCTTCAAACTCTTCTTCCTGTAATTGTTTACCGTTATATAAAAACTTATTCTCCCCAACCCCTGTCAATACTTTATTACTTATCCCCTTCATGACAAGACCAAAAGGGTAATAATGCGTTTCTTCCAGGATAGGTCCTTTTGTATGTGTTACCTGTAAGTTATCAAAAAAAACATCAATATTAGGTGTTTCATTACTAACAAACACATAGAGATAACCCGATTTAGACATTTCGATATCATTATGTAAATGTGTCTTAAAAATTTCATTGGCGTCCACCTGTGATGCACCGCTACCTGATTCTATATATTTAAACTGCTCATCCAGTAATATCCAGTTTAAATAGGCTTTAGGCCTTGTATTTGTATAGTTCCTATCATCTAAAAATGCCGAGGCCTGAGTATTTAATATACCACTGGAATTTAGTTCAGACAAGCCCACTACGCCGGTTTTGGAAGTAATGCCAGTCAGCCCTCCGGCTAAAGTAGTTACCAGATCTACCAAAGGATTTACTGCTGGATCGGGACTAATACCTCCGGTTTTATACCAACTATTTGCCCGAAGATTGACCTTATCACCTGCCATTACTTTTAAGGTAATATTGGGTCCCATTTTATGACTTCCACTTTCTGCCCTTAACCTTGCAACCTTATCATTGGGTGAAGTATAGGTATCAGCAGGATAACCCGCCGGCTTATCAGCTCTTGTCTCCTCAATATTGACATAAAATATATTTTCAACAGCAGCATTTCCTGTTTCCATACTGGCTACCGGGTAGTTATCAACCTGCTCTTCCTCCGTTAACACCATCCTCACATTTCCCAGGTGATCCGTCAGCATATAATCAAAATGAAATGTACTGTCCAACTGTTTAAACCGTATACGGCCGGCTTCTATACCAATAAACAATAATTTATCGGCATAATTTAAACTTGCCAATGAATCATGCCCATAGGTTTTGTTCTCATATACACTTCCTTCAATATAGGATGTAATTGTAATTATATTGCTTGTATAACTATTACCATTATGCATTACAATTGCATTGTTTTCAGTCACGACTTTCCTAAGTTTGGAACCGGTAGCATCGTAAATATACTGTATACTCCCCTTATCTTTTACCTGTATGAGTTTAGGAAGGTTTAAATGATTATAACTGATATCCGTAATATGCTTGCTGCTATCAGCAATCATATTACCATTGATATCGTAGCTGTAATCATCTGCATTGATAATAGTTGCATTTTTAAAATCCCCCAACTTATTATCAATAGTAATATTATCATACACTTTCAAAAGTTTATTACTAAATGGCTGATAGCTATAATTCAAATCATCAATCTGTTCAGAACCATTTAACTTCAGGCCCCATTGCTGCATTCTTTTTATATTCCCATTCGCATCATAGGCGGTATTGGAGCTTTCGCCGTCTCCCATTTTTATATTAAAATTAACTCCTGCGCTAGTATTAAAAACAGTTCCATTATATTGCGTAAAATCCGCCTTTAGCAACCTGTTCGCTATATCATAGACAAAATCATACTTTCTTTTTTCACCATCACCTTTGCTTTTCCATACCATACCGGCCGCATTGCCATTATAATATGCCTGGTTATAAGTTTGGTTATTGATCAGGCCGTTATTTACTTTATCATACCCCAGATCAAAACCAAAATAATTATGTTGGTGCAAATCTTTTGCATAATCCCTGTTTATACCCAGTAACCAGCCACGGATATTATAGTTAAATCGAAGACTATCTAAACCTGCTCCATTATTATAATCTGGTGCCAGTATTTTTTTACTTATTTGCCCAAGAGCATCATATTCCTGGCTAAAAGCTTTCTTCTCTGCTATATTTCCTACTCCATTATCCGTATAAATCGCTTTTTTCACCTGCAATAATCGTCCCAGTTCATCATACTCAAAACTGGTTAATAGCCCCTGTGGCTGTGTGGCATTATCCGACAGATTACTGGCCCAGGAATAAGAAGCAATCATAGCTCCATTGAAGCCATATTGAATCGTATTGATTGTTTTTCCGCCGGTAACATTGGTTTCCTGGGATTGAATAACACGTCCTTTTTTGTCATAATAGCTAATAGAATACAAGTACTGATTTGTACCGAGCACCTTTATTCTTGCTCCGGTATTGAAACCTTTTAGCTTAAAACTTTGTATCATTTCTTCTGGATAGGGATACATCGTAGTGCTTGGATTTTGAAAATATATATCATAGGCAGTGACACGGTTAATGGCAAACGGATTACCATAATTTGTTAACCAATCATAAGAATCATAAAACAGTCTGGAAAGTTCTTCATAATTGGTGGCAGTATTTGGGTAAACCGTACTCAATGCGGCACTATCCTGATGACCTTTGAAGGATACTGCACTTTCCCATAAACCCGTTTCAATCGGGCGGTTCAACCTGTCGTATTTTGTGACTACCCACTTATTTGATAACCGGTTTTTAGCATCCTGGGTCATTACCAATCGGCCGAATTTGTCATATACAATGTACACAGTACCGGCTCCGGGTACTTTTTTCATCAATGTTCGATCCTGGCCATCATATTTATATTGAAATACCTGCTCGTTAATAATACTATCCACAAAATTGTTATTCCAGTTAACTGAATCTAAAACTTCTACTCCCCGGGGCTGTATAACCGCTCTTAATCTTTTGGCAAAATCATATATATAATAGGTACATAACCAACCTGCATGACCGCTCCCCTGACCTGTATCTTTAACAGCAGTAAGCTGGTTCTTTTTTAAAACTGTTAAGCCATGGTTATTTTTAAATTCAATAACCTGGTTGCCTTGTTCATTGATTGTTATTACTTTTTGCAACAACCTTACATCATACTCCTTAGTTGTTTGAAAGCTGCCGAAAGAATCAATATTGTCAGTATATAACCAATATCGTACCTCATCATTACTGGTATTAGAATAGTTTTTAACCTTAACCGATCTGCGATCATTTTCGGAAGTCGTCCCGTTTTGGTAGGTGCCTACCCAACTATTACCAGGAGCAAAACTTTCTACAGGTGTTCTTCTGAAACTGTTTTCAAATATACTCTGGGAGTAAAAATAAGTTTCTCCCTGCCCTGCAATAGGGTTTTTATGCGGATCCGGATTATTGTAAAAAGCTTGTTGCTGCTGAAACGGGTTCTTCTTAAACTGCCCATCACTAACCGATGTATTTCCGCCTTCAGCATTGGCTGCAAAAGGCAGGAAATTGATGTTCTTTCTTTCCGTACCCTGGTCCAGATCATGTAACATGGTAGATACCCAATCAACCGGGGCTTGACCCGTTATCATAGAGCCTTGTTTAATGACCGTTTGAATATTGCGCCCCAAGCCGTCAAAATACTGAGTTGAGACCTGGGCAGTCTTAAGATTACTATTAATCAATAAGGAGTCAGTACCAGTTAATGGTTTTACGACATTCCAGGTACGGATAAAATTTATTTTACCGTTATTCATATAAGACGCAGGTGTCGGAAACAAACCGGGATCCTGTGCAAGGCCATGCAGTCCTATAAAAAAAATACTCAGGAAAAAAAATACGCTTTTCATAATACAGTTTGAATGGTTCAAGATTCTTAAAGCTGTTGTCATCCATAATATGGCTAGGGTAACCCAAAGCCACCGGTCATATTAACTGATTTTATGTATTTATTGGCTACAGGATCATAACCGCTTATATATTCATTTGATAAAACTTTTACAGGATTTTTTCCATCTGTTGTCACAGTAAAGGGCTTAGAAACAGATGTTTCATCAGTATATGTTATTGTTAATGAGCTGGAAATAGTTCTACCTACAGGCAAAGAAGTAAGTGGCTCTAACTCCAACTCAGATTTATAAAAACGTATGGCAATATCTGCCGTCACATCTGAATACCCGGTTCCTTTTTTTATATTGACAAAAACTAATTTACCGGAAAAAGGTGCACAAAAAGTAACTGAAGAACTATTAGCATATGTCTGCCCGTCTGTTAATAATGTTTGATAAGCCTTCTGGTTTGCATCAGCCTGGCTTATAGTTGATGTATGGGTATTTTTTTCAACCTGGTACGTCACACCACCAAAAGGCGATTCCGTACTGGAACAGTTATTCCGGTAAAATAACTTACTGACTGCTTCGTTATAATAAACAGCGCAACTGCCTTTCATATTTGCAAGAACCTGTCCGTATTGAGTAAGCTCATTTTGAGCCCTTGCATTGGCAGCAGCTTTACTTATTACAGAAACATACCTTCCTTTTTGAACTGTATAAGTAATATCACCTCCTGTTAATGAACTGGTAGCACAATCAGAACGCGAGAAAACCTGGCTAAGGGCATCATTTTCATATAAAGTATCTGAATATGGTACACCGGCAAAACTATAGTCCATCTTTTTAATAATATTATTATCAACATCCCTGATCAATCTTAATCGATTAAATTCATCGTATACGTAATAAGAAATATTTCCATTTGGATCAGTTTCACTGGTAACCCCTACTAAAGGAAAATAGGTATACGAAGTAATAGCAGCTTCCGGTATTTGTTGTCGCAATTGGTCAAGTTTAATCCTTACCACTTCATCGCTGTAATATAAGGCACTATCCAGGAAAGACTGGTTAGTATATTTTGTTATACTATCATAATTACCGCCAACTATTTTGGCCACTAAAAATTTATTATTTCCTGTTGAATACCCCCATAAATAATTTTCTTTTTCCCCTTTTGCATTTTCTTTTTCATATAGCAACTGCGACCCTGGCAAGTATTTGTATTGCTGGCTTAAAACATATCTCTCATCCCTGTTTCTTTGATCGTACCCCTTTATAAAATCTCCTGACTCATACCCCTGGTTTACGCCAATACCATTACTTGATATATAATCTGAAAAACTGGAATCAATACGAAGGGTATAGAGTCTTACCACATTACCGTTTTGGTCGTAGTCATAATACTCTCCACCTAAATAACCACCTGGGTATTCAGGGTTAAAATCAGGAGAATATTTAACTTTTTCAACCGGTCTATTAGAAAATTTAGACAAGTTAGTATAGGTTGCTTCAAAACTGCTCAAATAAGTAACTATTTCATTATATGTAGACTGATGATCATATTTTGTATTCAGTCCAAGACTATCATGACTCAAAAATTCTTTTGTTATAAACCTGGGTAAATAATTGGTTTTGTCAACAGTATATATTCTTTGTTGCCTTTCAGAACGGTTACCCTTTTCATCATACTGAGTAGAAAAGGAATTAACTGGCCGAACATGCCCTGTAGTTTGTGTATAGAATGTAAATCCGTAATAGTTAGTAGGATTGTATTCATCCTGAATATCAAGTACCGAAGCCTGCACACTATTTAATACAAAACCTGGATTTGAAATAAAAGCCGGATAGATAAGCTCGTCAGATCTTAGTATATCACCTAAAACCGGGTCGTATTGAAAGGTTTTTTTCCTCTTTAATACGCCTCTTTTCCAATCGTTATTGTTTACCGGCGTATTGGGTGGCATGTAAAATTCCGGATCATAACCGGTTCCCCATGGCCAATATTTATAACCATATACCTGATCCGGGTAATCAAAGTGATTGGTATAATAATATTCATTTTTACCATTTTCACCAGACCCACCCTCTGTTACTTTCCCATATCCAACATAACTACCCTGCGTAGTATTCAAGGGTAAGGTAGGGTTTGAAGATACGACACGGTAATTTACATCAAAGGCTTTTAGCGGGTAGGAATAAGTAGCCAGCGTACCTGCGGTTCCATCTTCATAAGAATAATAAAGGCTATATGAGCCATTAGTATTCACCGAATCGGTCGTTTTTATTTCCGTAACAGCCAGACCACCCAATGTTCCTTCTATAGCATAACCTGAAAACTGACCATACGCATCCGGCATCTTTCCGTAATTAGACATATACTTATATTCTGTACTTCCACCAGTAGGTAGTTTTATTTTCTTCAAGCTACCTTGTACAGTATAATCATAATAGGGCACTTTATAATAATAATCAATGTTGCCACTATAAGGCGTTGTATTGCCATTATTATATCCCCACCAATCCGTACTAACATAATTATCCCTGAGGGGCAAGCCTATATTGCGATGATATTCAAATTCGGTTCCGCCATTAAGCGGTATATTCTCTTTGTTCAATTCAGTTACTTTTTTTAAGAACATCCTTTTATAAAAAGCTCTTGGATAATCGCTGGAACTGGATAAATAAAAAGGGTAAAAATTATCACTGCTGGTACCAGTTATACTATCATAATCTTTTATAATATTTTGTGTAAGTCCAAATACAGAGTCAATTATCATATAATCATAATCAAAACGGAACTGTTTAATGGTATCCCCTCTTTCATTTTTTATAAGAATCTTTCCCAAAGCAAAATCTCCTGTCATGTCTACACGCTGGTTAGTTTTTTTTTCAAATACAACTTCGCCTGTACTGAACTTTATTTTTTTCAATCTTTTAGTGGTAGCATATTGTTTTTGATAAATATGAGTATAACCCGTTAAATATGACGGGCCGCTCCCAGATTCATACATCGTCATAGTTTCAGAACGTGGCAGGTCATAATGTAATATGACCGTGTCATAGAAAAACTCAATTTTTTCATTATTGGGCAGTGTGATCCGGGTAAGTTGCCAGGCATTCACAGAGGTATCTTTCCTGATAGCAGAACTGGAGTTACCGAACGGTGTATAGGTATAGACTGAAGCCTGCGTGATCGTTGTGATCACCTCTTCCGGTTCGTTGAATTCATATAACCGGCCATTACCATCCTCCAACCCCCAACTATTACGTCCTGAACGGTAAATACGCTGGTTAGATTCCGGCACCGTTTTTATATCACTCCAGTCTTTCACTAATAGTTTTCCACCACCTTCCGGAATAGAAAAGAAGTAATCATCAGGCTGACCATCACACTCTCCTGTTGCCACCTTCATATACTGTTCCCACATTGAACCCCACATATAAATTGGAGGAGTGATGGGATTAAGATTATTAAAAAAAGTATCCTGGAAAGAACAGTTTAGCCAACTGATATATCCATTTAATTTATCATCGTCTATGCCGACAATATTCCTGGCAAGCTGACCACCAGCTTGCAGGTTCCAGCCTAAACCAGAGGAAGATGCTACGTCCGCTACTTTAACTCCCCCTACATTATAATTAAGTGCAATAGGAAGATTATAACCTGAAACATTAATCGTGTATATAGGAAAAGAAATTGCCGGTCTACCTGTATATAAATTCATGGGAGTAGCGTTGGCCTGGCCAATATTTGCCACATCAGGGGAGGGTGTTATCACATTATTTTGTGCAGCTAAAAGATTTATAAAAAAAATAGAACAGGTATAAAAAAATAGTTTTAGTACCGCATAACACTTCATTACGATTTTATTTCTTTTCATAAAAACCTAGTTAAATAAATAATATCACGTGTTTATAATGTATACCCTACCCTGAACAATACGGGTTGTGTCCTCGGTACCTGCTGGTAACTCAGAAAATCCCATAATAACTTCACGG